>NZ_PYTW01000004.1:0-434246 GCF_003028435.1 Serratia sp. Nf2 | reverse complement strand
ATTTGCCTGGCGGCAATAGCGCGGTGGTCCCACCTGACCCCATGCCGAACTCAGAAGTGAAACGCCGTAGCGCCGATGGTAGTGTGGGGTCTCCCCATGCGAGAGTAGGACACTGCCAGGCATCAAATTAAGCGTGCTGATATGGCTCAGTTGGTAGAGCGCACCCTTGGTAAGGGTGAGGTCCCCAGTTCGACTCTGGGTATCAGCACCACTTTATTTAAAGTGGGTTTAGAAGTTCGGCAGAAAAAAGAATTTGCTTGGCGGCAATAGCGCGGTGGTCCCACCTGACCCCATGCCGAACTCAGAAGTGAAACGCCGTAGCGCCGATGGTAGTGTGGGGTCTCCCCATGCGAGAGTAGGACACTGCCAAGCATCAAATAAAGCAACAAGCCCCATGCGAAAGCATGGGGCTTTTTGTTTTATCTGTTATCTGGCGTTCTGCACGAGCATGGCCTTTTCGCTTTTCAGCCCCTTTACTCCCTCTACTCATATCTTGGCGCAGATCGCGCAATGAAACATTTTCACCTTCTCGCTGAATGCTCGACAGCGACGGAAAAAAACGCTATCTTCGGGCATCTAGAAGTCTAAACGTATAAATGGATGTGTGAGGGTTAAGCAATGCCGATTCGTGTTCCTGATGAGTTACCTGCGGTCAATTTCTTGCGCGGTGAGAATGTCTTCGTGATGACATCCTCGCGGGCAAAAACACAGGAAATCAGGCCACTGAAAGTGCTGATCCTCAACCTGATGCCGAAGAAGATCGAAACGGAAAACCAGTTTCTGCGCCTGTTGTCCAATTCGCCGCTGCAGATCGATATCCAGCTGCTGCGTATCGATAGCCGCGAATCGAAGAACACGCCAGCCGAGCATCTGAACAACTTCTACTGCGACTTTGAAGACATCCAGAACGAGAACTTCGATGGTCTGATCGTTACCGGTGCGCCGCTGGGGCTGGTCGATTTCTGCGATGTTGCCTACTGGCCGCAGATCGAACGGGTGATCGACTGGGCCAAGAACCACGTGACCTCCACGCTGTTCGTGTGCTGGGCGGTACAGGCGGCGCTGAACATCCTGTACGGCATTCCCAAGATGACGCGCGAAGTGAAGCTCTCCGGCGTTTACCCGCACCAAACGCTGCAACAGCATGCGTTGCTGACGCGCGGCTTCGACGAAAGCTTCCTGGCACCGCATTCACGCTATGCCGATTTCCCGACCGAGGTGATTCGCCAATATACCGACCTGGATATTCTGGCCGAATCCGAACAGGCCGGCGCCTACCTGTTCGCCAGCAGGGACAAGCGCCTGGCGTTTGTCACCGGCCATCCGGAATACGATACGCTGACCCTGGCGGGGGAGTATTGTCGCGACAACGAAGCTGGCCTCGATCCTGCCGTTCCGCTCAACTACTTCCCCGATGACAACCCCGCCCTGACACCGAAAGCCACCTGGCGCAGCCACGGGCATCTGCTGTTTTCCAACTGGCTCAACTATTACGTCTACCAGATCACGCCGTACGATCTGCGCCATATGAATCCGACGCTCGACTGATCTTTTCTGCTTGCCGGCGGCTGAATCGAGGCCGCCGCACTGTTGACCCTCTGCACGCCCTTCTTTTTATCCGTCACTTCTCCAAAAAATCTATTGTCCAACAAGGCGTTAGTGCGTCTTCATTAAGTTACTGGAAGCAGTTTCCTTACCTGGTGATTGTGTTATTTATCCTAACTAATTGATAATAAAGTGTTAATAAAATATTTAATAATAAAATGGAAATGGTTTTTGATTTTTATTTTTTGTTGAGTATTCTTAACTCTATCGGGATGAGATCTGACCAGTTGAGGATCGTTTCATCCGCCCTGATCCACAGTGATTTCTGATGAAAATGCGCCGGTCGCTCGGGCGCAACGATAGGAAGGAGCAAGGTCATGACGCAACAGATAGCAGGCACGGAGTTAAGGTTTACGCAGGGTTTCGCCGCAGCGGAGCGCCAGGTATTGACGGATGGAGCGGTTGAATTCTTGGCGGAACTGGTGGGGAAATTCACGCCGCGGCGCAACGAGCTGCTGGCGGCGCGTGTCCGCTGGCAGCAAAATATCGATCGCGGCGAACTGCCGGGGTTTATTTCGGAAACCGATTCCATTCGTGAAGGCGACTGGCAAATCCGTGGTATTCCGCAAGACCTGCGCGATCGTCGCGTGGAGATCACCGGGCCGGTCGAGCGCAAGATGGTGATCAATGCGCTGAACGCCAACGTAAAAGTGTTCATGGCGGATTTCGAAGACTCGCTGGCACCAAGTTGGAACAAAGTCATCGATGGCCAAATCAACCTGCACGATGCGGTTAACGGCACCATTTCCTACACCAATGAAGCCGGCAAAATCTACCAGCTGAAGCCGAACCCGGCGGTGTTAATCGCCCGCGTGCGCGGCCTGCATTTGCCGGAAAAACACGTGCTGTGGCGTGATGAAGCCATTCCCGGCGGCCTGTTCGATTTCGCGCTGTACTTCTATCACAACTATCGTCAGCTGCTGGCCAAGGGCAGCGGCCCATATTTCTACCTGCCGAAAACCCAGTCTTGGGAAGAGGCGGCCTGGTGGAGCGATGTCTTCAGCTTTACCGAGGATCGTTTCGATCTGCCGCGCGGCACCATCAAAGCGACCGTGCTGATCGAAACCCTGCCGGCGGTGTTCCAGATGGACGAAATCCTCTACCACCTGCGCGACCACATCGTCGGCCTGAACTGCGGCCGCTGGGATTACATCTTCAGCTACATCAAAACGCTGAAGAATCACGGCGATCGCGTGCTGCCGGATCGTCAGTCGGTGACCATGGAGAAGCCTTTCCTCAGCGCCTATTCGCGCCTGCTGATCAAAACCTGTCATAAGCGCGGCGCGTTTGCCATGGGCGGTATGGCGGCGTTTATTCCGAGCAAAGACGCCGAGAAAAATGACTGGGTGTTGAACAAGGTACGGGCGGACAAAGAGCTGGAGGCCAGCAACGGTCACGATGGCACCTGGGTGGCGCACCCGGGGCTGGCGGACACGGTGATGGAGGTATTCGGCAAAGCATTGGGCGATCGCCAAAACCAGCTGGAGGTGCTGCGTGAGCGAGACGCGCCAATCAGCGCCGCACAGTTGTTGGAACCGTGCGACGGCGAACGCACCGAAGCGGGGATGCGCGCCAATATCCGCGTGGCGGTGCAGTACATCGAAGCCTGGATCTCCGGCAACGGCTGCGTGCCGATTTACGGTTTGATGGAAGATGCGGCGACGGCGGAGATCTCCCGTACGTCTATCTGGCAGTGGATCCACCACGAGAAGAGCCTGAGCGATGGGCGCCCGGTCACCAAGGCGCTGTTCCGCCAGATGCTGCAAGAAGAGATGTTGGTGGTGCGTGAAGAAGTAGGGGAAGCGCGCTTTAACGCCGGCCGGTTTGAAGAGGCGGCGCGCCTGATGGAGCGCATCACCACGCAAGATGAATTAATCGATTTCCTGACGCTGCCCGGCTATGAGCTGCTGGCCTGAATTTTCCCAATCAACCCTACATGACTGAAAGGATAAAAATTATGTCTACCTCTCGCTCTCAACAGATCCAGCAGCTGGAACAGGAATGGAAATCGGCCCGTTGGGAAGGCATCACCCGCCCTTACAGCGCCGAAGACGTGATCAACCTGCGCGGTTCGGTCAACCCGGAATGCACCCTGGCGCAAAACGGCGCCGCCAAACTGTGGGCATTGTTGAACGGCAAGGCGCGCAAAGGCTACGTGAACTGCCTGGGCGCGCTGACCGGCGGCCAGGCGCTGCAGCAGGCCAAAGCCGGCGTCGAGGCTATCTACCTGTCCGGTTGGCAGGTGGCGGCGGACGCCAACAGCGCGGCGGCCATGTACCCTGACCAGTCGCTGTATCCGGTGGACTCGGTGCCGAAGGTCGTCGAGCGCATCAACAATACCTTCCGCCGCGCCGATCAGATCCAATGGGCTAACCAGATTGAGCCGGGCAGCAAAGGCTACACCGATTATTTCCTGCCGATCGTCGCCGATGCGGAAGCCGGCTTCGGCGGCGTGCTGAACGCCTTCGAGCTGATGAAAGCGATGATCACCGCCGGCGCCGCCGGGGTGCACTTTGAAGACCAGCTGGCGGCGGTGAAGAAATGCGGCCATATGGGGGGCAAAGTGCTGGTGCCGACGCAAGAAGCGATCCAGAAACTGGTCGCCGCGCGCCTGGCGGCCGACGTGCTCGGCGTGCCGACGCTGGTGATCGCCCGCACCGACGCCGATGCGGCCGACCTGCTGACCTCCGACTGCGATCCGTATGACAGCGCCTTCGTCACCGGCGAGCGCACGGCGGAAGGCTTCTTCCGTACCCATGCCGGCGTCGAGCAGGCGATCAGTCGCGGCCTGGCTTACGCCCCTTACGCCGATATGGTGTGGTGCGAAACCTCAACGCCGGATCTGGACGCCGCCCAACGCTTCGCCGACGCCATCCACGCCAAATACCCGGGCAAGCTGCTGGCCTACAACTGCTCGCCGTCGTTCAACTGGAAGAAGAACCTCGACGACCAGACCATCGCTCGCTTCCAGCAGGCGCTGTCGGACATGGGCTACAAATATCAGTTCATCACGCTGGCGGGCATCCACAGCATGTGGTTCAACATGTTCGACCTGGCGCACGCCTATGCGCAGGGCGAGGGTATGAAACACTACGTCGAGAAGGTGCAGCAGGCGGAGTTCGCCGCGGTGGATCGCGGTTATACCTTCGCGTCGCACCAGCAAGAGGTGGGCACCGGCTACTTCGACAAGGTCACCACCATCATTCAGGGCGGCGCCTCTTCGGTCACCGCGCTGACCGGTTCGACGGAAGAACAGCAGTTCTGATGCGGCAAGCTTGAAGACGTTTCACCCGGAGCCTGCATGCGCAGGCTTCTTTTTCTGGCGGGGGTAAGGATGGCGGCAAAACTGGAGTTGTTGATCGCACAGACGATCCTGCAGGGCTTCGACGCGCAGTACGGCCGCTTTCTGGAGGTGACCGCCGGCGCGCAGCAGCGCTTCGAGCAGGCGGACTGGCCGGCGGTGCAGCAGGCGATGAAAAAGCGCATCCATCTGTACGACCATCACGTCGGCCTGGTGGTGGAGCAGCTCAAATGCATCACCGGGCAGAAATACTTCGACGCCGACTTCCCCAGCCGGGTCAAAGCAGTCTATATCGACCTGTTGCCGGACTATCCGCGTTTCGAGATTGCCGAAAGCTTCTTTAACTCGGTCTACTGCCGGCTGTTTAAGCACCGCGATCTGACGCCGGACAAACTGTTCGTCTTCAGTTCGCAGCCGGAGCGGCGTTTTCGCGACATTCCGCGTCCGCTGGCGCGCGATTTCACTCCCCATGGCGATCTGCCGGCGATGCTGCGCAGCGTGCTGAGCGATCTGCCGCTGCGGCTGCCGTGGGAGGATTTGACGCGCGATATTCGCGACATCACTCAGGCGCTGCAACGTGCCTTCAGCGCACAGCAGCTGGCGGGGGCAACCTTCCAGATCGCCAACGAACTGTTCTATCGCAACAAGGCCGCCTGGCTGGTTGGCAAGCTGCGCCTGGCCGACGGCGTTTATCCGTTCTTGCTGCCGATCCACCATAGTGAATCGGGCGCGCTGTTTATCGACGCCTGCCTGACCGGTAAGGCCGAGGCCAGCATCGTCTTCGGCTTCGCCCGTTCTTATTTCATGGTCTACGCGCCGCTGCCGGCGGCGATGGTGGAGTGGCTGCGCGAGATCCTGCCGGGCAAGACCACCGCCGAGCTGTACATGGCGATTGGCTGCCAGAAGCACGGCAAAACCGAATGCTATCGCGAATACCTGACCTTTATGGCGCAGTCGCAGGAGCAATTCATCATTGCGCCGGGAGTGAAGGGCATGGTGATGCTGGTATTCACCCTGCCGTCTTTCGATCGGGTATTCAAAGTGATCAAAGACGAATTTGCCCCGCAAAAAGAGGTGACGCAGGCGCAGGTGATGGCCTGCTATCAGTTGGTGAAAGAGCACGATCGCGTTGGGCGCATGGCGGATACCCAGGAGTACGAGAATTTTGTCGTCGACAAGGCGCGCCTCAGCCCAGAGCTGTTGGCAGAACTGCGGCGCGAAGTGCCGGGCAAGCTGGAGGATCTCGGCGACCGCATCGTAATCAAGCATCTGTATATGGAACGGCGCATGACGCCGCTGAACCTGTATCTGGAGCAGGCCAACGACCAGCAGATGCGCGATGCGATCGAAGAGTACGGCAATGCCATCAAGCAGTTGGCCGCCGCCAATATCTTCCCCGGCGACATGCTGTTCAAGAACTTTGGCGTGACGCGCCACGGGCGGGTGGTGTTCTACGACTACGACGAAATTTGCTACATGACCGAGGTTAACTTCCGCGACATTCCGCCGCCGCGCTATCCGGAGGACGAGCTGGCCAGCGAGCCGTGGTACAGCATCGCGCCCAACGACGTGTTCCCGGAGGAGTTTCGCCACTTCCTGTGCGGCGATCGGCGCATTCGGCAGGTGTTTGAAGAGCTGCACAGCGATCTGTTTACGGCGGAGTATTGGCGCGGGTTGCAGCAGCGCATCCGCGAGGGGCATGTGGAAGACGTGTTCGCTTATCGCAAGAAGCAGCGGTTCAGCCAGCGCAGCGGGGCGGCGCTACCGGCCGCCACCGCTGCGATGTAAATCAGGCCTGAGCGCCCGCGACGGCGGCGCGCGCCAGTTCGGTGATGCGGGCGTAGTCGCCGCTTTCCAGCGCGTCCGCCGGCACCAGCCAGGAGCCGCCGATGCACAGCACGCTTTTCAGCGCCAGATAGCTGCGGTAATTGTCCGGCGAGATGCCGCCGGTCGGGCAGAAGCGCACCTGTGGGAACGGGCCGCCGATCGCCTGCAGCGCTTTTACGCCACCGTTGGCTTCAGCCGGGAAGAATTTAAACTCGCGCAGGCCGTAATCCATGCCCTGCATCAGCTCGGAAACGGTGCTGATGCCCGGAATAAGCGGAATAGACCCGGCGGTGGCAGCCTTAAGCAACTCGTCGGTCAGGCCTGGGCTGATGGCGAACTGCGCACCGGCCTCGGTCACTTCACGCAGCTGCTGCGGATTGATCACCGTACCGGCGCCGATGATCGCTTCCGGCACTGCTTGGGCGATGGCGCGAATGGCGTCCATGGCGCAGGCGGTGCGCAGCGTTACTTCCAGCACTCGCACGCCGCCGGCGACCAGCGCTTTCGCCAGCGGCACCGCATGTTCCAGCTTGTTGATCACGATGACCGGCACCACCGGCCCCGCCGTCAGGATCTGCTCGGCGCTTGTTTTCCACTTGTTCATGATGACGTTCTCCTCTGTGGCCGCCGCCAGGCGGCGATGCGGCCAGGCTATCGATTAAAATGTGATGCAGCAGGCGCCCTGTTCGGCGCCGGACAGCTGGCTGCGCAGCGCGCCGAACAGCTCGCGGCCGCAGCCGATGTGTTCGGCGCTCAGATCGGGTTGGCATGGCGTGCGCTGGGCCAGTTCGTCGGCGTCGACCAGCACCTGGAGCTCGCCGCTGCGGCCGTTGACGCGGATCGGATCGCCGTCGCGCACTTTCGCCAGCAGGCCGCCGGTATAGGCTTCCGGGGTGACGTGGATGGCGGAAGGCACCTTGCCGGAGGCGCCGGACAGGCGGCCATCGGTCACCAGCGCCACTTTGAAGCCGCGATCCATCAGCACGCCCAGCGGCGGCATCAGCTTGTGCAGCTCAGGCATGCCGTTGGCCTGTGGCCCCTGGAAGCGCACCACCACCACGCAATCGCGATCCAGCTTGCCGGCTTCGAACGCCGGCACGATGTCGTGCTGGCTGTCGAACACCACCGCCGGCGCTTCGATGATCTGGTTGTCGGCGGGCACCGCCGAGGTTTTCATCACCGCACGGCCCAGATTGCCGGCCATCACTTTGGTGCCGCCGTGATGCTCAAACGGCTGAGCGACGCTGGCGATCACGCTGGCGTCGAGCGAGCTGGCTACGCCTGCGCGCCACACCAGCTGGCCATTATCCAGCCACGGTTCCTGGGTGTAGCGGTGCAGGCCGAAACCGGCCACGGTGTGCACGTCTTCGTGCAGCAGCCCGTGTTGCAACAGCTCACGCACCACCAACGGCACGCCGCCGGCGGCCTGGAACTGGTTGATGTCGGCCGGGCCGTTCGGGTAGATGCGACACAGCAGCGGCACCGCCTCCGACAGCTCCGAGAAATCGTCCCAGGTGATGATGATGCCCGCCGCCCGCGCCATCGCCACCAGATGCATGGTGAGGTTGGTGGAACCGCCGGTGGCCAGCAGCGAGACGATGCCGTTTACCACCACTTTCTCGTCCACCAGGCGGCCGATCGGCAGGTAGTTGCCGGCGGTGTCGGTCAGTCGCGTCACCTGGCGCGCAGAGGCGTCGTTCAGCGCGTCGCGCAGCGGCGTGTCCGGATGCACGAAAGAGGCGCCTGGCAGATGCAGGCCCATCACTTCCATCACCATCTGGTTGGTGTTGGCGGTGCCGTAGAAGGTGCAGGTGCCGATGCCGTGATAGGAGGCGGCCTCAGCTTCCAGCAGCGCCAGACGATCGGCCTTGCCCTCGGCGTACAGCTGGCGCACGCGCACCTTTTCCTTGTTGGGCAAACCGCTGCTCATCGGGCCGGCCGGCACGAACAGCGCGGGCAGGTGGCCGAAGGAGAGGGCGGCCATCACCAGCCCCGGCACGATCTTGTCGCAAATGCCGAGGAACAGCGCGCCGTCAAACATATTGTGCGACAGGCCGACGGCGGCCGACATGGCGATCACGTCGCGGCTCATCAGCGACAGCTCCATGCCGTCCTGCCCCTGCGTCACGCCGTCGCACATCGCCGGCACGCCGCCGGCCACCTGGCCCACGGCGCCCACTGCCTTCAGCGCCTGTTTCAGCCGCTGCGGGTAGTGTTCGTACGGCTGGTGGGCCGACAGCATGTCGTTGTAGGCGGTAATGATGGCGATATCGCTGCGCACCATGTTTTTCAGCGCCGTCTTGTCATCAGGCTGACAGGCGGCGAAGCCGTGGGCCAGGTTGCCGCAGGCCAGCTGCGCGCGGTGGACGGTTTGGGAACGGGCCGCCTCGATGCGCGTCAGATAGGCGGCGCGGCTGGCCTGGGAACGGTGGATGATGCGCTGTGTGACACGGGACAAGGTTGGATTAATCATGCCTTCCTCACATTGCTGTTGTTATAGTCGCCGCCTGTGGCGGTGCCCCCGGGGGTAATTTGCAGCCCTGGTGTGCAAGGCCGGGGGCGATTTAGGATTTAAAACATCGTGAATGCAATCATGCCGATGGCGCCGCCGACGCTGCCCAGAATCGTTTCCATCACCGTCCAGGTTTTCAGCGTTTGCAGTTCGTTGGCGCCGGTAAATTTGCCGAACAGCCAGAAACCGGCGTCGTTGACGTGGCTCAGCACGATGGAGCCGCCGGCGATGCAGATAGCCAGCGCGGCCAGTTGCCCGCCGCTCAGCCCGAGCTGGCTGGTGACCGGCAGCATCAGGCCGACGGTGGTCAGGCAGGCGACGGTGGCCGAGCCCTGAATCACCCGCACCATGGCGGACAGCGCGAAGGCGGCCACGGCGATCGGCAGGCCGGCGCCGATCATGGCATCACCCAGCGCCGGCCCAACGCCGGAATCTACCAGGATCTGTTTGAACACCCCGCCGGCGCCGGTCATCAGCAGGATGATCCCGGCCGGTTGCACGGCGGCGGAGCAGATGGCCAGCGTCTGTTCGTTGCTCATGCCGCGCGGTTTCGCCAGGCCGTAAATCACGATCAGGCAGGCCAGCAGGATGGCGGTGAACGGGTGGCCGATAAACTCCAGCCACTGCTGCAGCTGCGAGCCGGGAGTGACCAGCCGCGCGCCGATGGTTTTCATGCCGACCAGCACCAGCGGGCACAGCACCAACGCCAGGCTGAAGCCGAACGACGGCAGATTGCCCTTGGTCAGCGTAGGCTCGTTCTCTTCCGGCGGCATCGGCCAGTTGACGAAGCGGCTGATAAGGCTGCCGTACAGCGGGCCGGCGATCAGCATGCCGATCACGGCCGCCACCAGGCCGATGGCGATCATCCAGCCGAAGTCGGCCTTCATCTGCGAAGCCAGCAGCATCGGCACTGGCCCCGGCAGCAGGAAGGACGCTGCGGCGGCCACGCCGGCGAACAGCGGGATCGCCAGCTTGACGATATTGCCGTCGGTGCGGCGCGCCACGGCGAACACGATGCCGATCAGCAGCACCACCGCCACGTCGAAGAACAGCGGTAGCGCGCAGATCAGGCCGGCGATGCCGAGCGCGTAGTGCGCCTTGCTTTGTCCGAATCGTTTCAGCAATTGCGCCGCAATTTGATCGAGCGCGCCGACCTCATGCAGGATCTTGCCGAACATCGCCCCCAGCGCCACGACGATCGCCAGGAAGCCCAGCGTGTCGCCCATGCCTTTTTGCATGGTGTCGGCGATATGGTCCAGCGGCATGCCGGAGAAGATGCCGGCGGCGATGGACACCAGCATCAGCGCGACGAAGGCGTGCATGCGCGCCTTCATCACCAGGAATAACAGCAGTAAAACCGAGCCGACTGCGGTACCGACCAGCGTAACGGTACTCACGCGCACACGTCCTGCGGCAGGAAGCTCTGGATATGGCGCACGGTATCGGCGATCACCGCGTCCAGCGGCTGATTGATGTCGATCGCCATCACGTCGCTTTCGTCGGCGCCCGGCTGCTCGAGCGCGGCGAACTGGGTCACCAGCATTTGCGGTTTGAAGAAGTGGCCGTTACGCGCCGCCAGGCGGGACTCGATCACCGGGAACTCGCCGTGCAGATAGATGAACGACAGGTTGCCGTTGCCGGCGCGCAGGCGGTCGCGATACTGCTTTTTCAGCGCCGAGCAGACGATGATCGACACGTTGTTGGTGCGCTGCATGGCGAAGGCGGCGTCATTGAGCGCGGCCAGCCACGGCGCGCGGTCGTCGTCGTTCAACGCTTCGCCGGCGGCCATCTTCAGGATGTTGCTGCGCGGATGCAGGAAGTCGCCGTCGAGGAAACCGGCGGAGAGTTGGCGGGCCGCGGCGGCGGCGACGGCGGACTTGCCGCTGCCGGAAACGCCCATAACGACGTAAATGCGATTTTGATTGTTGGTCATGGCTTGGCTCCAAAACACCGGGTGACGTTACCTTCGTTCAGCTTGTTGTTACCGGTAACATGTTATCGGTAACATTGTCGAAGGAAGTTTGAGCGGTTGCAATGGGCTTTCGCCGTGAGGATCGTTAACTGTGATCGGCTTCAAGCTTTTTTCCGTGTGCTAAACAGGATGCCGATAGCCTGTTACATGCTGACAACAGATCAAGGAATCAGGAGAGAGGGCGCGCAGGGGCGCCCCTCGGAGGGGGGATCAGCGCACGCCGCCGTAGGCCAGGCTGATCTCTTTCGCCGCGTGGATCACCAGCGCCCCCAGTTCGATCACGCGGTCATCGGTGATGCGCGACACCGGGCCGGAGATGGAGATGGCGGCGAAGGCTTCGCGGTGCTCGTCGAAGATACAGGCCGCCACGCAGCGCAGGCCGAGCGCGTGCTCTTCGTCGTCAAAGGAGAAGCCCTGTTTGCGGATCTGCGCCAGCCCCTCTTTCAGGTTGTGCGGCGTCAGGGTGTGCGGCGTGTAGGTGTGCATACCTTTCTTGTGCAGCAGTTTGGTCACCTGATCGTCCGGCAGGGTGGCGAGGAACGCTTTGCCGGCGCCGGAGGCGTGCATCGGCAGTTTGCCGCCGATCGGCGCCGACATGCGCATCAGCGCCGTACACTGCACCTGATCGATGATGATCGCCTGGTACTCGCTGGTATCCAGCACCGCCAGATTGACGGTTTCGCCGGACTCTTCCATCAGGCGGCGCAGCGTCGGATGCACCATCGCCAGCAGGTTGCGGCTTTGCAGGAAGCTGCTGCCGACCACAAAGGCGTGCGAGCCGATGGTCCACAGGCCGAGATCGCCAACCTGGCGCACGAATCCCTGCTGCTGCATGGTGGTGAGCAGGCGGTGAGTGGTGGAGTTCGGCAGGCCGGCCTGCTGGGCCAGATCGGTCAGCGCCACGTTGCCCTGGGCTTCCGAAATGTATTCCAACAGCTTCAGGCCACGGGTCAACGATTGTACCTGGCCGGTCGCCGCACTGGCGGCCGGGGCTGCTGCGCGGGGCTTCTTGCCGCGTTTGGCGGGAGCAGGGGTGGCCATGGATGAGATTCCTTTTTCCGTATGATGGAATTCATTTTCGTTTTTTGTCGATGAATTGCAAGTCGCCGTCAGCTCATCGGAGGTGTTGGCGCACAACCTGAAAAACTCTCAATTGTCGCCTGGCCCTTTGTCCCTACAAGCTGTGCTAGGATGACTCGTTGGTTTTTGCGGCAGTTGAGCAATGGGCTGGATGGCAATGGAAGGGGTTACAGTGACGAATCGAGTAGAACAACTGCGCCGCCAGTTAGCGCAGCGCATTTTGGTGTTGGACGGCGGCATGGGCACCATGATCCAGAGCTACCGTCTGGAGGAGCGCGATTTCCGCGGTGAGCGTTTTGCCGACTGGCGCAGCGATCTGAAAGGCAATAACGATCTGCTGGTGCTGACCAAGCCGGAAGTGATCACCGCCATTCATTACGCCTATCTCGAGGCGGGTGCCGATATCCTTGAGACCAATACTTTCAACTCGACCTCCATCGCCATGGCCGACTACCACATGGAGTCGCTGTCCGCCGAGATTAACTATCAGGCTGCCTGTCTGGCGCGCGCCTGCGCCGATGAGTGGACGGCGCGCACGCCGGAAAAACCGCGCTACGTCGCCGGGGTGTTGGGGCCGACCAACCGCACCGCGTCCATCTCGCCGAACGTCAACGATCCGGCGTTCCGCAACATCTCGTTCGATGAGCTGGTGGTGGCTTACCGCGAATCGACCCGTGCGCTGGTGGAGGGCGGCGTCGATCTGATCATGATCGAAACCATCTTCGACACCCTGAATGCCAAGGCCGCCGCTTTTGCGGTGGAAACCGAATTCGAAGCGCTGGGGGTGGAACTGCCGATCATGATTTCCGGCACCATCACCGACGCCTCCGGCCGGACCCTGTCCGGCCAGACCACCGAAGCGTTTTACAATTCGCTGCGCCACGTCAAGCCGCTGACCTTTGGCCTGAACTGCGCCCTGGGCCCGGACGAACTGCGTCAGTACGTCGCCGAGCTGGCGCGCATCTCGGAGACCTACGTCACTGCGCACCCGAATGCCGGTTTGCCGAACGCCTTCGGCGAGTACGATCTGGATGCGGCCGAGATGGCGCGCCAGGTCGGGGAGTGGGCGCAGGCCGGCTTCCTCAATATCATCGGCGGCTGCTGCGGCACCACGCCGGAACATATCGCCGCGATGGCCAAGGCGGTCGAGGGCGTGCCGCCGCGCCGGCTGCCGGAGATCCCGGTTGCCTGCCGCCTGGCCGGTCTGGAGCCGCTGACCATCGACGCCAACACCCTGTTCGTCAACGTCGGCGAGCGCACCAACGTCACCGGTTCGGCGCGATTCAAGCGCCTGATCAAAGAAGAGAAATACAACGAGGCGCTCGACGTGGCGCGCCAGCAGGTCGAGAGCGGCGCGCAGATCATCGACATCAACATGGACGAGGGGATGCTCGACGCCGAAGCGGCGATGGTGCGCTTCCTCAACCTGATCGCCGGTGAGCCGGACATCGCCCGGGTGCCGATCATGATCGACTCCTCCAAGTGGTCGGTAATCGAAAAAGGCCTGAAGTGCATTCAGGGCAAGGGCATCGTCAACTCGATCTCGATGAAGGAAGGCGAAGAGGCCTTTATCCATCACGCCAAACTGGTGCGCCGCTACGGTGCCGCGGTGGTGGTGATGGCGTTCGACGAAGTGGGCCAGGCGGACACCCGCGAGCGCAAGTTCGAGATCTGCCGCCGCGCCTATAACATTCTGACCGAACGCGTCGGCTTCCCGCCGGAAGACATCATTTTCGACCCGAATATTTTCGCCGTCGCTACCGGCATCGAGGAACACAACAACTACGCCGTCGACTTTATCGAAGCCTGCGCCGACATCAAAACCCACCTGCCGCACGCGATGATCTCCGGCGGGGTGTCAAACGTGTCGTTCTCGTTCCGCGGCAACGATCCGGTGCGTGAAGCGATCCATGCGGTGTTCCTGTATCACGCCATTCGCAACGGCATGGACATGGGCATCGTCAACGCCGGGCAGCTGGCGATTTATGACGATTTAAGCGCCGAGCTGCGCGACGCGGTGGAGGACGTGATCCTCAACCGTCGTGAGGACGGCACCGAACGCCTGCTGGAGCTGGCCGAAAAATACCGTGGCAGCAAAGATAATGACGTGGCGGTGCAGCAGGCCGAATGGCGCGGCTGGCCGGTAGAAAAACGGCTGGAATATTCGCTGGTGAAGGGCATCACCGAGTTTATCGAGCTGGACACCGAAGAAGCGCGGCAGCAGGCCGAACGCCCGATCGAAGTGATCGAAGGGCCGCTGATGGCGGGAATGAACGTGGTCGGCGATCTGTTCGGCGAGGGCAAGATGTTCCTGCCGCAGGTGGTGAAATCCGCCCGCGTGATGAAGCAGGCGGTGGCCTACCTGGAACCGTACATCGAGGCCAGCAAGCAGAAAGGCTCCACGGCGGGAAAAATCCTGCTGGCGACGGTGAAGGGCGACGTGCACGACATCGGCAAGAACATCGTCGGCGTGGTGCTGCAGTGCAACAACTATGAAATCGTCGATCTGGGCGTGATGGTGCCGACGGAGAAAATCCTGCGCACCGCGCGCGAGGAGAACGTGGATATCATCGGCCTGTCGGGCCTGATCACCCCGTCTCTCGACGAGATGGTCAACGTGGCCAAAGAGATGGAGCGCCAGGGCTTTACCCTGCCGCTGTTGATCGGCGGCGCCACCACCTCTAAGGCGCACACGGCGGTGAAGATCGAACAAAACTACAGCGGCCCGACCACCTACGTGCAGAATGCTTCGCGCACCGTGGGCGTGGTGTCGGCGCTGCTGTCCGCCACCCAGCGCGACGAGTTTGTGGCGCGCACCCGCAAAGAGTATGAAACGGTGCGCATTCAGCACGCACGCAAAAAGCCGCGCACGCCGCCGGTCGATTTGCAGAAGGCGCGCGCCAACGCCATGGCGCTGGACTGGGCCGATTATCAGCCGCCGGCACCGCGGCAGCTTGGCGTATTCCCGGTGGCGGCCGGCATCGAGACGCTGCGCCACTACATCGACTGGACGCCGTTCTTCATGACCTGGTCGCTGGCGGGCAAATACCCGCGCATCCTGGAAGACGAGGTGGTGGGGGAAGAGGCCAAGCGCCTGTTCCACGACGCCAATCAGATGCTGGATCGGCTGGCCGCCGAGCGCAGCCTCAACCCGCGCGGCGTTTACGGTCTGTTCCCGGCCAACCGCGTCGGCGACGACGTGGAAGTGTACCGCGACGAGCAGCGTGACGAGGTGCTGGCGGTGAGCCGCCATCTGCGTCAGCAGACGGAAAAAACCGACTTCCCGAACTACTGCCTGGCGGACTTCGTGGCGCCGAAAAGCAGCGGCAAGGCCGACTACTTCGGCGCCTTTGCGGTGACCGGCGGGCTGGAGGAGGACGCGCTGGCCGCGGCGTACGACGCGCAGCACGACGATTACAACAAAATCATGGTCAAGGCGCTGGCGGATCGCCTGGCGGAGGCCTTTGCCGAATACCTGCATGAGCAGGTGCGCAAGCTGCACTGGGGCTATGCCGCCGATGAGAGCCTGAGCAACGAGGAACTGATCCGCGAAAACTATCAGGGCATCCGGCCGGCGCCGGGTTACCCGGCCTGCCCGGAGCACACCGAGAAAGCGACCATCTGGCAGCTGTTGGACGTCAACCGCCACACCGGCATGGAGCTGACGGAGTCCTTCGCCATGTGGCCGGGGGCGGCGGTGTCCGGCTGGTACTTCAGCCATCCCGAGAGCAAGTACTTCGCGGTGGCGCAGATCCAGCGCGACCAGGTGGAGGACTACGCGGTGCGTAAAGGGATGAGCGTGAGCGAGGTCGAACGCTGGCTGGCGCCTAACCTCGGCTACGATGCCGACTGATTTCCTCTTTGAAGGGCGCAGCGATGCGCCCTTGTCATTTACAGCGCTTCCACGTCGATGTGCAGCGCATCGTAACGCCAATACTCCAGGTCACAATCGATCACCCGGTCGTGCTGATCGCGGTTCACCCGCGTAATGAACAGCGCCGGGCTGCCGTAGGTCACCTTCAGCATGGCGGCGGCCTGCTGCGGCAGCAGGGTGGGCAGCATGTCGAAACGCACTCGCCCGTAGTGGATGCCATAGCGCGCGGCGTACAGTGCGGTCAGCGACTGGGTCAGATCTTCGTCCAGAATGCCGGGGAAATAGGCCGGGTTGAGGTAGTGCTCGCAGTACAGCACCGCGCGCCCGTCGATGTAACGCAGCCGGCGAATGCGATAGACCTCGGCGCCGGGGGGCAGCGCCAGGCGGTTGGCCAGCGGCGCGTCGAGCGTGACTACCGCGCTGTCGATCGCTTCGGTATGGGCGGCGCGCCCCTGCTGCTGGGCCATGGCGTGAAAATGGCTGCGCTGCAGCGGGTTGTAGATAAGACGTGGGGGCGAGATGAACCAGCCGCGCCGCACCTGGCGGTAGATGACGCCCTGCGCCTCCAACTGACCGAGCGCCTCCTGCAAGGTAATGCGGGTAGTGGCGAACTGTTCGCTCAGGGCGCGTTCGGAGGGCAGCTTGCCGCCCACGGCAAACTCGCCTGCGGTGATGCGGGCGTTCAGCGTTTGGCAGATGGTCGCGACGGTCGTCGGTGCTTCACTCATACAGCGGGTGTCCCGTTTCAGTGCGTTTGGCCTCCCTTAAGGTAGACCAGCGTCGCGTTTTCGCCGTTGCAATGGGTGATAAAACTGTCGCTTTTTTAAGCTGACATATAATTATCACATTCGTCCGTTAGATTGGTTTGGTCCTTGCTGGACTAGTCCAGCCATCCCCACACTACCACCTGGAGCATCAGTTATGAAACGTTTGTGCGCTTCTGTGTTAACCAGTGCCATCGTGTTATCCAGCCAGATGAGCTGGGCCGCGGATACCGATCTGGCGGCGCTGGAGCAGGCCGCTAAAAAAGAAGGCGAAGTCAACAGCGTCGGCATGCCGGACAGCTGGGCCAACTGGAAAGGCACCTGGCAAGATCTGTTGAGCAAATACGGCCTGAAGCATGTCGATACCGACATGAGCTCCGCACAGGAGATCGCTAAATTCGATGCGGAAAAGAACAACGCGACGGCGGACATCGGTGACGTCGGCGCGGCCTTCGGCCCGGTGGCGGTGCAGAAGGGCGTGACGCAGCCGTACAAACCCTCTACCTGGAATCAGGTGCCGGACTGGGCGAAAGACAAAGATGGTCATTGGGCGTTGGCTTACACCGGCACCATCGCCTTCATCATCAACAAGCAGCAGGTGAAAGACATCCCGCACAGCTGGGCCGATCTGCTGAAGGGCAGCTATCAGGTCACCATCGGCGACGTCGGCACCGCGTCGCAGGCGGCCAGCGGCGTGCTGGCGGCCACCTACGCCATGGGCGGCGACGAGAAAAACCTCAAGCCGGGTCTGGAGTTCTTCGGCAAGCTGGCCAAGGCCGGCCGCCTGAGCCTGAGCAACCCGGTGATCGCGTCGCTGGAGAAAGGGGAAGTGCAGGTCGGCGTGGTGTGGGACTTCAACGGCCTGAACTACCGCGACCAGATCGACAAAACCCGCTTTGAAGTGCTGATCCCGTCGGACGGCTCGATCACCTCCGGCTACACCACCATCATCAACAAATATGCCAAGCACCCGAACGCCGCCAAGCTGGCGCGCGAATACATCTTCTCCGACGCCGGCCAGATCAACCTGGCGCGCGGCTATGCCCGCCCGATCCGCGCCGAGCATCTGACGCTGCCGGACGACGTCAAGGCCAAGCTGCTGCCGGCCGAGCAGTACAAGAACGCGCACCCGATCGCCGATCCGGCGGCCTGGGAACAGAGCGCCAAAGCGCTGCCGCGTCTGTGGCAGGAAAACGTCATTATGTTTATGCAGCAGTGAGTTAACGCACCATGAAAACGATCCTCGTGCTGCTGGACGGCCTCAACTACCGGGTGGCGCACGACGCCATGGGCTATCTGCAGGCCGAATGCGCGGCGGGACGCGGACGGTTGTACCTGCTGGAGAGCGAGCTGCCCTCGCTCTCCCGGCCGCTGTATGAATGCATCCTCACCGGCGTCACGCCGGTGGAGAGCGGCGTGGTGCATAATCACGTCTCGCGCCTGTCTCATCAACAAAGCGTGTTTCATTACGCGCGCGCCGCCGGACTAACCACCGCCGCCGCCGCGTATCATTGGTTCAGCGAATTGTATAACCGCACGCCGTTCGACGCCGCGCGCGACCGCCATACCGACGCCCCCGAGCTGCCGATCCAGCACGGGCATTTCTATTACGACGACGGCTACCCCGACAGCCATCTGTTCGACGACGCCGAAAGCCTGCGCCAGCGTCATCAGCCGGACTTCCTGATGGTCCACCCGATGAACATCGACGACGCCGGGCACCGCTTCGGCCTCTCTTCGCCGCAGTACCGCAATGCGGCGCGGCGCGCCGACGGTTCGCTGTCGCGCTACCTGCCTGAGTGGTTGGCGGCCGGTTATCAGGTGCTGGTCACCGCTGACCACGGCATGAACGACGATCGCAGCCACGGTGGCGTGTTGCCGGAAGAGCGCCAGGTACCGCTGTTCGTGTTCGGGGCGGGGTTCAGCCAAGATGACGCCGATCCGCAGCAAACCGAGCTGTGCGGCACGATTTGCGATCTGCTGCAGGTGGCGCATGACAAGCCGCGTTGTCGGGCGCTGTTGGCCCAGGATGCGCGATGAACGGCAAAACCAAATGGATCGCCGCGCTGTGCCTGTTGCCGTTTATCGTGCTGTTCGGCGCGTTTCAGATCGCCCCGCTGGTGTGGATCGCCGTTCACAGCTTTTTCAGCGAGAGCAGCGGCTGGGGCTGGGGCAACTATGTCGATATCCTCACCTCGCCGTTCTACCTGCAGGCCTTTCAGTTCTCGCTGGAGATCTCGCTGTGGTCGAGCGTCTACGGCTTGCTGATTGCGTTAGTGGGCAGTTACTCGCTGCGCCAGCTCGGCCAGACCCGATTTCATGACTTCGTGATGTCGTTCACCAACATGACCAGCAACTTCGCCGGGGTGCCGCTGGCGTTCGCCTTCGTCATCCTGCTGGGGCTGAACGGTTGCCTGACGCTGCTGCTGCGCAAATACGGTCTGATGGAGAGTTTCAACCTCTATTCGAAGAGCGGCCTGATCGTGCTGTATACCTACTTCCAGATCCCGCTGGGGGTGCTGTTGCTGTATCCGGCGTTCGACGCGCTGCGCGCCGACTGGCGCGAGTCGGCGGCGCTGCTCGGCGCCGGCCCCTGGCGCTATTGGCGGCATATCGGCCTGCCGGTGCTGGCGCCGGCGCTGATGGGCACCTTTGTCATCCTGTTGGCCAACGCGCTGGGCGCCTACGCTACGGTCTACGCGCTGACCACCGGCAACTTCAACGTGATCCCGATCCGTATCTCGGCGCTGGTGGCGGGGGACATCTCCCTCGATCCGAACCTGGCCAGCGCGCTGGCGATGCTGCTGGTGGTGATGATGGCGTTTATCACGGTGATCCACCAATGGATGCTGCGCAGGAGCTACCTCAATGCGCGCTCGTAACCGGATGGAGAGTGTCCATGTCGCATGCTGAACGCCTGTACCATCGCACGGTGACCGGCCTGCTGCTGCTGATCCTGCTGCTGCCGTTGGCGGCGACGCTGATTTATGCGCTGGCCACCCAGTGGGGGGCCACCATTTTGCCGGACGGTTTTACCCTGAAGTGGCTGACGGCGCTGTGGAACGACCCGCGCTTTTTGCAGGCACTGTGGCACTCGCTGCTGATCTGTTTCGGCACGCTGCTGCTGTCGGTGGTGGTGATCCTGCCGGCGATGTTTGTGATCGCTTACTACTTCCCCAAGCTGGACGCGGTGATGAACGTACTGATTCTGCTGCCGTTCGCCGTGCCGCCGGTGGTGTCGGCGGTGGGGCTGATGCAGCTGTTCGCCGCCGATCCGCTGCCGCTGCTCGGCACTCCGTGGATTTTAGTGGGCTGCTATTTCACCATCGCGCTGCCGTTTATCTACCGCGCCATCAGCAATAACATGCAGGCGATCAACCTGCGCGATCTGATGGACGCCGCGCACCTGCTCGGCGCCAGTACCTGGCAGGCGGCGCTGTGGGTGGTACTGCCGAACCTGCGAAAGGGCGGAATGATCGCCGTGCTGCTGTCGTTCTCGTTCCTGATCGGCGAGTTCGTGTTCGCCAACCTGCTGGTGGGCAGCCAGTATGAAACGCTGCAGGTTTACCTGTTCAACATGCGCAACGGCAGCGGGCATTTCACCAGCGCGCTGGTCATCTCCTATTTCGCCGTGGTGCTGCTCGTCACCTGGCTGGCGAACCTGCTGAATAAAAACAAGGGTTAACCCGATGGCTTATCTCAACGTCACCCGCCTGAACAAACACTATGGCCAGACCCAGGTGTTTCAGGATATCGATTTCACCGCCGAAGAGGGGGAGTTCGTCACCCTGCTGGGGCCGAGCGGCTGCGGCAAATCGACGCTGCTGCGCTGCCTGGCCGGCCTGACCCCGGTCGACAGCGGGCACATTTTGCTGCAGGGCCAGGATCTGGTGCCGCTGGCGCCGCAAAAGCGCGGCATCGGCATGGTGTTCCAAAGCTATGCGCTGTTTCCCAATATGACGGTGGAAGGCAACGTGGCCTTCGGCCTGAAAATGCAGAAGCTGGCGGCCGGGCAGATCGGCCAGCGGGTGCAGGAGGTGCTGGCGCTGGTGGAGCTGAGCGATCTGGCGAAGCGCTATCCGCATCAGCTGTCGGGCGGCCAGTGTCAGCGTGTGGCGCTGGCGCGATCGCTGGTCACCCGTCCGCGTCTGCTGCTGCTCGACGAACCGCTGTCGGCGCTGGATGCGCGCATCCGCAAACACCTGCGCGAGCAGATCCGGCGCATTCAGCGCGAGCTGAACCTGACGGCGATCTTCGTCACCCACGATCAGGAAGAGGCGTTGACCCTGTCGGATCGCATCGTGCTGATGAACAAGGGGCAGATCGTGCAGAGCGGCGATGCGGAAACCCTGTATACCCAGCCGGCGGATGCCTTCGCCGCCGGGTTTATCGGTAACTATAACCTGCTGACCGCCGAACAGGCCGCCCAGCTGACCGGGCGCAGCTATGCCGGCAAGGTGGCGATCCGCCCTGAATCGATTGGCCTGTTGCCGGCCGGGCAGGGGATCGACGGGGTGATCCTGGGCCACAGTTTGCTCGGGAATGTGGTACGCTATCGGATTCAGGTTCGCGGTGTAGAATTGCTGGTTGACGTGCTAAACCGGTCGGTGGCCGACCTGCGGCCCGACGGCGCGGAAATTGGGCTACACTTGGAACCTGTTGTATTGCGGGAAGTTGCATGACTTCGCAGCGCGGCGCCGGGGCCTTTCCGCCGCCGCATTAACCCTTCTCTTCTGCGGTCTGCCGCCCGCCCGCTGTCCTGCCAGACCTACGCCCGGCAGGCGGGACCGCGCGCTGTACCCGTCATCTTTTGGCCTACCGGCTGCGGCTAAGGCGAACAGAACCGTTCCGTCCGTCCGCACCGCCTGACTGGCATCGGGTATCAACCTCCTTTGGCCGGGCGTTAATGGAGCGTATCTTCCGTGCTGACCCTTCTTCACCTGCTTTCCTCCGTGGCGCTGTTGGTGTGGGGTACCCACATCGTGCGCACCGGGATCATGCGGGTTTACGGCGCCAATCTGCGGCGCGTGTTGAGCGACAGCGTTGAGAAAAAGCCGCTGGCGTTCGTTTCCGGCATCGGCGTGACCGCGCTGGTGCAAAGCAGCAACGCCACGGCGCTGCTGGTGACCTCTTTCGTCGCGCAGGGGCTGGTGGGGCTGGCGCCTGCGCTAGTGATCATGCTCGGCGCCGACGTCGGCACCGCGCTGATGGCGCGCGTGCTGACCTTCGATCTTTCCTGGCTGTCGCCGCTGCTGATCCTGGTCGGCGTCTTCCTGTTCCTCAGCCGCAAGCAGATGCGGATCGGCCAGATCGGGCGCGTCTTGATCGGCCTTGGGCTGATCGTGTTGGCGCTGGAGCTGATCGTGGCCGCCGCCACGCCGATCACGCAGGCGGCCGGGGTAAAAGTGCTGTTCTCGTCGCTGACCGGCGACGTGATGCTGGACGCCCTGACCGGCGCGCTGTTCGCCATCGTCAGTTATTCCAGCCTGGCGGCGGTGCTGCTGACCGCCACCCTGACCGCCACCGGCGTGATCTCGCTGAAGGTGGCGCTCTGCCTGGTGATTGGCGCCAATCTCGGCAGCGGCCTGTTGGCGATGATCAACGCCAGCGGCCAGAACGCCGCCGGGCGGCGCGTGGCGCTCGGTAGCCTGCTGTTCAAGTTGGTGGGCTGCGTGCTGGTGCTGCCGTTCGTCTCCTATCTGGCAGACGTGATGGCGCTACTGCCGGGCGGCAGCGAAGAGCTGGTGATCTACTTCCACGTGTTCTACAACCTGATCCGTTGTCTGGTGATGATCCCGCTGGCCGGACCGATGGCGACGCTGTGCGAACGGCTGATCGTCGACGTGGCCGCCGACGATCCGCGCATGCGTCCGCGCCATCTGGACGCCAGCGCGCTGGATACGCCAACGCTGGCGCTGGCCAACGCGGCGCGCGAAACGCTGCGGATGGGCGACGTGGTGGAACACATGATGATCCTGCAGCGCGAAGTGCTGCACGGCAAGCAAGGCGTGGATAAAGAAGTGCGGCGCCTCGACGATGACGTCGACGTGCTGTATACCGCCATCAAGCTGTATCTGGCGCAGATCCAGAAGGAAGACCTGGGTGAGGAAGACTCGCGCCGCTGGGCGGAGATCATCGAAATGGCGCTTAACCTGGAACAGGCGGGCGACATCATCGAACGCATGGCCGGCGACGTGGGCGCCAAGTCGCACGCCGCGCGCCGCGCCTTCTCGGCGGAAGGGTTGGCGGA
Source organism: Serratia sp. Nf2 (assembly GCF_003028435.1). Taxonomy (NCBI): domain Bacteria; kingdom Pseudomonadati; phylum Pseudomonadota; class Gammaproteobacteria; order Enterobacterales; family Yersiniaceae; genus Serratia; species Serratia sp. Nf2. The sequence goes on along the minus strand of NZ_PYTW01000004.1, from coordinate 411,061 downwards.
GCTGGACGGGCTGCACGAACGGCTGATCGGCAACCTGCGCCTGGGGCTGTCGGTGTTCCTGTCCGGCGACGTCACCAGCGCCAAGCGCCTGCGCCGTTCCAAGCACCGCTTCCGTATTCTGGATCGCCGCTACGCGCACGCGCACGTCGATCGTTTGCACCAGCAAAACGTGCAGAGTATCGAGACCAGTTCGTTGCATTTGGGATTGTTGGGGGACATGAAGCGTTTGAACTCGCTGTTCTGCGCCGTGGCTTACAACGTGTTGGACCAGGATGCCAAGGATGACGATCGCGACTGGGAAGACACCCCGAGCACGCTGTAAAAAAAAACGCCCCCGGTTTTCATCGGGGGCGTTGTGCAGGAGAGGCGCGTTATTTGCCGCTGAACACGCCGGCTTTGGCGTCCGCCTGCTGAGTTGAAGCATGGCCGCTGACGAACGGTACGTTGCCGTCGACGCTTTGCTTCGCCGCGCCGCCTAACAGCCCGCCTACCGTGGCGGCCGCATCGACGCGGCCGCCGCCCTGATAGCGTTGGCCGCTGACGTCCTGCTGGCTGACCTTGCTGCCGCCCAGTTCCACCTTGCCCTGCTGGCTGCGGATCTCGCCGCCGGTCAGTTGGGTTTGGCCGCCGACCTGCAGCGCCACGCCGTGCTTACCGGTAATCGCCGACTGCTCACCGACCGCGTTGTTGTTCACCACGTCGGCATTGACCTTGAGCTGTCCCTGGCGACCCGCCGGCCCGGTGATGCTGTCTTTCACCGCGCCGCCGACGGTGCGTGCACCGCGATCCCACAGCGGGCCCTGCGGTTTCTCGCCGGCCGGCGTTGCCGGCAGCGTCACTTTGCCGTCGGCCTTGCTGAAGCTGACCGCGCCAGTGGTGTCCTGCTGCGGATCGAGGCGGCGCGCCACGCTGTTGTACTTGTCGGTGGTGGCGTCGGCCACTTTGTTCACCCCGGCGTCCAGTTTCTCTTTCACCTTACCGGCGTAGCGTGGCGTGCCCACCTTCGACAGCTTGGAGGTGATGCTGCTGCCCGGATCGTTGCTGTGGCTCAGCCCGGCATCCACATCCACCTTCACGCCTTTCTCGACGTCCTTGCGGCTTTCAACGCGCAGATCGCCGCCCACCTTGCCCTGTACGCTGTCGGCATCGACGCGCGCCCCGGCGAGGCGGGTGTCCTTACCGCTGTTGAGCGCCACGTCGCCCGCGGTGATGCCGGTGTTGGCGTGGGTGGTTTTATCCTGCTGTTCCACGCCGACCTTCAGACCGGCGCCCAGCGTATGGGTGTCTTTGCCGGTGTTCGGATCGACCTTGCCGCCGGCGTCCTTATTGAACGTTTGGCCGCCTTTGGCGTTGGCTTTAATGCCCAGGCTCCAATTGTCCTTGTGCTGCTCGTTCTTGGCGGACTCCAGCAGGATGCCGCCGTTTTTCGCCTCGAGCGCGGCGCTGCTGCCGCTGACCTTGGCGCCCTGCAGATGCAGCGCGTCATCGCCTTTGCCGTTGGCGGACAGGGTGACCTTGCCGTCTGAGGCGAGAGTGGCGCCCTGGCGTTCGGTCGCGGACTCATTCACCTTGGCGATGTCGAAGGCGCCGCCGGCGGAGAGGCTGCCGCCGGTTTTTTCCTTGCTGTCGCTGCTGCCGGCGCCCAGATCGATATTGCCGGACAGCTTGTTCTCCTTACGCGTTTGGGTCGATTCCGCCGCCTGCAGCGCGACCTTGTTGCCCGCGCTCAGGGTGATGTCGCCCTGGCTTTTGACGTCGGTGCCTTTAAGCGTCAGATCGCGGCCCGCCTTCAGTTCCACGCCCTGTTGGCCGCTGACGTTGCCGACCTGCGCGGTGCTGCTGTCGCTTTCGCCGTTGTTGGTGCCGCCGCCGAACCCGGCGCCGAAGTTTTTACTGTCGGCGGTGAAACCGCCCTTCGCCGAGGCTTTGACGTTAAAGCCGCTGTGGCTCTCGCTCTGTTTGTCGCTGGCCTGATCAAAGCGGATATCGCCGCCGGCGTTGACGGTGGTTTTACCGCTGCCGCCGTTCAGCGCGGTGCCCTGATAGACCGCGTCTTGTTTCACGTTGACGTTGATGCCGCTCGCGGCATCGATCGAGCCGGTCACCGCCTGGCTGGCGTTGCTGTTGCTGCGCTGGGTGCTGCCTTCGCCCTTGGCGTCTACGGTCAGATCGCTGCCGGTGGAGGTGTAGACGCGCACGCCGGCGCTGCCGCGGGTGTCGCGGCTCTGCTCTTCCTGGCGGTTCGTCGCGGCTTCGCTGCGGTGGCTGTCCGCCGTCAGCGTGACCGCGCCTTTGCTCGCCTGATACTGCGTGCCCTGATCGCGCACTTCGCCTGTGGCGTTGATGTCGATGCTGCCGGCTTTCACCGAGCTGACCACCGCCTGCGAGCTGCTGCTGCGTTTTTCGCTGCTGCCGCCCTGAGCGCCGATATCCAGGCCCACGTTAGGCGCGCCGATGCCGCCGATGTCGTTGATGACGCCGGTGGCGTCCAGCTTGGCCGCCTTGCCGATCGCGCGCTCGACCGGGCGGGTCACGGCGCTGTAATCGACGTTGGCGCCGATGTTCACACCGACGTCGGTTTTGGTGGTGGTGCTGCTGGCGGTGTCGGCAGCGGCCAGGTGATCGACGCCCGCGGCGTTTTCTTGATAGGCGCCGCCGACGCTGTGCTGCGCGCCTTGCTGGGTCAGCTTGTCGCGGGCGTTGACAGTCAGGTTGCCTTTGACGTCGCTGCCGGAGGTGACCGCCTTGCTGCTCTGCGCCTGCGTTTTGCTGTTCTCGTAGCCGGCTTCCACGCCGCTGCCGAGCTTGTCGATGCCGCCGGTGTAGTAGAAACCGCCGCCGATCTTGGTCTGCTCGGTGTTCGAGGTGGTTTTATCTTCGGCCGCCAGGAACGAAACCTTGTTGCCGCTGACGCTGGCGTCGCCTTTGTCGGCGACCAGTTTGGAGCCGCTGAAGATCACGTCCTTGTCTGCCTCGAGCTTCACGCTGCCGCCGCTGAGGGTGGCGCCGTGGTTCTCGGTGCGGGTGGTTTTCTCGCTGTCGCGGGTGTGTTCGATGCGCAAACCGGCGCGGTATTGCTTGTCACCGGCTTCTTTGGCGTAGCCGTTGACGGTCAGCGCGGTCTTCTGCTCATCGAGTTTTTGCTGCTGTTCGGCGGCCTTGACGTTGATGTTGCCGGTCTGCGACGTCACGCTCAGTTCGCCGCCGCTGGCGACCTGGCTGCCGATGACGTCGGTATCCTTACGGCTGACCAGCTTCAGGTTGGTATCAGACTTCAGCTCGCTGGCGGTGCTGCTCTGGTAGCTGTTGTCGGCCTTGTGCGAACTGCTGGTGATGTTGAAGGCGGTGCCGGTGCGCGCGTCGATTTTGTCCACGGTGGTGCTCAGCGCGTTGTCGATGCGCAGGCCGCCCTGCGTGGCGGTGACCAGGCCGGCTTCCTTGCCGCGCGCCTTGCTGCCGGTGAGGGTGACGCCCTGCTGGCCGTTCAGGCGCAGGGTGCCGTCACTGGTCAGCTCGGAAGCGTGGCTGACCTCGCGACGGTTGCTGTTGTTTTTGTTGTCGCCGCCGCCGATGCCGCCCCAGGAGGTTTTGTCATCGCGCACCGCTTTGGCGTTGGCGGTTTTCTGCACCCCGACCTGGATCTGGTTGTCTGCATCGATCGTCAGATCGCGCTGGGCGTGGACCTTGGCGCCCTGTGTGGAGACATTGCGACCGGCTTTCAACGTCAGTTCGCCCTGGCTACGCAGTTCGCTGGCCTTCAGGCTTTCGCTTTCATCGCTGCTGCTCCAGCTGCCGGTGCGCAGGCTGGAAGTGTGGTTGCGCTGATAGCCGCGCTCGGTGGACTTATCCTTCTCCACCAGCCCGGCGAGGTGCACGTCGCGCGCCGCTTTGACGCTCAGAGCACGGTCGGCGCTGATGTTGGCACCCAACAGGTTCACGTCTTCCCGGGTACTGACGAGTTTGGCGTTGCCGCTGGCGGCGACGGTGCTGCCTGCCTGTTGCTGCTGCTCGCGCTCACGGGTGACGTCGTATTGCCAGGAGTAGAACCAGCGGTCGTCGGTGTGGCCCTGGGTCTGTTTCAGCTGCTGACCGTCGAGCGTCAGCTTGCCGCCCTGCAGCGTGATGTCTTCGCCGCGAATATCGGTGGCGGTGAGGTGCGCATGGTTATCCGCCACCAGACTGATGTTCTTGCCTTTCAGCTCGGTGCGGGTCAGCTTCTGGCTGCTGCTGCGGTCGTTGACGTAGATGCCGCCACGGTAGTTCTGGTAGTTCTCGCCGCCGTTGCGGTTGCTGCTGGCGTCGTCAACGCGGCTTTCGCTGCGAATATCGTAGGCTTTCACCTTGAGCTCGTCGCCGGCGGCCAGCGTGCCGGCCAGCTTCACGCCGCTGCCCTGTGCGGTGTTGATGATGTTAATGCGCCCGGCCTGCATGCTGCCGAGGTAATAGCTGTCCAGCGCGGTGGTCGGCTGTACGCTGGCCAGCACCTTGCCGTCGCGCGCCACGCGGTTAAGCCCGCTGATGGCGTTGATCGCCGCCGGCGTCACGCTGCCGTTGCGATGGGTGAAGTCTTGCACGATCACGTCACCGCGGCTGTCTATCTTCGGTGCGATCAGATCCAGCACGCCGCTGGCGTTCAGGGTGCCGTTGAGGCTCAGGGTATTGCGATTATCCAGAGTGCTGTAGCCCTGCAGCAGGCCGTTCTCCACCAGCGGGTTGCCGACCACCAGCGAGGAGCGGCTGGTGTTGATGAATCCGCAACCCTGGCAGCTGATGCCGTTCGGGTTGGCCAGCACGTAGTCGGCCGCCATGCCGAAGATCTCTTGCTGGCCGTGCAGCAGAGAAGGGTTACGGCCGATCACTTCGTTGAGGATCACGCTGGCTTCGCGTCCGCCCAGATTGGGGTTGGCGCCCAGTTGGCCGGCCAGCTGCGACAGCCCCGCCTCGCGGGAGTTGTTCAGCACAGCGCCGGGCTGGTTGACGTTAAAGTCCTGGTATTGGTTGTGCGACAGCCCGTTGCCGTTCGGCGCGACGATGTCGACCACCTGCGCGCCGGTCGCGGCGGTGGAAACGCCGGGGCCGTTGGCGCCATTGGCTGCCACGATCTCCGCGGCGTAGGCGCCGGTGGAAGCGGCGAGAATAATCGCCAGTGCGGCGGCCAGTTTGCCCGCTGCTGAAAGCCTGAAGTTATTATTTTTCATCCATGTCTCTCCGTATATTGCCGTGGGGTCCTGCAAAACTGCTGATTAATTAAAAGGTGTAAGAAAAGCGCGCCAGTAACTGAACGGGATCTTCCGGCGTGGCGTGATTCGACAAGATCCAGCCGCGGCTGACCTCGAGATCGACCAGCGTTTGCCGATAGCGCAACGTGGCGCCGCTGCTCAGGCCGGCGCTGCTGCGCCACCCCGAGCTGTCCTGGCGCGGCAAAATGCGGCCGACGTCGGCGCCGAGGCGCGGCGTCAGCGTGGTGGCGCCCAGATTGAAGCTGCGCGACAGCGTGTTCTGCAGATACCAGCCGTTGTCGCCGGACTGGGTGCTGCGGCTGAAGCCGCGTACGGCGCTGCGATCGGTAAGGCTCAGCCATTCCACGCCGGGCAGCGGGTCGCGGCTGTACTGGCCGTAGAACAGGTTGTTGAGCTGATAGGTGGCGTCACCCAGTTGGAGGCGCTGGCTGAGGTTGGCGAACAGCTTGCCTTTGGTGAACTGGCTGTCGAGGTGCACCGAGCTTGGGTGGCGACCGGCCCCCAGCCACGGCAGGCCCTGTTCGACGCTGAGGTTGGCGCTGAACACCCCGTTGGGCAGAATTTGCAGGTGGCTGGCGCTCAGTTCGGCCAGGGTCAGGGTGGGGCTGCTGACCTCGAGGCGCACGCTTTCGAAGTAGTTGTCGATGCGCTTGTAGGTCAACTGACCGCTCAGGCTGTCTATCTGATCGTGATCGCGGTAAAACACGTAGTCGCTGCGCAGACCGTACTGCTGGGTCTGGCCGTGCAGTTTGACCACGTTGTGCGGCAGCTGCTGGTGGTTCTCATAGGACGAGAAGCTGGCGAATCCGCTGAAGGTGAACGCGCCGTACGGCAGCGAATAGAGCAGGGTATAGGCGCGGTTATAGCGATGAGCCGGGTTTTCCAGCGTGCTGTTGGCATTCAGGCTGACGAAGTCCGACAGGCCGAACGGGCTGTCCAGCGTGGCGGTGGCGCGAGCCAGCCACTGGCCGGTGCTTTTTTGGCCGTAATTATCCGTGCCGACGGTAATCAGCCAGGGCTTGGCATGCTGATTGCGCAAACGAATGACCGAACCGCCAACCTGGCGGCCGGGCAATATATCCAGCTTGGTGGTGTTCGATTGCAAACGGTTGGCCTGATCCAATCCCTGGTCGAGTTCGGTTAATTTCAACGGCTTGCCTTCCAGCCCCGGAAATAATAAACGGCTGTTGACCCAGCGATCGCCGCCTTCTATTTTTTCGATGAATCCTTCGGTGACGCTTAACCCCAATTCTCCCTGTGAATTAGGGCGAACAATTTGCACGCGCGCGGTGATATAGCCTTTTTGCACATAAAGGCGCGTTAATTCACGGGTCAGGCGATTGATATCGTTGCTGCTGATGCATTGTTCCGGCAGCGCGCTCAGAGCGGATAAATCGGCCGGCGAGAGCAGGGTAACGCCCTGCAGATAAACGCCGGCGATAGGCAGGCACTGCGCGGACTGCGGCAGGGCGGGCGCGGCCGGTTCCGGTTCCGCCAGCAAGCGTTGCTGCTTCAGCTGCTGATAGCGGCGTTGCTCAATCAACTGGTTGACTTCACGCGTGCTGTCTTGCAGCGCGCGGCGCGACTCCCCCATCGACATATCCCGCATCATGTGAGAGTCCGGCAGAGTTTCGGCGGAAAGGGCCGTGCTGACCAGCAGCGTCAAGGCGGTGATTTTTTTTATCATTGTAATCCATTATGAGAGGCCGCCGGGGCAGCCAGCCCAATCCATGAGGTAAACCACGGGCGGCCGACGGCCGGCCCGAAATAATGAGCGACATGCACATTGCGAGGTATCTTGATTTGCCGCAGCAAATAAGACGGTGGGTATAGATCTAAATAATAATTAGGCTGCTTCTTTTATGGTGGGCAACCCTGGCGACTTAATTAATTAAAAAAAGTGGAGCGTCTCTTCCTCTTGCCAACATTATCGGCATGGATAGGAAGAATCTGAATTTTTATTTTTCACGGATGATAGGGGATGAGGAGAATTATGACAATCCGACCAGTGGGAAATACGAAATTTCGCAGGAAAGAAAAGGGACGCAATTGTTTGCGTCCCTACAGGCGGTTTATTTTTTCTTGATAGGGCGGCCGGACCAATAACCCGCCAGCAGCGAACCTGAGAGGTTATGCCAGACCGAGAACAGCGCGCCCGGTAGCGCGGCCAGCGGGGAGAAGTAGATTTTGCCCAGCGTGGCCGCCAGCCCGGAGTTCTGCATGCCGACCTCGATCGCCAGCGTGCGGCAGGTGGATTCGTCGAAGCCAAACAGCTTGCCGCCCCAATAGCCGCTCAGCAGACCGATACCGTTGTGCAGGATCACCGCGACGATCACCACCAGACCGACCGAGGCGATGTGGCTTTGGCTGCCCGCCACCACCGCGCTGATGATCGCCAGGATGCACACCATCGACAGCGCCGGCAGCAGCGGCTCAATGCGTTTCACCGCCTTGGTCAGGGTATGGTGGACGATCAGGCCCAGGCCGATCGGGATCACCACGATCTGCAGAATGCTCAGCAGCATGCCCATGATATCGACGCTGATCTTGGCGTCGACGTACAGGCGGGTCAGCAGCGGCGTGGCGAACACTCCCACCAGCGTCGAGACCGCCGAGATGGTGACCGACAGCGCCACGTCACCCTTGGCCAGATAGATCATCACGTTGGAGGCGGTGCCGCTGGCCACGCTGCCCACCAGCACCATGCCGGCGGACAGATCCGGCGGCATGCGGAACAGCATCGCCAGGATCCAGGCCGCCAGCGGCATGATCAAATAGTGCAGGAAGATGCCGGCCGCCACCGGGCCGGGGCGCGCCAGCACGCGTTTGAAGTCGTCCAGCCGCAGCGTGACGCCCATGGCGAACATGATCAGCATCAGCAGCGGGCTGACGTAGGGGCCGATGCCGGTAAAGGTGGTCGGCGTGTAATAGGCGGCGACGGACAGCAGTATCGCCCACAGGGGGAATAAACGCGTGAGTAGTGCCAACATGCAGGTTTCCTTAGCCAGATTGAGAACGGTGGGTGTGGTTGTGTTTTATGCGGGTTCAACATGCTGAACCCCTGCAGGTTTTGAACGGATTTTTTTAGACGCAGGGGCGCAGCGTGCTGCGCCCGCAATCGGGGATAATGACTTATTCGAACAGGTTGTGGTGCAGGGTACGCACCACCTGTTCGGCTTCTTCGCCCGGCACTAGGAAGCACAGGTTATAGCTGCTGGCGCCGTAGCAGATCAGGCGGATATTGAACGGATCGAGCACGCCGAACACCTCTTTACCCACGCCGCAGGCGCGCGACAGCTGGTTGCCGATGATCGCCACCAGCGCCAGGTTTTCTTCCACTTCCACCCGGCACAGCGACGACAGCTCGGTCAGCAGCGAGGTGGTCAGCAGGCTGCCGCCGACGGAGGTAGCGCCGGTGGTGTCCATGGTCAGCGCAATGCTGACCTCCGAGGTGGTGATCAGATCGACGGAGATGTTGTGGCGCGCCAGAATGTTGAACACCTCGGCCAGGAAACCGCGTGCGTGCAGCATGTTCAGGCTGTGCAGCGTCAGCAGCGTTTGCTTGCGGCGCAGCGCCAGCGCGCGGAACAGCGGCGGGTTCTCGGTGGTGTTGCACACCAGCGTGCCGCCGGCCGCCGGATCCTTGCTCGAGCCGACGAACACCGGAATGTCGCTGCGCACCGCCGGCAGCAGGGTGGCCGGGTGCAGCACCTTGGCGCCGAAGGTGGCCATTTCCGCCGCCTCTTCGAAACCGATTTTGTCGATGCGCTTGGCCGCCGGCACTACGCGCGGATCGGTGGTGTAGATGCCCGGCACGTCGGTCCAGATATCCACCCGGCCAACGCCGAGCGCCTCGCCGAGCAGCGCGGCAGTATAGTCGCTGCCGCCGCGGCCGAGCGTGGTGGTGCGGCCTTTCGGCTCGCTGCCGATAAAGCCCTGCGTGACCACCAGTGCTTCCTGCAGGCGCGGCTGCAACTGCGCCCGGGCCAGTTCGCTGAGCGCGGCGCTGTCCGGCACGGCGCGGCCGAAGTGATCGTCAGTGCGCATCACCTTGCGCACGTCGAACCATTCGGCCTGCACGTTGCGGGCGCGCAGGATTTCAACGAACAGCAGGGTGGACATCAGCTCCCCATGGCTGACCAGCTCGTCGGTCAACGCCGTCGAGGTGGCCAGCGACGCGGCCTCCGACAGCATGGCGATGTTTTCCAGCAGGCGGTCTATTTCGTCGCGGATCACCGCCGGCGCCGTGAGGCGATCGAGAATGGCATACTGGATGCGGCGGATCTCATCAAGCTGGTAATTGCGCTTGTCGGCCTCGCAACCCTCGGCCAGGGCGACCAACAGGTTGGTGACGCCCGCCGAAGCGGACAACACCACCAGGCGGACCTGCGGGTTGGCCAGCACGACGTCGGCGCTGCGGTTCATGGCTTCAAAGTCGGCGACGCTGGTGCCGCCGAACTTGGCTACCACGGTGGAATTCTGGGGTGCTGCTTGGTTCATCTAGAAACCTCGTGTCAGGGATGCCCGTTTGGGGGCACTGTAATTCTATAGCCTTGGCACAAGGGGAGAGCGGTAAACAGGGGGCAGGCGTAGAGGTCAGGCTACGATACACCCAGAAGCGCCCCACCTTGTCGATCGCCCTGCGGGCGATCCCCTGGTGACAACCCAGGGGATTCAGCCCCTGTAGTCGATACGATAATGGCCGGCCATTATCGTACCTCGGCGTCGCTCCCCCTCGGGTGCCGTCAACGGAGAAACGGCTCCTCTGACACTCTACCTGGGCGACGCGCCTCTTCTGGCTTGCGCACCGGGTGCGCAAGTAGGCTGTTAGGAATAGCCGGTTATCGCCATTCTGTCAACGTACAGACGGTGAGGGATTTTCATCTTGTACCAGCGCGATAAGCGTACAGGGCATCGTGGGCGTGGAACCGGCGCCAATCGGGTGCAGAGAACCGTCTTCCTTTTGGCTGAATAACGGGATAACGCCCTGATGTTTTTCCAAATACTCCAGCCAACCGAAATTTTCGTTCAATTTGGTCGCTTTGATGGTGGCCCCCCTGGCGAGCAGGCTGCTCAGGCGGCCGTAGGTGGCTTCCTGATTAAATAAAATTTCATGCCGGCGGAAACGCGAACTTTCCGCGCTGGCGCCGCGCCCTTTCAGCGGCGCCCCCGACCGGATGGCAAACACGTGATCCTCGCCGAAGAGATAGCCGAAATGGTAGACCGCCAGCGCGTTCTGGTGGCGGTTGGGTGACAGCGCCAACACCTGGGCGATATTGCTCAGATCGAGATAGTTCTCGGCGTGTTCGGAGTAGGCGTGGCCATAGTAGGCCGGAATGCCGTCCATGCGCGCCTGGCGGTAGTACTCCCAACTGCTGTCGGTGACGATCACCGGCACGTTCAGCTTGATCAGCGCCTGCGCCAGCATGCGCGCCACGCTGTTGGCGCCGACGATCAGCACGCCGCGCGGCTTTTGCTGCTGCACCCGCAGCCAGCGCGCCATCATGCCGCTGGTCAGGCTTTGCAGCACCACGGTGCCGATGATGATGGCGAACACCACGGTGACCAGCCGGTCGGCGCCCTGATAGCCGCTGCGCTGCAGCGTCAGCGCGAAAAGCGAGCTGACCGCCGCGGCGACGATGCCGCGCGGGGCGATCCAGCACAGCAGCAGCCGATCGCGCCAGTGCAGGGAAGAGCGCCAGGTCGATACCGCGATGCACAGCGGCCGGGCGATGAACTGCACCGCCAGCAGCAGCAGGAGCAACGGCCAGCCCATGTTCCACAGCGCCTGGATATCGAGCCGCGCCGCCAGAATGATGAACAGCGCCGAGATCAGGATCGCCGACAGCTCCTCTTTGAACGCCAGAATATCGCTGGTGTCCACGTCGCGCATGTTGGCCAGCCAGATGCCCATCACCGTGACGGTCAGCAGGCCGGATTCGTCGGCGATGGCGTTGGAAACGCCGAAGGCGGTCAACATGATCGCCAACACCGCCAGGTTCTGCAGGTAGCGCGGCAGCCAGACGCGGCGCAGCGCCAAGCCGAGCAGGTAGCCGAACACCGCGCCGGCGATCAGGCCGACGGCGGCGGTCACGCCCAGCGTCCAAAACAGGTGGGTATAGGACTCCGCATTCTGCTTCAGTACGATGAACTCGAACACCAGCAGGGTGAAGATGGCGCCGACCGGATCGATAACGATCCCTTCCCAGCGCAGCACCTGGTTAATGTTGGCGTTCGGCCGCACCACGCGCATCAGCGGGGCGATCACCGTCGGCCCGGTCACCACCGTCACCGCGCCGATCAGCGCCGCCAGCTCCGGCGGGAAATCCAGCAGCCACCAGCTGGCGAGGCTGATGACCAGAAAGGTGACCAGCATGCCGACGGTGACCAGATTGCGCACCACGCCGCCGAGGCCGCGTATCTCTTCGAAGCGCAGCGTCAGCGCCCCCTCGAACAGGATGATCGCCACCGACAGCGACACCAGCGGAAACAGCAGATCGCCGAACAGCAGATCCGGCTGCACCAGATGCACCGTCGGGCCGAGCACGATGCCGAACAGCAACAGCGGCAAAATGGCCGGCAGGCGCAGCAGCCAGGCCAGCCACTGCGCCAGCAGCGACGCCAGGCCGATAAGCACCAACATAAGCGGGGCGGATAATTCCATAAGCGAGATCCCTTTCAAATGACGAAATAAGCAACGATGACACAGCCTGATGACAATTCGGTAACCCCGATAACAGACCGTTAGCCCAAAGTATAGAGTGAAAGCTGAAACGAGGCGGCAATGCGTTGACAGTTAGCGCCTATCGCAAGAAAAGAGATCATAATCACAGTCGAACAGGCTACAATCGGACAAACGCGTCATTTTTATTCTCAAGCCTAAGAGTGTTGCTATGAAAAATATCAATCCTAGTCAAACCGCTGCTTGGCAAGCCCTGCAGCAACATTATGCACAGATGAAAGACGTACGGATCGCCGACCTGTTCGCCCAGGACAGCGATCGTTTCTCCAGGTTCTCCGCGACCTTCAACGACCAAATGTTGGTGGACTATTCCAAGAACCGTATCACGCAGGAAACCCTGGAGAAGCTGCAGGCGCTGGCGAAAGAAACCGATCTGCAAGGCGCCATCAAATCGATGTTCGCCGGTGAGAAAATCAACCGCACCGAAGATCGCGCGGTGCTGCACATTGCCCTGCGCAACCGCAGCAACAGCCCGATCCTGGTCGACGGCAAAGACGTGATGCCAGAAGTGAACGCGGTATTGGCCAAGATCAAACAGTTCTGCGCGCGCGTCATCGGCGGCGAGTGGAAAGGCTACACCGGCAAGCCGATCACCGACGTGGTGAACATCGGCATCGGCGGTTCGGATCTCGGCCCTTACATGGTGACCGAAGCGCTGCGCCCTTATAAAAATCACCTGAACATGCACTTCGTCTCCAACGTCGACGGCACCCATATCGCCGAAACGCTGCAGGCGCTGAACCCGGAAACCACGCTGTTCCTGGTGGCCTCCAAAACCTTCACTACCCAGGAAACCATGACCAACGCCCACAGCGCGCGCGACTGGTTCCTGAGCAGCGCTGCCGATCAACAGCACGTGGCCAAGCATTTCGCCGCGCTGTCCACCAACGGCAAAGCGGTGGCAGAGTTCGGCATCGATACCGACAACATGTTCGAGTTCTGGGACTGGGTCGGCGGCCGTTACTCCCTGTGGTCGGCGATCGGTCTGTCGATCGCGCTGTCCATCGGTTATGACAATTTCGAGCAGCTGCTGAGCGGCGCGCACGCCATGGATAAGCACTTCGCCGAAACGCCGGCGGAGAAAAACCTGCCGGTGCTGCTGGCGCTGATCGGTATCTGGTACAACAACTTCTTCGGCGCCGAAACCGAAGCCATTCTGCCGTACGATCAGTACATGCACCGTTTTGCCGCTTACTTCCAGCAGGGCAACATGGAATCCAACGGCAAATACGTCGATCGCAACGGCAATCCGGTGGATTATCAGACCGGCCCCATCATCTGGGGCGAGCCGGGCACCAACGGCCAGCATGCGTTCTACCAGCTGATCCACCAGGGCACCAAGCTGGTGCCGTGCGATTTCATCGCGCCGGCCATCAGCCATAACCCGCTGGGCGATCATCACGCTAAACTGTTGTCCAACTTCTTCGCGCAGACCGAAGCGCTGGCGTTCGGCAAGTCGCTGGAAGTGGTGGAGGCCGAGTTTGCGGCGCAGGGTAAAACCCCTGAGCAGGTCAAACACGTGGCGCCGTTCAAAGTGTTTGAAGGCAACCGCCCGACCAACTCGATCCTGCTGCGCGAAATCACGCCGTTCAGCCTGGGCAGCCTGATCGCGCTGTACGAGCACAAGATCTTCACCCAGGGTGCGATCCTGAACATCTTCACCTTCGATCAGTGGGGCGTGGAGCTGGGCAAACAGCTGGCTAACCGTATCCTGCCTGAACTGGCGGGCAGCGAGAAAATCAGCAGCCACGACAGCTCGACCAATGCGCTGATCAACCGCTTCAAGGAATGGCGTTAATCGCCTGAGCTGAAGCCAATAAAAAACCCGCCGCGGCGGGTTTTTTTACATCTGCAAAAAATTACAGGTTGATCGGCACTTCGAAGCTGACGCCCGCGCCCACGTCATCGGCGGTACTGTGATCGTTATCGGTGTACCACAGACTGGTGTCGAACTTAACCTGAGACGGGAAGGTGTAACCCCAACCGACCTGAATGCCCTTCAGCGTATCGGATTTCGGGAAGGCCTTGTTGAGACTTTGGCTTTTCGGATTCACCTTGGCGTATACCAAACGGGTATTCCAGCGCTGGCTGTCATCCAGTACCAGCTCTACACGACCGGATAACATCTGACCATTGGCTCCCATAGCGTGTCCCAAGGGATACCCTTGTTGGTAATAACCGTCTTTGTAAACATAATGGTTGTACATAATATAATTATTTTCACCATTGGAACGGGTATCTGCGCTTTCAATATTCCAATTAATGGTAGTTGCTCCCCATTCAGGGTGGCCTTCTAATCCCAACAAATAAGCGTTGTGGGATGGTAACATTCCTGCTTCGTCTTCGCCGACAATCTGGCCATATAAACTGATTGGCATTCCGACCAATGGTTGCAACTTGAGCTTGAAATCAAATCCGCCTAGCTGATTGCCGGGATCGTTTTTGATATCACCGGTATTATCTTTTCCAGTTACGCCATCCCAGAAGGAACTCCAGGAGTGCGGACGGCCATCACCACCCCACATCATGATGCGTGAAGCGCCCAACTCCAGGAAGTCGGTCGGCATCATGGTCAGGCGGCCACCGATCAGCTTGGTGTTCGGCACGGCAGCGTACTGCGACAGCTGGCCGGCGGACAATTGATATTGCCAGCGGCCGATCCACGACAGCCACGGGGTTTCAAACGGCGATTGGTCGGCGCGCTGCAGCATGAAGCCCGCCACCGGGCGTGCGGCGTCGGAGCGGATCAGGCTGCCATCGTAGCCCGGGCCCCACCACTGGGAAACTTCGCCGAAGGAGAGCCACTGGTTCCAGATTTTCACCGCGCCGTAGGAGCCGTTCATATTGAATTTGGAGCCGTCGCTGACGCGCTGATCGCCTTCCACCGAACCCTGCAGACGCACGTCCCAGAATTCGCCGTTGGCGCCGGCACCGATGGTCAGGCGATCGTCGGCGTACTCATTTTGGCCAAAGCCCTGCGGGGTACCGGGTTTATCGGTCGACGCGTAACCGCTGACGCGGATGTTGGCTTTCAAGGCATCGACACGGCGTTGCACGCGGTCGATGACGTTTTTCTCGGTGTTGCTCACCGGCTTGGCTTGCGCGATAACGGAACTGATCTCTTCCTGACTCAGCGGCCAGGTGGACAGGCTGACGTTGATGACGCCGCGGTCAGACAACCAGGCGAGATCGTTACGCAGATCGTTGTCAGGGGCTACCAGGCCGGCGGCGTGGCCGGACAATGCACAGGTAAACAGGCCCGCAGCGACCAGTCCGTTAAGTTTAGCGCGCATAAAGAATTCCCTTGTTAATTCGAGGTTATTGGTTTTATGTAAAGATCTCTGTGACCCATGATAGTTGACATTTCGATTTGCTACAAATCTATAAGTCAGAAACATCTTATTATAACGTGATGAATTAAATGGGGTTTAAAGTGCTTTCGCGAGGGGCGTAATTTTTAGGACAATGCCTATATTGGCACGGTTGAATCATATTAGCGGTATTCAGAGAGAGGTTTTATGGCGAAAACGTCGCGTTCGATCATGATAGCGAAGGGGCTGCAGCGGGTGCTGAACGTGGGCTTGTTGCTGCTGGCGGCAATTCTGGTGGTATTTCTGGTCAAGGAGACCCTCCACTTGGCGAAGGTGTTATTTATCAATAGCGAAGAGTCGTCCTCTTACCTGTTGATTGAAGGCATCGTGATTTATTTCCTGTACTTTGAATTCATCGCCTTGATCGTCAAGTATTTTGAGTCGGGTTATCATTTCCCGCTGCGCTATTTTATTTACATTGGCATTACCGCGATTATTCGTTTGATTATCGTGGACCACAAAAACCCCATCGATACCCTGATCTACGCCGCGGCGATATTGGTGCTGGTGGTGACGCTCTATCTGGCCAACACCGATCGGCTGAAACGGGAGTAGCGATAAAAATGGCGGCCAATGGCCGCCAAAGACACAGGATTACCGCTATTGCGGAAAGACATCAAACGCACTGCAGTGGCACAAATTACCCCTTCACACCGCCGGCCGTCAGGCCGCCCACCAGCCAGCGCTGCGCCAGCAGGAACACGGCGGTAATCGGTATCGCCGACAGCACCGCGGCGGCGGCGAAGTCGCCCCACAGATAGTTCTGCGGGTTGAGATATTGCTGCATCCCCACCGCCAGCGTGTAGCTGTTCACATCACGCAGCAGCAGCGACGCCACCGGCACTTCGGTGATGGCGGCGATAAACGACAGAATGAACACCACCGCCAGAATCGGCACCGACAGCGGCAGCAGCACCAGACGGAACGCCTGCCACGGCGTGGCGCCGTCCAGCGCCGCCGCCTCTTCCAGCGAGTTGTCGATGGTTTCGAAATAGCCCTTGATGGTCCAGACGTGCAGCGCGATGCCACCCATGTAGGCGAAGATCACGCCGCCGTGGGTGTTCAGGCCGATAAACGGAATGTACTGGCCCAGGCGATCGAACAGGGCGTACAGCGCCACCAGCGACAGCACCGCCGGGAACATCTGGAAGATCAGCATGCTTTTCAGCAACGTGCTCTTGCCGCGAAAACGCATGCGGGCGAAGGCGTAGGCACAGGTGGTGGACAGCGTCACGATGCCGATGGCGGTGATCGCCGCGATCTTGATGGAGTTCCACAGCCACAGCAGCACCGGGAACGGCGGCGGCGTCACGCTGCCGTCGGCGTGGGTGACGCTGAAGCCGAGCGCCAGCCGCCAGTGATCCCAGGAGAGGGTTTCCGGTATCAGGCTGCCGGTGGCGAAGTTGCCGGAGCGCAGCGAGATGGCCACCACCATCAGCAGCGGGAACATGATCAGGGCGATAAAGCACAGCATCAAAATATGGGTGATCCACAGGCGCAGGCGCTGGGATTTGGGTTGAACCATGGCCATCGTTATTCTCCCTAATCGAAGTTCATCTTGCTGGCTTTCAAATTCAGGATCGCCAGCGCGCCCACCAACAGGAAGATCAGCGTGGCGATGGCGGCCGCCAGCCCGAAGTCTTGCCCGCCGCCGCCTTCGAAGGCAATGCGGTAGGTGTAGCTGACCAGCAGGTCGGTATAGCCGGCCGGCGTGGTGGTGCCGATCATGTCCGGGCCGCCGTTGGTCAGCAGTTGGATCAGCACGAAGTTGTTAAAGTTGAAGGCGAAGCTGGCGATCATCAGCGGCGTCAGCGGCTTGATCAGCAGCGGTAAGGTGATGCGGAAGAAGTTTTGCCACGGGTTGGCGCCGTCCATCGCCGAGGCCTCGTACAGATCGTCCGGGATCGCCTTCAGCAGCCCCATGCACAGGATCATCATGTACGGGTAGCCGAGCCAGGTGTTGACGATCAGGATCATGCTCTTGGCGGTGAGCGGATCGCTGAACCAGGCCGGTTTGATGCCGAACAGATGGCTGAGCATCATGTTGATCTCGCCGAAGCTCTGGTTGAACAAACCTTTGAAGATCAGGATCGAGATGAATGACGGCACCGCATAGGGCAGGATCAGCAGCACGCGGTAGATCGCCTTGCCTTTCAGCGCCTCCCACTGCACCACGCAGGCCAACACCATGCCGACCGCCACGGTGAGGATCACCGTCATCACCGAGAACACGATGGTCCAGATGAAGATCGACACGAACGGTTTCTTGATGCCCTCGTCCTGCAGCACCCGCAGGAAGTTTTTCCAGCCGGTGGTGACGGTATAGCCCGGGCTCAGGGTTTCCTGCGCCCAGCCGCCGTCGGCGTTGATCGCCTGGTAGAAGCCGGTGTCGCCGTTCGGCCGGTAGCGCACCTGAGTCTGATTATTGGTCAGCGTGCTGCCGTCTTGGTCCAGCGCATACAGCGGACGGGTGCCGGAGAACTGGCGCAGGGAGCTCATGCGCAATTCCCCGCCGTCGGGCAGTTGCGCCACCAGCTGGCTCAGCGCCTGCCGGTTCTGGGTAATCACCCGCAGCGTGGCGCGTTCGCCCTGCGGTGCGGCGCTCTGCGCCGTCAGTTTCAGGGTTTGCGGCGCGGCGGCGTCGAGGCGGAAAGGTTCGGAGATCAGCGGCTGTTCACTGTCCGGTGGCGTCAGCTGCAGGCGCCACTGCTGGTTTTCCGCCGGGTAGAGGCCGAAGGTAAAGGTTTTGCCGCTCTGGAACTGGCGCTGCATCAGCACCGATTGCGCGCGTTCAAAAGTCAGCTGGTTGGTGCTGCTGTAGTTGGTGAAGGCGATGGCGATGGTGCAAATCAGCGGGAACAGAACGAACAGCCCCATGCCGGCGACGCCGGGATACACATAGCGCCAGGCGTAGGCGCGGCGGTTGGCGAAGACGTAAAGCCCGGCGCTGACCAGGATCAGCGTCAGGATGGCGAACAGGTATTCACCCTGTGCATACATCAACACAATCAGGTAGCAGGTCACCAGGCTGAACAGGCCGACCACCAGCCATTTCAGCGCGTCGCTTTGCCACCACTTCGATTTTTTACGCGCAGGCGTCCCGGCGTGGGCGAATTGCATAGGGCGTTCCTTTCTGTGAAGCAACGGCGGGGCACTTGTCCCCTTCATACTTGAAGCTACACCTTTGTTGGCTGCGTCCGCTCACCCCGGTCACAGAGTTATCTATGCTCCCGGGGATGTGCGTACTTGCCGTCGCGGTGTCACTCCAATTATTTCGGGGATGTTAATCCCGCACGACGTCGTTACTTGGTGATACGGGTCTGCACGTCGTCCAGCGCGGCTTTCACCGTCTGACGGCCGCTGACGGCGTTGATCACCGCGCTGCGTTCGGCGTACCAGAAGGCGCTCATCTGCGGGATGTTCGGCATGATTTCCCCGTTTTGCGAGTTCTGCATGGTGGCGGCGATCTTCGGATCTTTGGCCAGCGCTTCCTGATAGGACTTCAGCGCCACCGCGCCCAGCGGCTTGTCTTTGTTGACGTCCGCCAGCCCTTCGTTGGTCAGCAGGTAGTTCTCGAGGAACTCGGTCGCCAGTTCTTTATTCGGGCTGGCGGCGTTGATGCCGGCGGTCAGCACGCCGACGAACGGCTTGGACGGTTTGCCTTTGAAGGTCGGCAGCAGCGTCACGCCGTAGTTGATTTTGCTCTGCTCGATGTTGTTCCAGGCCCACGGCCCGTTGATGGTCATCGCGGTCTGGCCTTTGTTGAACGCGGCTTCGGCGATCGAGTAGTCGGTATCGGCGTTGATGTGCTTGTTTTTCACCAGATCGACGATGAACTGCAGACCGGCCTGCGAACCGGCGTTGGCGACGCCGACATCCTTGATGTTGTATTTGCCGTTTTCATACTTGAAGGCATAACCGCCGTCGGCGGCGATGATAGGCCAGGTGAAGTAGGGTTCCTGCAGGTTCCACATGATGGCGCTCTTGCCGCCGGCGCGCAGCTGCTTGTCCAGCGCCGGGATCTCTTCCCAGGTCTTCGGCGGCTGTTTGACCAGGTCTTTGTTGTAAATCAGCGACAGCGCTTCGACGGCGATCGGGTAACCGATCAGCTTGCCGTCATAACGCACGGCGTCCCAGGTGAACGGGAACAGCTTGTCCTGGAAGGCTTTGGACGGGTGGATTTCGGCCAGCAGGCCGGACTGCGCATAGCCGCCGAAGCGGTCGTGGGCCCAGAAGATGATGTCCGGGCCGTCGCCGGTGGCGGCTACCTGCGGGTATTTTTCTTCCAGCTTGTCCGGATGCTCGACGGTGACCTTGATACCGGTGTCTTTTTCGAATTTCTTGCCGACTTCGGCCAGGCCGTTATAGCCCTTGTCGCCGTTGATCCAGATAACCAGTTTGCCTTCCTCGATCTTGGCGAAGGCGGAAGAAGAGAGCACCAGGGTGGCCAGTGCCGAGAGCGCCAGCGTGCGGGCGAGGGTAATGCTGCGAGTCATAATCCAGTCCTTCTTTTTGTGGGCACATAAATCAAGGAGAGACGTTTCGCGGTAATAGTGGGTCACAACGCGACATATTCTCATCCTCCCCCCCTCTACGCCCCTGAGATGAGGAGTGTGATCCAGTTAACGTTGCGCTCTATTCTGTGGCGTCAGGCACAAAATAGGGGGGCGATTTTTGCCAGCCGGATCACAGATTTGCCTTAAGCGCGGAACTTCTCATCGCCGCGGTCGTTCTCTCATCCTCCCGCCTCCTCCCCCATGAAAAATCCTGTTACGGATGATTACCCTTTCCGGCGACTCCCGCACTATCGGCCCATTGATTGTCAACGCCACGCGCAGCAGGGATACCGGATTTATGTCGTCAATGCCTATCGCCACTCAGCCCACCCTGTACCGGATCCATCCGGCCAGTTTCCGTGACGGAAACGGGGACGGCGTGGGCGACGCGCACGGCATGCTGGCGGCGCTGCCGTACCTGAAAGCGCTGTCGATCGACGGCCTGTTGCTGCCGCAGACGCTGGCGCCGGAGGCCGAGGCGACGGTGACGGGCGAAGGGCTGACGCTGTGGTACGCCGATGAAGCCAACCGCGTTCGCAATGCCGTCGCGCCGCAGCGGTTCGCCCACGGCGCATTGGCGCTGGACGTGATGCCGTTTAGCGTAGAGAAGCTGGTGGCGGTGCTGCACGCCCGCCGCGCCACGTTGGCGGACAGCCTGTGGAGCACCGGGGACGCCGATCAGCCAAGAGTGGTCAGCCGCTGGGGGCAGGGCGATTTGCGCTCCGCCGCCGCCTTTCTGACGCTGCTGGCGATGTTGCCAGCGCCGATCTGCCTGTATCAGGGCGAAGAGCTGGGGCTGCCGCATGCCGCCGGCCTGCAAGATCCGCGCGGCGCGCAAACGCCGATGCCGTGGCATGAGGCCCCCGAACAGGTCACCGCCGGCGAAATCAGCTGGTATCAGCAGGTGGCGATCGAACACCGTGCGCTGGCCATCAGCCGCCAACAGCACGACAGCCACTCCACCTTACGTTACTGCCAGGCGCTGTTGGCCCTGCGCCGTTCACCGCTCATCCAGCGCGGCGAATTGAACGCGGTCAGCCAGCGGGACGGCGTGGTGCGCTTACTTATTACCCATCAGGATCAATGCCTTGAAGCGCTGATAAACCTGCAGCCTTATACTCAGGCGGCCGCGCCGTCTGAGGCGACCTTGCCGTTGGCATGGCAGCACGGCGCGCAGCAAGAGGGTCATCAATGGGTTTTGGCGGGCTTTGCCTCCGCCATTTTCACACGACATGTTAACTGCGAAAGCAGGGGAGTAACGCATGGCTAGCGTGACACTGCGCAGCGTTTATAAGGCCTTCGGTGAGGCCGTGATTTCCAAAGACGTCAATCTGACCATCGAGGACGGCGAGTTTGTGGTGTTTGTCGGGCCGTCGGGCTGCGGTAAATCGACGCTGCTGCGCATGATCGCCGGGCTGGAGGACATCACCTCCGGCGAGCTGCTGATCGGCGAGAAACGCATGAATGAGGTGCCGCCTTCCGAGCGCGGCATCGGCATGGTGTTCCAGTCCTATGCGCTGTATCCGCACCTGTCGGTGGCGGACAACATGTCGTTCGGCCTGAAGCTGGCCGGCGCCAGGAAAGCGGAAATCAATCAACGGGTGAACCAGGTCTCAGAGGTGCTGCAGCTGGCGCACCTGCTCGATCGGCGGCCGAAGGCGCTGTCCGGTGGGCAGCGTCAGCGCGTGGCGATTGGCCGCACGCTGGTGGCCGAGCCGGACGTGTTCCTGCTCGACGAACCGCTGTCCAACCTCGACGCCGCGCTGCGGGTGCAGATGCGCATCGAGATCTCCCGTCTGCACAAGCGCCTGCAGCGCACCATGATTTACGTCACCCACGATCAGGTCGAAGCGATGACGCTGGCCGACAAGATCGTGGTGCTCGACGCCGGTCGCGTGGCACAGGTCGGCAAGCCGCTGGAATTGTACCACTACCCGGCCAACCGCTTCGTCGCCGGATTTATCGGCTCGCCGAAGATGAACTTCCTGCCGGTCAAGGTGACCGCGGCGCAGCCGCAACAGGTGCAGGTCGAACTGCCCAACCGCCAGTTGGTCTGGCTGCCGGTGGAAGGCGCGGGCGTTCAACCCGGCGCCAACCTGTCCCTGGGCATTCGCCCTGAACATCTGCTGCCCGGCGAAGCCTCAGAAGTGCGGCTTACCGGCGACGTACAGGTGGTGGAGCAGCTCGGCAACGAGACGCAAATCCACATCCAAATCCCGGCCATCCGTCAAAACCTGGTGTACCGCCAGAATGACGTGGTGCTGGTAGAAGAAGGTGCCACATTCGCCATCGGCCTGCCGCCTCACCGCTGCCACCTGTTCCGTGAAGACGGTACGGCATGTAAACGGCTGCACCAGGAGCCGGGCGTTTAAAGCATCAAAGTCGGTATAACAGGAGAATAATGATGACTACTCTGCGCAAACTTCCTCTGGCACTGGCTGTCGCCGCCGGTGTTCTCTCTACTCAGGCGCTGGCCGTGGATTTTCACGGTTACGCCCGTTCCGGCATCGGCTGGACCGGCAGCGGCGGTGAGCAACAGTGCTTCAAGGCCACCGGCGCCGCGAGCAAATACCGTCTCGGCAACGAATGCGAAACCTATGCCGAGCTGAAGCTGGGGCAGGAAGTATGGAAAGAAGGCGACAAGAGCTTCTATTTCGACACCAACCTGGCCTATTCGGTCTCGCAACGTTCCGACTGGGAAGACGTGACCCCGGGCTTCCGCGAAGTCAACGTGCAGGGTAAAAACCTGATCGACTGGCTGCCGGGCTCCACGCTGTGGGCCGGTAAGCGCTTCTATCAGCGTCATGACGTTCACATGATCGACTTCTACTACTGGGATATCTCCGGCCCGGGCGCCGGTCTGGAAAACATCGATCTGGGCTTCGGCAAGCTGTCCGCCGCCGTGACCCGCAACTCCGAATCCGGTGGTTCTTACGGCTACCTGGATAACGAATGGAAACAGCGTCCGACCGTCAACGACACTTTCGACCTGCGTCTGGCCGGCCTGGAGCTGAACCCGGGCGGCACCCTGGAGCTGGGCGTGGACTACGGCCGCGCCAATGCGCAGGATAACTATCGCCTGGCCGACGGCGCCAGCAAAGACGGCTGGATGTTCACCGCGGAACACACGCAGAGCATCCTGAACGGTTACAACAAGTTCGTGCTGCAGTACGCCACCGACTCGATGACCTCGCAGAACAACGGCCGTAATGAAGGCGCCACCATTGATAACAACGGCAAGATGATCCGCGTGCTGGATCACGGCGCCATCGACTTCAACGATCAATGGGCGCTGATGTATGTCGCCATGTTCCAGGACATCGACCGCGACAACAACAACGGCACCACCTGGTACACCGTGGGCGTGCGCCCAATGTACAAATGGACGCCGATCATGAGCACCCTGCTGGAAGCCGGCTATGACAACGTCAAATCCCAGCGCACCGGCGATCGCAACGGCCAGTATAAAGTGACCCTGGCGCAGCAGTGGCAGGCGGGCAACAGCATCTGGTCGCGTCCGGCCATCCGTCTGTTCGCCACCTACGCCAAGTGGGATGAGAAGTGGGGCTACGCCACCGGCGACGACACCGGGTATAACACCGGCACCGCTTACAACGACACCAGCATGCATACCTTCAGCCGCGGCAAGGATGACGAAGTCACCTTCGGCGCCCAGATGGAAATTTGGTGGTAACGACGACAGGACGGGGAGGGCTATCGGCTCTCCCCCAACCGCATTCGCCGCGGCCAGATCTCTTGCCTGATCCGCCGCGGCGCTGAAAGAGGATATAACGATGAAAAAGAATCTGCTGTCACTCTGCCTGTCGCTGGCGCTGACCGTCTGCGCGCCTTTGGCGGCCAACGCCGACACGCCGGCCAACGTTTCCGTCGCGCCGGCCATCAGCGCCGCCACGCTGCAAAGCCTGCCGTGGCAGCCGCTGCAGCCGCCGGTGTCGCAAGAGGTGAAGCTCGACGCCGTCAGCCCGCAGCTCAATCAGGGCGAGATTCAGGGGGCGATCGCCGCCTATACGCTGCCGGCCGATCGCGGCTCGCTGGAAGTGACGCTGAGCAGCCTCGCTAAAAACAATTCGCTGTATGCGCCGAGCGTGCTGGTGCTGGACGAGCATCTGCGCCCGGCGGCGTATTACCCGAGCAGCTACTTCCCGTATCAGCCACCGGGGGCGATGTCCTCCGATCGCCTCGAAGGCACGCTGAAACTGACGCCGGCGCTCGGTCAAAAACAGATTTACCTGCTGGTGTACACCACCCGCCAGGACTTGGCGAAAACCACGCAGCTGACCAATCCGGCCAAGGCCTATGCGCAGGGCGTGGGCAATGCGGTGCCGGATATCCCGGATCCGATCGCCGGCCACGCGACGACCGGCACGCTGAAGCTTAAGGTCACCGCGGAACAGGGCACCGGCAACGTGATGATCGGCATGCTGCAGCCTGCGCCGACCGTGGCGCCGGTGGTGGTGGGCTCGACCGCACCGGCCGCCGTGGCGGCACCGGCACCAGAGAAACCGGCGGAGCCGATGCTCAACGATACCGAAAGCTACTTCAATAACGGCATCAAGCAGGCGGTGAAGGCGGGCGATATCGACAAGGCGCTGAAACTGATGAATGAGGCCGAGAAACTGGGCTCGACCACCGCGCGTAAAACGTTTATCAGCAGCGTTAAAGGCAAGGGGTAATACCCGGCGCTGCCGATGCTGGCTCGATGATTGGTGCGCTTTGGCGCACCTTTTTTCATCCGCGGGCCAGCGTTGCGCCGATCAACGCCAACAGACGAGCGTTGTCCACCTGCTGCATGACGCGCACCGGCTTGCCCTGCGGCGCCGGCATGCCGACCGTCAGGCGCAGACCGTCCGGCCGCCAGCGGCGTGAACTGCCGCGCGTCAACGCCCCTTCCAGCGCCACATCCACATGGAACATCTCGGTCGTGACCAGCTGCGGCGCCAGCAGCCAGGCGATCACCAGCGCATCATGGATCCAGCAGCCCGGCAGGTGCCGCGTATGGCGTGAATAGTCGATCCACGGCTGCGTGGTGGCGCGCAAATAGCGGCACAGCGGGGTATCCGGCTGGGTCAACGCGGCCAGATCCGTCTGGGTCAGCATGGTCTGGGTAGTGACGTCCAGCGGTGCCAGCGTGATAGCGGCGCCGCTGTTCAACACCAGCCGCGCCGCTTCCGGATCCAAACCGAAATTGGTGTCCTTGATGTACCCGTCGACGTTGAACACGCCCCCCATGATCACGATCTCTTTCACCGCCTGCGCCATCTGCGGGTAAAGCTGCATGGCGTGCGCAACGTTGGTCAGCGGGCCGATCGCCGCCAGCGTGATCTCGCCGGGATGCCGGCAGATCAGTTCGCCGATGGCGATGGCGGCGTCCGGTGCGGGCGCGTTGGCCAGCGGGGGCGCGGGCAGGTCACGCCACAGCGCCGCCAGCTTTGGATCGGCGATCGGGCGGTCCAGATGTGCGCGCCACGGCTCCGGCGGCTCGCTCAGGGCGCGCGCCGCGCCGAGGGCGACAGGAACTTGATAGCCGCTCTGCGTCAGCAAGTCGGTGGCGACGGCGAAGCCCACTTCACGCGGGGTGTTGCCGGCCACGATGCTGATCAGCTCCAGCTGTAGCTGCGGTTTGGCCGCCAGCGCCAGGGCCAGCGCCAGGCCGTCGTCGACGTTGGCGCCGGGAACCCCGTTGCCGGGATCGCAATCAATGATTAAACGCATAGTAAGGTGTCCTGAAAAACCGCTAACAGCCGCAGGAACGGCGGATGCGCAGTTGAAAAGCGAATTCATGCAGCTCGGCGGGCGCGGCACCGGCGGCCAGCATGGCGATGGCCCGCTTGGCCATGGCGTCGATCGGCTGCTCGACCGCGCTGAGCGGCGGCACGCTGAATTCGGATTGCTGCGTGCCGTTAAAACAGATCAGCGCCAGATCGTCCGGCGCGCGCAGCCCATGCTCCGCCAGCGCCGACAGGCAACCGAGCGCCTGCTGCTCGTTGGAGGTGAAAACGGCGCGCGGGCGCGGGCCTTGCACCAGGCGCTGGGTGGCCTGGTAACCGCCCTGGCGGGTGTAGGGCACCTCGAAAATCCACTCGTCGCGCGGCGCGATGCCCGCCTCCAGCAGCGCATCGCGCCAGCCGTTCAGGCGATCCTGCGCGTTGAGCATGGTCAGCGGGCCGATAAAAATGCCGATGTCGCGATAGCCGTGCTGCAGCAGATGGCGGGTCGCCTGGCAGGCGGCGTCGCGCTCGTCGACGCGAATGGCGCAGACGCCGGCCTGGCTGTCGATGGTGTCTATCATTACGCAGGGGGTGCCGGAAGTGCGGATCAGATCGAACCACGGGTGGCGATCGACGCTGGTGTACAGCAGGCCATCGACCTGGCGGCGCAGCAGGTTGTTGATAAGCTCATACTCGCGCTGACGATCGTCGCCGGCGTCGCCCAGCAGCAGTACGCGGCCGCGGCTGAAGGCTTCCTGCTGCAGCGCCCGTGCCAGGGTGGCGAAGAACGGATTGGAAATATCCGGCACCACCAGCCCGTAGGTTTGCGTGCTGCCGGAGGCCAGCGCCCGCGCGATGTCGTTCGGCCGGTAGCCGGTCTGCTCGATCGCCGCCAGCACGCGCAGCCGGGTGGCTTCCGCCACCGGGCGCGGGCCGTTGTTGATCACATAGCTGACCACGGCGACGGAGGTGCCCGCTACGCGGGCCACGTCGGCGCGGGTAACGCGTCGCGCGGAGTGATTATCCACATTGAGGTCCTGTTCGCCTTCTCGCTACGCGGCATCCTGCGGCAGGTTGAGATCGCGGCCGCGGGTTTCGGGAGCAAAGAAGGTGGTGATTAAGCCGATGGCCGCCATTACAACAAAATAGCAGGCGACAGGCCACCAGTGACCGAAACCGGACAGCAGCGCGGTGGCGATCAGCGGCGCAGTGCCGCCGGAGAGGATCGAACCGAGTTCCTTGGCGAACGCCATTTTGGAGTAGCGGTTCTTCACGCCGAACAGTTCGACGCCGTAGGCCGCCTGCACGCCGAAGATCCCCAGCGACGCGATGCACATGCCGACCACGATCACCGAGATGACGATCGCCGGTTCACGGCTGTCGAGCAGCCAGAACGCCGGGAAGGCGTACAGCACCAGCAGCAGGCAGAACCCGCGGTAGGTGACGCGGCGGCCGAAGCGATCGGACAGCCAACCGGCCAGCGGGATCACCAGAAAACCGCACAGCGAGGCGATCAACACCGCCAGCGCCGGCACCGATTTATCGACCATCAGCACCTTGGCGACGTAGCCGACAATAAAGCCCTGGCACAGGTAGGAAGGGCCGTTCTCGCCGATGCGCAGGCCGAGCATCACCCAGAACGCTTTGGTGCGCTGCAGGTAGCTGCGCGTATCCGGCGCGGCCTGGACGGCGTCCAGCATGCGCTGGTGGTTTTGCTGCAGCTCGCGTTCGAAGACCGGCGTTTCCCGCACGTGGCGGCGCAGATAGAGCGCCACGCCGGCGATCAGAATGCTGGCGAGGAACGGAATGCGCCAGCCCCAGCTCATCAGGTCTTCTTTGTCGAGCTGCAGCACCAGCAGCCATACCAGCGATGCCAGTAGGGTGCCGCTGTTGGAGCCGATGGCGATGATCGACGCTACCAGTCCGCGCCGTTTGGCCGGCGCGTATTCCGCCAGCATCACCGCGCCGCCGGACAGCTCTGCGCCGGCGCCGAACCCCTGCGCGAAGCGCAGGATCACCAGGCAGGTGGGCGCCCAAACGCCGATTTGCGCATAGGACGGGATCAGGCCGATCAGCGTGGTGGAAATGCCCATCAGCGCCACGGTGGTGATCAGCACCACGCGGCGGCCTTTGCGATCGCCGATCCAGCCGAACACCAGCGCCCCGATCGGCCGCGCGATGAAGCCGACGGAGTAGGTGGCGAAGCTGGCCAGCAGGGCGACCAGCGGCGTGGCCTCGGGGAAGAACACGTCGCCGAACACCATGCCGGCCGCCAGGCCGTACAGCGCGAAATCGACGTATTCCATGGCGGTGCCGAGCCAGCAGGAGAAGGTGGCGCGCCAAAATTGGCTGCGCCCCTCTTTGGTTGCCAGGCGTTCATCGGCCGCCAGCGTGTCGGCGGTCTGTGGAGTGGCAAGCGTTGTTTCGCTCATGGCAGTGCTATCCTCTTTTGTGCTGCGCCTTGAGGGACGCGGTTAAAGATGGTTTCCCTGGTGCCGGCAACAAAGGTGTGCCGACAAATGATGTCGGACGCATGGCGATTCAACGCTGCGGTGTCAGAGTATCTACGCGCGTAGATAAAACAACGCGACAAAGATGAAACTTTGCAGGCGATCACAGAATCGGCATCGTGCCGGGGAACGAAGATAGAGAACGCGGATGGCAAAAAGATGACAGGAGCCCGGTTTTTCCGGCGGAAGCCACCGCCGTTTTCGCCACGAATCAGCCTGCCGCTTTCGTATTTCTGCGCTACAATGGGGGCCTGTTAACAGTTTGTATCGTCTGTCGCGCCGTACCGGTCGCGGCTCAGGCGAGGAGTAAAGCAATGTCTGGCATCAGGGATTCCATCCTGCCGCCGCTGGAGTGGTTGTCCGAACAGGATCCTCCGGCGCCCGCCGCCGTCAGCGACTGGCTGATGGAGTTAGGCTCCATGACCCGCCGATTTGAACGCCATTGCGCCCAGGTGCGCGTCGAACCGCAGCGCGAATGTTTCGTCACGCGCGAGGCGTTGGGCGATGAGGCGAATCACCTGCCCGACAGCCCACGCTATTGGCTGCGCGAAGTGGTGCTGCTGGGCGACAACCAGCCCTGGCTGCTGGGGCGCACGGTGATCCCGGAAAATACGCTGACCGGCCCCGACCAGGCGCTGGTGGATCTGGGCACGCTGCCGCTGGGGCGCTACCTGTTCAGCAGCGGCGAGCTGACCCGCGACTATATCCATATCGGCCGACAGGACGCGCTGTGGGCGCGCCGTTCACGGCTGCGGCTGGCGGGCAAACCGCTGTTGCTGACCGAACTGTTTTTACCGGCTTCACCGCTGTATTCAGCGGTTCCTGCATAAGAGAGGAGAGCAAGACCTTGGAGGGAAGCGTGACTCAAAGTAAATGGCGGGCTTACAGCCATTTGATGCGCATTGATAAACCGATCGGCACGCTGTTGCTGCTGTGGCCGACGCTGTGGGCGCTGTGGCTGGCCGGGAAAGGCGTGCCGCCGCTGTCGATTTTGTTGGTGTTCGTGCTCGGCGTGTTCCTGATGCGCGCCGCCGGCTGCGTAGTGAATGACTACGCCGATCGCGCGGTGGACGGCTACGTGAAACGCACCGCCGGGCGGCCGATGCCGAGCGGCCGGGTGAGCGCGAAAGAGGCCAAGGTGCTGTTCGTGGTGCTGGTGCTGATCTCGTTCTGCCTGGTGTTGACGCTCAATGCGATGACCATCTGGCTGTCGCTGGCGGCGCTGGCGCTGGCCTGGATGTATCCGTTCATGAAGCGGGTGACCAACCTGCCGCAGTTCGTGCTGGGCGCCGCGTTCGGCTGGGGCATTCCGATGGGTTATGCGGCGGTCAGCGAATCGCTGCCGCTCAGCTGCTGGCTGCTGCTGCTGGCCAACATCTGCTGGACGGTGGCCTACGACACGCTGTATGCGATGGTCGATCGTGACGATGACCTGAAGATCGGCATCAAATCCACCGCTATCCTGTTCGGCCGTTATGACAAGCTGATCGTCGGGCTGCTGCAGTTCGCGACGCTGCTGCTGCTGGTGTGGGTCGGTTATCTGGCGCAGCTCGGCGGGGCGTTTTACTGGTCGCTGCTGCTGGCGGGCGCGCTGTTCATTCACCAGCAGAAACAGATCGCCGGCCGCGAGCGCGAGGCCTGTTTCAAGGCCTTCCTGCAGAACAACTATGTCGGGCTGGTGGTATTTATCGGCATCGCGCTGAGCTATCTGCCGGTGTAACGATTCCTCTTCGCAAGAAAAAAGGCACCCCGTGGGGTGCCTTTTGTATTTCCGCGCCGGGTGAAATCACTCGTCTTGCTCTTCTTCCGCATCGGCCTGCGGCAGGACGTTGGTCTCTTCCGGCATGTTGACGCTTTCGATGGTCAGCTTGATTTCCGGCGTGATCAGATCGCTCAGCATGTTGTACACCTCGAGGGTGTGCTCGCGGATCGCATCGCCGCTGTCGTTGATATAGCCTTCTTCGCGCAGCGTCGCCACCAGGGTGGAGAACACCGCCTTGTCGAAGAACTCCGGCGCGTTGATGCCGTGCAGCACCGACAGACGTTGCGCCATGATGCGGCTCTCTTTCTCCAGCGCGCCGCGGTTGATGCTCGGGTTAGCGCTGAGGATCGACATGGTGATGGCGTAGCGTTGCAGGGTTTCGCGCACCCCGGCGGCCAGCAGCTGCAGCGGGCGAATGCGTGCCGGGTTCAGCACCAGCTCGTCGCCTTTGTCGCAGATCAACTGTTGACGGATCAGCTCGTCAATCATCGGCCGCAGCACCTCCGGCAGCTGTTCCTTGTCGTTATGCAGGAACAGCTCGGCTTTCAGCATCGGGTAGATCATGCCAATCTGGCGCAGCAGCTCGGCGCGCGACACCCGGCGGTGATGCATTACGATGCTGGCGATCAGCGACGGCAGCACCAGCAGGTGGTGGATGTTGTTACGGTAATAGGTCATCAGCACCGCCTGCTCACGCGGCAGGATGATGATGTCGCCGATGTTGTCCTTTTCCACCTCGAACTTGTTCATGTTCAGCGCGTGATCCAGCAGCTCGTCCGGCGTTTGCGTCGGCACGGTGACGTCACGCGCGTAAGGCGCATTGCGCATCAGCTGCAGGTAGCACTCCAGCTGTTCGACCAGCTGTTCGCGGGTCAGCGAACGCTGGCGCGAGGCCAGCAGCGCGGTGGAACACAGGTTCATGGCGTTGGCCGCGGCGGCGTTGTTGATACGCACCATGATCTGGCCGGCCAGATCGTTGACCGTCGGCGTCAGCCAGCTTGGGCGCTGGGCTTCGATCGGATCGATCGACTCGCGCCACTGCGGCACGTTCTGGTTGAGGTAAGCCGTCAATGGCAGCGGTTCGCCGAAGTTGACGTAACCCTGGCCCAGATTGCGCAGCTTGCGCAGGCCGCGCAGCATTTGCAGCAGGCTCTCTTTTTCCTTGGTGGCGCCACGCAGCTCTTTGGCATAGGTGCCCACTTCCATCACGTGCTCGTAACCGATGTAGATCGGCACCAGCGTGATCGGACGGGTGCCGCCGCGCAGCATCGCCTGGATGGTCATCGAGAGGGTGCCGGTCTTCGGTTCCAGCAGGCGCCCGGTGCGGGAACGGCCGCCTTCCACGAAGTATTCCACCGAGTAACCGCGGGTGAACAGCTCGCCGAGGTATTCGCGGAACACCGTCGAGTAGAGCTTGTTGCCCTTGAAGGTGCGGCGGATGAAGAACGCGCCCAGGCGACGGAAGATCGGGCCGGCCGGCCAGAAGTTGAGGTTGATGCCGGCGGCGATGTGTGGCGGCACCAGGCCCTGGTGATACAACACGTAGGACAGCAGCAGATAGTCCATGTGGCTGCGGTGGCAGGGCACGTAGACGATCTCGTGGCCGTCCTGCGCCAGTTGGCGCACGCGCTCGGCGTTGGTGACGTTGATGCCCTGATACAACCGGTTCCAGGTCCAGCTCAGCACGCGGTCGGACAGGCGCACGGTTTCGTAGGAGAAATCGGCGGCGATCTCTTCCATCAGCGCGATGGCGTTCTGCTGGGCTTTCTCGTGCGAGATCTTCTTGCTGCGGGCCTCGTCCTCGACCGCTTTTTCGATCGCTTTGGACGCCAACAGCTTGTTGA
Organism: Serratia sp. Nf2; assembly: GCF_003028435.1. NCBI lineage: Bacteria > Pseudomonadati > Pseudomonadota > Gammaproteobacteria > Enterobacterales > Yersiniaceae > Serratia > Serratia sp. Nf2. The sequence continues at coordinate 379,307 of NZ_PYTW01000004.1, read as the reverse complement.
ACAGATCCTGACGGGCCGGCAGGCTCGGGCCTACCGCGGCCAGGCGCTGACGCGAGAAGTGCATGCGCGCCACGCGCGCCAGTTTCTGCGCGATGGTTTTATCCGTGCCGTGCTCGGTGGCCATGCGGCGCAGCGAAACGGTGTTGGAGAAACGCACGAAGCTGTCGCGGCCGAGCCACAGCACGGCGAAGAATTTCTGCACGCCATTCAACAGACGCAGGTGCGGCGTGCCGTGGCCTTCGCGGCCCGGCGAGCGGCCGAACATCACCGAAACCGGCAGCATCTGAATGTCGAGATCCGGATTGCTGCGATGCAGATCCAGATAGTCGTGGAACAGCTTTACCGACTCTTCTTTCGGGGTGTAATAGCGGAACACGCGCGGGCCGTCGTGAATGAACACGTAGCTCGGCAGCACGGTGCCGTCGATCTCCAGCGAGTTGAGCGGATCGGGCAGATCCTGCGCCAGGCACTGGGTGCGCAGCGTCAGCAAATCCGCCTTGGAATTGTAAGGTAAAACATACAGAATCGGCCGTGAGGGATCCAACCCTAGCTCGGTAACCGGATCTGAAGGGATGACCTTACTTCTTACCAACAATTTAAGTGGTAAATTCAATATTTTATAATAAATTTTACGCCAACCTGACATAACAACGTGAAGCCTCTTGTTAGCAATGCGCCGCAAGCATACCAGAAACCGGGTAGCAGATCTGTGGTGTTCGAAAACCGAGAGCCGTCAGCGCGGACTGTTCTAGACTCTTTTTATTATGACCGACCTCTGAGAAAGGCACGAAAACATGGCAAACCAAGCAACCGGACTGACCCGCATCATCAAGGCCGCCGGCTATTCCTATAAAGGGCTTTCCGCCGCCTGGCAACACGAAGCGGCGTTCCGCCAGGAACTGGTGGTCACCCTTCTGGCTATCATACTGGCTGTCTGGCTGGATGTGGGTGCGATAGCGCGCATTTTATTGATCGGATCGGTAGCGCTGGTGATGATCGTCGAGATCCTGAACAGCGCGATCGAGGCGGTGGTGGATCGGATCGGCAGCGAACATCACGAGCTGTCCGGCCGGGCCAAGGACATGGGATCGGCGGCGGTGTCACTGGCGATCGTGCTGGCGCTGTTCGTTTGGGGCACGGTCTTATGGCAGCATTTTGGCTGACGAAAGGCGCCTACTGACTGATTTTTATTTATTCTTCGGTTCCCAATCCGCGCTTACCTGTATATACTCACAGCAAGACTGTATAAACAAACAGGGGGCGGAATGAAAGCACTAACTACCAGACAGCAAGAGGTCTACGATCTGATTCGCGATCATATTTCGCAAACGGGCATGCCGCCAACGCGTGCCGAGATCGCGATGCGTCTGGGGTTCCGTTCGCCTAACGCCGCCGAAGAACACCTGAAGGCGCTGGCACGCAAAGGCGTGATCGAAATCGTCTCCGGTGCCTCGCGCGGTATCCGCCTGCTGATGGAAGAAGAAGAAGGGCTGCCGCTGATCGGCCGCGTCGCCGCCGGCGAGCCGCTGCTGGCGCAGCAGCACATCGAAGGGCACTACCAGGTTGATCCTTCCCTGTTTAAACCGAGCGCCGATTTCCTGCTGCGGGTGAACGGCATGTCGATGCGCGACATCGGCATTCTGGACGGCGATCTGCTGGCGGTGCATAAAACCCAAGACGTGCGCAACGGCCAGGTCGTGGTGGCGCGCATCGAAGACGAAGTGACGGTCAAGCGCCTGAAAAAACACGGCAACGTGGTCGAGCTGCTGCCGGAGAACAACGAATTCCAACCGATTGTGGTCGATCTGCGTCAGCAGAATTTCACTATCGAAGGGCTGGCGGTCGGCGTGATCCGCAACGGCGACTGGATTTAATCGCTGCCCCCTCAGTGCCGCCTCTTGTATCAATCGCCCCTGTTCTGGGGCGTTTTTGTTTCTGATTTTGCCCTTCGCCACTGCTACGGGAACGTCTCATCATGCGCTTGATTTCCGCCTTCACCAGCGACACCGATAAAGCCCTGTGGCGCCTGGCCCTGCCGATGATTTTTTCCAATATCACCGTACCGCTGCTCGGGTTGGTGGACACTGCGGTGATCGGCCACCTCGACAGCCCGATCTACCTGGGGGGCGTCGCGATCGGCGCGGTGGCGACCAGCTTCCTGTTCATGCTGCTGTTGTTCCTGCGCATGAGCACCACCGGTCTGGCGGCGCAGGCGCTGGGGGCACAGAACCCGCAGGCGCTGGCGCGCGCCTTTATGCAACCGCTGGTGCTGGCGCTGCTGGTCGGGGTGGCGATCGTCCTGCTGCGGTATCCGCTGATCGAACTGGCGCTGCGGATCGTCGGTGGCGATGGCGAGGTGCTGGAACAGGCGCGGCGTTTTCTTGAAATCCGCTGGCTGAGCGCCCCGGCGGCGCTGGCCAATCTGGTGCTGTTGGGTTGGCTGCTCGGCGTGCAGTATGTGCGGGCGCCGGTGATCCTGCTGATCGTCGGCAACCTGCTGAACATCGTGTTGGATATCTGGCTGGTGATGGGCCTGGGCTGGAACGTGCGGGGGGCAGCGGCGGCAACCGCCATCGCCGAATACGCCACGCTGCTGCTCGGCCTGTGGCTGGCGTGGCGGGTGATGCGCCTGCGCGGTATCACCCTGCCGATGCTGCGTCAGGCCTGGCGTGGCGACCTGCGTCGTCTGCTGGCGCTCAACCGCGACATCATGCTGCGTTCACTGTTGCTGCAACTGTGCTTTGCGTCGCTGACCATCTTCGGCGCTCGCCTGGGAAGCGAGGTGGTGGCGGTCAACGCGATATTGATGAATCTGCTGACGTTCACCGCCTATGCGCTCGACGGCTTCGCTTATGCGGTGGAAGCCCATTCGGGCCACGCCTACGGCGCCCGGGACGACAGCCAGCTGCGCAAGGTGTGGCATGCGGCCTGCAGGCAGGCGGGGCTGGTCGCGTTGGCCTTTGGCCTGGCGTATGCCGTTACCGGCCAGCAGATCGTGGCGGCGTTGACCTCCTTGCCGGAGCTGCGTGCGTTGGCCGCCCACTATTTGCCGTGGCAGGTCATTCTGCCGCTGGTCGGGGTATGGTGCTATTTGCTGGACGGCATGTTTATCGGCGCCACGCGCGGCGCCGAGATGCGCAACAGCATGGCGGTGGCCGCGGTGGGATACGGCCTGGCGCTGTTCAGCGTACCGCTGTTTGGCAACCACGGGCTTTGGCTGGCGCTGGCGGTGTTTCTGGCGCTGCGCGGCCTGGCGTTGGGCTGGATTTGGCATCGTCATCAGGTGCGCGGCAGCTGGTTTACCGCTCGCTAGAACGGACGCTGTGCTGGGTTATTTATTAATTTTATTTATGTTTTTGTTCACTTTTGCTTACATGTTTTCAACCCTGGCATTTTTGCGTTAGCTTGTTGTTTATTAGCGTTTTTTGTTTTTATTTTGTTTCTTAATGGTTTTTTATTCTGATATTTGGCTTTTTTATTTCCATATTTAACTAGAATGAATCATGTGGCTGGCGAATGAATGGGAGCGATATTCCTTAAGGTGAAGGGAGTATCGGCCAGAAAAATTTCTGGTTAACCCCGACCGGCGACAGGGATCACTGATTCACCACAGGTTAACGGAGAGACTATGAATAAAGATCAAGCCGACGGTAACTGGAAGCAGCTTAAAGGCAAAGTGAAGGAAAAATGGGGCAAGCTGACCGATGACGATCTGACAGTCATCGAAGGGAAACGCGAACAGCTGGTCGGCAAAATCCAGGAGCGCTACGGTTACCAGAAAGAGGCGGCCGAAAAAGAGGTGAAAGCCTGGGAAGATCACACCAAACACCGCTGGTAATCTGCAGGGCCGCCATTGAAGGCGGCTTGCCCAGCGCAGGCCGGCGTCGCTCTCATCCTCTGGCGTTCCGGCCGCAGGTACAGGGAGGTACCTGACTTCGTCTTACTTCTTCTTGATGGCGATGCTGTGATCGTGTTCGGCGCAGTCATGCTTGCTGTCGCACGCCTCAACCTCCACGCAGCCGGCGCACAGACCGTGCGCTTCCACCACGCTGTGCCGCAGCGCAAATCCGGCTTCCTGCGCCAGCTTCTGCAGCGTTTCTTCTACGCCTTCGGTAGTGCGTTCGGTCACCTGGCCGCAGCGGTCGCAGATAAACAGTGCGGACGTATGCATCGGCTGTTCGAAATGGTGACACAGCACGTAGCTGTTGGCAGACTCCACTCTATGGATAAATCCTTGTTCCAGCAGAAAATCCAGCGCGCGATAGACCGTCGGCGGCTTGGCCTGCGGTTCGGCGACGCGCAGCAGATCGAGCAGGTCATAAGCGCTGATTGCACCGGGTTGCTGAGTCATCAGACGCAGCACTTCCAGCCGTTGCGGCGTCAATCGCACATTGCGTTGTTGGCAGAGGCGTTCCGCCTGCGCCAGCAGCTTTTCCTGGGTGGTTGAGTTCATCGCAAATATCCCGGTACGTAAAAAAGCCGATTTTACCATGATTACGGCGAATCGCCGAGAGTTGCCCCCTTTTCCCCTGAGGATTGCGCAGGGAAAGGCGCGCTGAGTGCGCTAAAAGAGAGATGCATCACAACTTTTCCCCGCAGGCGGGCGGCAAATCAACGTTGCCGATTTTAGCGCTGGAGAGCAGCGGACGAGAGCGGTATAACGCGTTTCACCCGCATGATGAGCAGGAGCCTTGTGTGATGACGGAAAGAGAGAAGCTGTTAAGCGGCCTGGAGTACAACAGCCGCGATGAAGAACTGATTGCTATGTACCATCGGGCCAGGGCGTTGACCAAAAGCCTGGGGGCGCTGGATTCGCATCAGGCGGACGAGAAAAACCGCCTGCTCGGTGAGCTGTTCGGCGCCTGGGGGGAGGCGAGTTGGATCGAAACGCCGTTCTGGTGCGACTACGGGCAGCATGTCCGCATCGGCAAGAACTGTTTTATCAACGTCAATGCGGTGTTCCTCGACTGCAATACCATCACCATCGGCGACAACACGCTGATCGGCCCCAACGTGCAAATCTACACGCCGAGTCATCCGCTGAAGGCCGGTGAACGCTTTAACGGTGACCCGGCTTTTCCTTTCCGCACCTCGGCGCAGCCAGTGTCCATCGGCAGCAACGTGTGGATCGGCGGTAACGTGGTGATCTTGCCGGGAGTGACCATCGGCGACGGCACGACTATCGGTGCGGGCAGCATAGTGACCGGCGACATCCCGGCCAATGTGCTGGCGCTGGGGCAGCCGTGCCGGATTATCCGCGCGTTGGAATAGGGGGAAGCAAAGGCGGTTTTCCCAACGGCGCCGATTGTCGTTATAATAGCCGTTTGCGGCCGCGCGCCGTTCGTTGAACCCAGACAGACTCAGGTAGCCAGTAACTCAGCATGACGAAAGACAACCACGCCCCAACCTACGCCGCCAATCGTTTCTCCATCGCGCCGATGCTCGACTGGACCGATCGTCATTGCCGTTACTTCCACCGCCTGCTGACCCAGGAAACGTTGCTGTACACCGAAATGGTGACCACCGGCGCGATCATTCACGGTAAGGGCGACTACCTGGCCTACAGCGAAGAAGAGCATCCGGTGGCGCTGCAGCTGGGCGGCAGCGATCCGGCCGCGCTGGCGCACTGCGCCAAACTGGCGGAGCAGCGCGGTTACGACGAGATTAACCTCAACGTTGGCTGCCCATCCGATCGCGTGCAAAACGGCATGTTCGGCGCCTGTCTGATGGGGCAGGCGACGCTGGTCGCCGACTGCATCAAGGCGATGCGCGACGTGGTGTCGATCCCGGTGACGGTGAAGACCCGCATTGGCATCGACGATCAGGACAGCTACGCCTTCCTGTGCGACTTTATCCAAACCGTCGCCGGGCGCGGCGAGTGCGATATGTTCACCATCCACGCGCGCAAGGCCTGGCTCTCCGGCCTCAGCCCGAAAGAAAACCGCGAAGTGCCGCCGCTCGACTATCCGCGCGTTTATCAGCTGAAGCGGGATTTTCCGGCGCTGACCATCGCCATCAACGGCGGAGTGAAAACGCTGGAAGAGGCGCAGCAGCACCTGCAGCATCTGGACGGCGTGATGATGGGGCGCGAGGCGTACCAGAATCCGGGCATCCTGGCACGGGTCGACAGCGAACTGTTCGGCGCGCAGACCGCAGTGCCGGACAGCGTGGCGATCGTTGAAGCGCTGTATCCGTATATCGAGCGCGAGCTGTCCAACGGCACCTATCTCGGCCACATCACCCGCCACATCCTCGGTTTGTTCCAGGGCGTGCCGGGCGCGCGCCAGTGGCGTCGCCACCTGAGCGAGAACGCCCACAAGCCGGGCGCCGATGCGCGGGTGGTGGAGCAGGCGCTGGCGCTGGTGCGTCAGCCGCGTGTCGAAATGGCGTAACTCACAAAAAGTTTGACCAACAGTTAGTCTTTTTCGCCAGGTATTCGGCGCATTGCCGGATGCCTGTCCCCTCTTTTCAATAGGTTAGCCCTTTCGTCATTCTGGCACGCTTCTTGTAATCCACTCTGCAGATACGTTGAGTTGCAAAGGAGCAATCATGTTGGAAATCTTCTTTCTCATTGGCTTTGTGGTGATGCTGATGGTGACCGGCATCTCGCTGCTGGGGATCTTCGCTGCGCTGTTGGTGGCGGCGGCGTTTATGCTGTTGGGCGGGTTGTTCGCGGTGGTCATCAAGCTGCTGCCGTGGTTGATTTTGGCGGTGGTCGGGGTATGGATTTACCGTTCGATGCAGAAACCACAGATCAGGCGTTACTGATTTTTTGCTGAATAATCAATCATTCGCGATGAAACTTGCATAACTGCCCGCCCCGCTAATGCGGCAGCGATCACAGCTTGGCAGTTTTACCCGGCGATGTGGCACATAAAGCGTGTTTTTTGCCGGACGGGGCTGTTAGGATGTTTGTCGATGCAGTGATGCGACCAATTTCATCACCGTGAGAGACAACCAAAATTCGTGTTGCTAAAGCAACCCCCTGTCTCTGGCGGACTCTGCTCTACCCCTACAAAACGCAGTACAGAAAGGGCTCCGTAAGGAGCCCTTTTCTTTTGCCGCGATCAGGGGATCAGCAGGCTGGAGCCGCTGGTGCTGCGGCTTTCCAGCACCTGGTGCGCCCGCTGGGCATCGGCCAGCGCAAATTTCTGCTCGTCCCTCACCTCCACCCGAATGGCGCCGCTGCCGATCAGTGAGAACAGCTCGTTGCTGGCGTACTGCAGCTCGGCGCGGTTGGTGACGTAGCCGTTAAGGGAAGGGCGGGTGACGTACAGCGATCCTTTCTGGTTGAGCAGCGCCAGATCGACGCCGGTCACCGGGCCGGAGGCGTTGCCGAAGCTAACCATCAGGCCGCGGCGTTTCAGGCTGTTGAGCGAGGCCTGCCAGGTGCTTTGCCCCACCGAATCGTATACCACGCCGACCTTCTCGCCGTGCGTCAGCTCGGCCACCCGCTGGGCGATATCCTCTTTGTGGTAGTTGATGGTGGCCCAGGCGCCGGCCTGTTTCGCCAGCGCGGCCTTCTCGTCGGAGCCGACGCTGCCGATCAGGCGCGCGCCCAGCGCTTTGGCCCATTGGCAGGCGATCAGCCCAACCCCGCCGGCGGCGGCATGGAACAGGAACACTTCACCCGGTTGTACGTCGTGGGTCTGGCGCAGCAGGTAGTGCACCGTCAGCCCTTTGAGGAAAGAAGCGGCACCCTGCTCAAAGCTGAGATTGTGCGGCAGCAGCGCCACTTTTTCTTCCGGCACGTTGTGGACTTCGCTGTAGGCGCCGAGCGATGACTGCGCATACACCACCCGGTCACCCGGTTTGATCGCGCTGACCCCGGCGCCGACCTTGATCACCACGCCGGCCGCCTCGGTGCCGAGGCCGCTCGGCAGGCTCGCCGGCGCGTACAGCCCGCTGCGCACATAGGTGTCGATGTAGTTGATGCCGATCGCCTTGTTTTCGATCTGCACTTCGCCGGCGGCGGGATCGAGCGGTGTAAAATCAACGTATTGCAAGACTTCCGGCCCGCCGGTGGCGGAAAACTGAATGCGCTTGGCCATATCGTTACCTCGTTTGAGTGTCTGATTTCACCCTATTCTTTTTAGTATCGGAGATCCAGTTCACCCGTGCGGAGTTCAATACCTTTTTTGCATCGGTTATGACGCAAAAATCACGTATACTCTCGCGTCAAGATCCTTCATTCGCAACCGGATAAAGACTACGTTTCATGGCAGGAAAAAAACCAACCAACAAAACAAACGCGGACGAAATCAGAGAGCGTTCCAGAGATCGTCAGATGGAAGGGCTGAAGATGCCGCCGCACTCGCTGGAGGCCGAACAGTCGGTGTTGGGCGGTTTGATGCTGGATAACGAGCGCTGGGACAACGTGGCGGAGCGCGTGGTCGCCAACGACTTCTTCAGCCGCCCGCACCGCCTGATCTTTACCGAGATGCAGCGTCTGCTGGAGATGAGCAAGCCTATCGACCTCATCACCCTGTCTGAATCGCTCGAACAGAAGGGTGAACTGGACTCGGTCGGCGGCTTCGCCTATCTGGCCGAGCTGTCGAAAAATACCCCGAGCGCCGCCAACATCGGCGCCTACGCCGACATCGTGCGCGAGCGTGCAGTGGTGCGCGAAATGATCTCGGTGGCTAACGAGATCGCCGACGCCGGCTACGATCCGCAGGGGCGCAGCAGCGAAGACCTGCTCGATCTGGCGGAATCCCGCGTATTCCAAATCGCCGAGAACCGCGCCAGCAAAGACGAAGGCCCGAAGGGCATCGAGCGCATCCTGGAAGACACCGTGTCGCGCATCGAGCAGCTGTATCAGCAGCCGCACGACGGTGTGACGGGGGTCGATACCGGCTATCAGGACCTCAACAAGAAAACTGCGGGCATGCAAAAGTCCGACCTGATCATCGTCGCCGCCCGTCCATCGATGGGGAAAACCACCTTCGCCATGAACCTGTGCGAAAACGCCGCGATGACCCAGGAAAAACCGGTGCTGATCTTCAGCCTGGAGATGCCCGGCGAACAGATCATGATGCGTATGCTGGCGTCGCTGTCGCGCGTGGATCAGACGCGCATCCGTACCGGCCAGCTCGATGACGAGGACTGGGCGCGCATTTCCAGCACCATGGGTATCCTGCTGGAGAAGCGCAACATGTACATCGACGACTCCTCCGGCCTGACGCCGACCGAAGTGCGCTCGCGCGCGCGGCGCATTTTCCGCGAGCACGATGGGCTTAGCCTCATCATGATCGACTACCTGCAGCTGATGCGCGTGCCGGCCCTGTCCGACAACCGTACGCTGGAGATCGCCGAGATTTCGCGCTCGCTGAAGGCGCTGGCGAAAGAGCTGCAGGTGCCGGTGGTGGCGCTGTCGCAGCTGAACCGAAGCCTGGAGCAGCGTGCCGATAAGCGCCCGGTCAACTCCGACCTGCGTGAATCCGGCTCTATCGAGCAGGATGCCGACCTGATTATGTTCATCTATCGTGATGAGGTGTATCACGAGAACAGCGATCTGAAAGGGATCGCGGAAATTATTATCGGTAAGCAGCGTAACGGCCCGATCGGCACAGTGCGCCTTACCTTTAACGGCCAGTGGTCGCGTTTCGATAACTACGCGGGGCCACAATACGATGACGAATAATCAGCTAAGGAACTGAAATGAAAGCGGCAACCGCTGTAATCGACCGCCGCGCTCTGCGACATAATCTGCAACAGGTGCGCCGCCAGGCGCCGCAAAGCCGCCTGATTGCCGTTGTGAAAGCAAACGCTTATGGACATGGCCTGCTGGAAACAGCCCACACCCTGCAAGACGCCGACTGCTACGGCGTGGCGCGCATCGGCGAGGCGCTGATGCTGCGCTCCGGCGGCATCGTCAAACCGATCCTGCTGCTGGAAGGCTTCTTCTGTGCCGAAGACCTGCCGGTGCTGGTGGCGAACAACATCGAAACTGCGGTGCACTGCATCGAGCAGCTCGAAGCGCTGGAACAGGCCGAGCTGGCGCGCCCGGTGCCGGTGTGGATGAAGCTCGATACCGGCATGCATCGGCTGGGGGTGCGTCCCGAACAGGCGGAGGCGTTTTATCAGCGCCTGTGCGCCTGCCGCAACGTGGCGCAGCCGGTCAATATCATGAGCCACTTCAGCCGCGCCGATGAGCCGGAGTCCGACGCCACCCTGAAACAAATCGCCTGCTTCGAGCAGTTCGCGCGCGGCAAACCGGGCCAGCGCTCGGTCGCCGCGTCCGGCGGCACGCTGCTGTGGCCGGATGCCCACAATGAGTGGGTGCGTCCTGGCATCATTTTGTACGGCGTGTCGCCGCTGGATAACGGCAGCGGCGCCGAGCATGGGCTGCAGCCGGCGATGACGCTGAAGTCCAGCCTGATCGCGGTGCGCGAGCACCGGGCCGGCGAAGCGGTCGGCTACGGCGGCACCTGGGTAAGCCCGCGCGATACCCGGCTGGGCGTGGTGGCGATGGGGTACGGCGACGGCTACCCGCGCAGCGCGCCGACCGGTACGCCGATCCTGATCAACGGCCGCGAAGTGCCGATTGTCGGCCGGGTGTCGATGGACATGATTTCGGTCGATCTCGGGCCGGACGCCGCCGATAAGGTGGGGGATGAAGCGGTGCTGTGGGGCCAGGCGCTGCCGGTCGAGCGCATCGCCGCCTGCACCGGCATCAGCGCTTACGAACTGATCACCAAGCTCACGCAGCGCGTGGCGATGGAATACATCGGCGACTGATACACAGCAGGGCCGACGCGCGTCGGCCCGTTTCTCAGCGCGTTACTTCTTTACCGCCAACCACTTGTCGATAATCTTCTGATACTCGCCGGTCGCCTTGGCCAGGTGCAGCCACTGATCGACATACAGTTTCCAGCTCAGATCGTCGCGCGGCAGCATGTAGGCCTTCTCGCCGTACTGCATCGGCTTGGTCGGATTCACCGCGCACAGCTTCGGATAGCGCTTCTGCTGGTACAGCGCCTCGGAGGCGTCGGTGATCATCACGTCCGCCTTGCGGTCCACCAACTGCTGGAAAATGCTCATGTTGTCGTGCGTGAGCGTCAGCTTGGCCTTCGGCAGATAGGCGTGCACGAAGGCTTCGTTGGTGCCGCCCGCCGGTTCCAACAGACGCACCGACGGCTTGTTGATCTGCTCGAGAGTGCGGTATTTCTTCACGTCGGTGCAGCGCACCAGCGGGATTTTGCCGTCGGTATCCAGCTTGTCGGCGAAGAACACCTGCTTTTGCCGCTCCAATGTGACGGAGATGCCGCCCATCGCAATGTCGCACTTGCCGCCGACGAAGTCCGGCGTCAGAGTTTTCCAGCTGGTCTTCACCCACTTTACTTTCGCGTCCAGGCTCTTGGCCAGCGATTCCGCCATGTCGATGTCGATGCCTTCATAGCTGCCGTCTTCCTTGAGGAAGGTATAGGGCTTGTAGTCGCCGGTGGTGCAGACCTCCAGGGTCTTTTGCTGCAGCACCTTGTCCAGGTGGGATTGCGCGCCGGCGCTGCCGGCGGCGAGCAGCAGCGCGAGGGGGAGTAGCTTTTTCATCTGGCGTCCTTTTTATACATTCGTGGTTTTATGCGTTACTTCGCCGTTAATTGTCGTTTGCTTGCATGAGTTAGCCGTTTTTTATGCCGCTTACCGGCGAAAACGCCGGGCGTTGCTGCTGTACGCGATTTAAGCGCCAGGGTGTGACGTCGGCAACGGTAAAAAAACTGGTAGGCTGTAACGTCAACATTTATTAACACAGTTTACAGGTGGCTATGTACAACATTGACGATTTTGATATGAAAATCCTGACGCTGTTACAGGCCAACGGTCGTCTGACCAATCAGGAGCTGAGCGAGCTGGTGGGGCTCTCCGCCTCCCAGTGTTCGCGGCGGCGCATCAGCCTGGAGCAGGCGCAGCTGATCCGCGGCTACCATGCGCGGCTGGCACCGGAGGCGGTCGGCCTGGGGCTGGTGGGGCTGATCGAAGTGAGCCTGATCACGCACGCGCAGGAGCAGATCGACAGCTTTCATCAGATGCTGGAGGACGTGGACGCTATCCTTGACGCTTACAAGACCACCGGCGACGCCGATTACCTGCTGAAAGTGGCAGTGGCGGACCTGCCGGCGCTGAGCGAGTTCATCAGCCAGACGCTGTCGCCGCACAAAAGCGTGGCGCATATCAAAACGGCGGTGGTGCTCAATCGCATCAAGGAAAACGGTTTGTTGCCGGTGGCGAGATAAAGCTAAAACCGAATGCGGTTTTCCGTCTATATTAGGAACGTAACGCTGTGCCCAAACCATAACAAACCAGGAGAAAACCCCCGTGTTCCAGAACGTTGACGCCTATGCCGGCGATCCTATTCTGTCGCTGATGGAAAAATTCAAACAAGACCCGCGCGCGCACAAGGTGAACCTGAGTATCGGCCTGTACTACGATGCGCAGGGCATCATCCCGCAGATGCGGGCGGTCGCCGCGGCGCAAGCGCAGTTGAACAGCGTCGAGCACGGCGCCTCGGTATACCTGCCGATGGAAGGGCTGCAACCTTACCGTTCCGCCATCCAGCAACTGCTGTTCGGCGCGCAGCATCCGATGCTGCAGCAGGGGCGCATCGCCACCATTCAGACCGTCGGCGGTTCCGGCGCGTTGAAAGTGGGCGCCGACTTCCTGAAAAGCTACTTCCCGGATTCGCAGGTATGGGTCAGCGATCCGACCTGGGAAAATCACGTCGCCATCTTCAGCGGCGCCGGTTTCAAAGTGAATACCTATCCGTATTTCGACAGCGAAAGCCTGGGCGTGAAGTTCGACGCCATGCTCGCTGCGCTGAAACAGCTGCCGAAGCACAGCATCGCGCTGCTGCACCCGTGCTGCCACAACCCGACCGGTTCCGACCTGATCCCTGCCCAGTGGGATGAGGTGGTCAAGGTGATCGCCGAGCGTGAAATCATTCCGTTCCTCGACATCGCCTATCAGGGCTTCGGCGGCGGCATGGAGCAAGACGCCTACGCCATTCGCGCCATCGCGGCGGCCGGCCTGCCGTGCCTGGTGAGCAACTCGTTCTCGAAGATCTTCTCGCTGTACGGCGAGCGCGTCGGCGGCCTGTCGGTGGTGTGCGAAAGCGAAGAGGCGGCCGGGCGCGTGCTGGGCCAGCTGAAGGCCACCGTGCGCCGCAACTACTCGAGCCCGCCGAATTTTGGCGCGCAGCTGGTGGCCAAGGTGCTGAACGACGCCCAGTTGAAAACCCAATGGCTGGACGAAGTGGAGAGCATGCGCACCCGCATTCTCGAGATGCGTCACGCGCTGGTGGACACCCTGAAGAGCGCGCTGCCGCAGCGCAACTTCGATTACCTGCTGGCGCAGCGCGGCATGTTCAGCTACACCGGCTTCAGCGCGGCGCAGGTCGATCGCCTGCGTGAAGAGTTCGGTGTCTACCTGATCCACAGCGGCCGCATGTGCGTGGCCGGCCTGAACCACAACAACGTGCGTCAGGTGGCCGAGGCGTTTGCCGCGGTGCAGTAACGCCTGTTAGTCTGAACGGACGTTCATCGGGGAGCGATAGCGATATCGCTCCTTTTTTATTGCCGGCGCGCCGCCGAAGTTGCTGCAAACCGGAGAGAGAATATACTGATTGTGGGGCGCTCACTCATGTGGCATCAGCAAACGCTAATCCTCAGCGCAAAAGCGCGTGGCTTTCATCTGGTTACCGACGAGATCGTCAACCAGTTAACCCACTTACATCGCCTGCAAACCGGCTTGCTGCATCTGTTGCTGCAGCATACCTCGGCCTCGCTGACGCTCAACGAGAACTGCGATCCCACGGTGCGAGCCGATATGGAGCAGCATTTCCTGCGTCAGGTGCCGGAACACGCACCCTATCAGCATGACTACGAAGGGCCGGACGACATGCCGGCGCACATCAAATCCTCGCTGCTGGGCGCGTCCTTGACGCTGCCCGTCAGGCACGGGCGGCTGATGCTGGGCACATGGCAGGGCATCTGGCTGGGGGAGCACCGCATCCACGGCGGAGCACGCCGTATTGTGGCCACATTACAGGGGGAATAACCCAATGAATAACAGCGCATTGCTGGAGTACTGCATGGCGAAGCCGGGCGCGGAGCAAAGCGACCAGAACCAGTGGCAGGCCAGTCAGATCAAGGTGGGCGACGTAATGTTCGCCATGGTGTGCGAGGTCGAAGGGCGGCCGGCGCTGGCGGTCAAGTCCAGCCCGGAGCTGGCGGAAAGCCTGCGTGAACACCATCCTGAGATCGTCGCCTGCGCCGGCCTGAACAAGGCGCACTGGAACACGGTGTTTCTCGACGGCAACCTACCGAACTCGCAGTTTTACACGCTGATCGACAGCTCCTATCAGCTGGTGGTGGAAGGCCTGCCCGAACACGTGCGCCAGGAACTGCGCGCCTGATTGCCGGGCGGCGCCACCGCCCGTTTTTCTCCTGTTTTTTCGTGTCAAAGCGTGATCGCGGTTTTAAGTTGGGAACGTTCCCTTTTTATTGCCGCACTAAAACAGCTACGCTTGGGCATTCAAGAAACGCGGGTAAAATTAAGGAGGCCGATATGGCCATCAGCGAAGAAAAGCGCAAGATGATCGCCGGAGAACTGTACGACGCCGGCGATGACCTGCTGCGCAGCGAACGTCGGCGCGCGCGCCAGCTAACGCATCGCTATAACCACTCCTCGCCGGAAGAGGGCGAGCTGCGCAAACAGTGGCTGGGTGAGCTGCTGGGCGGCTATCAGGGCGGTACCATCGAGCCGACCTTCCGCTGCGACTACGGCTATAACATCTATCTGGGCAAGAATTTCTACGCCAATTTCGACTGCGTGATCCTCGACGTATGCGAGGTGCATATCGGCGACAATTGCCTGTTGGCGCCGGGCGTGCATATTTACACCGCGACCCATCCGCTGGACGCTGAGACACGCGTCGGCGGCGCGGAGTTCGGCAAGCCGGTCAGGATTGGCGACAACGTGTGGATCGGCGGGCGCGCGGTGATCAATCCGGGGGTGACCATCGGCGATAATGCGGTCGTGGCCTCCGGCGCGGTGGTGACCAAAGACGTGCCGGCCAACTGCGTGGTGGGCGGCAACCCGGCCAGGATCATCAAGCAGCTATAAAAAAACGGGCGCCGTCGGGCGCCCGTTGTCATCAGGCTCGCAGCGAGTCGATATCCACCACGAAGCGGTACTTCACGTCGCTTTTCAGCATGCGTTCATAGGCTTCATTAATTTGCTGCATCGGGATCAGCTCGATATCCGATGTGATGCCGTGTTGGCCGCAGAAGTCCAGCATCTCTTGCGTTTCCGCGATGCCGCCGATCAGCGAACCGGCGATGCGGCGGCGCTTCATGATCAGGTTGAACACCTGCGGCGACGGGTGATCGTGTTCCGGCGCGCCGACCAGCGTCAGGGTGCCGTCGCGGCGCAGCAAGTTGAGGAACGGATTCAGATCGTGCTGAGCCGCCACTGTGTTGAGGATGAAGTCGAAGCTGTTGACGTGCTGCGCCATCTCCTCCGGGTTGCGCGAAATCACCACTTCATGGGCGCCGAGGCGCTTGGCGTCTTCGATTTTCGACGGCGAGGTGGTGAACAGCACCACGTGCGCGCCCATCGCCCGCGCCAGTTTGACGCCCATGTGCCCCAGCCCGCCGAGGCCGACGATGCCGACCTTTTTGCCCGGTCCCGCGCCCCACTGGCGCAGCGGCGAATAGGTGGTGATACCGGCGCACAGCAGCGGCGCGACCCCGGCCGGATCGAGATTTTCCGGCACTCGCAGCACGAAGTCCTGATCCACCACCAGATTGGTGGAGTAGCCGCCGTAGGTCACGGCGCCGGTCTGGCGGTCCTGACCGTTATAGGTACCGGTAAAGCCGTTCTCGCAATACTGTTCCAGCCCCTCATCGCAGCTCGGGCAGCTGCGGCAGGAATCCACCATGCAGCCGACGCCGACCAGATCGCCGACCCGGTAACGCGAGACATGGCCACCGACGGCGCTAACGCGGCCGACGATTTCGTGGCCTGGCACCACCGGATAAATCGTATTGCTCCATTCGTTGCGTGCCTGATGCAGGTCCGAATGGCACACGCCGCAGAACAGCACCTGAATTTGCACATCGTGGTCGCGCAGGGCGCGCGGTGGGTAATCGAAAGGCACCAGCGCAGACTTCGCATCATGCGCGGCATAGGCATGGGTAATGTTCATGGTCGCTCCAGTTATCAATGTATGGGGGACAACGCTTGGCCGGCAGCGGAGTGCCGGTGAGACGCGGCCTGAATCAGACAGGGCGGCCGCCGAGGGAACATTGATGATAAAAGCGGTGAGCGCGGAGGGAAATGCCTGAAAATGTCGAAATCTTGCCCGTTTCTGTTTGATTGCAGCGAAACGGGTCAACGTGCGGACCGCCTGAGCGACGGCCCGCACGCCGGCGATACTACTTGTTCAACAGCGGTTTCAGGAAGCGCGCGGTGTGCGACTTTTCACACTCGGCCACGGTTTCCGGCGTGCCGGCGACCAGGATCTCGCCGCCGCCGCTGCCGCCTTCCGGCCCCAGATCGACGATCCAGTCGGCGGTCTTGATCACGTCCAGGTTATGCTCGATGACCACGATGGTGTTGCCCTGATCGCGCAGCTGATGCAGTACCGCCAACAGCTGTTGGATATCGGCGAAGTGCAGGCCGGTAGTCGGTTCGTCGAGGATATACAGCGTCTGGCCGGTGCCGCGTTTGGACAGCTCGCGCGCCAGCTTGACGCGCTGCGCCTCACCGCCGGAGAGCGTGGTGGCCGACTGGCCGAGGCGGATGTACGACAGGCCGACATCCATCAGGGTCTGTAGCTTGCGCGCCAGCGCCGGCACCGCGTCGAAGAACTCACGTGCTTCTTCGATGGTCATCTCCAGCACTTCGTGGATGCTCTTGCCCTTGTACTTCACTTCCAGCGTTTCGCGGTTATAGCGCTTGCCCTTGCACTGGTCGCACGGCACGTAGATGTCCGGCAGGAAGTGCATCTCGACCTTGATCACCCCGTCGCCCTGGCAGGCTTCACAGCGCCCGCCCTTGACGTTGAAGCTGAATCGGCCCGGCGTATAACCGCGGCTGCGCGACTCTGGCACGCCGGCGAACAGCTCGCGCACCGGGGTGAAGATGCCGGTGTAGGTGGCCGGGTTAGAGCGTGGCGTACGGCCGATCGGGCTCTGGTCGATGTCGATCACCTTGTCGAAATGTTCCAGGCCGGTCACTTCGCGGAACGGCGCTGGCTCGGCGATGGTGGCGCCGTTGAGCTGGCGCTGGGCGATCGGGAACAGCGTATCGTTGATCAGCGTCGATTTGCCGGAGCCGGACACGCCGGTGATGCAGGTAAACAGGCCGACCGGCAGCGTCAGCGTCACGTCCTTCAGGTTGTTGCCGCGCGCGCCGCTCAGCTTCAGCACTTTGGTCGGATCGGCCTGCACGCGCTGCGCCGGAATGGCGATCTCGCGTTTGCCGCTGAGGAACTGGCCGGTCAGCGAGTCCGGCTGTGCCATGATGTCGTCGACGGTGCCTTCCGCCACCACCTGGCCGCCGTGCACGCCGGCGCCGGGGCCGATGTCGATCACGTGGTCGGCGGCGCGGATGGCGTCTTCGTCATGCTCCACCACGATCACCGTGTTGCCGAGGTTGCGCAGGTGGATCAGCGTTTCCAGCAGGCGCTCGTTGTCGCGCTGGTGCAGGCCGATCGACGGCTCGTCCAGTACGTACATCACGCCCACCAGGCCGGCGCCGATCTGGCTGGCCAAACGGATACGCTGCGCTTCGCCGCCGGAGAGCGTCTCCGCCGAGCGGGACAACGACAGGTAGTTCAGCCCGACGTTCACCAGGAACTTCAGGCGATCGCCGATCTCTTTCAGCACTTTCTCTGCGATCTTGGCGCGCTGGCCGCTGAGCTTCATGTTCTGGAAGAAGGTCATCGCATGGCCGATGCTCAGATCGGAGATCTCCGGCAGCGTAGTGTCTTCGACGAACACGTTGCGCGCTTCTTCGCGCAGACGGGTGCCGTGGCACGAGGCGCAAGGGCGGTTGCTGATGAACTTCGCCAATTCTTCGCGTACCGCGCTGGATTCGGTCTCTTTATAGCGGCGCTCCATGTTGTGCAGCACGCCTTCGAACGGATGGCGGCGCACGGTGGTGTCACCGCGATCGTTGATGTATTTGAATTCGATAGACTCTTTGCCGGAACCGCTCAGCACCGCTTTCTGCACGTCGGCGCTCAGGGTGTTGAACGGCGCTTCGACGTCGAACTCATAGTGCTCCGCCAGCGAACGCAGCATCTGGAAATAGTAGAAATTGCGGCGATCCCAACCGCGGATCGCGCCGCCGGCCAGCGACAGCTCGGGGTTTTGCACCACGCGATCCGGATCGAAGAACTGCTGTACGCCCAGGCCGTCACAGGTCGGGCAGGCGCCGGCCGGGTTGTTGAAGGAAAACAGGCGCGGCTCCAGCTCGCGCATGCTGTAGCCGCAGATCGGGCAGGCGAAGTTGGCGGAGAACAGCAGCTCGTCCGCTTTCTCGTCATCCATATCCGCCACCACCGCAGTGCCGCCGGACAGCTCCAGCGCGGTTTCAAACGATTCGGCCAGGCGCTGCGCCATGTCGTCGCGCACCTTGAAGCGATCGACCACCACTTCGATGGTGTGTTTCTTCTGCAGCTCCAGCTTCGGCGGGTCGGACAGATCGCACACTTCACCGTCGATGCGCGCGCGGATATAGCCTTGGGCGGCCAGGTTTTCCAGCGTTTTGGTGTGCTCGCCCTTGCGGTCTTTCACCACCGGCGCCAGCAGCATCAGGCGTTTGCCCTCCGGCTGGCTCAGCACGTTATCGACCATCTGGCTGACGGTTTGCGCCGCCAGCGGCACATGGTGATCCGGGCAGCGCGGCTCACCGACGCGGGCGAACAGCAGGCGCAGGTAGTCGTGGATCTCGGTGATGGTGCCGACCGTGGATCGCGGGTTATGCGAGGTGGATTTTTGCTCGATGGAGATCGCCGGCGACAGGCCTTCGATATGATCGACGTCCGGTTTTTCCATCAGCGACAGGAACTGGCGCGCATAGGCGGAGAGCGATTCGACGTAGCGGCGTTGCCCTTCGGCATACAGCGTATCGAAAGCCAGCGATGACTTGCCGGAACCGGACAGGCCGGTGACGACAATCAGTTTGTCACGCGGGATGATCAGGTTGATGTTTTTCAGATTATGGGTTCGAGCACCACGAACTTCGATATTGTCCATTTACACTTCCCGTCTTGATGATACACCGCGCCTGTCGCGATTTTTGCGGGGGATTTTGTGATGGATCTCGCAAAAAACCGGCACAGCCTGGTCGAAACGCATAATTATGACACAAAAAAACCTGAATGAATATCCAGTATGCGAATGCAACAAGGTCGATCGAAAAGACAATTCTGGAATGCAATTCGCACTTATTAACACGGGTGTGGTTTCGCACTCAGCGTGGTAAACTGACGCGTTTATACTGTGTAGAAATCAATCATCGGGAGAAGTGCTCATGGCCAGCAGAGGCGTAAACAAAGTAATTCTGGTCGGGAATCTGGGTCAGGATCCAGAAGTCCGTTACATGCCGAACGGCGGCGCAGTGGCCAACATTACCCTGGCGACCTCCGAAAGCTGGCGTGACAAGGCGACCGGCGAACAGAAAGAGAAGACCGAGTGGCACCGCGTCGTGCTGTTCGGCAAACTGGCCGAAGTGGCGGGCGAATACCTGCGCAAGGGCTCTCAAGTCTACATCGAAGGCTCCCTGCAGACCCGTAAATGGACCGATCAGTCCGGCGTGGAAAAATACACCACCGAAGTGGTGGTTAACGTCGGTGGCACCATGCAGATGCTGGGCGGCCGTCAGGGCGGCGGCGCACCGGCCGGTCAATCTGCCGGCGGCCAGGGCGGTTGGGGCCAGCCTCAGCAGCCACAGGGCGGCAACCAGTTCAGCGGCGGCCAGCAGCAGTCTCGCCCGGCGCAGAACAGCGCTCCGGCGGCCAGCAGCAACGAACCGCCAATGGATTTCGACGACGATATCCCGTTCTGATATCCGGCTGTTTGCAGCCAATAAAAAAGCCCCGAAGGGGCTTTTTGCATTTCAGGGACGGTTACGCCGAGAAGCCGCCGTCGATGCTCAGGCTGGCGCCGGTGATATAACCCGCCTGCGGGCCGGCCAGGTAGGCGACGAAGCCGGCGATCTCTTCGTCTTTGCCGTAGCGGCCGATCGCCATCAGCTGCTTGAGCCGATCGGCGAATTCGCCGGCGTCCGGGTTCATTTCGGTGTCTACCGGGCCGGGCTGCACGTTATTGACGGTGATGCCACGCGGGCCGAGATCGCGCGCCATGCCTTTGGTCAGGCCGACCAGCGCCGATTTGCTCATCGCATACACCGCCGCGCCGCCGAACGGCACGCGCTCGGCGTTGGTGCTGCCGATGTGGATGATGCGGCCGCCGTCGTTCATGTGGCGCGCCGCTTCCTGGCTGGCGACGAACACGCTGCGCACGTTGACCGCCAGCATGCGATCCAAATCGTCCAGCGTCAGCTCCTCGGTGCTGCCCAGCGTAAACACCCCGGCGTTGTTCACCAGAATGTCCAGGTTGCCGAAGTGGCTGACCGCCTGGCGCACCGCCTGCTGCAGCGCCGCCGCATCGGCGCTGTCGGCCTTGATGGCGAGAGCTTTGCCGCCGGCGGCGGTAACGGCGCTTGCCACCGCTTCGGCGCGATCGGCCGAGGCGGCGTAGGTAAAGGCGACCGCGGCCCCTTCGCTCGCCAACCGTTTAACGATGGCGGCGCCGATGCCGCGCGAGCCGCCCTGGACGAACGCGACTTTGCCTTGCAGAGGGTGTGCTGTGGTCATGTTATTTCTCCAAAGTGGGTGAGGATAAGGCGTTATTCCCAGTATCGGTGAAATGTCTGGCGGTCACTGTTCACAAAGAGCTTTGCCTGCCCACAACGAGAAAAGCCCCTTGCGGGGCTTCTTTCTTCCGTCGGTTGGCTGTTCGACGATCAGTTGAAGATTTCTGCGGTGCCGTACAGTTTGTTCTGGCCGCCGGCAGCGACGATGCGGTATGAGCTGGCGCCCGATGCGGCGGCTTTGCTGGCCAGTTCGCTTTCCAGCGCGCTCAGGTTGGTGGCGCCGCTAACGGAGACTACGCCGATTTTCTGGGCGTCTGCAGCGGGTTGGCTGGAAGGCAGGTCAGCGGCGAAGGTAGCGAAAGAAGCGGTAGCCAGCAGCGCAGCGGTAGCAAAAATTTTGACGTTTTTCATGATGTATTCCTCAGCGTATTGATTGGATGAGAGCCCGTTGTCTCTCGATGTGTTAAATAGTAGTGCGACAGGCTGGAATAAAAAATCGGAGAGTTTTGAGTATCTCTGTCAAATAAATTGATTGTTTTTTCACCCGCTGGCGCGCGGTAAAAATCGCCACTACCCTTTACAGACGATCTTTAACCGGAGAAGCGTAATGACGGTAAACGCGTTTATCGGCAGCTGGGCGCTGGTGTCGTCGGTGTTCAAAAACCAGAACGGCGAGCTGAATTACCCGCTGGGCGAGCAGGTTTTGGGGCGCATCCACTATGAGGCCAACGGCACGATGGCGGCGCAGCTTTACAGCGCCGTGCGGCCGCGTTTCGCCGCCGACGATTTGGCGCAGGGGTCCGAGCGGGAGATCCGCGCGGCCTTCATCAATATGATTTGCTACTTCGGCCGCTATCAGGT
The DNA here is from genome assembly GCF_003028435.1 of Serratia sp. Nf2. Classification (NCBI taxonomy): domain Bacteria; kingdom Pseudomonadati; phylum Pseudomonadota; class Gammaproteobacteria; order Enterobacterales; family Yersiniaceae; genus Serratia; species Serratia sp. Nf2. The sequence goes on along the minus strand of NZ_PYTW01000004.1, from coordinate 357,563 downwards.
GGAGGAAAGCGAGCAGCGGGTGGTGCATCAGGTCGAAGGCTGTTCGTTCCCCAACTGGGTAGGCAGCCGCCAGGTGCGTTTTTACGCTTTCAGCGGCGATCGGCTGACGTTGCGCACGGTGCCCTTGCAGCTCGGCAATGGCGTGCAGGTGGGCGAACTGGTGTGGCAGCGGACAGGAGCTTCTTTATGATCATTGTTCATCATCTCAATCACTCACGGTCGCAGCGCATTCTGTGGTTTCTGGAAGAGCTGGGCGTGCCCTATCAGGTGCAACGCTACGAACGCGATCCGCAGACTATGCTGGCGCCGGCGGCGTTGAAAAAGATCCACCCGCTGGGCAAATCACCGGTGATCGTCGACGGCGATCTGACGCTGGCGGAATCCGGCGCCATCATCGAATACCTGCAGGAAGCCTATGACGCGCAAGGGATGTTCATGCCGACTGACTTCCACGCGCGCCAGCAATACCGCTACTGGCTGCACTACGCCGAAGGATCGCTGATGCCGCTGTTGGTGATGAAACTGGTGTTCAGCCGTCTCGGGCAGCCGCCGATCCCCTGGCTGCTGCGGCCGGTGGCCGGCGCGATCGGCAAGGGCGTGCAGCGCGAATATCTCGACAAGCAGATCGCGCCGCACTGCGAATTCCTCGAACAGCACCTGAACAAGGGCAGCTGGTTCGTCGGCAACGACTTCAGCGCGGCGGACATTCAGATGAGCTTCCCGCTGGAGGCGATGGCGGCGCGCGGCGCGTTGGATGATTGTCCGAAACTGCGCGGCTTTCTGCAACGCATTCACGCCCGGCCCGCCTACCAGCGGGCGTTGGAGCAGGGCGGCCCTTACGACCTGCTGAGCTAACCGGATGGGCTATACTCGATGGGGTCATTCTTCATCGGAGGTAGCCCATGGCTACGCAAATCTTCGTTAACCTGCCCGTAAGCGATCTGCCCGCCTCGATGGCGTTTTTCACCCACCTGGGTTTCACTTTCAACCCGCAATTTACCGATGACACCGCCGCGTGCATGGTGGTCAGCGACACGATTTACGTGATGTTGCTGACTCACGACAAATTCAGGATGTTTACCCCGAACCCGATCGGCGACGCCAAACAGGCCACCGAAGTGCTGGTGTGCCTGTCGCAGCCCAGCCGGGCGGCGGTGGACGAACTGGTGCGCAAGGCGGTCGCCGGCGGCGGCAACACTTATCACCCGCCACGGGACTACGGCGTGATATACGGCCACGGATTTCAGGACCTGGATGGCCATATCTGGGAATTGATGTATATGGATCCCGCCGCGGTGCAGACGCAATAATCTCGCCGTGACGGCATTCGCCGGGGCGCCCGTCGCCCCGGTTTTATCGTGCAGGCGCCATTCCCGCCACTTTCTGCATAAATTGCCGCGATCTTTAGTTGATTAGACGCTATGGAAGGCAGGATAATCGTTTGCCTTGAATAAACCACCATAAATTACCCGTACCGCGCGCTGCGAGTTAAACGTTTGCCTTGGTGCGCATCGCCGTTGGCGATGCGACGGAAGGGCAAGGATGCGGAACGTGACGTAAACGATTACGTGGCGATCGGGCGCGGGCGAGATTACCGGCCTGCTGTGACGGGCCGATTCATGAAACACAGGGGAAGTAACCTATGTCGAACTCTCAAGCGAACCACGCCGCAAAACCAACCGGCGGGCTTGATGGCTATTTTAAAATTTCCGCGCGCGGCAGCACCGTGCGCCAGGAAGTGGTAGCGGGGCTGACCACCTTCCTGGCGATGGTGTACTCGGTGATCGTGGTGCCGAGTATGCTGGGCAAAGCGGGCTTCCCGCCGGCGGCGGTGTTTGTCTCCACTTGCCTGGTGGCCGGTCTGGGCTCGCTGCTGATGGGGCTGTGGGCTAACCTGCCGATGGCCATCGGCTGTGCGATTTCATTGACCGCTTTCACCGCCTTCAGCCTGGTGCTGGGCCAGCACATCAGCATTCCGGTGGCGCTGGGCGCGGTGTTCGTGATGGGCGTGCTGTTTACCATTATCTCGGTCACCGGCATCCGCGCCTGGATCCTGCGCAACCTGCCGATGGGCGTGGCGCACGGCACCGGCATCGGTATCGGTCTGTTCCTGCTGCTGATCGCCGCCAACGGCGTCGGCCTGGTGGTGAAGAACCCGCTGGATGGCCTGCCGGTGGCGCTTGGCGCGTTCACCTCCTTCCCGGTGGTGATGACGCTGGTCGGCCTGGCGGTGATCTTCGGCCTGGAAAAACTGCGCGTGCCCGGCGGCATTCTGCTGGTGATCATCGCCATTTCCATCATCGGCCTGATCTTCGACCCGGCGGTGAAATACCAGGGGCTGTTCGCCATGCCGAGCCTGGCGGATGCTGACGGCAAATCGTTGATCTTCAGCCTGGATATCATGGGTGCGTTGCAGCCGGTGGTGTTGCCGAGCGTGCTGGCGCTGGTGATGACCGCGGTGTTCGACGCCACCGGCACCATCCGCGCGGTGGCCGGGCAGGCCAACCTGCTGGATAAAGACGGGCAGATCATCAACGGCGGCAAGGCGCTGACCTCGGATTCCCTGAGCAGCATCTTCTCCGGCCTGGTGGGCGCCGCGCCCGCCGCGGTCTACATCGAATCCGCCGCCGGCACCGCCGCGGGCGGCAAGACCGGCCTGACAGCCACCGTGGTCGGCATTCTGTTCCTGCTGATCCTGTTCCTGTCGCCGCTGGCCTATCTGGTGCCGGTCTATGCCACCGCACCGGCGCTGATGTACGTCGGCCTGCTGATGCTGAGCAACGTCACCAAGCTGGACTTCAACGATTTCGTCGACGCGATGGCCGGCCTGCTGTGCGCGGTATTCATCGTACTGACCTGCAATATCGTTACTGGCATCATGCTGGGCTTCAGCTCGCTGGTCATCGGCCGCATCTTCTCCGGCGAATGGCGCAAGCTGAACATCGGCACCGTGCTGATCGCCGTGGCGCTGGTGGCGTTCTACGCCGGCGGCTGGGCAATTTAAGCCCCGCGGATTTCCCTCGCCCGATGGGCGGGGGAATCTGTCACGGCATTTCCCTTCTTAAGATAAGTCTTCTTCTGTTCTGCACCGCGTTTTGAAAGGCACAACAAGCTTTAACGGCTGTAAAAAAAGTGATCTACTATCGGGACCAACGCAGGCCCTGAGCCGATGTCGTCTGAATCGTAGAGTCTAAGGAAAGCATGGAAATCTTTTTTACAATCCTCATTTTGATCCTGGTGGTCTCCCTGTCCGGGGTGGTGACGCGCATGTTGCCGTTCCAGGTGCCGCTGCCGCTGATGCAAATCGCCATCGGGGCCCTGTTGGCCTGGCCGCATTTCGGGCTGCACGTCGACTTTGATCCCGAATTGTTCCTGGTGCTGTTCATCCCGCCGCTGCTGTTCGCCGACGGCTGGAAAACGCCGACGCGCGAATTCCTGCACCACGGGCGTGAAATTCTCGGCCTGGCGCTGGTGCTGGTGCTGATCACCGTGGTCGGCGTCGGCTATCTGATCTACGCCATGGTGCCGGGCATTCCGCTGGTGGCGGCCTTCGCGCTGGCGGCAGTGCTGTCGCCGACGGATGCCGTGGCGCTGTCCGGCATCGTCGGCAAAGGGCGCATTCCCAAGCCAATCATGGGCGTGCTCGAGGGCGAGGCGCTGATGAATGACGCGTCCGGTCTGGTGTCGCTCAAGTTCGCCATCGCGGTGGCGATGGGCACCATGGTGTTCACCGTGGGCGGCGCGACCCTCGAATTCCTCAAAGTGGCGATCGGCGGCCTGCTGGCCGGCGTGGCAGTCACCTGGACCTACAGTAAATCGCTGCGGGTGATGAGCCGCTGGAGCGGCGACGATCCGGCGACCCAGATCGTATTCCTGCTGCTGCTGCCGTTCGCTTCTTACCTGATCGCCGAACACATCGGCGTCTCCGGCATCCTGGCGGCGGTAGCGGCGGGGATGACCATCAGCCAATCCGGCGTGATCCGCAACGCGCCGCTGGCGATGCGCCTGCGCGCCAACAGCGTATGGGCGATGCTGGAGTTCGTGTTCAACGGCATGGTGTTCATCATGTTGGGCCTGCAGCTGCCGGGCATTCTTGAAACCTCTATCCTGCAGGCGGAGCTGGATCCGACCATCCAGACCTGGTACCTGTTCGCCGACGTGGCCACCATCTACGCCGCGCTGCTGGTGCTGCGTTTCACCTGGTTGTGGGTGATGAAGAAGGCCAGCAACCGCTTTATGAAAAAGCGCCCGCTGCAGTTCGGCGACTACAGCACGCGTGAGCTGTGGGTGGCGTCGTTTGCCGGGGTGCGCGGGGCGATTACCCTGGCCGGTGTGCTGTCGATACCGCTGTTGCTGAGCGACGGCACCGCCTTCCCGGCGCGCTATCAGCTGGTGTTTATCGCCGCCGGGGTGATCCTGCTGTCGTTGATCGTCGGCGTGCTGGCGTTGCCGCTGCTGCTGCGCGGTGTGCAGGTGGCCGACAAGAGCGCCAGCAAGCAGGAAGAACGCATGGCGATCGCCATGGCGGCCGAGGTGGCGATCGAGAGCGTGAATAAAATGGAAGAGCGCCTGGTTGCCGATACCGAAGAGAACCTCGATCCGCAGGTGTTGAAAGAGGTCAGTTCGCGGGTGACGGGCATGTTGCGGCGGCGCATCGCGTCGAAAGACGATATCGAGAATGCGCTGGCGATGGAAAACCTCGAGCGGCGTTTCCGCCTGACGGCGCTGCGCGCCGAGCGCGGCGAACTGTACCATCTGCGCGCCACGCAGAAAATCAGCAACGAGACGCTGCAAAAACTGCTGCACGATCTCGACTTGCTCGAAGCGTTGCTGATCGAGCGCGAAGGGTAGATCTCAGAGGGGGGATAAACGTTTATCCGCTTTATCTCTGTCCTGAAGGGCCGCCTGTGCGGCCCTTGTTTTTTGGCTACTTGAGCGGCGGCCAGTAGTCGCGGCAGCAGGCGATCCAGGCCTGCGCGCTGTGCGACAGGTAGCTGCCCTGGCGCCAGATCAGCCCGACTTTCCACTCCATGCGCGGCTCCAGCGGCAGCCAGACCAGGTTTTCCTTGTCCAGCCAGCGGCAAACCGGCTCCGGCAGCATGGCGATGCCCACGCCGGCCTGCACCATCGAGGCGAGGAAGTCCCATTGGCCGCTGCGCACCGCGATTTGCGGTTCAAAACCGGCCTGGCGAAACGCCTTCATCAGCATCTTGTACAGGGCAAAGTCTTCGTTATAAATCAGGATCGGGCTGTCGGCCAATTCGGCGATATTGATGCGGGTGCGGTTGAGCCACTGCGGCGTGCGCGGCGCCACCACGCACATCGGATGGCCCAGCAGCGGCAGAAAGGTCAGCGGCTGTTCCGAATCGAAGGGCAGCACCGTCATCGCCAGATCCAGTTCGCCGGACATCACCGCCTGTTCGACCGACAGCCCGCCCAGCTCGGAAATTTTCAATTCGATGCCGGGGTAGGTCTGGCGAAAGCGGCGGATCAGATCGGCGATCTGCCTGCCCACCATCGGCGGAATGCCCAGCCGCAGCACGCCCTTTTTCACTGAGCTGATGTCTTCCAGTTCCGCCTCCAGCTGGCGGAATTCGTCGAGGATCGTCAGGCCGCGCTGATACACCGCCTGGCCGCTGTCGGTCAGGCGCAGCTTGCGGCCTTCGCGGATCAGCAGCGTGCATTCCAGCTCCTCTTCCAGATGCCGCAGCATCTTGCTGATGGTGGGCTGGGTGACGAACAGTTTTTCCGCGGCGCGGGTGAAGCTTTGCTGGCGCACCACTTCAACGAAGTAGCGCAGGGTGCGGACATCCACGTTAGGGTTCTCCTTGAGGGCGCTACCGGCGGGAAACTATTCCCGGACGGCATGATGTCGATAATTTTAATTCATTTCAGGCGTGGTTTCCCGGCTGCGTATACTGTAGGCCGTCAATTTATTGTTTGAGGTCATCTTTCATGTCTCTGGCGTTACGCCGCGTTGCCCCCTCCCTGCTGACCCGTTTGCAGGTGCCGATTCAGGTGGCGTTGTATGCGGCGCTGTTCCTGATCGCCGATCGTCTGGTGCAACAATTCCACCTGCCGCTTCCCGCCAATATCGTCGGCATGCTGATGCTGCTGGCGCTGATCCTGCTGCGCATTCTGCCGCTGAGCTGGGTCAAGGCCGGCTCCCGCTGGCTGCTGGCGGAAATGCTGCTGTTCTTCGTGCCGGCGGTGGTGGCGGTGGTCAACTATGCCCAGCTGCTGATGGTCGAGGGCTGGAAGATCTTTCTGGTGATCGCGGTCAGCACCATGCTGACGCTGGGCGCGACCGGGCTGGTGGTGGACAGGGTATATCGGCTGGAGATTTGGCTGCAGCGGAGGAAGCCGCGCCATGAATGATTTTATCCTCAGCCTGGCCTGCTTTCTGGCGACGCTGGCGCTGTACTTCGCCAACAAGAAACTCTATCGCCGCCGCCGCACGTTGTTGCTGATGCCGCTGGTGCTGACGCCGATGATCCTGGTGCTGCTGCTGGTGGTCACCCACATCTCCTATCAGGACTACATCGGTGAAACCCACTGGCTGCTATGGCTGCTGGGGCCGGCGACCATCGCCTTCGCGGTGCCGGTATATGAGAACCTGCATATCATCCGCCGACACTGGCTGTCGCTGACCGCCGGCGTTACGACGGCGGTGCTGGTGGCGGTGTACAGTTCGGTGTGGCTGGCGCGCCTGCTGACGCTGCCGGAAGAGGTGCAGCGCAGTCTCGCGGTGCGTTCGATTACTACGCCGTTCGCGCTGGAGGCCGCCAAGCAGATGGGCGGGCAGCCGGATCTGGTGGCGCTGTTCGTTGTGATCACCGGGGTGTTCGGCATGGCGGTGGGCGACATTTTGTTTCTGCGTCTGGCGGTGCGTAGCCGCCTGGCGAAGGGGGCCGGATTTGGCGCCTCATCGCACGGCGCCGGCACCGCCCGCGCTTATGAACTGGGGCCGCAGGAGGGCGTGGTGTCGAGCCTGGTGATGATGCTGGCCGGCATTATCACGGTGGTGGCCGCGCCGCTGATTGGCCGGCTGATGTGGTAAGACCTCTCGGGGCGGGCTCTGCCGCCCCATTTTACGTTGTCTGTCATTGGGAACGGTGCCGTTGATGGGCACCCGAAAAAACGAAGAAATTTTTCAGCATAATTTTTCCCATCGTTATAACAAAAAACGATAGATGTGCTGCGGGCAAAATTGCCGCTCATTTTAAATGACAATGAATTAATTAATCTATAAATTATTACCATAAAAACAATAAAGTATAACTTATTGATATGGAGAGGCTCTTATCGTAAGTATTGTTGCACATTAACTGTGGTGAATAATAAAAAAGAATATGAATTCCTCTCTAATTATATCGGATTAATGCAAGCGGAATACGCTCGTCATCCCTGAGTAATATCGGGGAAATAAAATGGTCATTTATTCCCTTTCGCACATTTCGCCAAAAAAAATATCCTCTCCTATACTTCACAGCTCAACAAATTGAGGCACAGGGGGAACCTCTGGATTAACCATTTCATTCTTTCTTAGTTGGGGGGAGACCCAGCTTTTCTACGGTTTTTTATTCTGACTTGAACTGTCGGACGGCCAGGCTTTGCCTAAATCCGGACGGTCCCTTTCATTAACGTAATGAAAACGTGCTAGAGAATATTATGAACAAACAAACTGATGTGAAGAGTGGGGAATTCCGTACGGGTGCTCATGTTGCGTTGGAGAAAGTCGAACTGCATGAAATTACCACCGCTCAGCGCGAGCTTTGGCTGAGCGCCAGCATGTCTGAAGGCTTGCCGTTCAATATGTGGGGATACGGCACGATAGAAGGGCCGTTGCAGATAGCCCTGCTGCGCCAGGCGATAGACGCGATCATTGAAGAAACGCCGGCGATGCAGGCCCATTTCACCGAACAAGATGGTGAGCTTTATCAATACCGTGCGGCGTGCAGTCATGATCCGCTTTCCGCGCATGACTTCAGCAGCCAGGAATACCCTGAGTTGGCGGCACAGCGCTGGATGCGGCAAGATGCCGATCGCGTTATCTCCGCGCTGGATCAGGACCTGTTCGGCTTTGCCTTACTGACGTTGGCGCCGGGCAGCTATATTCTCTACCGGCGTTTTCACCACATGCTGGTGGATGGCCGCAGCGCTGAAGAGTTCATGCGTCGCATCGCACTGTATTACAACGCGTTGGCTGAGAAAAATAGCATTCCTGAATTCAGCAATTGCAGTTTTAGCCGGCTCTATGAACACGACCTGCAGTACCGCGACTCTTCCCGCTTCGCTACCGACAAACAGTTCTGGCAAGGCTACACGCTCGCCGCGCCCCATAGCTTGACGCGTCAGGAGAAACTCGTCCCTTATTCGTCCATGCAAATCAGCAATCACACATTAACAATAAATGAGATAGCGGCGATTGATCGGGGTGCGGAAAAAGCCGGTGTACATCGCGCTCATATATTGGCGGCGGCCGTCGCATTATGTTTTCATAGTATTACTGGTCAGACCTTATTGAATTTCAGCCTGCCGGTTACCGGTACCCGAGAGCGAAACAGTATTGGTATGACCGCGAATGTGGTGCCACTGATTTTAGCCATTAACCCTGAAAGTCGTCTGGCGGATTTTGCACAACAGGTCGCTGCGGAAATAGCCAAAGTGGTTCGTCGGCAATTATATCGCGGTGAGGATATTCGTCGCGATCGCAGTACCATGAGCTCATCCTGGTTTGGTCCCGCTATCAATATCGTTTCCTTCGATCATGGCGATCCGTTTTGGGGATGTAAGACGCGCTGGTATTACGGCGGCAACATCGCCGTCAGCGATATGCAAATTCTGTTTTACGAAGATCAGCAGGCGCAAGAATTGGACGTCATGTTTGCCGATGCGCCACATGCCCATTCATTAAGCCAGCTTGAGAGTTTACAGCGGCGTTTCCAGTTTATTCTGCGGACCCTCTCTGAACAGCCTGAAGGCAGTATCGCTCAGGTGATGCAACAGATTCATGCGCAGCCTGAAGCGGACGTCAGCGGCAGTTTCTATGATCTCCGCCGACTGCCGCCGGCCGCCGGCTTTATCCGTTGGGATCGTCCTGCCGCTGAACTGGTGCGCCTCGCGACGTCACTCGGCCATCCTGCGGGCGATTGCCCGCTGAAAATCCTGTTGGCCGACCGGGCGCTGGGCGTTGGGCGCCTGGAAATGCTGCCTGACGCCGGCGATGCGGCCCCCGGTACGCTGCTTGGCGTCGACGATGCGGGTTGGAATATCGCCACGGCGGAAGGGGCGGTGCGGATCGGAGGCTGGTTCACCGCCGAAGGGGAGCTGGCGGCGGGGGAAGCGCTGGCGCGGCGGCACGGTTTGACGGTGGGCGAGCCGTTGCCGTTGCTTGATCCCTTGCAGGTGAAACGGCTGGAGGAGATACAGGCGGCCGGTGGGCACCATGCGGCTTTCTGGCAACCGCGATTGGCCCAGTTTGCTCCGGCGGCGTTCCCGGTGGCCTGGCAGCGCGAAACCCGGCCGGCATGGCAAGCTACGGCCTGGCAACACGCGGGCAAGATCGAGGTCGAATCGGTGTTGACCGGATTGGCGTTGTATCTGGGATTGATGGGCGGCGAAAGTGATTTCCAACTTGGCTGGCTGAACGCGACGGACGACGTTATCGGCGAGTCGGGCCAGGTTTGGACACTGCCGCTGCAGATCTCGCTGAATCCGACGCTGGGTTTCACCGAGGCGCAGGTGCAGATGCGACGCGAATGGCAGCAGGCGTACGCGCGTCGGGCCTACCATCCGGCATTGCTCGGCCTGGACACGCGTTCGCGCGCCTGGTCAACCGTCGTGGCGCTATTGCGCCGCGACACCTCGCCGGGATTCGACGAAGGCCAGGAGGGCGCAGCGGCGGTGAAACGCTCCGGCGCCCGGGCAGTGCTGCAGATCTGTGAAAGCAACGGCGCTTTCCGTTGGGTGTACGACAGCGCCGCGGTGGGGGACGAGCAGATGCTGCGCGCCGCGCAACATCTGCTATTGCTGCTCCGGCAGGCCGCTGCGGCGCCGAATGCGCCGGTGCGCGGCGATCGTTTACTGAGCCAGGCGGAGCGAGAGCTATTGCTCAACGTGCGCAACCGCACCCACCGTGCTTTCCCGCAGGCGTCAAGCGTGTCGGCCCTGTTTGAAGCGCAGGCGCGGCGTACGCCGACGGCGCCGGCGCTGTCTCAGGGGGAGACGTCGCTGAGCTATGCGGAATTGAACGCGCGCGCCAACCGGCTGGCGCACCACCTGACGGCACGCGGCGTGGGGCCGGAAAGCCGCGTCGCGGTCTGCGCCGCGCGCAGCCCGGAGATGATCGTTGCACTGTTGGCGATCCTGAAAGCCGGCGGCGCCTATGTGCCGCTGGATCCGGCTTATCCCGCTGAACGCCTGCACTATATCGTGCAGGACTGCGCGCCGGCGTTGCTGTTGGCGGATAGCGCCGGCCGCGCGGCGCTGGGGGCGGTGGCCGCGCCGCTGTTGGCCCTGGAAGACGCGCTGCCAGAGCAGGAGCACGATCTGCCGCCGCGCGCGCAGCCAGGCAGTCTGGCGTATGTGGTTTACACCTCGGGCTCGACCGGCAAACCGAAAGGGGTAATGGTGGAACAGGCGCACCTGATCAACCTGATCATGTGGCACTGCGAAGCGACCGGTTTGCAGGCCGGTGAGCGAACGACCAGCATGGCGGGTCTGGGTTTTGACGCCAGCGTTTGGGAAATCTGGCCGACGTTGACGCAGGGGGCGACGCTGTTGCTGCCGCCGGCAGAGGCGGCGGGCAATGGCGAAGCGCTGCTGCAATGGTGGCGCGGCAGCGGTGTGCAGGTCGGGTTTATGGTGACGCCGCTGGCTGAGATCGCACTGATGGGCGACATGCCTGCCGATCTGCGGATGCTGCTGATCGGTGGCGACAGCATCCGCCGCTGGCCGCTCCAGGCGCCGCCTGGCGTAACCATTGTGAATAACTATGGGCCGACGGAGACGACCGTGGTAGCGACTTCGGGCGAGCCGGCGGTCGGTACGGCGATGCCGTCTATCGGCCGGCCTATCGCCAACGGCCGGGCGTACTTGCTGGATGACTATGGCCAGCCGGTGCCGCTGGGTGCCGTGGGTGAGTTGTATATCGGCGGCGCGCAGGTGGCGCGCGGCTACCTGAATCTACCGGCGCTGACGGCGGAGCGTTTTCTTGCCGATCCTTTCGCGCCGGGTGGCCGCATGTACCGCACCGGCGATCTGGCGCGCTATATGCCGGACGGCAGCCTGGAGTATCTGGGCCGCAACGATCTGCAGGTAAAAATTCGCGGCTTCCGCATTGAATGCGGTGAAATCGAGTCGCAGCTGGCTATGCATGCCGCCGTGTGCGACGCGGTGGTAGATGCGCTCACGGATGGCGAAGGCGACAAACGTCTGGTGGCCTGGGTCGTGCCGCAGCCGGAAGCGGAGCGTGAGGCGCTGGCGCAGACGCTGCGCCGGGCGCTTGCCGCAACGCTGCCGGATTATATGGTGCCGACGGCCTTTGTGTGGCTGGAGGCGCTGCCGCTGTCGCCGAACGGCAAACTGGATCGGCGCGCGCTGCCGGCGCCAGCGCTGGATGCCGCCATGCGCGAAGCCTATGTCGAGCCGCAGGGGGAAACCGAAAGGCTGCTGGCTCAGATTTGGCAGGGGTTGTTGAGCGTTGAACGCGTGGGGCGTCACGACAACTTCTTTGAGTTGGGCGGCCATTCGCTGTTGGCGGTGAAGCTGATGGCGCAGCTGCGCCAGGCGGGGCTGTCGGCGAGCGTTCAGGCGCTGTTCTCCACGCCAACGCTGTCGGCTCTGGCGCAAACGCTGGTGTCGCAGCAGCGGATCCAGGTGCCGGAAAATCGGATTGTGTCGGGCTGCCGCGCAATCACGCCGCAGATGCTGCCGCTGGCCGATCTGACGCAGACTGAGATCGATCAGATCGTCGACGGTGTGGAGGGGGGCATCGACAACGTACAGGATATCTATGCCCTTTCCCCGTTGCAGGAAGGGATCTTGTTCCACCACATGCTGGCGGAAGAGGGCGACCCTTACCTGCTGTCGGCACTGCTGCGCTTCGACAGCCGGGCGCGTTTCGATCGCTGGCTGGCGGCGATGCAGCAGGTGGTGGAGCGTCATGACATTTTGCGCACGGCCTTTGTCGGTGCGGGGCTGTCCGAACCGGTACAGGTCGTCTGGCGCCGGGCGCGCTTAGCGGTGATCGAGCTGGCGCTGGATCCGGCCGCGGGGCCGGTCGGCCGTCAGCTGGAAGCGCGCTTCGATCCCCGGCGGATCCGTCAGGATCTGACGCGGGCGCCGCTGCTGTATTACGTCATCGCCGAAGAGAGCGACGGCAGCTGGTACGTCTTGCAGCAGTGGCACCACCTGATTGGCGACCACTCGACGCTGGCGATGATGGGGGAAGAAGTCAACGCCATTCTGGCCGGGCGCGGGGATACGCTGGGCAGCGCGCAGCCGTTCCGCAATGCGGTGGCGCAAGCGCGTTTGGGGCTCAGCGAACAGGAACATGAGAGTTTCTTCCGCGGCATGCTGGCGGATATCGACGAACCGGTACTGCCGTTCGGGCTCGGCAACGTACACGGCGACGGACAGTGCGCCAATACCGGCCGCCTGGCGTTGGCGCCTGCGCTGAATGCCGGCCTGCGTCGACAGGCGAAGCGGCTGGGCGTCAGCCTGGCCAGCCTGTGCCATCTGGCCTGGGCGCAGGTGCTGGCGCGCACCAGCGGGCGTGATGCCGTGGTGTTCGGCACGGTGCTGCTGGGCCGCATGGAATCGGGCGAAGGCGCCGACCGGGCGCTGGGGCTATTCATCAATACGCTGCCGCTGCGGCTGGATATGGACGGGCGCAGCGTTGAGGCGTCGGTGCGGCAGGCGCATGCGCGCCTGAGCGGCTTGCTGGCGCATGAGCACGCCTCGCTGGCGTTGGCGCAGCGCTGCAGCGGCGTGAAAAACGGTGCGCCGCTGTTCAGTGCGCTGCTGAACTACCGCCACAACGACGGGGAAGCATTGGCGCTGCCGGAAGGGGTCAGCCTGATCGGCGCGGACGAACGCACCAACTACCCGTTCGTGCTGTCGGTAGACGACGGCATGGATTCGCTGGCGTTGACGGCGCAGGTCATCGATCCTATCGACGCCGCACGGGTGTGCCGCTATATGCAACAGGCATTGACCGCTCTGGTGAATGCGCTGGAACACACGCCGGAAATGCCGGTGCGCGAACTGTCGATTCTGCCGGACGACGAGTACGCCTTGTTGATCAATGGCTGGAACGCAACGGCGCAGCCTTATCCGCAGGATGTCTGCCTGCATGCGCTGTTTGAAGCGCAGGTGCGCCGCACGCCGGACGCCGTGGCGCTGGTTTGCGGCGGCGCCGAACTGAGCTACGCCCAGCTGAATGCGCAGGCCAATCGCCTGGCGCACGCGCTGATAGCGCGCGGTGTCGGTCCGGATTGCCGCGTGGCGGTGTGCGCCGAGCGCAGCCTGGCGATGGTGACAGCATTGTTCGGCGTCCTCAAGGCCGGCGGCGCCTATGTGCCGTTGGATCCGGCTTATCCGGGCGAGCGTCTGCACTATATCCTGCAGGACGCCGATCCGGTGCTGCTGCTGGCGGACGCCGCCGGCCGCGCGGCGCTGGGCGAACACGCGGTGCCGCTGCTGGCGCTGGATGAACCGTTGGCGGACGAGCTGAACGCCGATAACCCGGCGCCGCGCGCGCAGCCCAACCATTTGGCCTACGTGATTTATACCTCCGGCTCGACCGGCAAACCGAAAGGCGCGATGAATGAACATCGTGGCATCGTTAACCGCCTGCTCTGGATGCAGCAGGCTTATGGATTGACGCCGGCGGATACGGTGCTGCAGAAAACGCCGTTCGGCTTCGACGTCTCGGTGTGGGAATTCTTCTGGCCGTTGATGTATGGCGCGCGTCTGGCAATGGCGCGCCCTGAAGGCCACAAGGATCCGGAGTACCTGAGCCGCGTCATCGAACAGTATGGCGTGACAACGCTGCACTTTGTGCCGTCTATGCTGCAAAGCTTCCTGCTGTATGAAGGCGCGAGCCGCCGCTGCGGGCAGGTGGTGCGCGTCATGTGCAGCGGCGAGGCGCTGCCCGCCTCACTGGTGGCCGAATTCTACCGCCAGATGCCGCATGTCGAGTTGCATAACCTCTATGGCCCGACCGAAGCGGCGGTGGACGTGACCGCCTGGCACTGCACCCGCCAATCTGGGCTGGTGTCGGCGCCCATTGGGCGGCCGGTGGCCAACACGCGGATCTATCTGCTTGATGAACAAGGGCAGCCGGTACCGCTGGGGGCGGTCGGCGAGCTGTATATCGGCGGCATTCAGGTGGCGCGTGGCTATTTCAACCGGCCTGAACTGACGGCGGAGCGTTTCCTGGCCGATCCGTTCGATGCCGGTCACGGCGGCCGCATGTACCGCACCGGCGATGTGGCTCGCTATCTGCCGGACGGCAATATCGAGTATCTGGGACGTAACGATCAGCAGGTGAAGATCCGCGGTTTCCGTATCGAATGCGGCGAGATAGAGGCGGCGCTGGCCGCGCATCCGCAGGTGCGCGAAGCCGTGGTGGATGCGCGCGGCGGCGACGGCGGTGAGAAACGCCTGATCGCCTGGGTGGTGTCGCAGCCAGGTGCCGATGAGGCGTCGCTGGCGGAGACGCTGCGCCGGCATTTGGCCGACAAGCTGCCGGATTACATGGTGCCGGCCGCTTGCGTGCTGCTGGAGGCGCTGCCCCTGTCGCCAAACGGTAAGCTCGATCGCCGCGCATTGCCCGACCCGTCGGGCGAGGCCTATCGTCGAGAAGCCTACGAGGCGCCGCAGGGGGACGTCGAGCAGCGTCTGGCGGCGCTGTGGGAAGAGCTGCTGGGCGTGGAACAGGTTGGCCGCAACGACAGCTTCTTCGCTCTGGGCGGCCATTCGCTGTTGGCGGTGCGTTTGGCCAACCGCCTGCAGCAAAGCGGGTTGCCGTTATCACTGCAGGCGCTGTTCGCCAACCCGGTTCTGCAGGCGTTGGCGCGCCAGATTACGCAGGCGGAAAGCCTGCCGCCGATTCTGCCCGCGCCGCGCGATGCCGCCTTACCGCTGTCGTTCGCTCAGCAGCGCCTGTGGTTCCTGACCCAGCTGGACGGCATGAGCGAAATTTACCACATGCCGTTGGCGCTGCGGCTGCGTGGGCCGCTGAATCTGGCCGCCTGGCAGAGCAGCCTCGACGCGCTTTATGCGCGCCACGACGCGTTGCGCACCGTCTTCATCAGCCGCGACGGCCAGCCGCAGGCGCTCATTTTGCCGATCGCCGGTTTGCCGCTGACGATCCACGATCTGCGCGGCGTCGCGGATGCGCAGGCGCGCGCCGCCACGCTGATACGGGAAGAGGTCGCAGCGCCCTTTGATCTGACCGGCGGCCCGCTGGTGCGCGCCAGCCTCATCCGGCTGAGCGACGAGGAACAGCTGTTCGCGCTGACCTGCCACCACATCATTTCCGATGGCTGGTCGAACGGCATCCTGCTGCGGGAGCTGGGCGCGCTGTACGGCGCATTGTGTCGCGGCGAGCCGTCACCGCTGCCGCCGCTGGCGTTGCAGTACGCGGATTACGCCCACTGGCAGCGGCAATGGCTGCAGCCTGCGCGGTTGTCGAAGCAGGCCGATTATTGGCGCCAGACGTTGGGCGATGCACCGGCACTGTTGACGTTGCCGACCGACCGTCCGCGTCCGGCGGTGCAGTCATTTGCCGGGGATCGGGTGGCCGTCTCGCTCGATGCCGAGCTGACCGCGGCGCTGAGGCAATTCAGCCTGCGTCAGGGATGCACGCTGTTCATCACGCTGCTGACGGCGTGGAGCGTCGTGCTGTCCCGTTTGTCGGGGCAGCGCGATCTGGTGATCGGCACGCCGGAGGCCAACCGTCGCCGGCTGGAAACGGAACCGATGATCGGCTTCTTCGTCAGCACCCTGGCGCTGCGCATCGATCTGTCCGACGATCCGGATTTGTCGACGTTGGCGCTGCGCGTGCGCGATACGCTGCTGGCGGCGCGCGACCATGGCGATCTGCCTTTCGAGCAGGTGGTTGAACAGGTGAACCCGCCGCGTCATCGCGGCCATACCCCGTTGTTCCAGGTGATGCTGAGCTGGCAGGACGGTTCGGTGCACGATATCGGCTTGCCGGGGCTGCAGGCGGAAGCGATCGATGCCGGCTATGCCGCGGCGAAATATGACATGACGCTGGATCTGACCGAGATCGGCGAAGAGATCGCCGGCTCGCTGTATTACGCCACGGCGCTGTTCGATCGTGAAACCGCTGAGCGCTACGGGATCTATCTGCGCCAGGTGCTGCAGGGCATCGCGTTGGCGGCGCCGCTGCCGGTTTCGCAGCTTGCGCTGTTGCCGCAGAACGAACGGCAACGGTTGTTGCATGGCTGGAACTGCACGCCGGATGAACCGCAGGCGGATCTCTGCCCGCACCATCACCTGGAGCGGCTGGCGCTGCGCACGCCGGCGGCGATCGCAGCGGTGTGCGGAGAAGAACGCCTCAGCTATCGGGCGCTCAATGAACGAGCCAACGCGTTGGCGCAGGTGTTGATCGCGCGCGGCGTCGGGCCCGATCGTCTGGTGGCGCTGTGTGCGGAGCGCGGCACGCCGATGCTGGTCGGGTTGCTGGCGATCCTGAAAGCGGGCGGCGCCTATGTGCCGCTCGATCCGGCGTATACCGGCGAACGTCTGGAGTACATTTTACACGATGCCCGGCCGGTGTTGCTGCTGGCCGACGCTGCAGGGCGCTCGGCGCTGAGCGGGGCCGATGTGCCGACGATGGCGCTGGAGGAAGACTGGGGCACCGAGGCCGCCAATCCGCAGGTTGAAGGGCTGACGGCGGCCAATCTGGCCTATGTGATCTATACCTCCGGATCGACCGGCAAGCCGAAAGGCGTGATGGTGGAACACCGTCAGGTTGAGCGCCTGTTTACCGCGACCGATGCCGGGTTCGGCTTTGACGCCGGGGATGTGTGGTGTCTGTTCCACTCGTTCGCCTTCGATTTCTCGGTATGGGAAATCTGGGGCGCGTGGCGCCACGGCGGCCGGTTGGTGATCGTGCCGCAGGAAACGGCGCGCTCCGCCCCCGCGTTCTATCAGCTGGTTTGTCACCAGGGCGTGACGGTGCTGAATCAGACGCCTAGCGCCTTTAAGGCGTTCATTCAGGCTCAGGACGACACGCCGCATCGGCTGCGCTACATCGTCTTCGGCGGCGAAATGCTGAATCCGGCCGATCTGGCGCCGTGGTATGCCCGTAATCGGCCGGACGCGCCGCGGTTAATCAATATGTACGGCATAACGGAAACGACGGTGCACGTCACTTACCGGGAAATGTCTCCGGCGGACATCACCGGCAGCGGCAGCCCGATCGGCCGCCGTATTCCGGATCTGCGCCTGTATCTGCTTGACGAACACGGTCAGCCGGTGGCGCAGGGCGCGGTGGGGGAGCTGTATGTCGGCGGGCTGGGCGTGGCGCGCGGCTACCTGAATCGGCCGGAGCTGAATGCGCAACGTTTCCTCGACGATCCTTTCGTGGCGGGAGAACGGATGTATCGCGCCGGCGATCTGGCGCGCTATCTGCCGAACGGTGAGCTGGAGTACCTGGGGCGCAACGACCAGCAGGTGAAAATTCGCGGTTTCCGCATTGAGTGCGGTGAGGTGGAGGCGGCGCTGCTGAGCCATCCTGCGGTCCGCAGCGTGGCGGTTGACGCCTGGCAGGACAACGGCGGCGACAAACGTTTGGTGGCCTGGGCGGTGCCGGGCGAAGGGGGGGACCGGGAAACGCTGGCGCTGCAGCTGCGTCAGCATCTGGCCGGGCGTCTGCCGGACTATATGGTGCCGACGGCCTTCGTGTGGCTGGACGCGTTGCCGCTGACCACCAACGGCAAGCTGGACAAACGCGCGCTGCCGGCGCCGGAGCTGGGCGCCGCCGCGCGCGCCGTTTATGAAGCGCCGGCCGATGAGCGGGAACGCCTGCTGGCGTCCGTCTGGCGTCAGTTACTGAATGTTGAACGCGTCGGTCGTCAGGATGACTTCTTCGCCCTGGGCGGACATTCGCTGCTGGCGGTACAGTTGGCCAACCGGGTGCAGCAGGCCGGCTGGCGGTTGCCGCTGTCGGCGCTGTTCGCCGCGCCGGTGTTGCAGGCGCTGGCGCAGTGGCTGGAACGGGAGGGGGCGGCGCAGCCGACGGCCATCGTGCCGACTCCGCGTCACGGCGCATTGCCGTTGTCGTTTGCCCAGCAGCGGTTGTGGTTCCTGAGCCAAATGGGCGGGATCGGCGAGACTTACCATATCCCGCTGGCGTTGCGCTTGGACGGCGAACTGGATGCGCCGGCGTTCCAGCGCAGCCTCGACGCGCTGTATGCCCGCCACGAAGCCTTGCGCAGCGTGTTTGTCTGCCAGGATGGGCAACCCCAGGTGCGGATCTTGCCGGAGGCGGCCATGCCGCTGGCGTATCACGACTTGCGCGGCGAGCATCAGGCGGAGCAACGTTTGCACGCGCTGGCCGAAACAGCGATGAAAGCGCCGTTCGATCTGGAAGGGGGGCCGCTGGTGCGGGCCTGCTTGCTGCAAGTGAGCGAGCGGCGGCATCTGTTCCTGCTGACCTGCCACCATATCGTTTCCGACGGCTGGTCTACCGGGATCCTGATGCGGGAGCTGAGCGCGCTGTATGGCGCCTTCCAACGCGGCGAACCGTCGCCGCTGCCGCCGCTGGCGGTGCACTATGTCGATTATGCCGTTTGGCAGCGCCAGTGGTTGACGCAGGAACGGTTGGCCGAGCAGGCGGCGTTCTGGCGCCAGACGCTGGGCGATGCGCCGGCGCTGCTGACGCTGCCGACCGATCGGCCGCGTCCGGCGATGCAGTCGTTCGCCGGTGGCGAGGTGCCTCTGGCCATCGACGCGGCGCTTACCGACGCGCTGCGGCGGTTAAGCCGTCAATACGGCGGCACGCTGTTCATGACGGTGCTGGCCGCCTGGAGCCTGGTGTTGTCCCGCATGGCCGGCCAACAGCAGGTGGTGATCGGCACCCCGGAGGCCAACCGCGGCAGGCTGGAAATCGAACCGCTGGTCGGCTTCTTCGTCAGCACGCTGGCGATGCATGTCGATCTGCGCGGTGAGCCGACGCTGCAAATCTTGCTCGAGCGAGTGCGCGAGACGGTATTGGCGGCGCGGGAAAACGGCGATCTGCCGTTCGAACAGGTGGTGGAGGTGGTCAATCCGCCGCGCCAGCTGGACGCGACGCCGCTGTTCCAGGTGATGCTGGCCTGGCAGGATGGCTCGGTGCGCGATATCGCCTTGCCGGGCCTGCAAACGGCGGATGCCGGGCTGAGCTATGACGTCGCGAAATTCGACATGACGCTCGAGTTGGCGGAAAGCGGCAGCGGCATTGTCGGCTCGTTGAACTACGCCAGCGCCTTGTTCGATCGCGACACGGCGGTGCGCTACGGCGTGTATCTGCAGCAGGCGCTGCGAGCGATGGCGGCGGATCTTACCCAGCCGGCGGCGCGCGTCGATCTGCTGCCTGCGGCCGAACGCCAACTGCTGCTGCATGACTGGAACCGCACCGAGCGGGCGTATCCGGCGCAGGCGTGCGTGCATCAGCTGTTCGACGAGCAGGCGCGGCGCACGCCGCAGGCGACGGCGTTGATCGATGGCGAGCAGCTTATTCGCTACGCGCAGTTGGCGGAGCGCGCCAATCGGCTGGCCTGGCGCCTGATTAAGGCGGGCGTGGAGCCCGGCCAGCGCGTGGCGGTCCGGTTTGAGCGCAGCGCCGCCCTGGCGATCGCCCAATTGGCGATCCTTAAGGCCGGTGCTGCCTATGTGCCGGTTGACCCGCAGCTGCCGGCCGGCCGGCAGAACTGGATCATCGCCGACAGCGGCGCGGTGCTGCTGCTGAACGGCGGCGAGGACGACGCGCAGATCGGCGTCGGCGTCGCTCGTCTTCCGCAAAATGATGACGCGGACCTGCCGTCCGGCGCGCCGATATTGGCGAGCAACAGTCTGGATCTGGCCTACATCATGTATACCTCCGGCTCAACCGGTAAGCCGAAAGGCGTGATGGTGCCGCATCAGGGGATCAACCGACTGGTGATCAATAACGGTTATGCGGAGTTCAGCGACTCAGATCGTATCGCTTTCGCCATCAACCCGGCATTCGATCCGGCGACGCTGGAAGTTTGGGGAGCCTTGCTGAACGGCGCCGCGCTGGTGGTGGTGCCGCCTGCGGTCTTGCTGGACGCCTCGGCGTTCGCCGATCTGCTGACGCGTCAGGCGATTACGGTGCTGGTGTTGCCGACCTCGCTGTTCAATCAGCATGCGCACAGCATTCCCGCGACGTTGGCGGGGCTGAAATACCTGATCAGCGGCGGCGAAGCGGCGGATCCTCATGCCTATACCCGGGTGCTGAAGGAGGGCGGCCGGGTGCAGCTGATCAACGGCTACGGCCCGACGGAAGCCACTACCGCCGCCACCTCGGCGCATATTACCGTGGCGGCGGGGCGGCACCGTTTGCCGATTGGCCGGCCGATCGGCAATACCCGGGTGTATCTGCTGGATGAACACCGCCAGCCGGTGCCGCTGGGCGCGATCGGCGAGCTGTATATCGGTGGCGTGGGCGTGGCGCTGGGTTACCTGAATCGCGAAGACCTCACGGCCGAGCGTTTCCTGGCGGATCCGTTTAACGAGGGAGGCCGCCTGTATCGCACCGGCGATTTAGCGCGCTATCTGCCGGACGGCAATCTCGATTACTGCGGACGCAACGATCAGCAGGTGAAGATCCGCGGCTTCCGCATCGAGTGCAGCGAGATTGAAGTCCTGTTGGAAACGCACCCGGCGGTGCGCGAAGCGGTGGTTGACGTGCGCGGCGCGCATCCTGCGTTGATCGCCTGGATCGTCCCGCAAGCTGAGGCCGAGGGCCGCGATCTGGCCGACGAGCTGCGGCGGCATCTGGCGGCGCAGTTGCCGGACTACATGGTGCCGGCGGCCTGTCTGATGCTGGCCGACTTGCCGTTGACCCCGAATGGCAAAGTGGATCGCCACGCGTTGCCGACGCCGCAGGCCGGCGACTTTGCACGCGTGGGCCATGAAGCGCCTCAGGGCGACACGGAAACCCTGTTGGCGGCGATCTGGGGCGAATTGCTCGGTCTGCCGAATGTCGGCCGACATGACAATTTCTTCGAGTTGGGTGGGCACTCGCTGCTGGCGGTGAAACTGATTGCGGAGCTGCGCCGCTGCGGCCTGACGGCGAACGTGCAGACGCTGTTTACCGCCCCGACGCTGGCCTCGCTGGCGGAGGCGCTGGAGGCGCGCTGCGAAATCGAGATCCCCGAGAACCTGCTGCGGCCGGATAGCGCGCGCATCACGCCTGAGCTGCTGCCGCTGGCCTCGCTGAACCAGGTTGAAATCGACAGCATCGTGGCGCGCGTGCCGGGCGGCGTGGCCAACGTGCAGGATATCTATGCGCTGTCGCCGTTGCAGGAGGGGATCCTGTTCCACCACCTGTTGGCGGAGCGGGGCGATCCGTACCTGTTATCTACGCTGCTGCGCTTTGAGCACCGCGAGCGACTGGATCGTTGGCGGGCCGCGATGCAACAGGTGATCGATCGCCACGATATTTTGCGCACGGCGTTCATCAGTGAGGCGATCCGCGAGCCGGTACAGGTCGTTTGGCGCGCCGCCGCGCTGCCGTGGACTGAGCTGACGCTCGATCCGGCGCAGGGGGCGATTGGCGAGCAACTGCTGGCGCGCTTCGATCCGCAGCATGCGCGTCTGGATCTCAGCCGCGCGCCGCTGCTGAATGTCGTGGTTGCGCAAGATAGCGATGGCAGTTGGTGGATGCTGCAACAATGGCATCATCTGGTGGGGGATCATTCCACGGCGGCATTGATTGAGGAAGAGATCGCCACGATCCTCGCCGGCAAAGGTGCCGAGCTGGGCGCCCCACCGCCGTTCCGCAATGCGGTGGCGCAGGCGCGTTTGAGCGTCAGCGCGCAAGAACATGAAACCTTCTTCCGCACCATGCTGGCGGACATCGAAGAGCCGGTGCTGCCGTTCGGGCTCGGCAACGTGCGCGGCGACGGCAAGGGCGTCACCACGGCGCACCAGCCAATCGACAAAGCGCTGAACGAACGTCTGCGGCATCAGGCCAAGCGGCTGGGCGTGAGCCTGGCCAGCCTGTGCCATCTGGCCTGGGCGCAGGTGCTGGCCCGCACCAGCGGCCAAGATCACGTGGTGTTCGGTACCGTGCTGTTGGGACGCATGCAGGCGGGGGAAGGCGCCGAACGCGCGATGGGGCTGTTTATCAATACGTTGCCGCTGCGCCTCGACATCGGCGATGACGATGTGGTGACGGCGGCGCGCCAGGCCCACGCGCGGCTGAGCGGGTTGCTGCATCATGAGCACGCGCCGCTGGCGCTGGCGCAGCGCTGCAGCGGCGTGGCGGCGGGGATGCCGCTGTTCAGCGCCTTGCTCAACTATCGCCACAACAACGGCAGCGAGCTGGTGTTGCCGGAAGGCATGACGCTGTTGAGCGCGCAGGAGCGCACCAACTATCCGTTCGTCCTGTCGGTGGAAGACGGCGGCGACTCTTTGGGGTTGACGGTGCAGGTCAGCGAGCCGGTGCCGGCGGCGAGGATCTGCGGCTATATGCAACAGGCGCTGGCCTCATTGGCGCAGGCGTTGGAAAGCCAGCCGACCCTGCCGGCGAGCGAACTGGAGATCCTGCCGCCGTCAGAGCGCCGGCTGCTGCTGGAGGAATGGAATCAGACGGCGGAGCCTTATCCCGCAGCGCTTTGCGTGCATCAGCTGTTTGAACGCCAGGCGCAGCGTGCGCCGCAGGCTGTAGCGATCGTGCAAGGCGATCGTCGGATCGGCTATGCGGCGTTGAACGCCCAGGCTAACCGGCTGGCGCATGCTCTGATCGCGCACGGCATTCAACCGGGCGAGCGCGTGGCGACGCGTCTGGCGCGCAGCATCGATCTGGTGGCGACGCAGCTGGCGATCTTCAAAGCCGGCGCGGTGTATGTGCCGATCGATCCGCAGCTGCCGGCGGCGCGTCAGCAGTGGATCCTGGAGGACAGCGGCGCGCGTCTGATCGTCGGTGAAGCGGCGGACGGGGATACCTTGCCGCTGCTGCGGCCGGTGGTCTCCGGCGGTGACGAGAACGACCCGGCGCTGTCGCTGTCGAGCGGCGAGGTGGCGTACATCATGTACACGTCCGGCTCCACAGGGCTGCCTAAAGGCGTGATGACGCCGCACCAGGGCATCACTCGGTTGGTGCTCAACAACCGTTATGCGGCGTTCGATGCGACGGAACGGGTGGCTTACGCCGCTAATCCGGCCTTCGACGCCGCGACGATGGAGGTGTGGGCGGCGCTGTTGAACGGCGGCGAACTGGTGGTGATCCCGGCGGAAACCGTGATGGATGCGGCGCGTTTGAGCGCCGCATTGACGCAGCATCGCGTGACGACGCTGTTCCTGACAACCGCGTTGTTCAATCAGTATGTGTACAGCATGGGTGCGACGTTGGCCCAGTTGCGCTACCTGATCTGCGGCGGGGAAAAGGAGGAGCCGAGCGCCTTCGAACGCCTGCTGCAGGAAGCGGGGCCGGTACAGCTGATCCACGCCTATGGGCCGACGGAAGCGACGACCTTCGCGACGACGGCGGCGATAGCCGAGGTGCAAGGCGCAACGCGTTTGCCAATCGGTAAGCCGATCGGCAACACCCGCGCCTATGTGTTGGATGCGCGCGGTCGGCCGGCGCCGCTGGGCGCTATTGGCGAGCTGTATATCGGCGGCGTCGGCGTGGCGCTGGGATACCTCAACCGGCCTGAACTGACCGCAGAGCGTTTCCTGAACGATCCGTTCAACCCGGGCGGGCGCATGTATCGCACCGGCGATCTGGTGCGTTATCGGGCGGACGGCAACCTCGAGTATCAGCGACGCAACGATCGTCAAGTGAAGATCCGCGGCTTCCGCATTGAGATGGGGGAGATAGAGGCGCGCCTGGCGGCGCACCCGGCGGTGAACGAAGCGGTGGTCGATGGCCGCTGCATCGGTGCGGATACGCGGTTGATCGCCTGGATCAGCCTGCGTGAGAACGTGGCGAGCGACGGGTTGGCCGGTGAGCTGCGCCAGCATCTGGCGGCTCAGTTGCCGGACTATATGCTGCCTGCGGCCTTTGTCTGGCTGGCGGCGATGCCGCTGACGCCAAACGGCAAGATTGATCGGCGGGCTCTGCCGGCGCCGGAGATGGCCGCCGCCGCAGGCGAAGCCTACGAAGCGCCGCGCGGCGATACCGAGACGCTGTTGGCGCAGGCGTGGGCGGAGTTGCTGGGGCTGCCGCAGATCGGCAGACACGACAACTTCTTCGAACTGGGCGGCCACTCGCTGCTGGCGGTGCGCCAGGCCAGCCTGGCGCAGCAGTGGGGGATCGCACTGCAGGTGCAGGCGATCTTTGACCATCCGGTGCTGGCGGATCTGGCGGCGCATGTCGAGCAGCGCACGGGCGCACAGCCGCTCAGGGCATTGCCGGCGCGCCGCAGCGGCCAGCGCCCGCCGGTGTTCTTCATGCCGACCGGCTATGGCGATCACTCGTATGTTTATGAGATTGCCAAAGAGATCGATGCGGACTTCCCGATTTATGCCGTGCCGTGGCCAGAGATGGCCGACGCGCCGCCGGCAACGATGGAGGCGATGGCGGAGATCGTTGTCGGGGTCATCCGGCAGGCGCAAGCCAGCGGGCCGTACCATCTGTTCGGTTACTCTTCGGGCGGGATCTTGACCTACATGGTGGCGGAACGGCTGCAGGCGGAGGGGGAAGAGGTGGCGCTGGTGGGCCTGCTCGACACCATGCGGCCACAGCAGGCGATGCGCGATGCGACACAGCTATTCCTCAGCTGGCTGGAGGTGGAACATCCGACGCTGGAGGCGGCGCTGTTCGCCCGCCTGCAGTTGCTGTCGGTGGAGGAGGCGCTGGCCGTGCTGCACGGCCAGGGCATCAGCACTTTCCTCGATGATCCGCTGAAGGAGGCTGCTTTATGGCGCAAGCGTTATCACTATGCGACCCTGGTCGGCGCCAGCGTCATCCGGCCGCTCGGCCTTAATCTGCATTTGTTTAAAGCGGTGGAGGAGATGCCCGGCTTGCTGAATGACGATCTGGAAGCCTACTGGCAACGCATCAAGCCGGCAGGTTACAACCGCCGCGACGGCTCGGCACTCGGCTGGGAGGGGCATCTGCCGGCGTCGGCGGTGACGGTCAACCTGGTCGATGGCGATCATGTCACCATGATGTCGGAAGCGGCGAACCGGCGCGGGTTAGGAGAGCGCATCAGCGCCGTGCTGAATACGCTCGTTCGACGCTGACCGCGTTGCTTGTCAATGAAGCCCTCGCAAGAGGGCTTTTTTTTACCCGTTGGCGGCGGTTTTGACGAGTTCCACCACCAGCGGTGAAAGCTCGCCGCGCAGCGCGGCGCGTTCCGACTGGAACAGCGTGGCGACATAAAAACGCCGGCCCGGCAGTTCGATGGCGCGCACGTCGCCTTCGGTGTCGTGGCCGCTGATCATCAGCGGGAAGCGCTCAAGATCGGCGACGAACTCCGGATTCACGCCGAAGTTGCAGTGGTAGCCTTCATGGGTGTTCAGGCTGCCGTAGGCCTGCGCGACGCGGGTCTCGGGCTGAAAAACGATGTCGCCGGTTTTTTCCACCAGCGAGCAGCTCAGCGGGGCGATCACCAACCGGCCGCCGCTGTCGGTTTCCGCATGGCCGGCGTCGTGCCAGCCCATCACGTTGCGGGCGTATTCGACGATGGCGTATTGAAAACCGCCGCAGGAGCCGAGGAACGGCACGTCGTTTTCCCGCGCATGACGGATCGCCATAAAGGCGCCGTCGTCGTAACGATACGGACTGCCCGGCACCACCCAGATGGCGTCAAAATTTTGCAGCGTTTCGGGGGCGGTCAGGGTGTCGGTCGGTAGCCACTGGGGCTGCACGTCGATGTCGAGATGGGCGGCGGCGAGCTGGAGCGCCACGGGGATGGCCTGATGGGCCACGGCTTGCGGGTTGTAATCACCGACCAGAGCAATGCGAACTTGAGCTTTCATCATTTCCTTTCCTGTGCGGGTAAAAAAGGAGATTACAGGAAAGTAGAGTGTCGAGCCGCCGCTTTTTAAACGTGGCGCACAAAAAAGCCCGGCGTGGCCGGGCTGAAAAAAAGAGGGTCAGTACAGCGAGGGCGCACCGGCCGGTCGGGTTTTGAAGCGGCGGTGCAGCCACATGTATTGCTCCGGCGCCCGCATGATCTCTTTCTCGATCACTTTGTTCATGTAAGCCGCCGCCGCCTGTTCGTCGCTGAGCGGATAGTCTTCCAGGGCAGGCTGGATCAGCAGGTCGTAGCCGCGGCCACGTTCGCGGCGGATCAGCACCACCGGCACCAGCGCCGGGTTGGCCATGCGTGCCAGCATGAAGGTGCCGCTGGTGGTAGCGGCCTGATCGACGGCGAACAGCGGGGCGAATACGCTGCCGCGCGGGCCGTAGTCCTGATCGGGCGCGAACCATACCGCCTCGCCGCGCTTGAGCGCGTGCACCATACCGCGCAGATCCTTGCGATCGATCATCGCCTTGTTGGAGCGCATGCGACCCTTGGTCTGCGCCCACTCCATCGCCTTGTTGTTGTGCGGACGGTACATCGCCATCATCGGCTGGCACAGACCCATTGCCCGGCCGCCCAGCTCCAGCGACATAAAGTGCACGCCGATCACCAGCACGCCGCGATCGTCGCGCTGCGCCATTTTGAGGTGGTTGATGCCGGAGACGTTGAACCAGCGCTTGACGCGTTTATCCGACCAGAACCAGGCCATGCCGGTTTCCAACAGGCCCATGCCGAGCGATTCGAAGTTGCCCACCACCTTGCGCTCACGCTGCGCTTCGTCCATCTCGGGGAAGCACAGCTCGAGGTTGCGACGGGTGATGGTGACGCGGCGTTTGAGAAATCGCATCGAAGTGCGCCCCATCCACACTCCCAGCCGATTGAGCAACGGGTAGGGGAGCTGGACCAGCAGGAACAGCAGGGCGAGACCGAACCAGGTGAGCCAGTAGCGCGGGTGCAGCAAGGCCAGTTGAAATGCTTTGGCTGATTTCATAGAAACTCTTTTTATACGTTAAAGGGGGGCAGCAAGCTGTAACGCATAAAGGTTCCACTCGATAGCGATACGACTACTCAGACACCCAAGTACGGCCAGGGTTTAGTCGGAATTCCATAATTGACTAAACATTTACATTCGAAGGGCGGTTTGCGCTGCTATCAGGCTTCGGAGGGATAGCTGTTGGCCAGCGGAGGCGGCTCTAGGAACGTGTATGTTAACACAGGGTACGGGGTGTGGCGGAAGAGGGGCATGCGAATATTCTCATTCGCGTTGCCCCTGAGTTGATGATTGGCTCGTTTTATAGGCTGGGAATGATAATCGCGGCGAAAATGGCGGCGATCGCCAGCCACTTCAGCAGGTAGTAACCGCGGCGGTTGCGCGCCTTCAGGCGTTGGCCGGCATCGCGCACCGCGTTGACGTACTTGAAGATGCGGTTGATGCCGCCGGTGCGATCCTGATCGTCGTTCGGCGAGCTGGCCGCCGACATCAGCGTGGCGCCGACCCAGTGGTTGACCGCCTGCGCCCAGCGCCATTTCATCGGCCGTTCGACGTCGCAAAACAGAATGATGCGCGTCTGATCGGTGGCGTTTTGTGCCCAGTGCACGTAGGTTTCGTCAAAGATCACCGCCTCGCCGTCGCGCCAGCTGTGCTGCTCGCCGTCCACCTCGATGAAGCAGCGGTCGTCGTTGGGCGTCATCAGCCCCAGGTGATAGCGCACCGAACCGGCGTAAGGATCGCGGTGTTTACCCAAATGGCTGCCGGGCGGCAGCTCGGCGAACATCGCCGCCTTGACCGACGGGATGCGGTTGAGCAGCGCGACGGTTTTTGGGCACAGCGTCTGCGCCGAAGGGTGGCTGTCGCTGTACCATTTCAGATAGAAACGTTTCCAGCCGCGCTTGAAGAAAGTGTTGAACCCTGCGTCGTTGTGCGACTGCGCCTTTTTGATGTGATCCTGCAGGCGTACCGCTTCCTCGCGGATCACCTGCCAGTTGTCGGTCAGCGTCTGCAGCTCCGGGAAGCCTTTTTCGTCGAAGTAGGGCTGTTTGGCGGGCAAGCGGGAGAAGCCGGTCATAAACATGTTGATCGGCCCCATAAAGGTGGAGTGATCGAACAGTTGGCGGGTAAGCTTTTGTTTCTCTTTGCCGCGGGAGTGGGCGTAGAGGAAGCTGATGATAAAAATGCCGATAATGATCGCGGCAACCATAGAATCCATCCCTGTTGGTGCTTGTTAAAAATTCGTACAAATTATAGTTTTGTGACAGGAAAAATTTAACTTTTTCGTGCGCTTTCCCGCTCATGCTGCTTGGTGGCATAAAAAATCAATAAAAATATTGGTAATAAAATTTTATATCGATTTTTTTGGTTTTAGTCCTATTCTTAAATCGTTCAAGGGGCGTTTCATGCCATCTTGTTTCATAACGAATGGCACGTATTTGAGAAAAGAGGGACTTATGAAGAAATCAATCATTGCCTTGTCTGCACTGCTGCTCGCTTCCCCGGTGTTCGCCGCTGAAACCGCGACCGACACCGCCGCCCACGCCAGCAACGAGGTCGTTGCTGAAGCGCACAAAGGGGCGGATACCGCCAAAGAAAAGCTGCACCAGTCTCAGGACAAGGGTGAGGAGCTGAAGCTGAAAGCCAAACACGCCGCCGAAGGCAAAAGCGACAGCGTCGGCAGCAAAGTGAGCGAAGGCTCGCAAAAGGCCTGGCACTCCACCAAACAGGGTACGGAGAAGGCTTGGGACAAGACCAAGCAAGGGGCGGAAAGCCTCAAGAACAAAGCGACCGAGTAAGGTCTTCGCTTTTACCCCAAGGGCCGCGTAGCGGCCTTTTTTATTGCCTGCAATCCAGAGCCGATACCGCGCTTTGTCGCCCTGATTAAAACGTGAGAGTATCCTTCATCGATTGGCGACTCCGTCGCAAGTAAGAAGGAAGCCCTATGAGGCCCTATTGGATAAGGCGTTTATTGACACCCTCACCCACCTGGACAGGCAGAGCATCGGTGATCTTGGGTCTGCTGGTGTTTGTGGTGTTGAGCGGGCTGGATAGCCTGGGTGTAGCGTTGGACGGGTGGACGCGCTACGTGATGATCGCGGGCGTGGCGGGTATTTGCTATTTCATTGCCGGGTATATTGATAAGCGCATTCCGCGTAAAGCACCGCCAATGTAGGCACAAGCCAGAAAAAGAAAAAGGCGCTTATCAAATGAGATAAAGCGCCTTTTCAACACGTTAACTGACTAGTATCAGTTCATGCCGTATTTTTTCAGCTTCTTGCGCAGCGTGCCGCGGTTGATGCCCATCATCAGGGCTGCGCGGGTCTGGTTGCCACGGGTGTATTGCATCACCATGTCCAACAGTGGCTGTTCAACTTCAGCCAGTACCAGCTCATACAGGTCATTTACGTCTTGACCGTTCAGTTGAGCAAAATAGTTCTTCAGTGCTTGTTTAACCGAGTCACGCAGAGGCTTTTGAGTCACCTGATCTTGTGAGTTAACGGTAGAAACGGTCAGTACGTCAGAATTTACGCGTTGTTCGAACATAGTTCTGTCAGCTCTTTTTTTACGCTAAGATTTTCGAAATATGCCTCCAACGCCTCCAGCTGTTCGCTGGCATCCTCTATGGCGTTGAATGTGCGCCGAAACTGGTCATTCGGAGCGTGTTCCTGGAGATACCAGGACACGTGCTTACGAGCAATCCGGAATCCCTTGCCTTGGCCATAGAAGCCGTGCAATTCCCGAATGTGCCCAATCAACAAGCGCTTCACCTCGCCAAGCGGCAGCGGCGGCAGCAACTCCCCAGTGTCCAGATAATGCTGGATTTCCCGGAAGATCCAGGGTCTCCCCTGAGCAGCGCGGCCTATCATCAGGGCATCGGCCCCGGTGTAGTCAAGCACTGCTCTGGCTTTATGCGGGTCAGTAATATCCCCATTCGCGATAATCGGAATGGAAACACTCTGCTTAACTGCCCGAATGCTGTCGTATTCCGCGTTGCCGTTAAACAGACAGGCGCGGGTTCGGCCGTGAATCGTCAGAGCCTGAATACCACAGTTTTCGGCCAGTTGGGCAATCTCTACACAGTTACGATGCTCTGGCGCCCAGCCGGTGCGAATCTTCAGCGTTACCGGCACATCCACTGCGTCAACCACCGCGTGGAGGATCCGTTTAACAAGATCCGGGTACTGCAACAAAGCGGACCCGGCAAGCTTCCGGTTCACTTTTTTGGCCGGGCATCCCATATTGATGTCGATGATCTGCGCGCCGTTGGCCACGTTGATACGCGCGGCGGCGGCCATATCATCAGGATCGCATCCGGCAATCTGCACGGATCGGATCCCTGGTTCATCGCTATGCACCATACGCAGACGCGACTTATCCGTCCGCCACACCTCCGGGTTGGAGGAGAGCATTTCGGATACAGCCATCCCAGCACCCATTGCATGACAGAGGGTTCTGAACGGGCGATCTGTAATACCGGCCATCGGGGCCGCAATCAGGCAATTAGTAAGCTGGTGGTGTCCAATGCGCATAGACAAAGAGTGACCATACTGTGTCCGCAAGGGCGCGTATATTACGCATTTTTGCGCCGAGATGAAAGGCCAAACTTTAACCAATTGGCCCGATATTAGGACGAAAAATGCGCTACGCAGTGTTTCATAAAAATATTATATATATTTTACAATAAGTTGACGAAAAGTGCTTATTTTGTGTGCGGAAAAATATTCGCCTTTGCGCAGAATATTATCTGCATTCACCTGCGTTTTTTGCCGAAATAGCCTGCCTGGAAGGCGCATTGTCAGGGCGATCCGTCGTTGAGCGGCGAAAAATTGCATAAAATTTTGTCTCGCCCGCGGGCCGATCGCCGGACAAAAAAAATCCACCGGCGCTGGGCCGGTGGATGAGGGGGCAATAGACCGTGGCGCTTACTTGCGGCGGCCGGTGATGCGGCACCATTCTTCGCGCTCGGCGACCGGATCGAGCGTGAACTGCTCTTCGTAGGCTTGCGCAACGCTGCTCGCCTGGCTGGCCAGCACGCCGGACAGCCCCAGATGACCGCCGGCCTTCGGCAGGCAACCGATCAGCGGCGCCAGCTCGCGCAGTGGGCCGGCAAGGATGTTGGCGACCACCACGTCCGCCAGCAGGTCCGCCGGCTGGTCTTTCGGCAGATACAGTTCCAGACGCTCTGAAACGCCGTTACGCTGCGCGTTGTCGCGGCTGGCCTGAATGGCCTGGGGATCGATGTCGATGCCGATAGCGCGCGCCGCACCCAGCTTCAGGGCGGCGATTGCCAGGATGCCGGAACCGCAACCGAAGTCGATAACGGTTTTGCCGGCCAGATCGAGGCCGTCCAACCACTGCAGGCACAGCGCGGTGGTCGGGTGGGTGCCGGTGCCGAACGCCAGGCCCGGATCGAGCATCACGTTGACCGCGTCGGGATCCGGCACGTCGCGCCAGCTCGGGCAGATCCACAAGCGCTCGCCGAAGCGCATCGGGTGGAAGTTGTCCATCCATTCGCGCTCCCAGTCCTTGTCTTCCAGCTGTTCTATCTTGTGGCGGAAACCGGCGCCCAGCAGCGGGTGCTGTTCCAGCATCGCCACCACCTCGGCCATATCGGTTTCCGCGTCGTACAGGCCGATCACGTCGGTATCGCCCCACAGCAGGGTTTCACCCGGCAAAGGTTCGAACACCGGGTTGTCGTGGGTGTCCTGGAAGGTCACCGACACGGCGCCGCTTTCCACCAGCGCGTCGCTCAGGTCTTCCGCCTGGCTGCCGGTGGTGTTCAGTTTGAGTTGGATCCAAGGCATAGCAATTCTCTTCAAGAGGGTAATGATGACGCCGCCTGGCGCTTTTCGCCGACGACGTTACCGAGATAAAACGCCAACAGGCTG
The DNA here is from genome assembly GCF_003028435.1 of Serratia sp. Nf2. Taxonomy (NCBI): domain Bacteria; kingdom Pseudomonadati; phylum Pseudomonadota; class Gammaproteobacteria; order Enterobacterales; family Yersiniaceae; genus Serratia; species Serratia sp. Nf2. Next base: position 325,446 of record NZ_PYTW01000004.1, on the reverse strand, counting down.
AGCAACAGCGAAGGCACGATAGGGTGCAGCCCCGCCGGTTGCAGGTTGAAGCTGGCCAATAGCGTATAGCATACCGCACCCGACAGCATTGAGCTAAGCGCTCCCTGAGCATTGGCGCGTTCCCAATACAGGCCCAGCACCAGTGGCCACAGGAAGACCGCCTCCAGCCCGCCGAAAGCCAGCAGGTTGAGCCAGATGATCATCTCAGGCGGCCGCCAGGCCGCCAGCAGCACCAGCAGACCGAGGATCAGCGTGGTCAGGCTGGAGAAGCGCTTGATCAGCCGCTCGTTGTGGATCTGCTGTGGGCGTATGCCCAGGTAGAGATCCTTGATGATGGTGGCGGAAGATTGCAGCAGTTGGGCATTGATGGTCGACATGATCGCCGCCATCGGCGCCGCCAAAAAGATCCCGGCGGCGTACGGCGGCAACACGGTGATCATCAGCGTCGGGATCACCTGATCGGGGATCTTGAGATCCGGCAACACCGCGCGGCCGAGCGCGCCGGCCAGGTGCATGCCGAACATCAGCACCGCCACCACCACGGTGCCGAGCAGAATGCCGCGATGCACCGCCTTGCTGTCTTTGTAAGAAATGCAGCGCACGGCGGTGTGCGGCAGGCCAATCACCCCGAAGCACACCAGGATCCAGAACGACGCCATAAACGGCAGGCTGAGGATCTGATCGCCGCCCTGCGGCGACACCAGCGCCGGGTCGATCTGCTGCAGTTTGTTCACCGCGCTGTCCAGCCCGCCGGCGGCGTGGATCACCGCCACCAGCAGCAGCACGGTGCCGAGCAGCATCACCAGCCCCTGCATGGCGTCGTTCAGCACGCTGGCGCGGAAGCCGCCGAAGGCGGTGTACAGCGCAATGCTGATGCCGAAGATCAGCAGGCCGGTGTCGTAAGGAATGCCGGCGGCGGTCTCCAGCAGGCGGGCGCCGCCGATGAACTGCACCGTCATGGCGCCGAGGAACGCCACCAGCAGGCTGAGGCTGGCCAGCCACACCAGCAGGCGGCTTTGGTAGCGGCCATACAGCATGTCATTGAGAGTGATGGCGTTGTAGCGCCGCGCCAGGATGGCGAATTTCTTGCCCAGCACGCCGAGCGACAGCCACACCGCCGGCAGCTGGATCATCGCCAGCAGCACCCAGCCCAGGCCGTATTTGTAGGCGGCGCCGGGGCCGCCGATAAACGAACTGGCGCTGATGTAGGTGGCGGTCAGGGTCATCGCCAGCACAAAGCCGCCCATCGAGCGGTTGCCGAGGAAGTATTCGCTGAGGAAATTCCCGCTCTGGCGGCGGCTGTAGGCGTACACCGACAGGCCGAACACCAGCAGCAGGTAGGCGATCAGCGGCAGGATCACTTCAGTTTGCATCGCGGTCCTCCAGCGAAATGTCGCGGAACACCGTGCGTACCATCAGCCAGCACAGGCCGATGAACAGCAGTGGTACCAGTAAGCAGGCCATTTCGAACCAATGCGGCAGGCCGGTGACGCCGATAGCGCTGTCCGGCAGGTAGGCCGCCAGTCCCCAGGCCAGCAGGTAGAGCAGCGTCAGCCCCAGCGCCCAGCGCGCTTCGCGGTGCGCCTGAATAAAACGTTTGTCCATCAGTGTCCCCCATAGGTTTACGATGATGGCTTGTGACAAGAACAGATGAAGGAACAGGATTGTACGGAATGTGCGGCGTTTGGCTAATAAATTATTCACCTTTCCGGTGAACGCAACGGGGTGATGGAAAGAAAAGAGGGGGGTAAATATATAAACTGTTGCCGGTTTATTTCGATTGAAAAATAATTAAAGAGAATGGGAAAGGAATGGGTTTTATATTGGTTGGCGCAACCGGAATCGAACCAGGTGACCTCTGTGAAGTATGACACAGCGCTCTACCACTGAGCTACACGCCTGCAATAAACAAATTTATAACATCTCCTAATCATTCATGTAAATAGATTTTTTTATTTTTTGCTATTAAATAAATCGTTCGGTTAAATAATAACCTGCATATCCTTCGCCATTTATTTACTGTGATTAATATCACGATAAAGCCGCCCCGTTAATACGCTTAAACAAGGGCGGCGTTAATTAGCGGATTAACAATGTCACGCGGTTATCGTTCTTTTCTCAGATATTCTTTCTGAAATAGTATAAAGAACGATGACGCCGATGCACAAAAAGAACATCACGGCATACAGGGCGCCACCGCCACCTTGTTTTAACAGCAAACCGCCGACAAAAGGGGCGAGCGCCAGGCCAAATTCGTAAAACGTGGCGGCGCCGAAGTAAGCCCCTTTTAGGTTAGACGGCGCCATACGATCAATTTGTATATTGAGCGTAGGGAACAGGATGACTTCGCCGAGGCTGAGCAGGAACATGGCGACCAACCACAGCACCCAGCTTTCACTGGAAACCAGCAGGAAGACAATTTGTGAAAGCGCGAGAAAGAACACGCCCAGGCTGGTTTTCAGTGCCAATGACATGCGACGGGTAAAGCGCTCGGTGAAATACTGCAGCGTTATCACCGTAGCTGCATTGATGAATATCAGCACGCTGAGCAGGTATTCGGGGTTGTGCACCTGGCTGATCATGAGGTATTGCGGCAGCGTCACGTCGATCTGCCCGTAGACCAGCATCACCAAAATGTTGGCGACAACCAAAACCTTGAACGCCTGATCGTTCCAGATAATCCGCAAAGAGCCAATGAACGAGAAGGTGGCGTTGCGCGTTTCTTTACCGTGCCCCGCTTTGAATACCGCGAGCACCAGCAGCAAATAGCAAAGGAACGACAATGCGGTGACGAAGAAGGTGGCCTTCTGCGCCGTCAGCCCGAGAGCGACACCCACTAATGGGCCTACGGCTGCGCCCACGTTCATCAGGAAGTAGCGAATGTTCAACGCGCGTTCTCGCTCTTGCCTGTCATGGAGAATATCGCCGATCACCGCTTTGCTGGCGGGTTCGATCAATGAGCGCGAAATGCCATTGAGTAAAATACCGACAAAATACCACGCCGGTGAGTTGGCCAACGCAAGTACGCTAAATGAAATGATAGCGGCAATTGCACCGAGAATAATCAACGTGCGACGGCCATATTTGTCTGATGCGCCACCGAAGAGATAGCCGAAAGAAATAGACACGATAAGTGATACGCTCATCATGACGCCGATTTCCACCGGAGTCATCGCGTAGTTATTTCTCATGAGAATGGTAATGAATGGCCAAATCATGAAAAAGCAGGCGCGCGTCAAAAACGTCCCGATAAAGATAACCCATATTTCTTTTGGGAAATAAGGGATGAATGTTGACCTCAAGGCGGTTTCTCCTTAAATGTTGCTCGTCGTCTGTTGAACCGAGTGTATTACACCTTTTCCAAACTTTCCTTTTCCCATCGGTTAGCCAGAGAGAGTAACGGCGTCACTCCGGCTTCTCTAATCCTCGCGATGAGATTTTTCCGCTGATCGAAGATAACCGGATGCGGGCTGATGCCTTGAATAATCGCGGCGACAGTCGCCGAGACTGGCGTGCTATGCGCCAGCGTTGGAATCGCCAGAACGTTCATGCAGTATTCGAACATGGAATCGACGGAGTTCAATTTACCCAACATCAAGAACGTCATTTCATCTCCGACGAGGATAGCGCCAAGGCTGTCGAATATCATTTTGACTTGCGCCACGGGCTTCTCTTTCAGATGGAAACTGAGCAGTGCGCGGAACTGGTCGCGATTCAGACGGCCCTGTTTCATCTCGTCATTCAGCATGGCGAGTGCCTGGCGTACATAATTTTCCTCTTCGTTGAACAGATCTGCCGAAGCGCAGCGGAAATGCTGTTTGAGGAAATACCAGTGAAAGACATATTTGCCGTCGAATTCAAGGCGAACAACGTTGGTGAAGTCTTCCAGATCGTGCCGTTCCGGGTGGAATTCGCTGAGATCGCAACGAATATCGATGCCGGAAGAGGAGGCGATTCGGCGGCAAATGGTGGTGATATCAGCTTCGCCCAATAGCGCTTGCAGCATATGCTGCATGTTGTTACCGCCGGCGGCCAACTCGCAATAGGCGTCTTTGCCTGGCGTCAGGTATTTGATTCGGCTGTCGCGCGCATTGAGTGATGAGGCAATCTCAGCCCATTGGTTATGTACTTCCTGGCTTCTGATCGTTTCCAAACGAGGGTTTTTCTCATAGAACGCGATGACGCGCGGATCGACAGCCAGGCCACTGCGTTTGAGTATTCCGGCGTCAAGCTGCGCGCTTGCTTGGTTTTTCACCAGGACATTGATGAAGTTGCGCAGCGAACTCTCCCCGCAATCTGAGAACGAGACGTCAGAATCCGGCGCGGGGCGGCAGGTTTTGGTGATGCACAGCGGCGGAAAATAGCGGCCGTACACTTCGCGATCGTAATAGTCATGGCAGCGATCGGGGAAGTGCGTCTCGCCCGTCGCCGTTTCGCCGAACAGCTCCCCGCTCAGCTCCCGCAGTTGCTGCATGTAGGCGGTCAATTTGCCGAAGTTACCCTTGCATTTCAGCCACAGCGCCGCGTTGAGCAAATGAAACACCTCCCTGTCGTGCCCGGCGGTGCGGCTGGCCGCGATCAGTAAACGACATAAGTTGTGCAACTCGGCCAGCAAGCTGTCGCGATCTGCGCAGTGGATACCGACGTAATCCTGCACACGTCGCGGCAGATAGCGGTGATACTTGTTGAAAGGCAGATGCAATGCGATGAAGTCGGCGCTGAATCCCTCGGTTTGCAGCCGTTCGACGGTGCTTTCGGTAAAATTTTCCGCCAGCATGCTGGCGCGCAAGGTGGCTTCATCTTTTTGCTGGCGGGCATGTTCGACGGCGGCCAGCGCGTTTTGCCAGGCGGGGAACAGGCCGGCTTGCTGCACGGCTTCTTGCTGCGCCGCATTCACGCGTGCTTCCAGCTCGGCGATTTCGGCATTGAGCGCCAACAGTTGCGCCTCTTTATTCTCCGCAGCGCTTTTGCCCAGCGCTTTTTTACCGGTTTTTAGCGCGGCGATCGCGGCTCGACATTGTTGGATCGGCGCCTGCTGCGCTTTAACGGCGTTTTCCGCCTGTTGCAGGATCTGGTTCAGCGCTTTTTCCTGCGTTTTCAACTGAGCGCCTAAGGCGAGCGCTTCGCTCTCCGCGGCGGCGATCTGCGCTTTTGTGTCCTCGAATTGTTGCAGCACGCTGTCGCACAGCCGGCGTATTTGCACAGAAAGCCGATGTTGCTGCTCAATGGCATCGTGAAAGTCCGTTTCATCTCGTACATGCTGATATAACGAGGCGATATCATTGTCGGTGAAACGCCGGCTGCTCATGAAAGCCACCAGCCGTGCAAGGGTGGCGGGGGAAAACCAGGTGAACGGGTTCTTCACCTCTTTGCTTACGTCAAACTCGACCAGGTCAGTGCGGTAGAACAACGCGCGCGCCACCTGGCCGATCGGGTGATCGGCGCCAAGAAAACGATAATACTTTTCCGCGAGTTCGTTGTGGCACCAGATCACCCCGTACAGTGGCGAAAGAAAGCGATACTCAGGGCGTAACGGCATGTAGAGATCGCGGAAAATCTGTCTGGTTTGATCGGTCGTCATCAGCTAAAACCTTGGATGATGTTTTTTAACTTGAGCGCCGCCTGGTGGATTTGTTGTTGTTCATCCTGATTGGGCATCAGCGGCAGCGGCGTAAAGACGTCGTCGCGCAGAGCCAGCGGCCAGGACATGAACACGCCCAGTTCCGGCAGCCAGACCGAACCGCAGCAGGGGGTTTCGTCCCGTTGGATGATGCGCTCAAGCAAGATAAGAATGGAGGCGGCCGGGCCATATTTAGGAGGGCGCCGCATTTTGTGAAATATGTCCAACCCTTGATTGCGGGTATCGGTGACGATTTGCGCCAGCGCCTGTGCCGAAAGTACCTGGTTCAGCGGCCCCTCGTCGGTTGTTACCTGGCTGAGCAAGGGCACCAATCCGGCGCCGTGCTCGCCGCAGACCGTCAGGCTACGCACGTCGATGCGCTGCATGTCGATCCCGGAAATGCGGCAGATGCTTTTCAGCAGCCTGGCGGTGTTGTGCGCGGCGCCGATACCTATCACCCGGCAGCGAGAGTCGAGCAGGATTTTATCGATGTAATAGCTGATGCTATCCACCGGATTGACCGCATTGATGATGTGACAACCGGGAGCAATGAAGGGTTTGGCTCGGCTAAAAATGGCCTCGCTGAGCCGTACGTGATCGTCCAGCAACGCCTGGCGGTCATGCATCGGAAAGGTTGAAGGCACGCCATAGCAACAGAGGATCACGTCAGCCCCGTCGATGTGGCGGTAGTCATCCGTCACAACAATCTTGGGTAAAGACGTTCGGTTATGGCGTGAGAAGAGCGCTTCCGCCAGCAGGCCATCAAGAATATCTTCGCAAACGGCTGAATACTTTTCGGTATTTCGGCAGATGATCACGACTTCATTGACGCTGCCACGTCGCTCGGTCGTACTTAACAGCGCGTTTAGCGTCTCTTGCCCAATGCCGCCGAATCCCAATAAAACAATTTTCATGACCGCTCCTGATGACCTGCCCGGCTTATGCTTCGATCAGTTCGGCCAGTCTTGCATACTGCTTCTCAACCATACTCCACCCTTTATCGAGTACGGCTTTGACACGCTGGAATTGTTCTTCGGTCATCCCCTTGAAGAACGCTTTATCCACTTCCTGATGATCGCCATCGAATTCGGAGTGATCCTCGAAATGGTTCTGTTTGCTCGGATCGAACACGTGTTTGATGTTGTTATAGAAAACGAAAGCCGAACCTTCGATGACAAAGTGCACCAGGATAGCCTGTTCCAGATTATCCAGCGTGATCATCTGGTGGTTGAACCAGATGCACAGTGCTTCAAAGATCGCGTCTTCGCGAACTTGGAGGTTGTCGCGGCTGTTGCGCAGCACCTCGTCATGGCCGAATTCTTCTTTCAGATGCTCACTGAAGAAACGTGAGAAGCGAACGTCTTCACACAGTGCGCTACGCAGCAGCACCATTTTTTGGAACTGATCGGACAGGATCTGCAGGTAGTCCAGGAACAAGGATTTTTTCGCCTCGGAGAAGGTTTTATCCTTGGCGAATGCGGTAAAGATCTTGTTGTCCTGATAGCGCTCGATGTAGCGGGCGTTATGCGCTTTAAGCTGATGGTAGTAAGCGTAGGGATCTTGATCGAAAGTCACCAGTGGCTTGCTTGGATCTTCATAGAGCCCGCGCTCCTCAAACTGGATTGACAGCCCCCAGTAGCCGTTGTCGCCCGCGCCGATGAAGCCGTGATCCGCGCCTGGCGGAATGCAGATGACATCGCCTGGAACGGCCCGGCGGTCAACGCCGTCTCCCAGCAGGATCGCTTCCCCTTCACAAATGATATACAGCGAAGATATTGGATGAACATGCACATCCAGCTTTTCGTTTTTCGCCAGACGCACCCAGCTTACTGCCAGGCGTGCCTGTTCGGGAATAAAGCGGTTCATTTCCTCATTGGCGCGGAAATTCTTCACTTCACCCAAAAGCTTCTCAATCCCGTTTTCCTTAATGCTTTTTATGGTTTCCATGTCAGCACGGTGGTACTGGGAAAACACGGGCTTACGGTCGTATTCAGTTACATGGCTCATTAAGACATTACTCATCTAAGTCAATAAAAAGGATAAATAAAAAGAGAAAAAGAGCGCGCTGCATTCGATCGACGGCGACAATAGCACGGGCTATCACCGAGCGGATGTGATCGGGGTCAAGCTTTGTAATTAATACGTTAATTTTGTTAAAGCTTGTGGCGTGTGAAAATGCGAGGGATTGGGTTTTTTCCTTGATAATATTTATTTTTAAGCTAAGAGTTCATTATTTTTTGTTTAAAAACAGTTGGTTATGTTTTATGTGGTGAGGCGAGTGGGGGGCTCGATAAATGTGAAGATAAAGTTATCTGTGAAGATTTGATTCTATTTTGCGCGGTTGAACGAAAAAATCAGGCGGGCGCGAGAAAAGAAAAAGGCCGGTGATTAACCGGCCTTTCGTCAGACGATGCTGCGTACCTGCTTAGGTTTCCTGCAGACCCAGCTTCTTCTCCAGATAGTGAATGTTGGTGCCACCGTGCTGGAAGTTTTCGTCGTTCATGATTTTCTGCTGCAGCTCAACGTTGGTTTTGATGCCGTCGATGATCAGTTCAGCCAGGGCGTTTTTCATGCGGGCAATCGCCACGTCACGGTTTTCGCCGAAGGTGATCAGTTTGCCGATCATGGAGTCATAGTACGGCGGTACGGTGTAACCGGCGTAGATATGAGATTCCCAACGCACGCCGAAACCACCTGGCGCGTGGAAGCGGGTGATCTTGCCCGGGCTCGGCAGGAAGGTGTTCGGATCTTCGGCGTTGATACGGCATTCTACCGCGTGGCCGTGGATCTTCACTTCTTCCTGTTTGATCGACAGCGGCTGACCGGCAGCGATGCGCAGCTGCTCTTTGATCAGATCCACGCCGGTGATCATTTCGGTAACCGGGTGCTCTACCTGAATACGGGTGTTCATTTCGATGAAATAGAACTCGCCGTTTTCATACAGGAACTCGAAGGTGCCCGCACCGCGGTAGCCGATTTCCACGCAGGCTTTCGAGCAGCGCTCGCCGATGTAACGGCGCATTTCGCTGGTGATGCCCGGTGCCGGTGCTTCTTCTACCACTTTCTGGTGGCGGCGCTGCATGGAGCAGTCGCGTTCGGCCAGATAGATGGCGTTGCCCTGGCCGTCGGCCAATACCTGAATCTCGATGTGGCGCGGATTCTCCAGGAATTTCTCCATGTACACCATGTCGTTGTTGAAAGCCGCTTTGGCTTCCGCTTTCGTCATGTTGATGGACTGCTCAAGGTCTTTGTCGCTGCGCACGACGCGCATGCCGCGACCGCCGCCGCCGCCGGACGCCTTGATGATCACCGGGTAACCGATGCGCTTGGCGAAGGCACGGTTTTTATCCATGTCGTCGGTCAGCGGGCCGTCAGAGCCAGGTACGCAAGGCACGCCGGCTTTCTTCATGGCGTTGATCGCGGAAACCTTGTCGCCCATCAGGCGGATGGTTTCGGCTTTCGGGCCGATGAAGATGAAGCCGGAGCGTTCAACCTGCTCGGCGAAGTCGGCGTTCTCGGACAGGAAGCCGTAGCCTGGGTGGATCGCCACGGCGCCGGTGATTTCCGCCGCCGAGATGATGGCCGGGATGTTCAGATAGCTTTTTACCGATGGCGCAGGACCGATGCAGACGGTCTCGTCGGCCAGCAGCACGTGTTTCAGATCGCGGTCGGCCGCGGAGTGAACCGCAACGGTCTTGATGCCCAGTTCTTTACAGGCACGCAGGATGCGAAGCGCGATCTCGCCGCGGTTGGCGATAACAATTTTATCAAGCATGGGGGCGCCTCGTTATTCGATGACGACCAGCGGCTCGTCATATTCGACCGGCTGGCCGTTTTCCACCAGGATAGCTTTCACGACGCCGGACTTGTCGGCTTCGATCTGGTTCATCATTTTCATGGCTTCAACGATGCACAGGGTATCGCCGGCGTTCACTTTCTGGCCCACTTCCACGAAGGCTTTCGCGTCCGGGCTTGGGGTGCGGTAGAAGGTGCCTACCATTGGAGAACGAACGACGTGGCCACTCATGGCCGCCGGTGCCGCAGGGGTTTCTGCCGCAGGTGCGGTGGCAACGGCGGCAGCCAGGGCCGGCTGCTGCTGCGCCGGCATCGCGTAGGCCTGCTGCATGACGGGGTAAGCCTGCGCCGGTGCGGCACGGCTGATGCGAACCGATTCTTCGCCTTCAGAGATTTCCAGTTCAGAAATGCCTGATTCTTCAACCAGTTCGATCAGTTTCTTGATTTTACGAATATCCATGAGTGTGATTCCGTACTCTTTTTGTGGAGCAATTAGTGGGTTTTCGACAGACGGTTAACCGCTGCCTGTAAAGCGAAAGCGTAGCCATCCGCACCGAGGCCGCAAATCACGCCTACCGCTACGTCCGAGAGATAAGAGTGATGGCGGAAAGGTTCGCGGGCGTGCACGTTGGACAGGTGGATCTCGATGAACGGGATCTGCACCGCCAGCAACGCATCGCGCAGCGCCACGCTGGTATGCGTGAACGCCGCCGGGTTTATCAGAATGAAATCGGTGTTGCCGCGCGCCTGATGAATGCGATCGATCAGCTGATGCTCGGCGTTGGATTGCAGATGGCTCAGGGTAATATCCAATGCGGATGCCTGGTTTTCCAATCCGTTAACAATCTCTGTCAGCGTCGTGCTGCCGTACTTCTCCGGCTCACGCGTCCCCAGCAGATTGAGATTGGGGCCGTTCAGAAGCAAAATGTGAAACTTATCCGCCATTGTGCTGGTATCTCCGGCAATAAAACCATCATCGTAGAAAATAACCCGATGTTATCGATTTGTCACCTGTTAAGGGGCAAATTCACCCTGAGAACAGAAACAAGGTCGGGCATTATAACGATATCGTAGCAATTCGCAGCTAAATACTGGTCTTATCAGCGAAGATATTCAACCCCAAATCGACGAACTTGGGGATCCGTGACAGGAATATGAGCGCTGGAACACAGAAAAAGTTCCGGCCGGCGGCGTGTGTTTTTCCGCGACAATAACACGCGCCGCCGCGCGATTCAGCGCCACCAGGCGCGGAATTTCTTGTAGCGCAGGCCCAACAGCGCCACCGCCAGCAGCGCGTAAATGAACGGCTGGGGGGAAAACGTTTTGACCGACCACAGGTAGTGGATGGGGGCGAGGATCGCCGCCAGATAGACGAAGTTGTGCAATGTTTGCCATTTGGCGCCCAGTTTGCGCATCGCCCACAGCGTCGAGGTGGCCGCCAACGCCAGCAGGATCAGCCAGGTGAGGATGCCGAGCGTCAGATAAGGGCGGTTCACCAGCTCGCTGCCCAGCAGGCCGAGATTGCTCAGCCCCAGCTCCAGCGTGGAGTAGCTTATCAGGTGCAGCGTGCCCCAGGCAAAGCACCACAGCCCCACCAGACGGCGGCAGCGGATCAGCAGCGGCTGGCGGGCGTAGCGCGCCAGCGGGGCGATAGCCAGCGTGGCCAGCAGCAGTTTCAGCGTCATTCTGCCGGTAAAATGCTGAATGTCCTTGGACGGATCGGCGCTGAACCAGCCTTGATCCACCGCCAGCACCAGCCAGAGAAAGGGCAGAAACGCCGCCAGATGCAGGGCGGCTTTCAGCCATTTGATATGAACAGGCGTCAGGCGCACTTAGAAATTCTCCCGCAGATCCATGCCGTGATACAGCGAAGCCACCTGATCGGCATAGCCATTGAACAGCAGCGTCGGTTGGCGTTTGACGTCGAGAATGCCGCCGGAGCCGATGAAGCGCTCGGTGGCCTGCGACCAGCGCGGATGATCGACGTGCGGGTTCACGTTGGCGTAAAAACCGTACTCGTTCGGCGCGGATTGGTTCCAGGTGGTCGGCGGCTGATCGCGCACCAAACGGATATGCACGATCGATTTGATGCCTTTGAAGCCGTATTTCCACGGCGTGATCAGCCGCAGCGGCGCGCCGTTTTGCGGCGGCAGGGTTTTGCCGTACACGCCGACGGTCAGCAGTGCCAGCGGATGCATCGCCTCGTCCAGCCGCAGCCCTTCGACGTAGGGATATTTCAGGCCGCCGCCGATAAAGCGATCTTTCTGGCCGGGCATCTGCTCCGGATCGTACAGCGTCTGGAAGGCCACGTAGCGCGCGTTGCTGTTCGGTTCGGCCAGCTTGATAAGCTTGCCCAGTTCGAAACCGATCCACGGCACCACCATCGACCAGGCCTCGACGCAGCGCATGCGGTAAATGCGCTGTTCCAGCGGGAAACGCTTCATCAGATCGTCGATATCCAGCGTTATCGGCTTTGCCACTTCGCCGTCGATGCGCACTTTCCAGCCTTCGGTTTTCAGCCCGCCGGCGTTGGCGGCCGGATCGGCTTTGTCGAGGCCGAATTCATAGAAGTTGTTGTAGCCGGTGACCTTGTCTTCCGGCGTCATCGCCAGCTGCGCCTGCCAGGCGGCCGGTTTGCTGAATGCCAGCGCTTTGCCCGGCGGCGCCTTGGGGCGATCGTTGCCTTTGAACCACGACAGCAGGTCCGCCCGCGCACTGGTAGGCAGCGCCAGCGTAGCGGCGGTGATGCCGAGCGCCTGCAGCACTTTGCGCCGCTGGTGAAACACGCTCTCCGGCGTGACGTCGGCTTCGGTCAATTTCGGGTGTTTGTTCATGCTTATGCTCTCCGCGACTGATTCCCGCCGCCTGCGAGCGGCTAACGGGTCTCCATGAAATAAGCATGGCGCTAAAGCCGGCCGGAAGCGAGGGGACGCGGGAAAATATGAAATTTCGCAGAAGCGAGCGATCCCCCCGTCGCCGGGGGGAAAGATCAGCGGATTTTCACCAGGGTGCGGCCGGTGATTTGGTTGTTCAGCAGCGCGGCGGCGGTGGCCGGCGCTTGCTCGAGGGCGATTTCGTGCGTGGCCTGCTGATAGAAGCTGTCCGGCAGAATGCCGGCCAGCCGTTCCCAGGCGGTTTGGCGGCGGTGCAGCGGCGTATGCACCGAGTCCACGCCCTGCAGGCGCACGTTGCGCAGAATGAACGGCATCACGGTGGTCGGCAGCTGATAACCGCCCGCCAGGCCGCAGGCGGCGACGGTGCCGTTATAGTTCATCTGCGCCAGCACCCGCGCCAGCAGCTTGTCGCCGACGGTGTCCACCGCGCCGGCCCACAGCTGCTTCTCCAGCGGGCGCGGCGTGTCGATATAGCCATCGCGCGACATCACCTCTTTGGCGCCGAGCGCTTTCAGGTACTCGGTATTGCTGTCGCGGCCGCTGATGGCGGTCACCCGGTAACCCAGCGCCGCCAGCAGGGCGATGGCGGTGCTGCCCACGCCGCCGCTGGCGCCGGTCACCAGAATATCGCCGTCGTCCGGATGCACGCCGCCTTCCTCCAGCGCCATCACGCACAGCATGGCGGTAAAGCCGGCGGTGCCGATGATCATCGCCTTGCGCTCATCCAGGCCGTTCGGCAGCGGCACCAGCCATTCGCCGGAGACGCGCGCCTGCTCGGCCAGGCCGCCCCAGTGGTGTTCGCCCACGCCCCAGCCGGTGAGCACCACGCTTTGCCCCTCTTTGAAGCGATCGTCACGGCTGTGGCGCACGGTGCCGGCGAAGTCGATGCCCGGCACCATCGGGAAGTTGCGCACGATCTTGCCTTTGCCGGTGATCGCCAGCGCATCTTTATAGTTCAGGCTCGACCAGTTGATGTCGACGGTAACATCGCCTTCCGGCAAGCTATCGCTGCCGATATCTTTGATATGAGCCAGAGTTTGGTCGTCTTGTTGTTCCAATAACAGTGCACGCATGTCACTCTTCCTCTCGTTTACACTTTTCTATCAATGGCTGAATCACATTTATTTGACTATATGCATAATAAGCGGCCCAAGTCCTGATAAAGGACAAAAACGGCGCTTGCAGGTTTAATTCCTCGGCAAGGCTTGTTAGGGTTGGACGGCCCCTTTTAGCTAAAGGGTGAACACTCACTTAACCATAGCGGACAAGGCACAGGGATGCGATTTACCACCAAACTCTCTGCATTGATCACTCTGTTGGTCGCGCTGGCGATGTTTTTGATGCTGATGGGATGCTCATACAGCTTCTTTTACGTTACCCAGGATCGCCAGGAGCGCCGCTTGGATTCGCTGGTCACCACTCTCGATCAAGCCATGCTGAGCGAGCCGCCGCAGGAACAGGAGAAATGGTTGCCGATCGTCATGCGCACGCTCGGCATCGTGTCGATCCGCATAGAGGCCGGTACCAGCCAACTGCTCGACTATAAATTACCGACGGTCAAAAAAGAGCACTGGGATGCGCTGAACGGCTATCGTCAGGTCTCGCGTCCCCTGTTGCAGCATCCGGGCAGCACGCTGCACATTACCTATCGCGATCCCTTCGCCAGCGACGTGCGCACGTTGCAATCCACCGCCGCCGTCACGCTGTCGATCGTCGTGATGGTGGTGGTTTTGCTGTTCAGCCTGCGCTGGCTGCGTGAGCAGGCCGACGGTGAAGATCGCCTGGAACGCCGCGCGCGGCGCATTCTGAACGGCGAGCGTGAAAACGTCATGCAGGGCGACGTGCGTGAGTGGCCGGCCAACGTCAGCGGCGCGCTCGACCGCCTGCTGGCCGATCTGGCGGAAGCGCGGGAAGAGCGCAGCCGGGTCGATACGCTGATCCGCGCCTTCGCCGCGCAGGACGCCAAAACCGGGCTGAATAATCGCCTGTTCTTCGATAACCAATTGACCACTCAGCTGGAAGACGAAGGCTCGCACGGCATCGTGATGATGGTGCGGCTGCCCGATTTCGAGACCCTGCGCGAGACGCACGGCAGCGTGGCGGTGCAGGAGCTGATGTATTCGCTGGTCAACCTGCTGTCTACCTTCGTGATGCGCTACCCGTCGGCGCTGCTGGCGCGCTATTTCCACAGCGATTTTACCGTGTTGTTGCCGCATCGAACCCTGAAGGAGGCCGATGGCATCGCGTCACAGCTGGTCAATGCCATCGATGCCTTGCCTTCCACGGCGCTGATCGATCGCGAGGCCTTCCTGCACATCGGCATCGTGGCGTACCGCAGCGGTCAAACTACCGAGCAGGTGATCGATTATGCGGAGCAGGCGACGCGCCACGCTACGCTGCAGGGCGAAAACGGTTGGTATGTGTACGACAGCCAGGTGCCGGAAAAGGGGCGCGGCAGCGTCAAATGGCGCACGCTGCTGGAACAGGTGCTGGCGCGCGGCGGCCCGCGGCTGTATCAGAAACCGGCGGTGACCGTGGGAGGCGAGGTACATCATCGCGAGATCATGAGTCGGATCTATGATGGCACCCAGGAATTGCTGCCGGCGGAATATATGCCGCTGGTGCAGCAGCTCGGCTTGGCGGAGAGTTACGATCGCCAACAGGTGAGCCGCGTCATCCCCTTGCTGGCGCAGTGGCCCGAAGAAACGCTGGCGTTCCCGCTGTGCGTGGACTCGATTTTGCAGCGCTCTTTCCAGCGCTGGCTGCGCGATACGCTGTTGCAGTGCGAAAAAAGTCAGCGTAGGCGAATTCTGATTGAACTTGCAGAGGCAGATGTGTGTCAACATATCGACCGTTTGCGTCCGGTGCTGAGGTTGCTGTCAGGGCTGGGCTGCCGCCTCGCGGTGTCCAAAGCGGGTTTAACCGTGGTCAGTACGTCCTATATCAAGTCGCTGCAGGTGGAGATCGTCAAGCTCCACCCGGGGCTGGTGCGGAGTATCGATAAGCGGGACGAAAATCAGCTGTTCGTGCAGAGCCTGACCGGCGCCTGCGCGGGCACGCGCGCGCAGGTGTTCGCCGCCGGCGTACGCACGCGCAACGAGTGGCAGACGCTGAAAGATCGTGGGATCCACGGCGGGCAGGGCGACTTTTTCGCGCCGCCGGAACCGATCGACGCGGGGCGTAAAAAATATTCACGTCGTTATCGCGTTTAAGCTGATTGCCGGACAAAAATTGACGTAGAATGAGCGCCGGATCCATCTGGGCCATGTCACCCGTCATTTTGGAGTTTTCTCCAATCTGCCTGCGACAACGACGCCTATTTGAGATAGGCTCTTGTCAGCTTTTATCTGGTTGACGTTGGTAGGTGCTTACCATCGGCGGCAATCAGGGAATATGTTAGATTTTATGAGCTGTGTTACGCCGTTTCGTGCGTTGACAGGGTGGTAAACTGAGCCTTTGTTCAGGGAATTCAGGCCTCATCCAATTTCCGTGCATTCGAGCAGAAACAATACAGACTATTTTTCACCGAAGTAGAACGTTTTTGCGCCTTGTCGCTGCTTCGTGTGGTTGGTAAAGTAGGCGGATTTTATTTTCCGCCCCCAGCTTGCAGGATTATCCTTTCGTTATGTTTAAGAAATTTCGTGGCATGTTTTCCAACGACTTGTCCATCGACTTGGGTACCGCCAATACCCTGATTTATGTTAAAGGGCAAGGCATCGTACTGAATGAACCTTCGGTGGTTGCCATTCGTCAGGATCGTGCCGGCTCCCCAAAGAGCGTTGCGGCCGTCGGTCATGACGCCAAACAGATGCTGGGCCGCACCCCCGGCAACATCGCGGCTATTCGCCCGATGAAAGACGGCGTGATCGCCGACTTCTTCGTGACCGAAAAAATGCTGCAGCACTTTATCAAACAGGTTCACAGCAACAGTTTCATGCGCCCAAGCCCGCGCGTGCTGGTCTGTGTGCCGGTCGGCGCGACCCAGGTTGAACGCCGCGCTATCCGCGAGTCCGCCCAAGGGGCCGGCGCGCGTGAAGTGTTCCTGATTGAAGAGCCGATGGCGGCGGCGATCGGCGCAGGTCTGCCGGTCTCCGAAGCGACCGGTTCCATGGTGGTGGATATCGGTGGCGGTACCACTGAAGTGGCGGTGATCTCGCTGAACGGCGTGGTGTACTCTTCTTCCGTGCGCATCGGCGGCGATCGCTTCGATGAAGCCATCATCAATTACGTGCGCCGCAACTACGGCTCGCTGATCGGCGAAGCCACCGCCGAGCGCATCAAGCACGAAATCGGTTCTGCCTATCCGGGCGACGAAGTGCGCGAAATTGAAGTCCGCGGCCGTAACCTGGCCGAAGGCGTACCGCGTGGCTTTACCCTGAACTCCAATGAAATCCTCGAAGCCCTGCAAGAGCCACTGACCGGCATCGTCAGCGCGGTGATGGTTGCGCTGGAGCAGTGCCCGCCAGAATTGGCCTCCGACATTTCCGAACGCGGCATGGTATTGACCGGCGGCGGCGCGCTGCTGCGCAACCTCGATCGCCTGCTGATGGAAGAAACCGGCATTCCGGTCGTGGTGGCGGAAGACCCGCTGACCTGCGTGGCGCGCGGCGGCGGCAAGGCGTTGGAAATGATCGACATGCACGGCGGCGATTTGTTCAGCGAAGAATAGTCAGCCCCTGGAAGGAGGAATCGTATCGGATGAATGCGCACAGCGAGAATCGGGTACGGTTCCTCTTTCTGTTGTCGAGGAACTCGCATAATTTATGAAGCCGATTTTTAGCAGGGGGCCTTCCCTGCAACTGCGACTTTTTTTGGCGGTGATTGCGGCCATTGGCCTGATCGTTGCCGACAGCCGGCTCGGCACGTTCGTGAAGATACGCAACTACATGGACACCGCAGTCAGCCCTTTCTATTTTCTGGCCAACGGGCCGCGTAAAGTTTTGGACAGCGTGTCAGAAACGCTGGCCACCCGCCAACAGCTGGAGCTGGAAAACCGCGCTCTGCGGCAGGAACTGCTGCTGAAAAACAGCGATATTCTTCTTCTTGGCCAATTCAAGCAGGAAAACGCCCGCTTGCGCGAGCTGCTGGGCTCTCCGCTGCGCCAGGACGAACACAAGATGGTCACCCAGGTGATCTCCACCGGTTCCGATCCTTACA
The DNA here is from genome assembly GCF_003028435.1 of Serratia sp. Nf2. Lineage (NCBI taxonomy): Bacteria > Pseudomonadati > Pseudomonadota > Gammaproteobacteria > Enterobacterales > Yersiniaceae > Serratia > Serratia sp. Nf2. Next base: position 307,980 of record NZ_PYTW01000004.1, on the reverse strand, counting down.
GCGATCAGGTGGTGATCGACAAAGGGTCGGACAACGGCGTCTATGAAGGCCAGCCGGTGATCAGCGACAAGGGCGTGGTCGGTCAGGTGGTGGCGGTGGCGAAAGTCACCAGCCGCGTGCTGCTGATCTGCGACGCCTCGCATGCGCTGCCGATCCAAGTGCTGCGCAACGATATTCGGGTGATCGCCGCGGGCAGCGGCTGCGCCGACGACCTGCAACTGGAGCATCTGCCGAACAACACCGACATCCGCGTTGGCGACGTGCTGGTCACCTCCGGCCTTGGCGGCCGCTTCCCGGAAGGGTATCCAGTGGCGGTGGTCTCCTCGGTCAAGGTCGACAACCAGCGCGCTTACACCGTGATTCAGGCGCGGCCGACCGCCGGTCTGCAACGCTTGCGCTACCTGTTGCTGCTGTGGGGCGCCGATCGCAACGGCGACATGCCGCTGCCGCCGGACGAAGTGCACCGCGTGGCCAATGAACGCCTGATGCAGATGATGCCGCAGGTGCTGCCGCCTGCCGGCTCCGTCGGGCCGCAGCTGCCGGCTCCGGCCACCGGCGTGGTGCCGCAAACCGTCGCTCCAGCGTCTGCTCAGCCCCAGGTTAAGCCTGCCGCGGCGGGAGTGGTGCAATGAACAGCTACCGCAGCCACGGGCGTTGGATAATCTGGCTATCGTTCCTGGTGGCGTTGGTGCTGCAAATCATGCCGTGGCCGGAGCAGATCTACATGTTCCGGCCTTCCTGGCTGGTGCTAATCCTGATCTACTGGGTGATGGCCTTGCCGCATCGGGTCAACGTCGGTACCGGCTTCGTGCTGGGGCTGATCATGGATCTGATCCTCGGCTCCACGCTGGGCGTGCGCGCGCTGGCGCTGGGCATCATCGCTTATCTGGTGGCGTTCAAATTCCAACTGTTCCGCAATATGGCGCTGTGGCAACAGGCGCTGATCGTCGTGCTGCTGTCGCTGTCGATGGACGTGGTGGTGTTCTGGGCTGAGTTTTTAGTGATCAACGTCTCTTTCCGCCCAGAGGTGTTCTGGAGTAGTGTGGTAAACGGCATTTTGTGGCCGTGGTTATTCCTGTTGATGCGTAAAATCCGCCGTCAGTTCGCCGTACAGTAAGGATATATCAATGACTTCGCTTTATCTGGCCTCCGGCTCCCCACGTCGACGTGAACTGCTGACCCTGCTGGGCGTGTCGTTCGACATTCTGCTGACGCATACCGAAGAGCAGCGCCGGGAAGGCGAAGCCGCGGAAGCCTATGTGCGCCGCCTGGCTCAGGACAAAGCCAAAGCGGGCGTGGCGCTGGCGCAGGAGGATCGGCCGGTGCTGGGCGCCGACACCATCGTGGTGCTCAACGGCCGGGTGCTGGAGAAGCCGCGCGACGAAGCCCATGCGGCCGAAATGCTGGCGGCCCTGTCCGGCAAGCAGCATCAGGTGATGACGGCGGTGGCGATCGCCGATCGCCACGACGTGCGTTGCCAACTGGTGGTGACCGACGTGACGTTCCGCAGCCTGTCACAACAGGATATCCGCGACTATATTGCTACGGGCGAACCGATGGATAAGGCGGGCGCCTATGGAATTCAAGGAAAGGGTGGTTGTTTCGTCAGAACGATAACCGGGAGTTATCACGCGGTGGTCGGTCTGCCGCTGGTCGAAACACATGAGCTGCTCAGTAATTTTGTCGCATTACGTGATGTAAGAACCGGTTGATGGGCGCTGCCATTATCGACCGGCTCTGAGGAGAAGGCATGACAGCTGAGCTACTGGTTAATATCACACCGTCTGAAACGCGGGTCGCCTATATCGATGGCGGCATTCTGCAAGAGATCCATATCGAACGCGAATCCAAACGCGGCATCGTCGGCAATATCTATAAAGGACGCGTCAGCCGCGTTCTGCCGGGCATGCAGGCGGCGTTCGTCGACATCGGCCTGGACAAGGCCGCCTTCCTGCACGCCTCCGACATCATGCCGCATACCGAATGCGTCGCCGGCGACGAGCGGAAAAACTTCCACGTGCGCGACATCGCCGAGCTGGTGCGACAGGGGCAAGATCTGATGGTGCAGGTGGTGAAAGATCCGCTTGGCACCAAGGGCGCGCGCCTGACCACCGACATCACGCTGCCTTCGCGCTATCTGGTCTTCATGCCGGGCGCGGCGCACGTCGGCGTTTCGCAGCGCATTGAAAGCGAAGCCGAGCGCGAGCGCCTGAAATCCATCGTTGCGCCGCACTGCGACGAGCTGGGCGGCTTTATCATCCGCACCGCGGCGGAAGGTATCGGCGAGGAAGAGCTGGCGCAAGACGCCGCGTTCCTCAAACGCCTGTGGACGAAGGTGATGGAGCGCAAGAAGCGCAACCAGACCAAATACAAGCTGTACGGCGAGCTGGCGCTGGCGCAGCGCATCTTGCGTGATTTCGCCGGTGCGGCGCTGGATCGCATCCGCGTCGATTCGCGACTGACCCACGATCTGCTGGTGGAGTTTACCGGCGAGTACATCCCGGACATTACCAACAAGCTCGAGCTCTATACCGGTAGCCAGCCGATTTTCGATCTGTATGATGTGGAAAACGAGATCCAGCGCGCGCTGGAGCGCAAGGTGGAGCTGAAGTCCGGCGGCTATCTGATCATCGATCAAACCGAGGCGATGACCACGGTCGACATCAACACCGGCGCCTTCGTCGGCCACCGCAACCTCGACGAAACCATCTTCAATACCAACATCGAGGCGACGCAGGCCATCGCGCGCCAGCTGCGGCTGCGCAACCTGGGCGGCATCATCATCATCGACTTTATCGATATGAACAACGAAGAGCATCGCCGCCGGGTGCTGCACTCGCTGGAGCAGGCGTTGAGTAAAGATCGGGTAAAAACCACGATCAACGGCTTCTCTCAGCTAGGCTTAGTTGAAATGACGCGTAAACGAACGCGTGAAAGCATTGAACATGTGCTCTGCCACGATTGTCCTACTTGCAATGGGCGCGGCACCGTGAAAACGGTGGAAACCGTGTGCTACGAGATCTTGCGCGAGATTGTGCGCGTGCACCATGCTTACGATTCCGATCGCTTCCTGGTGTACGCTTCGGCGGCGGTCGGCGAAGCGCTGAAGAGCGAAGAGTCGCATGCGCTGGCCGAAGTGGAGATCTTCGTCGGCAAACAGGTGAAGGTGCAGATCGAACCGTTGTACAGCCAGGAGCAGTTCGACGTCGTCATGATGTAGCCCGCCCGACATCGGTAAGGGCCCGGCACGCCGGGCCCGTCAGTGCATAGATATTCCCGTTGCCAGGCAGCGGAGCAAGGAGAACTGCGTGAGGCGACTGCCTGGGATTCTGTTAGCAACAGGCGCCACCCTAATTGTGATTGTGGCGCTGCTGATCAGCGGGCTGCGCCTGATGCTGCCGAAGCTGAACGACTACCGTCCCCAACTGCTGGCGCAGGTGGAGAAGCTGTCCGGCGTGCCCGTGCGAATGGACTTCGTGCAGGGCAGTTGGGAAACGTTTGGCCCACAGCTTGAAATGCGCAACCTGAGCGCCACGCTGCCCAAAAGCGATGTGCATATCGAACGCGTGACGCTGGCGCTGGACGTGTGGCAATCGCTGCTGCACTGGCGCTGGCAGTTCCGCGATCTGACCTTCTATCAATTCCGCCTCGATCTGAACGCCACGCTGGGCGGAGACCGGCAGGGCGACGGCCTTGAGCCGGGTAAAATCAGCGATCTGATGCTGCGCCAGCTCGACCACTTCGATTTGCGCGACAGCCGTATCTCGTTCCTGACGCCCGCCGGCGCGCGCGCCGAATTCGACATTCCTCAGCTGACCTGGCTCAACGGCCGCGATCGCCACCGCGCCGAGGGGCAGATCAGCCTGTCGACGCTGAACGGCCAACACGGCGTGGTGCAGCTGCGCATGGACCTGCGCGATAATCAGGGCCTGCTGGACACCGGCACGGTCTACCTGCAGGCCGATAACATCGACATGAAACCCTGGTTTACCCGCTGGCTGCGCGCCAACACCGGGCTGGAAAGCGCCGACTTCAGCCTGGCGGCCTGGCTGCAGGTGCAAAACGGCGAGATTGCCGGCGGCCATGCGTTGCTCAAGCAGGGGGCGGCCAACTGGGATACCGGCGCCGCGCAGCACCGGCTGGACGTGGACAATCTGGCGCTGTCGCTGCGCCGCCAGGGCACCGGTTGGCAGCTCGATGTGCCGCAGCTGCGGTTGAGCACTGACGGTCAGGCCTGGCCGCAGGGCGCGCTTTCCGCGCTGTGGTTGCCGGAAAACACCAAATTCATGGGGCCGGCGCAGAATGAAGAGCTGCGGGTGCGCGCAACCCACCTTCAGCTGGAGCGTCTGTCGGCGCTGCTGCCGACCTTCTCGTTCCTCAGCCCGGACGTGCTCGATCGCTGGAACGATCTGCAGCCGCAGGGGACGATGGAAGCCTTGGCGCTGGACATTCCGCTGAAGCAGCCGGAAAAGAGCCGTTTTCAGGCGCTGTGGCGTGATGTCAGCTGGCAGCATTGGGAACTGCTGCCCGGCGTCAACCACTTCTCCGGCGCGTTGAGCGGCGGGGTGGAGAACGGCCGCCTGACGCTGGGGCTGGCAGGCAGCACCTTGCCTTACGGCGATATGTTCCGTGCGCCGCTTGAAGTCAGCAGCGCGCGCGGCGCACTGACCTGGCGTTACAACGATCAAGGCTGGGAGCTGGCGAGCCAGGGGCTGGACGTCAAGGCGAAGTCGCTGTGGGTCAATGGCGATTTCCGCTATCAGCAGCCGGCCAAGGGCGATCCGTGGCTGAACATCCTGGCGGGCATCCGCCTGTATGACGGCGCCGACGCCTGGCGCTATTTCCCGGAACCGCTGATGGGCAAGCATCTGGTGGACTACCTGAGCGGCGCCATTCAGGGCGGCCAGGTGGATAACGCCACGCTGATTTATTCCGGCGATCCGCAGCACTTCCCGTACCGTAAAAACGAAGGGCAGTTCGAAGTCTTCGTACCGCTGCGTCATGCCACCTTCCAGTTCCAACCGGGCTGGCCGGCGCTGACCGATTTGGCGATCGATCTCGATTTCGCCAACGAAGGATTGTGGATGCATGCGCCGCAAACCCGGTTGGGCAAGGTGGCGGGCAAAAATATCAGCGCGGTGATACCGGATTACCTGAAAGAGCGGCTGCTGATCGACGCCGAAGTCGCGGGTGCGGGCAGCGACGTGCATGACTACTTCATGCAGACGCCGCTGCACGATTCGCTCGGGGCGGCGCTGGATCAGCTGCAGATTGGCGGTGATGTCAGTGGGCGCTTACATCTCGATATCCCGCTGGACGGCGAGCAGGTCAGAGCCACCGGCGAAGTGGCGCTGAACAACAACTCGTTGCTGATCAAGCCGCTGGACAGCGAACTGCAAAAGCTCAGCGGCAAGTTCCGCTTCGACAACGGCAACCTGCAGAGCGACCCGCTGTCGGCCACCTGGTTCGGGCAGCCGGTGGCGGTCAACTTCACCACCCAGGAAGGCGAGCGTGACTACAAGGTCAACGTCGGCCTGAAGGGCGACTGGCAGCCGGGCAAGTTCCCCGGCCTGCCGAAAGAGGCCGCCGATGCGCTCAGCGGCAGTGCGCCCTGGCAGAGCCAGGTGGCCATCACGCTGCCGCATCAGGGCTCGGCCAGCTACGATATCGGCCTTGACGCAGACTTGAAAAAAGTGAGCAGTCACTTACCTTCGCCGCTGGATAAGGCGCCGGGTGAAGCGTTGCCGGTGAACGTCAAGGTCAAAGGCGGTCTTAACGGCTTCATGTTGGCCGGCAGTGCGGGCAAGCAGAACCGCTTCAACAGCGAATGGAACTTCGACAAAAAACAGGTGAATCTGGCGCGCGCCGCCTGGCAAACCAACGGTGGCGGCACGCCGCCGCTGCCGGCCGGCAAGTCGATGACGCTGAACCTGCCGGCGCTGGACGGCGAGCAATGGCTGGCGCTGTTGGCGCCGGCGCTGAAACAGGGCGGCGGCAGCGGTCAGGTGGGCGGTTTCAGCTTCCCCACCACCGTGGCGCTGACCACGCCGCAGCTGCTGTTGGGCGGCCAGGCCTGGCATAAGCTGACGCTGTCGGCCGAAAAACAGCTGGGTGCCACCGTGGTGAGCGCCAAGAGCGATGAAGTGGACGGCAGCCTGCGGGTGGCCGATCGCGGGCCGTGGCGCGCCGATATCAACTACCTGTATTACAACCCGCAGTTCGCCGAGACGAAAAACGCGGCGGGCACGCCGACGCCGCCGGCGGAGAAAGTTTCCTTCCGCGACTGGCCTTCGCTGATGCTGCGCTGCAAGTCGTGCTGGGTGCTGGGGCAGAACCTCGGCAGGGTCGAGGCGGATTTGAGCAATCGGGGGGACACCCTGACGCTGGATCACGGCTTGATCGACACCGGCAAAGGGCGCATGAGCGCCACCGGCCTGTGGAAGCAGAACGCGCAGGAAGAACGCAGCTCGTTGAAAGGCAAGCTGCTCGGCGGCAAGATCGATGAAACCGCCGCCTTCTTCGGCATCACTATCCCGCTGAAAGGTGCGCCTTACGACGTGGACTTCGATCTGTATTGGCACGGCGCGCCGTGGCAGCCGCAGGTCAATACGCTGAGCGGCGCGCTGCAGGTCAAGATGGGCAAGGGCGAGATCGACAGCATGGGCGGCGGCCGTGCCGGTCAGCTGCTGCGGCTGGTCAGCTTCGACGCCCTGCTGCGCAAGCTGCAGTTCGATTTCAGCGATACCTTCGGCAAAGGTTTCTACTTTGATTCCATCCGCAGCACCGCCTGGCTGAAAGATGGCATAATGCATACTGATAATCTATTGATCGATGGCCTGGCGGCGGATATCGCCATGAGTGGCCAGATCGATCTGGCGCGCCGCCGCATCGATATGGAGGCGGTGGTGGCGCCGGCGATTTCGGCGACCGTCGGCGTGGCCACGGCGTTTGTCGTCAACCCGATCGTCGGCGCGGCGGTATTTGCCGCCTCGCAGGTGCTGGGGCCGCTGTGGAGCAAGATTTCGCTGATTCGTTACCATATCAGCGGCGATCTCGATCAGCCGAAGATCAATGAGGTACTTCGTAAGGCAAAGGAGGATAAGGCGTCATGAGGAATGCTAACGTTGCGTTGTTGCAGTTGTGCAGTGGCGATCAGGTGCGCGATAACCTGGCCCAGATTGAACAGCAGATCAAGCAGCTCAATGCCGGGGTAAAACTGGTCATGACGCCGGAGAACGCGCTGCTGTTCGCCAACTCTGCGGCCTACCGCCAGCAGGCGGAAAAACAGGGCGATGGCCCGCTGCAGAACGCGGTGCGCGAGCTGGCGCGCCGCTATGGCGTGTGGTTGCTGGTGGGCTCGATGCCCTTGATCAGCCGCGAAAATCCGGAGCTTATCACCACCAGCAGCCTGTTGTTCGACGAGCAGGGCGAGATCCGCGCTCGCTACGACAAGCTGCACATGTTCGATGTGGACATCAACGATGCGCACGGCCATTACCGCGAGTCGGATACCTACCAGCACGGGCAGCACCTGACGGTGGTGGATACGCCGGTCGGGCGTTTGGGCATGACCATATGCTACGATCTGCGCTTCCCCGCGCTATTCCAGGCGCTGCGGGCGCAGGGCGCCGAACTGATTTCGGTGCCGGCGGCCTTTACCCGGGTCACCGGTGAGGCACATTGGGAAATCCTGCTGCGCGCCCGGGCGATCGAAAACCAGTGCATGATCCTGGCGCCGGCGCAGGTGGGGCGCCACGGGCCGACCCGCCGCACCTGGGGCCACTCGCTGGCTGTCGACGGCTGGGGCAAGGTGTTGGCCGAGAACGCGGACGCTGTGGCGGCACTGAAGGTGCGCGTGGACACCGCAAGCCTGCAGCCCTTGCGGCAACAGATGCCGGTATTGCAGCACAACCGATTCCAGACGTCGCTGACGGCGCCGTCTGACAAGCTATCCTCCAATCAAGAGTGAAACCATTATGAGTCTGACGTTTGTCAGTGAGCAGTTACTCGCTACCAACAAGCTGAGTCATCAAGACCTGTACCAGGTACTGGGTCAACTGGCAGAACGCCGTATCGACTATGCCGATCTCTATTTCCAGTCCAGCTATCACGAAGCCTGGGTGATCGAGGACGGCATCATCAAGGATGGCTCTTACAATATCGACCAGGGCGTCGGCGTGCGCGCCGTTAGCGGCGAGAAGACCGGCTTCGCCTATGCCGATCAGATCACCCTGAATGCGCTGCAGCAGAGCGCCCAGGCGGCGCGCAGCATCGTGCGTGAGCAGGGCGACGGGCGGGCGCACACCCTGGGCGAGGTCGGTTACCGGGCGCTGTATCCGCTGCTCGATCCGCTGCAAAGCCTGCCGCGCGAAGAGAAAATCGCCCTGCTGCACCGCGTCGACAAGGTGGCGCGCGCCGCCGATGCGCGAGTGCAGGAAGTGAACGCCAGCATCACCGGCGTTTACGAGCAGGTGTTAGTCGCCGCCACCGACGGTACGCTGGCGGCGGACGTTCGCCCGCTGGTGCGCCTTTCCGTCAGCGTGCTGGTGGAGCAGGACGGCAAGCGTGAGCGCGGCTCCAGCGGCGGCGGCGGCCGTTTCGGTTACGACTATTTCCTGGAAAGCGTCGACGGCGACGTGCGTGCCGATGTCTATGCCCAGGAAGCGGTGCGCATGGCGCTGGTCAATCTCGGTGCGGTAGCGGCGCCGGCCGGCAATATGCCGGTGGTGCTGGGTGCCGGCTGGCCGGGCGTACTGCTGCACGAGGCGGTGGGCCATGGCCTGGAAGGCGACTTCAACCGGCGCGGCACCTCGGTGTTCAGCGGCCATATGGGCGAGCTGGTGGCTTCCGAGCTGTGCACCGTGGTGGATGATGGCACCCTGCAAGGGCGCCGCGGCTCGCTGGCGATCGACGACGAAGGCGTGCCGGGCCAGTACAACGTGCTGATCGAAAACGGCGTGCTGAAAGGCTACATGCAGGACAAGCTCAACGCGCGGCTGATGGGCGTCGCGCCGACCGGCAACGGCCGCCGCGAGTCCTATGCACATCTGCCGATGCCGCGCATGACCAACACCTACATGCTGGCGGGCCAATCGACGCCGGAAGAGATCATCGCCAGCGTTGAGTACGGCCTATACGCGCCGAACTTTGGCGGCGGCCAGGTGGACATCACTTCCGGCAAGTTCGTGTTCTCCACCACCGAAGCCTACCTGATCGAGAAGGGCCGCATCACCAAACCGGTGAAAGGGGCGACGCTGATCGGCTCCGGCATCGAGGCGATGCAGCAGATCTCGATGGTCGGCAACGATCTGGCGCTTGATAAAGGCGTGGGCGTATGCGGCAAGGAAGGCCAGAGCGTGCCGGTGGGCGTTGGCCAGCCGACGCTGAAACTGGATACGCTGACCGTCGGCGGCACGGCGTAATCTTTCCTCAAGGGGCCATGCACCGGCCCCTTGTTCATTCCCCATTTTGAGTTTTTTCTCGCCCGCGCAAAGAGTGCTGTGCGGCGATGATGCCGAGAAAGATGACGATGGCGTGCTTTGGTGTGTCTACCCAGCGTTGGTTGCTGTTGCTGGGCGTTTTGTCCCTGACGGGCTGTGCCCGTTCCGATGCGCTGTGGGGCGTGGTCGATAAGCTCTGCATGGCCAACTATCAGCAAAAGCGCGATCCGGCTCCGTGTGAGCAGATTTATATGCCGCAGGGGAAAGCGCAGGGTTTCAGCGTGCTGCAAAACCCGCGTTATCCCTACCACTTCATTCTGGTGCCGACGGCGCCGCTTTCCGGTATTGAAAGCCCGCTGCTGCTGGCCGGGGAACGGACGGACTATTTTGGCTATGCATGGCTGATGCGTTACCGGCTGGCCGCCGAGTATGGCGGGCCGGTGCCGGACGACAGGCTGGGCATGGCGATCAACTCCGCTTATGGCCGCAGCCAGAACCAATTGCATATTCATCTGACCTGCCTGCGCGAAGATGTACGGCGCCAATTGCAGGCGGAACGCCCCTATATTCAGGAACAATGGCGGCCTTTGCCGGATAAGCTGTTGCGCCACACCTACTATGCCCGCCGCGTGATGCAACCGACCGCGATGGGCATCTACCCGATTAAGGATCTTGCGGATTATTTTCATCTGTCGCCGCAGCAGCTGGCGGAGTATGGCGTGGCCATTGTTCCGACCACGTTTGCCGGCCAACGGGGGGTTATCTTGCTGGCCTCGAAGCGTGGCTGGGACGTTGGCAACCGCGCCTCGGTAGAATCGCTGCTGGATAAAACATGCGCGATTTTGCCGCGTTAATCTCAAGCATTTCTCGCTACACGATACTGATTAGCCGGCCTGTGCAGGTGTATCAGTCATTACCTCTGCAGTTCCCCCTTTCGCCAGTCATGCTTGGCAATGAGAGCCAGGGATTTGGTATAATTTAGTTACATTTTTCTTGAGTAAGGGTATTGTTTGGAGTACTTTAAATGGCCGGAACTGATGGTCATGAATAAGCATTTTGATGGTGTTAATTTAATCGATATAATCACCGATAGCTTCAATGAATATTGGATGGTTACAAATTCAATCTGTCCGATAGTTCATTGATTTACGAGTCTTTCACTGTTTTTATATTGATTTCATTCAGCCTGTGAGTGGCTGATGATTTTAATTTAAAAATACCGTAAGGTGCCGGTTAATAAATAAACTGTGGTTTCATTTGACTGTATTGTTGCAGGTATTCATTTATCCATTGATGAAAGTTATCAAAATTACTTTAATATGGAGGTTGTATGAAAAGGGTTTCCAAGTTGTTAATCGCATTTTCCGTGGCAGGGGCCTTAGTGGGATGTGCGCGCACAGCGCCGGTTGATAATGTTCATTCGACAGTTAGTGCCGGGCATAGTGAAGCTCAAGTCAGAAGCGCAATCCTTAAGGCGGGCGCCCAGCGCCAATGGATCATGAATGATGCAGGGCCGAGTGTCATCAAGGCGCGTCAGCAAAACCGCAATCACAGTGCAGAGGTGCGTATTACCTACTCGGCAACGGCTTATTCTATCGATTATGACAGCAGCCAGAATTTGCTTGCTTCTCAAGGTAAGATTCATAAAAACTATAATCGTTGGGTACGCAATCTGGATAAAGATATTCAGGTTAACCTCGCCACGAATGCAGTGCAGTAATATCTTTTTAGTCGGGCCAAGTATGGCCCGATAAATATTTTTAGCACAGGACGCTTATCATCGTTATGTATGAACAAGACACCTTTAATGCGCTTGATGCCATAACTGAAGCGCAACGCATTGCTTTTGCTCCCATGCTGTTTCAAACGGCGCTTTGTTTGCGCAATGGGGGGGTGTTGGCCTATCTGGATAAGCAAGGTGAACAAGGCGCGTTTCTGGATGAAATCGTTGCTAATAGCAGTCTGAATGATTATGCCACCAGCGTGCTGTTGGATATGGGGTTGAGTGGTCGCATCATTACCTGCCGCGACGAGCGCTACCGCCTCACAAAAGTGGGGCACTTCCTGCTGCATGACACGATGACCCGTGTGAATATGGATTTCACACAGGATGTCTGTTATCAGGGGTTGTTCTTTCTGACGCAAGCGCTAAAGGAGTCCAAACCTGCGGGTCTCCAGGTGTTCAGTGACACGGAAACTATCTATCCTGTGCTGTCCCAGTTACCATCTCCAGCTCGTGAAAGTTGGTTTGCATTCGATCATTACTACTCTGATGCGGCCTTTCATGCTGCGTTGCCGCATATTTTCGCCGGCCAACCTCTAAGCCTGTACGATGTCGGAGGAAATACGGGAAAATGGGCGCTGCGTTGCTGCCAATACGATGACGATGTCACGATTACGATACTGGATTTACCGCAACAAATTGCACTTGCCCGCCAAAATGTCGAAAATGCCGGTTTTTCTCACCGCATTGGCTTTCATGCGGTTGATATGCTCAAAGATGCCACATTGCCTGGCGAAGCGGATATCTGGTGGATGAGCCAGTTCCTCGACTGCTTCGCTCCGCAGCAGATAATTGGCATGTTGGAGCGTATCGCCAAGGTGATGAAACCTGGTGCTCGGTTGTGTGTTATGGAGCTGTTCTGGGATGCGCAAAAATTTGAGGCGGCCTCATTCAGCCTGAACGCCACGTCGCTTTATTTTACCTGCATGGCTAACGGCAATAGCCGTTTTTACAGCGTAGAGAAATTTTATCGCTACTTGGAAACGGCAGGATTTGAGGTTGAAAAGCGCGTCGATCATCTCGGTGTTGGTCATACCTTACTCATATGCAAGAAAATTTGACTTAAAAAGAGGCGTCAATTTGGCGCATTGTGCCAGAGATTACGGATACACCACGGATTTGCGTTAATGAAATTTGCCTTGAACATAGTCGACTGGCAGGCTCGAGCACCGGGTCTGAGCGCAGCGACCCAGTGGCTTGCATGGGCGCGCCAACCTGATGCCATTGATCCGAGCGCGCCTCAGGCGTTGCCTGATGAATTGCCGATGATGGTCGCCCGTCGCTTGAGCTCCGGCAGTAAGCTGGCGGTTGATTGCGGGCTCTCTTTGCTGCGTCGTCATGCCGTTGACGCCGTGCTTTATACCAGCCGTCACGGGGAACTGGAGCGTAACTACCGTATCCTTCATGCATTGGCGACCGGCCAGGCTGTTTCACCGACGGACTTTACCATGTCGGTTCATAACTCCGCGGTTGGAAATCTGACGATCGTTGCCAAGCAACCGATCGTATCCTCTTCGCTTTCCGCCGGCATGGATACGTTCCAGCAAGGGCTTTGTGAAGTGGTTTGCTTGCTGCAGGCCGGCCATCAACGTGTATTGATGGTGGATTTTGATGGTGTGATCCCAGCGTTTTACCATCCGGGGCTTCCTGCGCAAATGCCCACCTGGGCGTATGCCGTGGCGCTGTTGTTTGAGCCGGGGGATATGCTGCAATGCTCCACGGAGAGTGATTATGCAGGCAATGAAGTGTCTTTGCCGCAAAGCTTGCAGTTCTTAAGGCACTATCTCGCGCAGACGCCCCACTTTACGATTGACGGAGAACGGCTGCAGTGGCGTTGGAGTCTCATGAAATGAACGCTGTAACCGGATTAAACCGTATCTGGCGCTTGGTCATGACCGGGTTTTGCTTCGCATTATTTGGGCTCGGTGGGCTGCTGCTTTCCCTGACCTGGTTTAATTTGCTCTTGCTTGTTATACGTGATGACAATAAGCGCTGCCGCATAGCGCGGCGCAGTATTTCAGCCAGTTTTCGATTGTTCTTAACGGTAGCGAGGAGCATTGGCGTATTGGATTACCGTATCCATGGCGCCGATTGCCTGCGTAATGAACGCGGCTGTCTGGTGGTGGCGAATCATCCTACGTTGATTGATTATGTGCTGCTGGCTTCCGTGATGCCGGAAACGGATTGCCTGGTGAAAAGCGCATTACTGAGAAATCCGTTTGTCAGCGGGGTGATTCGTGCAGCGGATTATCTGGTTAACAGTCAGGCTGAGACTTTATTGCCACAGTGTCAGGAAAGATTGGGGCGCGGAGACACCATTTTAATTTTTCCTGAGGGCACGCGTACCGAGCCGGGGAAAAAGATGTCTCTGCAGCGCGGGGCGGCCAATATTGCCGTCCGCTGCCGCCGCGATCTGCGTATTGTGGCGATTTGCTGCAGTGAGCATTTATTGGATAAACAGAGCAAATGGTACGATGTCCCCCTTACAAAGCCGCTCTTTGAGATCAAAGTACGCGGTCGAGTGCCGATCGATCATTTTTATGATGGCAAAACACCAGAGCCGGCATTGGCGGCCAGGCAGCTGAACCGGCACCTTTCGCAACAATTACAATTCGTTGAAACACCTTTTTCGGGACTTAATGATGCAAGCGCTTTACCTAGAAATTAAAAATCTCATTATTGATACGTTGAATTTGGAGGAGCTGACGGCGGATGATATTGAAACGCAGGCGGCTCTGTTCGGGGAAGGATTAGGTCTGGACTCAATCGATGCGCTTGAACTCGGGCTGGCGGTAAAAAATAAGTACGGCATCGTGCTTTCCGCCGAAAGTGAAGAAATGCGCCAGCACTTTTACTCTGTAGCAACGCTGGCTTCTTTTATTCATTCGCAACGAGCCTGAGAAAGAGTCCGCCATGACAGAACAACACGCTATTTATGAAGAAGTCTCCGCGCTTCTGATCAAACTCTTTGAAATTGATCCCGCGTCGATTACGCCTGAAGCCCGCTTGTATGAAGATCTTGAGCTCGACAGCATCGATGCGGTCGACATGATTGTGCAATTGCAAAAGAAAACCGGCAGGAAGATCAAACCGGAAGAGTTTAAAGCTGTGCGAACCGTTCAAGATGTCGTCGAAGCGGTAGAACGTTTGCTGCGAGAAGTCTGATCCATCGTGCAAGGGAAAAGGTTGTCGGTACTTCAGGTCATGATGGCGCTAATCGTGTTAGCTTGGCCGTTTTTGGTTTGGTTTGGCCTGCTGCATGGAGGCCTGCATTGGCTGCTGCCATCGATGGCGCTGATGCTGTTTCTACGCTTACGTCAGCTGCGGCGAAAAGCCGGGCCGATGCATCGCATTATGCAGAGTGTGGCATTGGCGGGGATTGCGTTATGCGTTACCAGCGCGCTGTTACGCGCTCATCAGCTGCTGCTGTGGTGGCCGGTCATTGTCAATGTGGTGATGCTGTTTGGCTTTGGCGGTTCGCTGCGGAGTGATATGCCGTTGGTCGAGCGTTTGGCTCGGCTGCGCGATCCGCAGTTGCCCCCTGAAGGCGTTCGTTATACGCGTCGTGTTACCCAGGTCTGGTGCATCTTCTTCGTGTTCAACGGCTCCATGGCCTTCTTAACCGCCTTGCATGGAGATATGGCGCTTTGGACAATGTGGAACGGCATGATTGCTTATCTGCTGATAGGCGCGCTGATGGCCGGCGAATGGTTGGTGCGTCGTCGCATAATACGGCGAGATGTGCGATGACTCCCCCTCTTTCACTGTCGCAATGGTTAAGTGCATCGCGCCCCGATGAGACGCTCATTGCTTGGCTTGGCGAACAGACCTGGACACTCGGTCAATTGCGCTATGACGTATCGATATTGCTCGATCGCTTGCGTCAGCAAGAAGCCGAACGCTGGGCGCTGTGCTTTGAAAACAGCTACCTGTTAATTGTGGCGTTGTTGGCTGTCTTGTACGCCGGCAAAACACCGGTGATCCCAGGGCATCGCCGGGTCTCACTGCTTGAAGAGCAACAGTCGCTGTTTAACGGCGTGTTAAGTGATGCCGAACTGTGCTGGAGTGGGGCGCTGCTCGTTGTGGAATCAGCCCAAAAACCGGCGCCGACGAAGATCTGTCTGCCGGCGCTCACCGATGACGCCAGCATCGAACTGTTTACTTCCGGATCCACCGGGCAACCCAAAAGAGTCGTTAAGCGGATCGCGGTTCTGGATGATGAAGCCAGGCTGTTAGCGACCCGCTTTTCTGGGCAGTTGGACGGTTGTCGTGTGGTGGCATCGGTGGCTCCCCTGCATCTCTATGGCCTCACGTTTAGCATTTTCTTGCCTATGTCGCAGGGATTGCCTCTGCATGCGGCAATGCTTCATTACGTCGAACAGTTGGCTGCTTTTGATCGTTCATATCGCTATCTGTTTGTCAGCAGTCCTGCTTTCCTCAAACGACTCGATCCCCGGTTGGCTGCGCCATCGGTCAACATGATTTTCTCCGCAGGCGGCATGTTGCCATGGAAAGACGTTATGGCGACGCAAGCGTGGCTCGGCGTCTGGCCGGATGAAATTTACGGCAGTACTGAAACCGGCATTCTTGCCTGGCGCTACCGCGAACAAGATGACATTCCGTGGCAACTTTTTCCGGGGGTGACGCTCACGGCAGAGGGCGATGCCTTCCGCGCCGTATCACCGTTGATTGCGCAACCTGACGGGCAATTATTGGATGATGAGCTGCAGTTTATCCAGCATGGTCGTTTCCGTTTGCATGGGCGCCGTGGACGAGTGGTGAAAATTGAAGAGAAACGCATCTCACTGAGTGAAGTAGAACGTCGGCTGATAGCGCTGGACGGCATTCAGGATGCGGCGGCGGTGCCGATTTTTCGTCGAGGACGCCAAGGTATCGGTGCATTGCTGGTATTAGATCGTGAGCGGCAGGATGCCTGGCGAGAAAAGCATGGCAACGCGTTGGAATTGTCGTGGCGTCGTGCACTGTTGCCGTGGCTTGAGCCGGTGGCTATTCCTCGTTATTGGCGGGTGGTTGATGAAATCCCGGTAAACAGCATGAATAAGCGCGTTGATACGCAATTACAGGAGTTTTTCAATGACGCCCCATAAAATCGAATGCTACCAGCCGCAGCCTGGTCAAGCCGAGATCACCTTTTCTCTTGAGCCGGAAATGTTCTGGTTCAAAGGGCATTTCGCCGTGCAGCCGCTGTTACCGGGCGTAGCGCAACTCGACTGGGTCATGCATTTTTCCGCGATGCTGCTCGCGCCGGGTTTTCACTTCCACAGTATTCAGAACGTCAAATTTCAGGCGCCGTTGTTGCCGAAAAATCGAGTGACGCTGAGGCTCAATTGGCATGAGGAGCGTGGCAGCCTTACTTTCGCTTACCTGCGGCATGATGGCGCAACCCTTCATACCGCCAGCAGCGGGAAAATCCGGTTATGTCGTTGAGTTATTTGCCCTGCGTCGTGATCCCCTGCTACAACCACGGCGCGATGATGGCGCGCGTACTATCGCGTCTTGAGCCCTTGGCCTTGCCCTGCATTATCGTCGATGACGGCAGCGATGCCACTACGCGGCGTGAGCTTGATGCTCTGGCTGAGCAATACGAACGTGTGATTTTGGTTCGTCAGGATGTCAACGCGGGTAAGGGCGTGGCCGTTATTCGCGGTTTGGAGGCGGCAGCATGCGCTGGTTTTACCCATGCGGTGCAGGTCGATGCCGATGGGCAACATGCGATTGAAGACATCCCTGCACTGTTAGCGCTCAGCGAACGGTATCCGGAAGCGCTGATTTCCGGGTTGCCGATATACGATGATTCCGTGCCGCGATCGCGCCTCTACGGACGTTGGGTGACGCATGTTTGGGTATGGATTGAAACGCTTTCTCTGCAGTTGAAAGACAGTATGTGCGGCTTTCGCGTTTACCCGTTAGCCCCGACTTTGCGGCTCGCCGGGCGCGTTTCACTGGGGAGGCGGATGGATTTCGATACGGAGGTGATGGTGCGCCTTTATTGGCAGGGTAACACCAGCTATTTCGTCCCGACGCGAGTGACTTATCCCCTGGACGGGGTATCGCATTTCGATACGTTGAAGGACAACGTTCGTATCTCGATAATGCACGCCCGGTTATTTTTCGGCATGTTGCCGCGTATTCCTTCTCTGCTGTGTCGCAGCACAAATGCGCATTGGGCGAAACAAGCGGAAGTTAAAGGAATGTGGGGCATGCGCTTCATGTTAGCGGTGTGGCGGTTGCTCGGTCGCCGCGCATTTTCGCTTTTGCTGTGGCCGGTAGTTGGCGTCTACTGGCTGAGCGCGGCGGCGCCGAGACGGGCATCCCGGCAGTGGATTGCGCGCGTACGTCAGCAGCTTGTTTTGCGGCGGCAGGCAATTCCCCCGCATCTGAATAGCTACCGCCACTTTTTGCGATTTGGGCACGCCATGTTGGATAAGGTCGCCGGTTGGCGGGGAGAGCTGAAATTGGGGCGAGATATCGTTTTTGCTCCGGGGGCGGAAGAGGCACTCAACAGCGGCAGTACGCAGGGCAAGCTGTTATTGGCTTCACACCTGGGGGATGTGGAGGCGTGTCGGGCGCTGGCGCAGCGGCAAGGTGGGAAAGTGGTGAACGCCCTGGTCTTCAGCGAAAACGCCCAACGCTTTAAACAGGTGATGGAAGAAATGGCACCGCAGGCGGGAATAAACCTGCTCCCGGTGAATGACATTGGCCCTGAAACGGCAATGTTGCTGAAGGATAAATTGGATCGCGGCGAGTGGGTGGCTATCGTTGGCGATCGCATTGCGGTAAATCCGCAGCGCGGTGGCGATTGGCGCGTCAGCTGGAGTTCGTTTATGGGGCAGCCGGCGCCTTTCCCACAAGGGCCGTTTATTCTAGCCGCATTGCTGCGTTGCCCAGTGTTGTTGATTTTTGCTTTGCAACGGGAGGGAAAACTGCACATACATTGTGAGGCTTTCGCCGATCCGCTGCCATTACCGCGCGCTGAACGTCAACAGGCCCTTCAGGTGGCTATAGACCGCTATGCTGCCCGTCTTGAATATTTCGCGCTGATGTCCCCGTTGGACTGGTTTAACTTTTTCGATTTTTGGCGGCTGCCTGACACCGCCGATAAGGAGTAATGGGTGCTGAATGACCCTCGCTTTACGGCTGACGTTGAACTTACCATCCCGTTTCATGATGTCGACATGATGGGAGTGGTGTGGCACGGCAACTATTTTCGTTATTTTGAGATCGCCCGTGAGGCGCTGCTGAACCAGTTTGATTACGGTTACCGGCAAATGCAGGCGTCCGGGTATGTTTGGCCGGTTGTCGATACTCGGGTGAAATACCGCGATGTGCTGACATTTGAGCAGCGCATCCGCGTTCGCGCGCAGTTGGAAGAGTATGAAAACCGTTTGCGCATCGCTTACCAGATATTCGATGTCTTGACTGCGAAACGGACCACAACGGGTTACACCATTCAGGTTGCGGTAGAAGAGAAAAGCCGTGAAATGTGCTTCGTGAGTCCAGATATTTTGTTTGAACGCATGGGGGTGGCGCCATGAGACTTTTGCCTTTATGCCTGCTTTTGCTGGCGCCGTGGGTGCATGCCGTCACGCTGGATGAGCTTCAGCAACGTTTTACCGGGCAGCCGGTGATCCGGGCTCATTTCGCACAGACGCGTACGATTAAGGACATGCCTCAACCGCTTCGCTCACAGGGAGAAATGCTGCTTGCCCGCGATCAAGGGTTGTTGTGGGATCAAAAGAGTCCTTTCCCCATGCTGCTGATGCTAAACGATTTTCGTATGGTTCAACAGGTGAATGACCAGCCTCAACAGACGATTACCGCCGAAAATAATCCGCAGATGTTCCAGTTTAACCATCTGTTGCGCGGACTCTTTCAGGCCGATCGCAAGGCGCTGGAAAAGAATTTCCGCGTGGATTTTCAGGACAAGGGGGAGGGGCGTTGGGCTCTTCGCCTGACGCCGACAACCACGCCATTGGATAAAATTTTCTCCTCAATCGATTTGTCTGGTGAAACTTATCTGGAGTTTATTCAGCTCAATGATAAACAAGGCGATCGTACGGAAATCATACTTTCTCAACACCGACTGACCCCTGCGACGCTGACTGATGACGAACGCCAACGCTTTGCCGCCGACTAATTCCCGCCGCCACGCCCTGTTATGGGGATTGGTATGTTTGATGCTGCTTGCTGTGTTGTTGGCGCTGCTGCCGGGCGCACGTTTGAACAGCAGCGTGTTGGCGATGCTGCCCAAGCAGGCGCTGGGTTCCGCGCCGCTCGCGCTAAATGAAGGCTTTATGCAGCGCCTGGATAAACAGGTGGTGTGGTTGGTCAGCCCCGGTAAACAGCCAGATCCGCGAGTAGCAGAAACGTGGTTGGCGCAACTTCAACAGTCACCCACGTTGTCTGAAGTAAAAGGAAAGATGAACGTCGAAAGCCAGAAAGCCTGGGGAGCCTTTTTCTGGCAGCACCGTAACGGGCTTATCGATAGCGCCACCCGTATGCGTTTGCAAAATGGCGGTGAAGCGCAAGCGCAATGGGTTCTGTCACAGCTTTATTCCGCTTTTTCCGGCGTTAGCGGCAAAGAATTGCAGAACGATCCATTGATGCTGATGCGTGGCTCTCAGTTGGCGCTTGCGCAAAACGGCCAGCGACTGCGGCTGATGGATGGCTGGCTTGTCACTCAGGACGAGCAGCAAAACTACTGGTATTTGTTACATGGGGAGCTGGCGGGTGACTCCTTCGATATGCAACAGACCCATCGCTTGGTGGCGGAGCTCGCAGTACAGGAAGCGTCACTAAAGGCGCGCTATCCGCAGGCGCAGCTGCTTTCTCGGGGGACGGTGTTCTACAGCGATTACGCCAGCCAGCAAGCGAAGCGGGATATCTCCACCCTCGGCGTTGCCACGATCCTGGGCGTGATTTTGTTAATTATCGTGGTCTTTCGTTCATTGCGACCGTTGCTGTTGTGTCTGCTTTCTCTCAGCGTCGGGGCATTGGCGGGGACGGTGGCAACGTTGGTGCTGTATGGCGAACTGCATCTGATGACGCTGGTGATGAGCATGAGCATCATCGGGATTTCTGCCGATTATACGCTCTACTATCTGACAGAACGCATGGTGCATGGCGCAGTCATGTCGCCCTGGCAAAGCCTGACGAAGGTTGGCAAAGCGCTTTTGTTGGCATTGTTGACCACGGTGGCGGCCTATCTAATCATGATGTTGGCTCCTTTCCCTGGGATTCGCCAGATGGCCGTATTTGCCGCCACCGGACTTAGCGCATCGTGTCTGACCGTATTTTTCTGGCATCCCTGGTTGTGCCGCAGTCTGCCGGTGCGGCCGGTTCCGGCGATGGGGCTGATGTTGCGTTGGTTGGCGGCATGGAGACGCAATAAAGCGTTGCGTATAGGGTTGCCGACCGCCTTGGCATTGCTGTCATTGGCTGGGATTGCCACATTGCGCGTGAATGATGATATTTCCCAACTGCAGGCGTTGCCGTCTTCACTCCTGGCGCAGGAGAACCAGATTAGCCGATTGACCGGGCAAAGCGTCGATCAGAAATGGTTCGTGGTCTATGGCAATACCCCAGAACAGACGCTGCAGCGGTTGGAAACTTTCCTGCCTCATCTGGAGCGTGCTCAACGCGAGGGAATGATTAGCCAGTTCCGCGTGATCCCCCTTAATTCGCTGGCGCGCCAACAGCAGGATTTACATCTGCTGCGTGAAGCGGCACCAACCGTGATCCGCGCTCTAAAAAATGCGGGGCTTGATATCGCCCACCCCGATCTGAACGCGATGCCGGTTTCCGTGGCCGCGTGGCTTGAAAGTAGTGCCAGTGAAGGTTGGCGTTTGTTGTGGTTGACTCTGCCCAACGGCCAGAGTGGGGCGCTGGTTCCCGTCGATGGCGTAACGTCAGACAACCAATTGGGAGAGCTGGCGGACAAGCAGGCCGGTGTGGCATGGGTGGACCGCAAACAGTCGTTTGATTCGCTCTTCGCGCTCTACCGCGCCGTATTAACGGGGTTGTTAGGTATCGCGTTGGTTGTGATCGCCTGTGGCGCGATGGTTCGCCAAGGGTGGCGTAAAGGGCTTGTCAGTCTGATACCGTCCGTGTTGTCGCTGGGGTGCGGATTGGCTGTGCTCTCATTTTGCGGGTATAGCGTGAACCTATTCTCGCTGTTGGCATTAGTGCTGGTGCTGGGCATTGGCATCAATTACACACTGTTTTTTAGTAATCCTCAGGGTACGCCGCTGACTTCGCTGCTGGCCATTACGCTGGCTATGGTGACGACCTTGTTAACGCTTGGCATGTTGTTGTTCAGTGACACGCAGGCAATCAGCTGTTTCGGCATTGTTTTGGTCAGCGGAATTTTCGTCGCCTGGCTACTTTCACCACTGGCGATGCCAAATAAGAAAAGAGAAAAAAGATGATGGTACGTAATTTCTGGCGATTCGCCGCGTTGCTTGTTGTGATGGGGATAGCCGGCTGCAGCCATTCGGTTGCTCCGGGGAATGACGCGTTTCCACAGGCTTGGTTAGAGCCGGGCACCCGTGTGGTGTTGCCCGCGCCTGGTTTGTCACCGGCAATCGACAAGCAGCAACTGTTGACCGGTACTTTCAACGGCAAAAGCCAGTCGCTGTTGGTCATGTTGCATGCTGATGCGCATAAAATCACCCTCGCCGGACTTTCCTCTGTGGGAATTCGACTGTTTAAGCTCACCTATGATGAGAATGGGTTACACGCCGAGCAATCTATCATCGTTCCTCAATTACCTCCGGCGAGCCAGGTGTTGTCTGATGTCATGCTCAGTCTTTGGCCGCTTGAGACTTGGCGAGAGCGGCTGCCGAACGGCTGGACGATCGTCGATAAGGGTAATCAGCGCGAGCTGCGTAACGCCAGCGGCAAGCTGGTGACCGAGATCGTCTATCTTCAGCGTAATGGCCTGCGAGAGCCGATTAGCATTCAACAACATGCTTTTAAATACCAAATCACCATTCAATACCTGGGTGGCTAACATGATTTACATCTCTGCCGTCGGTATGATTAATGCGCTTGGGAATACTTTGGATGAGATAGCAGCAAACCTCGCTCGCGGCTCTGCGCCGGGTATGCGTCCGAGATTGGGATGGCTACAGGGGTACCCAGAAGCCGTGCTGGGCGGCGTTGAGGGAGAGTTACCCGTTATCCCTGCGTCGTTTTCCGCTCATCGTTCCCGTAATAATCAACTGTTGCTGGCCGCTCTGGAGCAGATCCAGCCCCAGGTTGATGAAGCCGTCGCCAGGTTTGGTCGCGATCGGATCGCCGTCGTGATGGGCACCAGCACCTCCGGGTTAAACGAAGGCGATGAGCATGTACAGTTGACGCTCAACGGCGAAGTTAGCTCACGTTGGCAATATCCTCAGCAGGAGCTCGGCGATCCGTCGCGATTTCTCAGCCGCTGGTTACGGGTCGATGGCCCGGCATTTACGCTTTCGACCGCTTGTTCCTCCAGCGCCCGAGCCATTATCAGCGGGCGGCGGCTGATAGAAGCGGGACTTGCCGACGTCGCCATTGTTGGCGGTGCCGATACGTTGAGCAGAATGCCGATCAACGGTTTTCACAGCCTTGAGTCGCTGTCGCCTCAGCTTTGCCAGCCGTTCGCCCAAAACCGTTGCGGCATCACTATCGGTGAAGGCGCTGCACTCATGGTGCTGACCCGCGAGCCTCAGCCTCTGGTTCTGTTGGGGGCGGGGGAATCCAGCGACGCTTGGCATATATCAGCACCGCATCCTCAGGGCGAGGGGGCCATTCGCGCCATTGAACAAGCCTTGGCAGAAGCGGATATCGAGGCGAAACAGGTGGGTTACATTAATCTGCATGGCACCGCGACACGGCTTAACGACCAAATCGAATCCCGCGTGGTGCATTCGCTGTTTGGTGAACAGGTACCCTGCAGTTCGACCAAGCATTTAACCGGCCACACTCTGGGGGCTGCGGGGATCACGGAGGCGGCTATCAGCGCGCTGATTTTACTGCGCAATTTACCTTTGCCCGCCCAAGACTTCAGCGCTTCGCCAGCGGACCCCGCGCTCCCCGCTTGCGGCATCATGCATACCAGTCAACCGTTGGCTCGACCGATAATCCTCTCTAATTCTTTCGCCTTTGGCGGAAATAACGCCAGCATTCTATTGGGGAAAGATGTATGAACGAATATTTGCCGCCGTCGGAGTATCTGCCTCATGCTGAGCCGATGATGTTACTGGATGAGGTCGTCAACGTGACGGAAAACGATGTTCACTGCCAGGTCAGTGTGCATCTTGACGGGGTGTTGGGACCCTTTATCGATGCTCAGGGCAATCTGCCGGGATGGTTTGCGCTGGAGTTGATGGCGCAAACGGTGGGGGTTTGGTCCGGCTGGCATCGCCGTCAAACGGGGTTGCATGAAATTTCATTGGGTATGGTGCTTGGCGCCCGTGAGTTAACCTGTGCGGCCGGGCATCTACCCGGCAATGCGACGTTGAATGTTCAAGCCAGGTTGCTGATGCAGGACGAACGTTTCGGCAGCTTTGACTGCACCATTACCGTAGGGCAAGAGTGCCTGGCATCTGGCCGTGTGAATACTTTCCAACCCACGTCAGAAGAGTTGACATCGCTTTTTAATCAGGGAGAGACCGCATGAGTCGTTCAGTTCTGGTCACCGGGGCTAGTAAGGGTATTGGGGGCGCGATTGCTCGTCAGCTCGCCGCCGATGGTTTTATGGTCGGCGTCCATTATCACCGAGATCAGGCCGGCGCCCAGGAAACCCTCGCAGCCATTGAGCAGTCTGGGGGGCAAGGTCGCCTGCTGAACTTTGACGTAAGTGAACGTGACCAGTGCCGTGAGGTGTTGGAAAAGGATATGGCTGCCCACGGCGCCTGGTACGGTGTGGTCTGCAATGCAGGCATCGCCCGGGATGGTGCGTTCCCCGCGCTTAGCGAGAACGATTGGGACAGCGTGATCCACACCAATCTCGATGGTTTTTATAACGTCATTCATCCCTGCATCATGCCGATGATCGGCGCGCGCCGAGGTGGCCGAATCATTACGTTGTCGTCGGTATCGGGAATGATGGGCAATCGCGGTCAGGTCAATTATAGCGCCGCTAAAGCGGGGATCATTGGCGCCACCAAAGCATTGGCCATTGAGCTTGCGAAGCGCAAAATCACCGTGAACTGCATTGCTCCGGGCTTGATCGACACGGGGATGATCGAAATGGAAGATGCCGCATTGAAAGAAGCGATGGCGATCATTCCAATGAAGCGCATGGGCCAGACGGATGAAGTCGCAGGCCTGGCGAGCTATTTAATGTCCGATATTGCGGGCTACGTCACCCGCCAGGTCATTTCCATCAACGGAGGAATGCTATGACTTGTCGTGTCGTCATCACCGGTATGGGCGGCGTAACCGCCTTTGGGGAACGGTGGCAGGATGTTTCCTTGCGTCTGTTGGCATATGAAAATGCGGTGCGGACAATGCCCGAGTGGCAGGTTTATGATGGATTGCATACCTTACTGGGCGCTCCAATCGATGATTTCGTCCTGCCTGAGCATTACACCCGAAAGCGCATTCGCGCAATGGGGCGAGTCTCGCTCCTTTCCACTCGCGCTACAGAACTGGCATTGGAACAAGCGGGGCTGATTGGCGATCCGGTACTGACTAACGGCCAAACCGGCATCGCCTACGGCTCTTCGACGGGAAGCACAGGCCCCGTGAGCGAATTCGCCACTATGCTCACTGAAAAACATACCAACAACATCACCGGTACCACCTATGTGCAGATGATGCCACATACCACAGCGGTTAATACCGGTCTGTTTTTCGGCCTGCGCGGCCGAGTGATCCCGACCTCCAGCGCATGCACCTCCGGGAGCCAGGCGATTGGCTATGCCTGGGAGGCTATTCGTCACGGTTATCAGAGGGTTATGGTTGCGGGTGGCGCAGAAGAGCTTTGCCCTTCGGAGGCCGCGGTGTTCGATACACTATTCGCTACGAGCCAGCGTAACGATAGCCCTAAAAGCACACCGTCCCCTTTCGATCGACAGCGTGATGGCCTGGTGATTGGCGAAGGTGCCGGGACCTTGGTCCTGGAAGAGTTGGAACATGCAAAAGCGCGCGGCGCCGCTATCTACGGTGAGATTGTAGGTTTTGCCACCAATTGCGATGCGGCGCATATCACTCAACCGCAGCGTGAAACGATGCAAATATGCATGGAGCAGGCGTTGAAGATAGCTGGCTTGAATGTGCGGGACATCGGCTATATCTCCGCTCATGGCACTGCCACTGACCGAGGGGATATCGCTGAAAGCCAGGCTACGGCAGCTATTTTCGGCGGCCAAACGCCGATTTCATCGCTGAAAAGCTATTTTGGCCATACGCTGGGAGCTTGCGGTGCGCTGGAAGCCTGGATGAGTTTGCAAATGATGCGCGAAGGCTGGTTTGCGCCAACGCTTAACCTTCATCAGCCGGATGAGCAGTGTGGTGAGCTGGATTATATTATGGGGGAAAGCCGGCGCATCGATTGTGAATACTTACAGAGCAATAACTTCGCGTTTGGCGGCATCAATACATCCATCATTATCAAACGTTGGGTTTAAGTCGACACGGCGGGAGCAATAAAATTGGTTCCCGCCATTCCAACCATCATAGGTTTACCTGAACCGCGCATCCCGCGCAAACAGGAAAGCGGCCTCCCGCAGGCGAGCGTCGGCTTCTGCCTGAGCCCCCTGATAGCGCAAGATCATGATCAGCGTAGCGTAGACGTTGGCATCGATGCGGCGCTGCAGATAGGCGTTGGCCCACTGCCGATAGTCGGTCAACAGGGCATCATCACGCGTTTGGTTATAGACCAGCAGCGCGTGAGATTGCTCGTCGAAGGTTTTGCGCTCCCGGTAGATCCAGGCGGCCGGCGGCGGCATCTGCTCGATGCTGTCGATGGTGGCCAGCATGGTGCGCTCCGATTGGGTGAGCGCCATGCGCCCTTGCCAGGCGAAGACCGCCATTGCCAACACGCCGACTGCCGCCATCGCCACCGGCAGGCTCAGGGCTTTAGCGAACGGCAGCGGGCGCGGCTCGCCGGTTTGGCCGTCCAGCAGCGCCAGCAACAGCAGAAACACCAGCCAGTGCGGTGTAGACAGATAGAAAGGGTATTCCAACTGGGTGTGCATCAGCATCGGCAGCAGCACCAGGAACAGGCCGACGCGGGCACCGGCCGGTTGCTCGCGATCCCGTTGCCAGGCGCGTTTCAGCAGCAGCGCGCCGGCGACGAGGACGATAACGATACCCGCCAGCGCTGGCAGGCCGCCCTCAACCCACCACAGCAGGATTTCATTGTGCGGATGCCCGGCGACTTCCAGCACTTCTCGCCAGGGCATTGCCTGTAGGCGGAAGTGCGCGAAGCTGTATTCAAAGCCGCCGTAGCCCCAGCCCAGCAGCGGTTTGGCCAGGATCATGCTCAGGGTATCTTGCAGCATTGTCAGACGTGAATAATTGGAGCCTTCGCGTGCGATAAGACCTGAGTGGCCATCCAGGCCAAAGCCGGTGAACAGTACCATCAGGCCAAGGGCGATACCCAGCAACAGCGCGCCGCCGGCCCAGCGGCTTGCGGCCGGGCGCTGGCGGGCAAAGCGCCACAGCAGCAGCGCCGCCGCTAGGGTGCCGCCCAGCCAGGCGGCGCGCGACTGGATCAGCACCAGCAGAGCGGAGAAAGCGACCAGCAGCGCGAGCAGCGGGAGTTGCCGCCGCTGTGTCGGCGCAGAGAGGGGGGCAAGCAGCAGCCAGAGCGCCAAAGCCAGCCCGGTGGCGATAAAGCTGCCGAGCACGTTCGGTTGCTGAAAGACGCCGTAGACCCGGCTGCCGTTAGGAGATACCCAGGCCAGAGCAGGGGCGAACAGCTGTAGCGCCGCCAACAGCGCCTGAACGCCGACGGCGAACAGCAGGCCGAACAGCAACAGGTCGCGCTGCCGGGCGGTGAGGCGCAGCTGCAGGCAAGCGACATAGAACAGCCAGCCACCGAGCAAACCGGCGCAGCGCCACAGGGCATCTTCGCGCCACTCGGGGCGGGTATACAGCAGCGGCAACGCCAGCACGGCGATGCCGAGCAGCAACAGCCGTGCGGTGGGGGTAAGTGAAAGACGGGCACGGCCAACACAAACGGTGGCGGTCACGAGCAGCGTGGTCAGCGCCATAGCGCTCCAGGCCAGAATATTTTGCGGCAGCGCCAGGCCGCCGCCGCCCATGTTGGGATGATAGACCGGCAGAATCACCGCCATCCAAATCAGCAGCAGGGGCAGCACGGCAATGGTCGCTGCGTTAGCGGGAGATTTATCGGCCATGGTTAACCTGCCAAGGTCTGATAGCGTTTATTGAAAGCATATTTTAATTATTCCCTATCCTTTACTTTGGTGTTTAAATTCGCTGAAGCTTCGATGCTTAAAATATTTTATGGGAATTGAAAAGGCTTCATGTTGAAGCGATAAATAATTTCTCTCTGTGAGCTTGGTGCGAATCATATAAAAAGGTAAGCCGTATTTCAGTTGCCTGCAAAGGGTGCCTTATTTGTTTGAAAAAAGCAGGATTGTCATTTTCTCAAATTCATCTTGCTCCAGTCAATTTTTAATATTTTGTTTTATTTTTTTATTTAAATCAATTCGTTGAAGTTTTATTTTGCGTAATGAAACGCCGTGTTTGCGACAGCGAGCTTCTGGGTCGGCAGGCGATGTAGCCAATGAGATAAGCATTTTCTTGTTAAATCGTTGTTGCCAATGGCGGTGCGGTAGGCGTGGTTTTATTTATCGCCGTTCATTATTTTATTTCATATTTTATTTATCACGTCTGTTTTTATTTTTATTAAGACTCTTCTTGTTCTTATGATTTTTTTTAAGTTTTTTTAAAGTAAATTTTTTTAAGATTGTTCTGTGCCTATGGAAATAACGGAGCGATGGTCTGCCTATCCCTGTTGCCGTGATACCAGACGGACTAACGCGCTTGTAAAAGCGCGTTAGTCCATGCTGCACCGCTCTCACTCCACTTCGCCAATCCGCTCCAGCGCATCTACCACCAGATCCCAGAATTTATCCTGATCCAGTTTGACCGCGACCTGGGTGTGGCAGTCCGGCGGCGGTGGCGCGCGGAAGTCCGCGACCGTCATGCCCAGCGTCAGGGTGCCGGTCAGTTCGATATCCACCGGCGCTTTGCGTACCGTCATCACGCTCGGATCGATTACGTAGGCGACGGCGCAAGGATCGTGTACCGGTGGGGCGCTGAAGCCTTGCGCCTGCTGGTACATACGGCCAAAGAATGCCAGCAGTTCGCCGACGAAGGTGGCCGGCCGGGTGCCGAGGGCGGCGATGCGCTCGCAGACTGCCGGCGTGGCCAAAGCCTGGTGAGTGAGATCCAGCCCGACCATGGTCAGCGGCCATTTTTCGTTAAACACGATGTGCGCCGCCTCGGGATCGATTTTGATATTGAACTCCGCTACCGCGCTCCAGTTGCCCACATGATAGCCACCGCCCATCAGCACCACTTCCTTGACCCGTTCGGCAATGCGCGGCTCTTTACGCACCGCCATGGCGATATTGGTCAGGCCGCCGGTCGGCACCAGCGTCACGCTGCCGGGTGGATGGGCCATCACGGTCTCGATGATCAGATCTACCGCATGGCGCGAGTCCAGCTGCAGGTGGGGTTCCGGCAGCACCGGGCCATCGAGGCCGGAATCGCCGTGAATGTCGGGCGCCACTTCGATATTGCGCACCAGCGGACGCGGGCAGCCGGCGGCGAAGGGTACGCCGGTGATATTGGCGATGCGCGCCACCGCCAGCGCGTTGCGCGTCACTTTGTCCAACGTCTGGTTACCCACCACGGTGGTGACCGCCAGCAGGTCGATCTGCGGATTGCCCCAGGCCAGCAACAGGGCGATGGCGTCGTCATGCCCCGGGTCACAGTCCAGTATGATTTTTTTCATGGTTATTCCTGATGCAGGGAGAGGTTCCCGCAGCATAACGCAGCGCGGCGGCGTGGGATAATGCCGATGGTGCTTTTGTTAACGGCATCAAAGCCTTGCCACTTTTACGATGTAATGAAACGTAAATCCTGCTCGCCGGGCTTTACCCTGGAGTTTGCTCCAGGGTTTACAGTGAGCTTCAGCGTTAATGCACAGAGGAGAGGCGGGATGAGCTTACTGAAAAGGTTGTTGGGGCAGGGCGGTATTAACGGCGGTCATCAGCGCGCGGGTCACCGCGGCGGGCATCATGGCAACCGCTATAACCAGCATGGCGAGCCGGGGCCGCAGTGCCCGAAATGCCAGGCGGTGAATAAATCGGACGCACGTTATTGCCATCGCTGCGGCCAGCCGTTTGCCGCGCTGAGCGCCACCTGCGGCCAGTGCGCCGCGCCGCTGCCGCCGGGCAGCCGCTTTTGCTCGCAGTGTGGCGGCGGTGTGCCATGAACCGGGGCGGTTGGACACTCGCGCTGCTGCTGGGCACCATGGCGCTATGGACGCTGCTGGCCTGGGGCGTGGCCGGCGTGCTGACCTGGCTCCCGGCGTTGGCGGACGCAGCCGGCAGTGCATCGTTGCCGGTGAGCGGTGTGCTGAGTTTGGTACCGCAGACGGTGCTGGATGCCTGGCTGCCGTGGCTGAAACAGCTGGGCAGCGGTCTGGCGAGCTATTTTCCTCTGCTGCTGAACTGGGCGGGCTACGCCGTCTGGCTGCTGTGGGGCCTCGGCATGCTGGCTCTGATACTGCTGGGCGCGCTGGCGCACCGCTATTTGAGCGCCGCTCAGCGATAACCCTGATAGACCGCCGCCACGCGTTCGAAATAGTCGGTTAGGTAGTTGATGCATACCTGCACCTTAAGCGGCAGTTTGTCCTTCTCGGTATAGAGCGCATAGATCGGCCGCGGATCCGAATGGTAGCTTTTGAACAGGATCTCGATCTCGCCGCGGTTGATCTCTTCGATCACCCACATCAGCGGGGCGTAGGCGATGCCGGCGCCGTTTTTCAGCCAACGGATCATGGTGGAAGAGTCGTTGGTGACGAAGCGCCCCTGCGGTGAAATGCGCGTGGTGATGCCCTCCGGCGACATCAGTTCAAATTCGCTGTCGGGCCGCACGCTGTACTCCAGCCAGGAAAAGTTGACCATGTCGCTCGGCTTCTGCGGCGTGCCGTGCTGGCTGAGGTAGCTTTTGGCGGCGCACACCACCATCGGCATCTGCCCCAGGCGGCGGGAGAACAGGCTGGAGTCCTGCAGCGCGCCGGTGCGGATCACCAGATCCAATCCGTCGGTGATCAGATCCGGCGCCGGAATGCCGGTCACCAGGTTGACCGTCAGGCCCGGGTACTCTTTCATCATCTCGGCGGTCATGTTCGCCAGCACGTTTTGCGCCATGGTGGATGAGCTGCCGATGCGCAGCGTGCCGGCGGGGGTATTGTTAAACGCATACAGTTGCTCATGCACTTCGCTGACTTCGTGCAGCATGCGCCGGCAGCCCTGATAGTAGATTTTGCCGGCCTCGGTCAGGCCGATGCTGCGCGTGCTGCGGTTCAACAGCTTGACCTGCAGCTCATTTTCCAGTTTCGAGACGGTTTGGCTGATCGATGAAACGCTCATGTCGAGTTGGCGCGCGGCCGCGGTAAACGACCCGAACTCAACCACTTTGGCGAATACCGACATCCGTTTTAATCTTTCCATTATTCACTCTGGCTTAAAAGTGATTTAGATCACAGATTGTTGATGCCTTGATAGTAAGCAGGCTAATATAACGTGGTCGGGTGAATAGACCTTACCAACGTGCGAGAGCGATCGGCGACGTAATCCTGCCGCTCCTCCGGCACCCTCGCAATCCCTGTCGTGGACGTCTGCCCCAAAGTTTAACCTTTTTTCGGGTTCGTGACCTGGACAAGCTGTCTGGTCAAGATTTGTGGCGCGCGCACGCTAAAATGTAAAGAGAATGTGAATGGCGAGATGTGTCTTTCCCCGGCGCAGTGAACAATAAGGAAAAATTGATGAGTTTGCTTCCGGTTATGGTCATCTTCGGACTGTCGTTTCCGCCGGTGTTTTTCGAGCTGCTGGTGTCGCTGGCGCTGTTTTTTCTCTTGCGCCGCCTGCTGCAGCCGACGGGGATTTACGATTTTGTCTGGCATCCGGCGCTGTTTAATACCGCGCTGTATTGCTGCTTGTTTTATCTGATTTCATGTCTTTTTGTTTGAGGTCGCTGTGAAAAATTTTTCGATAAAAATAACCCGAATCGCGATCACTTTGATTCTTGTGCTGCTGGGCATCGTTGCGGTGTTCAAGGCCTGGGTGTTCTACACCGAGTCGCCGTGGACGCGTGACGCCAAGTTCACCGCCGACGTGGTGGCGATCGCGCCGGACGTCAGTGGCCTGCTGACCGACGTGCCGGTGGTGGACAACCAACTGGTGAAGAAAGGGCAGGTGCTGTTCGTGGTCGATCGGCCGCGCTATGAGCAGGCGCTGGCGGAGGCCGGTGCCGACGTCGCCTACTATCAAACGCTGGCGGCGGAAAAACGGCGTGAGGCCGGCCGCCGCGTGAAGTTGGGCGTGCAGGCGATGTCGCAGGAAGAAATCGACCAGTCGAACAACTCGCTGCAGACCGTGCAGCACCAGCTGGCGAAGGCCGTGGCGGCGCGTGAGCTGGCGCAGCTGGATCTGGAGCGCACCACGGTGCGTGCCCCGGCCGATGGCTGGATCACCAACCTCAACGTCCACGCCGGCGAATACATCACCCGCGGCTCGGTGGCGGTGGCGCTGGTGAAGAAAGACTCCTTCTACATCCTGGCCTATCTGGAAGAAACCAAGCTGACCGGCCTGAATAAGGGCGACCGCGCGGAGATCACCCCGCTCGGCAGCAATCGCATCATGCATGGCACCGTCGACAGCGTGGCGGCGGCGGTAAACAACAGCAGCAGCACGGTTAACAACAAAGGATTGGCCTCGATCGACAGCAACCTGGAGTGGGTGCGCCTGGCGCAGCGCGTGCCGGTGAAGATCCTGCTGGACGCCAAGGACCAACAGCATCCGTACCCGGCCGGTACCACCGCCACCGTGGTGATCGTCGGCAAGAACGATCGCAATGCCGACAGCGGCTCGCCTTTTGTGCGCCTGATGCACCGGCTGCGTGAGTTCGGCTAATGAGTAGCCCAACCTTTATCCGGCTGAGATTTGCCTTCAAACTCAGCTTCGCGATTGTGTTTGCGCTGTTCGTCGGCTTCCATCTCAACCTGGAAACTCCGCGCTGGTCGGCGATGACCGCCGCCATCGTCGCCGCCGGCCCGGCTTTTGCCGCCGGCGGTGAACCCTTCTCCGGCGCCATCCGCCACCGCGGTTGGCTGCGCATCATCGGCACCTTTATCGGGTGCTTCGTCGGCCTGCTCATTATCATCACCACCGCCCGCGCGCCGGTGGTGATGCTGCTGCTGTGCTGCATCTGGGCCGGTTTCTGCACCTGGCTCTCTTCGCTGATCAAGGTGGAGAACTCCTATGCCTGGGGGCTGGCCGGGTATACCGCGCTGATCATCATCGTGACGGTTGCCACCAGCGAGTCTCATCTGCTGGAAGCGCCGCAGTTCGCCATCGAGCGTTGCAGCGAGATCGTGCTGGGCATCGTCAGCGCCGTGTTGGCGGATCTGCTGTTCTCGCCGCGTTCGATCAAGCAGGACATCGATCGGGCGGTGGATCAGTTGCTGGTGGATCAATACCGGCTGATGCAGATGTGCATCAGCAACGCCGACAAAGAGGATATTGACCGCGCCTGGAGCAATCTGGTCAAGAGCACTACGGCGCTGGATGGCATGCGCAACAACCTGATGATGGAGTCCTCGCGCTGGCAGAAGGTCAACCGCCGGGTAAAAGCGCTGCATACCCTGTCGCTGACGCTGATCACCCAGGCCTGCGAAACCTATTTGATCCTGCTAAATCACCCGGATGCGCTGCAAGCGAGCCTGCGGGAGCAACTGATGGTGCCGGCGGAAAACCCGCAGGAGATCCACAAGCGCATGAAGCTGTTGCGCCAGGTGCTGACCACGCATCGCTCCGAGGAAACGCTGCCGACCCTCACCGGCTGGGTCGGCGCGGCGACGCGCTACCTGCTGCTGTCGAAGGGCGTACACACCAACGGTAGCATCAGCGCGGTGGAAGAGGGCGTGTTGAGCACTGAAACCGTGGTCAAGCCGACCTCGGCGGAAGGGCATCACGCGATGATCAACGGCCTGCGCACCTTTGTGGCGACGGCGTTCGGCAGCCTGCTGTGGCTGTGGACCGGCTGGACGTCCGGCAGCGGTTTTATGGTGATCATCGCGGTGATCACCTCGCTGGCGATGCGCACCCCGGCGCCGCGCATGGTGGCGATGGATTTCGTGCTGGGCATGCTGGCGGCGATCCCGGTCGGTTCCCTGTTCTTCATGGTGATCCTGCCGGCGACGCAGCAGAGCATTTTGCTGCTGTGTCTCAGCCTCGGCCTGCTGGCGTTTTTCATCGGCATCGAGGTGCAGAAGCGGCGGCTCGGTTCGCTGGGGCTGTTGGCGGGGACGATCAACATTCTGGTGCTGAGCAACCCGATGGAGTTCAACGTCACCCAGTTTCTCGACGGGGCGCTCGGTCAGTTCCTCGGCAGCTGCGTCGGGCTGATGGTGCTGCTGCTGATCCGCGACAATTCGCGCGAGCGCACCGGCCGCACGTTGCTCAACCAGTTCGTCAGCAGCGCGGTGTCGGCGCTGACCACCAAGGCGGCGCGCCGTCGGCAAAACCACCTGCCTGCGCTGTATCAGCAGCTTAACCAGCTGCTGATGATGTTTCCGAACGACATCGCCAAATATCGCCTGGCGCTGAACCTGATCATCGCCCACCAGCGCATGCAGCGGGCGGAAATTCCGGTCAGCGAAGAGCTGTCGGCCTTCCACCGCCAGATCCGCAGCACCGCCGATCGGGTGGTTTCCGCCAAGAACGACGTCAAGCGCGCCTATTACTACGATCGCTTGCTGGGTGAGATGAATGAGTACCAGCAGAAGCTGGTGGACAATCAGGCGCCGCTCAGCGTCACCGGGCCGGTGAAACGCCTGGCCGACATGCTGCATCGCTATCGCCACGCCTTGATCGATTGATGCGTTCCCGTCTGTTGCGCCGCGTTGCGCAGCGCCTTCCCCGACTATACTGAAAGCAGCGCCTGGTACGGCGGGCCGTCTCATAAGAGGCGGCCCGTTTTCAGAGAGACTCCGAGTGCCAGAACGGCTGGAAAGTGGCATCATTGTCATGAATGGATGAAACTCTCGCCGCCGCGAAAACGTGACGTGCCGGTCATATTAGTTTCATCCAGGTCGACTATATACCTAACTAGCCTGGGGGAGCTGCGGCGCCTTCGGCGGCATAATTTCAGGGAATGCCATGAACAAGCGGATTCTGTTGGCGATTGTCATCGCCGTGGTCATCGCCGTCTTCAGCGCGCTGCGCGGCAACGAGCACCGGGCGATCGGCGGCAACCCGGCGGTGGTGCAGGCGCCGGCGGGGCAGCAGCAGAGCATCGATCGGCTTACGCAGCAGCAAACGGTGGTGAGTTACCTGCAGCAGCATCAGCGGCTGCCGGACTATTACGTCACCAAGAAGCAGGCGCGCGAGCAGGGTTGGGACCCGCGTTCAGGCAACCTCTGTGCGGTATTGCCGGGCAAGGCGATTGGCGGCGATCGATTCTCTAACCGTGAAGGGCAACTGCCGAGTGCCGGCGGCCGAGTCTGGCGCGAAGCGGACATCAATTACCAGTGTGGCCGGCGCGGCGCCGATCGCCTGCTGTATTCGAGCGACGGTCTGATCTTCGTCACGCGCGACCATTACAAAAACTTCATTCGTGTGGAGTGAGTTTGATGGCAAAAGTAGAGTTTGATTTTGAACAGATCCAGGATGTGCCGACCTTCTACCGCGATTTCGCGCACAAGTTTGCGCTGGACGAGGGGTTCGGCGCCAACCTCGACGCGCTGTGGGACGTGGTGACCGGCGATATCGGCCTGCCGGTGGAAATCGAGTTCACTCACCTGAATGCCCGCAGCAAGCGTCGTTTCGGCGCGATCATTCTGCTGTTTGAAGAGGCGGAAGAAGAGCTGGAAGGCAGCCTGCGTTTCAATATCCGCGAAAGCAGCGGCGAACCGGCCCATCACCGGGGATGAAACGGCTTCATCCCGGGATGGCGGCGGCGCTTAGTCGGCCGCTTCGGCCAGCTCGCGCAGGTATTGGAAGATCTGGCGGTAAGCCTTAGGCGGCTTGTTGGCGGCCTTCTCTTTCTGCGCGTTGCGCACCAGTGAACGCAGCTGTTGGCGATCGGCGGCCGGATACAGATCCAGGATCGATGGAATCACGTCATCGCCTTCTTCGACCAGACGGTCGCGCAGCGCTTCCAGTTTATGGAACAGCGAAACCTGCTGGTTATGGCGGTTTTTCAGCTTGTCGAGCGCGGTCTGGATCGGCTCGATATCGCGGGCGCGCAGCATCTTGCCGATCAGCTGCAGCTGACGGCGACGGCCCTCTTTCTTGATCTTCTGCGCCAGCTCGATGGCGGCGCGCAGATCTTCGTCCAACGGAATGCGGTCCAGCGCGTTTTTGCCCAGATCGACCATTTCGGCCCCCAGGTCTTTCAGCGCTTCGGCATCACGTTTAATCTCACTTTTACTGACCCAGATAATCTCGTCATCGTCCTCGTTTTCATTCTCCGGGACATCGTCGAGCCAGTCTTCAGGCTGTTTGTTCATGGTAGGCTCCGTTAAAAAGAGGCTAATCCTAACAGGTTGCCGGCTTTATGCGAAATTCAACGCGGTTCCTGTTAGACTCAACGGCAGAGATCTCAGGATTTTTGCGCGCCGCCCCGCGTGCACAACTACGCCGCTCCGGCACTTTTCTCAACGATTTTCTGATTAATTATGGCAGATTGATGAAAGTAGTCACCCAAGTTGCAGAACAGCGCAAGGCGCTGGAACAGGCCGTTTCTCAGGCGCTGGAGCTGGCCCGCGCCGGTTCCGACGCGGCGGAAGTCGCGGTCACCAAATCGACCGGCATCAGCGTCAGCACCCGCTTCGGCGAGGTGGAAAACGTCGAGTTCAACAGCGATGGCGCGCTGGGCATCACCGTGTATCACCGTCAGCGCAAAGGCAGCGCCTCTTCCACCGATCTCAGCCCGGACGCCATCGCCCGCACCGTGCAGGCGGCGCTGGACATCGCGCGCTACACCTCAGAAGATCCCTGCGCCGGCCCGGCGGAGAAAGATCTGCTGGCGTTCGAGGCGCCGGATCTCGATCTGTTCCACCCGACCGAGCTGGACGCCGAGCGCGGCATCGAGCTGGCGGCGCGCGCCGAGCAGGCTTCGCTGGCGGCGGACAAGCGCATTACCAACACCGAAGGCGGCAGCTTCAACAGCCATTATGGCATCAAGGTGTTCGGCAACAGTCACGGCATGCTGCAAAGCTACTGTTCCAGCCGCCACTCGCTGTCCAGCTGCGTCATTGCGGAGCTGGACGGTGACATGGAGCGGGATTACGCTTACACCATCGGCCGTGCGATGGGCGATCTGCAAAGCCCTGAGTGGGTGGGGCAGGAGTGCGCCCGCCGCACGCTGGCGCGTCTCGCGCCGCGCAAACTGTCGACCATGAAGGCACCGGTGCTGTTCGCCTCTGAGGTCGCCACCGGGCTGTTCGGCCATCTGGTGGGCGCCATCAGCGGCAGCAGCGTTTACCGCAAATCCACTTTCCTGCTGGACTCGCTCGGCAAGCAGATTCTGCCGGAGTGGCTGACCGTCGAAGAGCATCCGCACCTGCTGAAAGGGCTGGCATCGACGCCGTTCGACAGCGAGGGCGTGCGCACCCAGCGGCGCGATATCGTCAAGGATGGCGTGCTGCAAACCTGGCTGATGACCAGCTACTCGGCGCGCAAACTGGGCCTGCACAGCACCGGCCATGCCGGCGGCATCCATAACTGGCGCATTGCCGGGCAGGGCGCGGACTTCGCCGGCATGTTGAAACAGCTTGGCACCGGCCTGGTGGTCACCGAGCTGATGGGCCAGGGCGTCAGCGGCGTCACCGGCGATTACTCGCGCGGCGCCGCCGGTTTCTGGGTGGAAAACGGCGAGATCCAATATCCGGTCAGCGAGATCACCATCGCCGGCAACCTGAAAGACATGCTGCGCAACATCGTCAGCGTCGGCAGCGATATCGAAACCCGCAGCAACATCCAGTGCGGGTCGGTGCTGCTGCCGGAAATGAAGATCGCCGGCCAGTGATCCCCTGCGCGGCCGGCGCCCGCCGGTCGCGCGTTATCCCGTCTTAACCTTGCTTAC
Source organism: Serratia sp. Nf2 (assembly GCF_003028435.1). Lineage (NCBI taxonomy): Bacteria > Pseudomonadati > Pseudomonadota > Gammaproteobacteria > Enterobacterales > Yersiniaceae > Serratia > Serratia sp. Nf2. The sequence continues at coordinate 270,399 of NZ_PYTW01000004.1, read as the reverse complement.
AAATCTCCGGTTTCGGTTTTGCCCGGCCTTGCCTATGGTAACGGTGGGTTAATTAAAACAATAACTGGAAGGTGAGCAAACATGCAGAATACCCTGAAAGCGCTGGCGGCGTTGACGCTGCTGGCAGCCAGTTCGCTGGCGGCGGCCGCCGATCTGGGCGACGATATGGACACCCTGGCGGAAAACTACAAAACGGTGCTGAATACCGATTCGGCCGCTACCCTCACACAGAGCCTGCAAAACATGCGCGCCGCCGCGCAGGATGCCAAGCAGGGCACCCCGCCGAAGCTGGAAGACAAAGCCGCCGACAGCCCGGAGATGAAAGATTTTCGCAGCGGGTTGGATACCCTGATCGGCCAGATCGATCAAGCGTTGGCGCTGGCCAACCAAGGCAAAGTCGCCGAAGCGAAGCAGCTGGCGCAGGGCTTCAAACAAACCCGCGACGCCAACCACAAGAAATTCCGCTAATCCGTCAACCGTCGCGCCCGTCTTCCGTCAGATAGGAGGAGGGCGCCTGCCCCAGCACGCGGCGAAACATGGTTGAAAACGCCGCGCTGCTGTCATATCCCATCTCCATCGCCACCTGCGTTACGCTGCGCCCTTCGGCCAGCAGCGCCAACGCCAGCACCACGCAGGCGCGCTGGCGCCATTGTGAAAACGGCAGACCGGTCTGCGCGCGAAAGAAGCGGCTGAAGGTGCGAATGCTCATGTACAGCCGAGGGGCCCATCGCTGCGCGGAATCATGGGCGTCGGGGTGCTGCAAAAAGGCGTGGCACAGTTCGCCCAGCCGAGGATCGGCGGGCAGTGGGATGTGCAACGGCAAGGGTTGCAACCGGGCAAGCTCATGCAGCAGCAGCGTTGCCAGCGCTCCGTCGCGCCCCTCTTGTTCATACTCCAGCGGCATATCCACCGCCGCCATCAACAGCTGGCGCATCAGCGGCGTGACGCTGACCACCTGGCATACCTGCGGCCGTTCGGCGGGCAACGCGCCGGGTTCGAGGTACAGGCTGCGGGTGGTGACGCCGACCATTCTCACCGCGTGTGGCATCTGCGGCGGCAGCCAGACCGCATGCTGCGGCGGGACGACCCAATTGCCTTGCTGGGTGAAAACGTGCATGACGCCGGTGGCGCCGTACAGCAACTGCGCGCGCCGGTGGCTGTGCATCGGCAGCAGGTGGCCCGGTGGATAATCGGTGCCGATGGCGATCACCGCGCGCGTTACGTGGTCGATGTCATCAATGCGGACGTTGCGCATGTGTTCCCTTTGGCGGGCAGATTGGCCGAAACGCAATGATAGTTGGCCTTTCATATAAAGCAAGCCAACGGCCGCCGCCCTACTATCGGGGCAGAAAAATAATGCTTGTTCGGGGCACCGCTATTTTATCGGTCATGAAGCCCGTGCGAGTTTTCACACCAGGATGGGACGAAGGTTTTCGTTCTCGCAATACAAGAAGTTAATAAGGAATAAAGCGTCTTTTTATTCCAACACCTGAAGCAATAGTTCTTAGCGCAGTTCAATGACTATAAGGTGATATTTCATGTATAAGTTCGGTGTGGTTGGCGGCGGAGCCGCCGGGATCGCTTTTGCGTATAACTTTATAAAAAATAAGTCGGTTAATCATTGCAAAAGGCCGCTTTCCCTGACGGTGTTCGACAAACAGGGCTTCAAGGGCGGTATGGCATACAGCAGCGATTTTGACAGTCATATATTAAATATGACGCCGGAAAACATGTCGGCGGATATTTTCGACGATACGCACTTCGTTGATTGGATCGCCATGCATTTCCCGCAGTTTTGCCAGGATCGTTATCCGCCGCGCTGGCTGTATCGGGAATATCTCGATTTTATTCGCGACATGACGATTTATATGGCGGCGGACAGTAACGTAGCGCTGAATTTCGTGACCGCCGAAGTGAATGCCATCGCGCCGCTAGAAGCCGGCTACCGGCTGACCACCACCTGTGGCGGCGCCGAACAGATGAATGCGCTGGTGCTGTGTTCGGGGCACAACCCGCCGGAATGTCTCTATCCGGTGGATGGCGTGATCGCTTATCAGGCCCACCAGGATCTGCCGCCGATCAACCCTTACTCGACCATCGGCGTGATCGGCTGCAGCCTGACGGCGATTGATGCCATCGTTGAGCTGATGGAACGCCTGGGGGCGACCGACATCTGCGCCCTGTCGCGCTCGGGCCTGTTCCCCAGCGTGCAGCCGGCGCTGATGCGTCCGCCGCCGGAGGCGTTTGTTGAGGCGCTGCGGCGCTTTGTCGCCGGCAGCGATTTTATTGACGCGCAACAGCTGGTGCATGCGATCAATGCTGCGCTGGCGCGCCACTATCCAGGGCCGGAGCGGCTGACGGTGTTCTCGGCGCTGGGGGAAAGACGCGATTGCTACCGCGATCTGGCGGACAGCCTCGATCGCGCGCGTTTTGCCCGGGAGCATATCTGCAGCTATCTGGCGGCGATCCACCCGGCGGTGTGCGCCGCCTGGGTCAAGATGGATGCCAACAACCGGCAGGTTTTCATGCGTTTTTACAACTCCTCCTGGATGCGCAATCGGCACGCCATGCCGATCAAGAACGCCCACAAGATCGTGGCGGCGCTGGAGAGCCAGCGCTTGCGCGCCTGCGGCGGCCTGGCGGATATCAGTAAGGGGACGGACGGGTTTATCCTTCGTTGCCATGAGACGCGGGTGCACGCGCAGTATCTGTTCAACTGCACCACGCCTTCTTATCAACTGCCGCCCAACCGCCTGAGCCATCAACTGCTGCAAGACGGACTGGTGCAGGAGAACCTGTTCGGCGGCGTGAAGTGCAACCCGCACACGCTGAAAATCGCCGACCGACGCGGCCGTGAACAGCACCTCTACTCGCTCGGCGCGCCCGCCAAGGGCGACCTGTTTTACACCTCGGCGATGGAGTCCATCACGCGGGATATCAGCAAGATCGTGTTTAACAACCCTATTTTCAACGCAAAGAAGGCTGAAGTATGAAAAACGTAGCGCTCTTTGTCGGCAACGACATTTTCTCCTGGCTGGTGTGCCAGGATCTGATCGCCGCCCTGAAAGGCGAGTGTGCCTTTACGGTGTATTTCCCCTTGGCGAAAAGCGCCGGGCACACGCAGGAGCCGGCGGTTCGCCGCCTGGGGCTGTATGAGCGCGAAGTGCTGAACGATTTCGTGTTTCCGTTCGTGGGCCGCAACGCCGCCGCCTGCGCGGGCGTCTATCAGCCGCCGGCCCTGTTCCTGGCCGCCGCCGGGGTCAAAGCGCATCGCGTTCTCGACATCAATGACGCTGCGTTTATCAGCAGCCTGGGGCATATGGATGGGGTGATCTCACTGCGCTGTTATCAGAAATTTTCCGCCGACTATGTGCGCGCCTTCAGCCGACGCGGCAAGCTGCTGTGGAACCTGCATCCGGGGGATTTGCCGCGCTATCGCGGGGTGATGACGTTGTTCCGCGCGATGATGAACGGTGACAGAGACTGTGCGGTAACGCTGCATGAAATGGATGAGCACTGGGACGCCGGCCCGGTGCTCGCCCGCCTGCCCGCCGAGCTGCGTCACGATCTGTCGTTCCTGGAAAACATGATGCTGTTGGGCGTGCAAAGCGGCACCTTCCTGGCGCGTCAGCTGATGCGGGCGGAGCGCAGCGAAGCGATAGCGGCGGAAAAGCAGGGCGATTCGCGCTACTGGGGCTTCCCGGACGCGCAGACGCTGGCGCAGGCAGAACAGGCGGGCATTGAGCTGGTGGACCATGACGCCGTGCGCGAGCAGTATCTGGCGCTGTTCGTCGGCGATCGCTTCCACCCGCTGGCGGGGCAGTTCTGCGCCGGGTTCGACGACTTCGTGCGGGCGCACGGCCATGATTGAAACCTTGATTGTACTGGGTGCCGGTTTTCTGACCGGCATCACCACCATTCTGTTCGGCTTCGGCGGCGGCTTTGTGGTGGTGCCTTTCGTCTATCACTTGATCTCCGCGTCGGGCGAGCAGCCCGGCCAGGCGATGCATATCGCGGTGGCGACCTCGACGGCGGTGATGATCCTCAACGCGAGTTACGCCACGCTGACCAACTGGCGCAGCGGCAACCTGCTGCGCGAAACCATCGTGCCGCTGATCTTTTTCATCGGCATCGGCGCGGCGCTGGGCGCGTTCGCCTCTTCGCTGCTGGCGGACGGCGTGATCCGCGGGCTGTTTGTGGTCTATATGGCAGTGACCATCGCCGACTGTCTGTTCCGCCGGGGTTTCCTGGTCAAACCGGCGCGCGCCGAATTGTCCCCCGTTACGCTGTGGGGCGGCGGGCCGCTGATCGGCGGCATCGCGACCCTGCTGGGGGTGGGCGGCAGCGTGATGACCGTGCCGCTGCTGCGTCGTCATGGCTATGACATGAAATATTGCGTCAGCGCCGCCAACCCGCTGTCGATCCCGGTGGCGGTGATCGGGGCGCTGATGTATATCGTGTTGGGGTGGCGCGAGATGAGCGGGCCGCAGTATCTGGGCTACGTCAATCTGAACATTCTGGGGTTGCTGGTGGTCGCGGGGATTGCGGGGATCGTGTTTGCCCGGCGCTGTTTGCCTAAGGTGAGCGATGCGCTGCATGCCAAAATCTACGTGCTGCTGCTGATCGCCGTGCTGATCGCTATCTGCGTCTGAGACAGAAAGGGCGGCCGGATGCCGCCCTGAGAACCGCTTAACGGTGGTATTCGCCCGCCGCTTCCGGCTGGTACAGCAATTCCAGCACTTCAATCCGCGCTTCTTCACCGTTCGGCAATTGCCAGGAGATCTGCTTGCCGACGTGCATGCCGAGCAGCGCTGCGCCCAGCGGCGCCATCACCGACAGCTGATCGTGGCTGTCTTTCAGCGATGCCGGGTAAACCAGCGTGCGCACGTGCTCTTCATCGGTGTGCAGATCGCGAAAACGCACGCGGCTGTTCATGGTCACCACGTTGGCCGGCATTTTCTCCGGCGGCAGGATTTCCGCGCGATCCAACTCGTCGTTCAGCGCGGCGGCGACGTCGGTGTTGGCAAAGGCCGGTTGTTCCAATAGCGCATCCAGGCGTTCCGCATCCAGCTCATTAATAGTAATGATGGGTTTGGTCATTCCACTCTCCAGTCAAATCAAAGGGTGCCAGTCTGTGCACCCATAAATTCGGAAAAACAACACAAAGCAACACCCCCGCGCCAGAGGAGCGGGGGTGTGGGTAATGTCGATTTGTCCCATTGATAGTAGGCGGTTGGGACGAGAAAAGAAAGAGATCCCGATCACGAAGGCTTTTATCGTCAATCGTGGCAAAAAAAACGGTTAGTCCGGTTATCTATTTGTTATCTCATTGGCTTTTTCACCGCAGCGCCGTTTTGCGAAATGGATCCCCGTACGTCATTCGATTTCCACTTCGAACTGGAAAAAACCGGTCTACACAGAAATTCCTACCGGGGGTAGGGTAAAGACATCACAGAAAGCGGGTTATTCAGGTGATGCGCTTTACGGCTTACTGATTAATGTGGGATCTAGGGGTACTGAAAAGTGAATGATGGATCTGCTTCGATAAAAGAAATTGAACAATCCGATGTCAGCGAAGCCGGAGCGATCACCGCTCGGGTGTTGGCGGATATTACCGCGATGCTGAATGCTGAAAATATTTATACCAATGCGGTGCAGCAACAGATGCTGGAATCGCATATTCGCGCCATGGTGCTGCGTTCAATAACCGGTGAGCCGTTGCCGGAGGTGGATAAATCGTTGTTCGACGAAATCTCCGCCGAATCCATGCAAATGGCGGAGCGCGTGGTGAATCAGTTTGGCACATTGCCTATCGAAGAAGCCTATTTGCTGTCAGTGCACTTCGAAGTGGCGAAAGATAATAACGCATAGCGGTTAACGCATCGATTTCAATCAGGAGAATATACCATGGGTCAAATTACCGTAGTGATCGGCGATCGTCTGGGTAAAGGGCAAAAAGTCGGCCAAGGCGTTGAAAATTCAGGCGGAAAAGCGGTGGTTATCCCCGGCGTTGCGGCGGACATGAAGCTGGGCGACGTCATGAAAGCGGAAAACGCGCAGCTGGGCATCTCTTTTTGCGGCAGCGGCGGCGCCGGCGCGATTACCGCGCAAACCAAACACGGCTACAAGGCCAAATACGGCATGCGTTCGGTGGAAGAGGGCGTGACGGCAATTAACGAAGGCTGCAACGTGCTGGGCTTCGGCTTTATGGATAAAGAAGAGCTGGGCCAGAAACTGGTGGAAGCCTACGTCAAAAAACATGGCAATCCATAATGAAAGAGCAATATACCACATCGGTAAAGGTGGAGGGTAAAGGCGACAGCAAAGCGAAAGCTTTTGCTTCCGCCTTGGCTAATGTGCAGGGCGCGGTATTAAAGTCCACCAACAATATTCTGCTGCGTATCGAGCCGCAGGACGTCAGCGTGGTGAAAGCGGAAGAGAAAATAACTAAAGAGAAATTTCTTTTCTTCTTTTTACCGCGTGAAAGAAAGCGCTATGCCGTTTCTCTGGAAATAACCGTGAACGTAACCATTATCAATACCGAGAAGGTTGTCTTCGTCACGAAATAAAAACGTTAGCATAAATGAAAGGGTATACTGATGTTTTTAATCATCTTATTTAAATCGATTATTATCGGTGGGCTGGTGGGGGTCGGCGTAGGGGCCGGCGCCGCACGCATGTTCCACGCACCGACAACACAGGGCATGGGGGCATTTCGTACCTTGGGCGAGCTGAATTCCTGCGAGGGCGATCCGGCTTCCCACTTCTCATTCGGTCTGGGCTTCTTCTTCAACGCCTGGGCATCTTCCGTGGCGGCGGGTTCCTTCACGCAGGACGTCGACCACCGCATCATCCCGCACTGGGGCGCGGCGGCCCTGATGGTCAAGAACCGCAATCTGGCGCAAACGCTGCACGATCCGAAAAAAATGGCTATTGCCTGCGGCATCATCGGCATGCTGGTGGTGGCGTTCCTCAATACCACCGCTTCCGCCGTGCCTGCCGCGCTGCAGGTCACCGCGATCAAGGTGCTGGTGCCGGCGGCCAACCTGCTGGTGAACACCGTGATGCCGGTGATCTTCTGGCTGGCGGCGATCGACGCCGGGCGCCGTTCCGGCTTCTGGGGCACCATTTTCGGCGGCCTGGCGCAGCTGATCATGGGCAACGCCGTACCGGGCCTGGTGCTGGGTATTCTGATCGGCAAAGGCGTGGAAGAGAGCGGCTGGAACAAGATCACCAAGATCATGATGGCGGTGATCGTGCTGCTGTTCGTACTGAGCGGCTTCTTCCGCGGCTTCGACATGAAAGTTCTCGAGTCCTTCAGTCTCGGCGTGCCGGGCTGGCTGGACGCCATTCACAATACCCTGAGCGGTAAATAAGGAGCGGGATGATGGAAGAGCAAACCCAAAAAGGCTTCTGGTACGCCGACTGGTCATTCCCGATTTTTGTTGGTCTGCTGTCCTCCGGCGTGTTCGCCGGGACGCACATGTACTACCTGTACGGCATCGGCGCCTTTAACGAAGTGGCCTTCGTTTCCATGCTGCGAGCGGGGATGGATACCGGCGTGTACGGCGCGGTGGCGGCGTTCGGCGCCAGCTTCCTGTTCGCGCGCATCATCGAAGGCTCGCTGGTGGGCATCCTGGACATCGGTGGCGCGATCCAGACCGGCGTCGGGCTGGGCGTACCGGCGCTGCTTTTGGGGGCCGGCATCGTGTTCCCGGTCGCCAACTTCGCCGCTTCGCTGGCCACCGGCCTGATCATCGGCCTGGCGATCGGTTACGTGATCATCCTGGCGCGCAAATTCACCATCAATCAGAGCAACTCCACCTACGGGGCGGACGTGATGATGGGGGCGGGCAACTCGTCGGGCCGCTTCCTCGGACCGTTGATCATCCTGTCGGCGATGACCGCCTCGATCCCGATCGGCATCGGTTCGCTGCTCGGCGCGCTGCTGTTCTATATCTGGGGTAAACCGATCACCGGCGGAGCGATCCTCGGCGCGATGATCCTGGGGGCGATCTTCCCGGTAGCCATTTCTTAAGAGGCCTGCGCCAGGCGCCGCCCGATGCTGCGGTGGCGCCCGGGCTAACAGGAGCAATGCGGTATGTATGACTTAGTAATCAGAGGCGCCAGACTGGCGGACGACACGCTGATCGATCTGGCGGTGAAAGACGGCAAAATAGCCTCGGTGGGGCGGTTGGCGGCGGACGTCAGCGCCGTTCGCCAACTGGATCTGGCGGGCAACTGCCGCCTGAGCGCCGGTTGGATCGATGCGCACGTGCACTGCTATCCCGAATCGCCGATTTACCATGACGAGCCGGATCGGGTCGGTGTCGCCAGCGGCGTCACCAGCGTGGTCGATGCCGGCAGCACCGGCGCCGACGATATCGACGCCTTTTATCAGCTGACGCGCAGCGCCAAAACCAACGTGTTCGCCTTCCTCAACATCTCGCGCATTGGCCTGCTGCGGCAGAACGAGCTGGCGGAGTTGACTGACATCGACAAGCGCGAGGCCGGCCAGGCCATCGCCAACCATCCCGGCTTCATCATCGGCATCAAGGCGCGCATGAGCAGCAGCGTGGTGGGCAAGAACGGCACCCGGCCGCTGGTGTTGGCCAAAGAGATCCAACGAGAAAACCGCCAGCTGCCGCTGATGGTGCATATCGGCAACAACCCGCCGAATCTGGACGAGATCGCCGATCTGTTGACCCGTGGCGACATCATCACCCACTGCTACAACGGCAAACCGAACCGCATTCTGACGCCGGCGGGGACGCTGCGCGAGTCGATCCAGCGCGCGCTGCGGCGCGGCGTGTTGCTCGACGTGGGGCACGGCACCGCCAGCTTCAGCTTCGAGGTGGCGCGCCAGGCGATCACGCTGGGTATTTTGCCGCATACCATCAGCTCCGATATTTACTGCCGCAACCGCATGAACGGGCCGGTGCACAGCCTGGCGACGGTGATGTCCAAATTCTTCAGCGTCGGCCTGACGCTGCCGCAGGTGATCACCTGCGTCACGGAGAACGCCGCGTCGGCGCTGCAACTCAGCGGCAAAGGGCGGCTGGAGCCGGGCTATGACGCCGATTTCACGCTGTTTGAACTGCGCCGCGAACCGCAGGTGTTTGCCGACGCCGAAGGGCAAACCGCCGAGGGCGAACAGCTGTTGGTGCCGCTGGCCGCGGTGGTGGCCGGGGAAATCCTATTAACCGAACAAGGGGAGGCAGCCCATGTCTTCGATTTATGAAAAATACGGTTTGAAGCAGGTGATCAACACCTCCGGCCGCATGACTATTCTCGGCGTTTCCACGCCGCGCCAGGACGTGATCGACGCCGTTGACTACGGTCTGAATCACTATTTCGAAATCAAGGATCTGGTCAACAAGACCGGCGCCTATATCGCCGACCTGCTCAACGTGGAGGACGCGGTGATCGTTTCCTGCGCCTCGGCGGGCATTGCCCAGTCGGTGGCGGCAGTGATCGTCAAAGATAACGCCAATCTGCTGGTGAACCTGCACTCGGCGCCGATCGCCGTGCCGCGCGAGATCGTGTTGCCGCGCGGGCACAACGTCAACTTCGGCGCACCGGTGGACACCATGGTGGCGCTGGGCGGCGGCAAGGTGGTGGAGGCGGGCTACGCCAACGAATGTTCGCCGGAGCAGATTGAAGCCTGCATCACGCCGCAGACGGCGGCGATCCTGTACGTCAAATCGCACCACTGCGTGCAGAAAAGCATTTTGTCCGTCGAACAGGCGGCAGTGGTGGCGCGCAAGCATAACCTGCCGCTGATCGTCGACGCCGCGGCGGAAGAAGATCTGATGTGTTACTACCAGATGGGGGCCGATCTGGTGATCTACAGCGGCGCCAAAGCCATCGAAGGGCCGACCAGCGGCCTGGTTATCGGCAAGAAACAGTACGTCGAGTGGGTGAAGCTGCAGTCCGGCGGTATCGGTCGGGCGATGAAGGTCGGCAAAGAGGGCATCCTCGGCCTGACGCAGGCGATTGAAAGCTATCTGACGCTTGAGAAAACCACCGGGCAACAGATGGTGGAGCGGATGACGCCGTTCCTCGACAGCCTCAACATCCTGACCGGCGTCAGCGCCAAGACCGTCTGGGACAGCGCCGGCCGTGATATCGCCCGCGCCGAGATCGCCTTCGACGAGGCGGTGCTGGGGCGGTCGACCTATGACATCGTCCAGGCGCTGAAAACCGGCGACATCGCCATCTACTTCCGCGGCTACAAGGCCAACGAGGGCAAGATTGAGGTCGACGTGCGCAGCGTCGACGAGCAACAGCTGATGACCGTTTTTAGCTGTATCAAAAACCTGTTTACGGAGAAACAAGCATGAAGCTACAGCCTAACTACTATCGCGACCGCGTCTGCCTGAACGTGCTGGCCGGCTCCAAAGCCAACGCGCAGGACATCTACGCCGCGGCGGAAGGCCATGTGCTGGTGGGCGTGCTCTCCAAGAACTACCCGGACGTCGACAGCGCGGTGACCGATATGCTGCGCTATGCGCGCCTGATTGAAAACGCGCTCTCGGTCGGCCTGGGCGCCGGCGATCCGAAGCAGTCGGCGATGGTCAGCCTGATCGCTCAGCAGGTGCAGCCGCAGCACGTTAACCAGGTGTTTACCGGCGTCGGCGCCAGCCGCGCGCTGCTGGGCCAGAACGACAGCGTGGTCAACGGCCTGGTGTCGCCAACCGGGCGCGTCGGCTGGGTGAAGATCTCTACCGGCCCATTGAGCGCCGCAGCGCCGGACGGCATCGTGCCGGTGGAAACCGCCATCGCCTTGTTGAAGGACATGGGCGGCAGCTCCATCAAGTATTTCCCGATGGGCGGTCTGAAGTGCAAGGACGAATACCAGTACGTAGCCAAGGCCTGCGCCGAGCATGACTTTATGCTGGAGCCGACCGGCGGCATCGATCTGGAGAACTACGAGCCGATCGTCGAGATCGCCCTGGCGGCCGGCGTGAAACGCGTGATCCCGCATATCTACAGCTCGATCATTGACGCCGCCAGCGGCGACACGCGTCCGCAGGACGTGAAAACCCTGCTGGCGATGACCAAAAAGCTGGTGGGCTGAACGCGCAATGGGATGAGGTAAACGCTGGGAGGCGAAGGTTTTCCCGTGGCGCGGCATGCCGCGCCGCCGTTACCTATAGTCTATAGCTTTCAAGTTGCAGCTAGGCGGCAAGCGTAGGAGCCCCAGGAGCTTACTTAAGTAAGTGACTGGGGTGAAAAATCTGCCGGGAGCAGATTTAAACGCTGCTTGCAGCGGCCCCGAAGGGGTGAGGCCCATGGATGGGCCGAGTAACTGCGTAGCCAACAACGCTGCGGCTTGAAAGATGACGGATATATACTGAGGATTACTATGCGAAACTGGCAGGTTCCAACCCGACGCACCGCGTTGTTCCTGGCGCTGCTGGCCGTGACTGGCCCGGCGCTGCATGCTGAGGATGCAATGAATTCCACGTCATCTCATTTCGCCTATATCGGCACCTACAATCCCAACGGCGAAGGCGTTTACCGGGTGCAGGTCGATCCGGCCAGCGGAGCGCTGAGCCACACTACGCTGGTCAGCAAAGTGCCGAATCCGGCGCAGCTGACGCTGGGCGCCGATGGCAAGACGCTGTATGTCGCCAGCGAAGTGGCCGATTTCAACGGCGGCAAACACGGCGGCATCACTGCTTACCGGGTCAATCCGGCCGACGGCGGCCTGACGCAGCTCAACCAGGTGGATTCGCAGGGGGCGGGGCCGGTGTATCTCTCATCGACGCCGGACGGGCGCCATCTGCTGGTGGCGAACTACGTCAGCGGCAGCGTGGCGGCTTTCCCGATCGAAGCGGACGGCAGCCTGGGCGCCGCCAGCTCGGTGCAGCAACAGCAGGGCCCGGCGGGCGCGGCCAAACCGGCGGCGGCGGTGAACGGCAGCTTCGCCATCAGCGATCACAACGGCCCGCATGCCCATATGATCGCCAGCGATCCGAGCGGCAAGTTCGTGTTCTCCACCGATCTGGGGTTGGATCGCATCTACCAATGGCGCTTTGACGCCGTGAGCGGCCGGCTGACGCCGAACGATCCGCCGTGGATCGCCGCCTCTTCCGCCGGCGCGGGGCCGCGTCACTTTGTGTTCCATCCGGACGGCGAAACCGTGCTGCTGGTGAACGAAGAGGCTTCGACGTTGACCAGCTACCGTTTTGATCGCCAAAAAGGTACTCTGAAACAACTGCATGCGGTTTCCGCGCTGCCCGCCGACTATCAGGGGACCAGCTTCGCTGCGGGGCTGGCACTCAGCAAGAACGGCGACACGTTGTACGTCGCTAACCGGCTGCATAACAGCATTGCCCAGTTCAGCGTGGGCGCCGGCGGTGAGTTGAGGCCGGTGGCGGAAACCTGGACGCGTGGCGATTACCCGCGTTCGCTGGCGCTGAGCCCGGATGGCCGCTATCTGTATGCGTTGAACCAGCGCAGCGATAACGTCACCCGCTTCAGCGTAAACCCGACGGACGGCAAACTCAGCTTTGTGGGCGGCTATCTGCCGATCGGCAGCCCCTCGCAAATGGCGTTCCTGCCGCCGCCGAAGTAACCCGTGGCCCGCCCGGTTCACCGGGCGGGTTGCCTGATTGACGGACACAGAATGGTGCGATTTCCTTACCCGCGTTTGGCTTACTTGTTCGATGCTTTGCAAACCGAGACTTTGCCGCAGGATGAGCTGGCGAAGCGTTTCGCCGTGTCCACCCGCACGGTGCGGGCGGACATCACTGCGCTGAACGAGATTCTGGACAAATACGGCGCGCGTTTCGTGCATAACCGCGGGGCCGGCTATCGCCTGCAGGTCGATAACGCCGCGTTGTTCAGCGCCCTGCAGCATCAGGAGCGCCGCAAGCACGCCACCCCGCGCAGCGCGCAGGAGCGAGTGCATTATCTGCTGGTGCGTTTTTTGACCTCAGCCTTCTCCCTCAAACTGGAAGATCTGGCCGACGAGTGGTTCGTCAGTCGCGGTACGTTGCAAAACGACATGGCTGAGGTGAGAGAGCGCCTGGCGCACTATCAATTGACGATCGAAACCAAGCCGCGCTACGGCATGAAGCTGTTCGGCGCGGAGATGGCGATCCGCGCCTGTCTCACCGATTTGCTATTCCAGCTGCAGCTGGCCGACGCCGAGAACCCGCTGCTCAACAACGAGATCCTGCTTCAGCCGCAGGTAGCGGCATTCGCCGGATTGCTGCACCCTCTGCTGTCGCAATATGCCATTCGCCTGACCGACGAGGGCGAGCAGTACCTGATCTTCTACTGCGCGGTGGCGCTGCGGCGCATCAACGACGGCTATCCGCTGCCGGACTTCGAGGTGGAAGACGGCGACGACGCGGTACGTCAGGTGTCGACCCGCCTGGCGACGGAGCTGCGTTCGGCCTCCGGCAAAGAGATCTCGATGGCCGAAGAGGCCTATCTGCGGGTCAATATTGCCGCGCGGCGCGTGCAGGACGTGCAGCCGACCGAGATCAACGCCGACGATGAAGAAGCGCTGGTGGACTACATCCTGTCCTACATCAACGCACACTATAACTACAACCTGCAGGGCGACGAGCAGCTGCGGGCCGATCTGCTCACCCATATCAAGACCATGATTACGCGGGTGAAATACCAGATCAATATCCCCAATCCGCTGCTGGCCAACATCAAGCAGCACTATCCGATGGCTTACGACGTGACCCTGGCGGCGGTCTCCAGCTGGGGCAAATACACCCCCTATACCCTGAGCGAGAACGAAATCGGCTATCTGGTGCTGCACATCGGCGTGGGGCTGGAGCGGCATTACAACATCGGTTATGAACGCCACCCGCAGGTGATGTTGGTGTGCGATACCGGCAACTCGACGGTGCGCATGATCCAGGCGCAGATTGCGCGCAAGTACCCGCAGTTGGTGATGACGCGCATCGTCTCGCTGCGCGATTACGAGATGCTTGCGCATATCGACGAAGACTTCGTGATTTCCAACGCCCGCATCGGCGAAAAGAACAAGCCGGTGGTGGTGATGTCGCCGTTCCCGACCGATTACCAGCTGGAGCAACTGGGCAAGCTGGTGCTGGTGGATCGCACCAGACCGTACATGCTGGAGAAGTTCTTCGACGCCGAGCATTTCATGGTGCTCAACGAGCCGCTGACGCAGGCGGAGCTGTTCAGCCGGGTGTGCGGCCAGCTGGAGCGGGAAGGGTATGTCGGCGCGGACTTTTATCCGTCGGTGGTCGAACGCGAGGCGATCGTCTCCACGCTGCTGGGCGAGGGCATCGCGCTGCCGCACTCGCTGGGGCTGCTGGCCAAAAAGACCGTGGTGGTGACGCTGCTGGCTCCGCAGGGCGTCGCCTGGGGAGAAGGCGAGGTCGCGCACGTGATTTTCCTGCTGGCGATCAGCAAGAGCGACTATGAAGAGGCGATGGCGATCTACGAGCTGTTCGTCACCTTCGTGCGTGAACGCTCAATGAGCCGCCTGTTGGGCAGCGACAGCTTCGACAGCTTTAAAGCGGTGGCGCTGGACTGCCTGAGCCGGAGTTGAGGGGGAGAGGATATGGGGGATTGGGCGCAAAGGCGCGCCCTCAGCGGCTAATCTTCATCAAACCCGGAGTTGAACAGCTCGACCACTGCCGCCAGCGCGTTGACTTCGTCGGGGCCGGTCGCTTCGACTTCGATATGTCGGCCCTGGGCGGAATCCAGCATCAGCAGCGCGATGACGCTGCTGGCTTCGGCTTCGGTGCCGCTTTCGTTGCGCAGCATCACTTCGGCGTCGAAGCTTTGCACCAGCTCGAACAGTTTCATCGCCGGGCGCGCGTGCATGCCCAGCTTGTTTTTGATTTCAACCGTCTGTTTGACCGTCATTGTTTGCGCTTTTCCAGCGTGCGATGGCGCGACTGCACGTTCTTGCCGCGCGAGCGGAAGTAATCGGCCAGCTGTTCCGCCACGTACACCGAGCGGTGTTTACCGCCGGTACAGCCGATGGCGACCGTCAGGTAGCTGCGGTTGTTGGTTTCCAGCATCGGCAGCCATTGCTCCAGGTAGCTGCGGGTCTGGTAGATGAAGTTGTGCACTTCGGTATGGCGATCGAGGAACGACGCGACCGGCTTGTCCAGACCGGTCATCGGCCGCAGCTTCGGATCCCAGTGCGGGTTCGGCAGGAAGCGCACGTCGAACACGTAGTCGGCATCGATCGGGATGCCGTGCTTGAAGCCGAAGGATTCGAACACCATGGTCAGTTCGCGCTCGCGCTTGCCCAGCAGGCGGGTGCGCAGCATTTCGGCCAGCTCGTGCACCGACATTTCCGAGGTGTCGATAATCAGGTCAGCCCGCGAGCGCAGCGGTTCGAGCAGATCGCTCTCTTCGTCGATGGCGCTTTCCAGCGACAGGTTTTTGCTGGAGAGCGGGTGCAGGCGGCGGGTGTCGCTGTAACGGCGGATCAGCGTATTGCGATCGGCGTCGAGGAACAGTAGCTGCGGCGAGAAGCTGTCCGGCAGCTGAGTCATCGCGTATTCGAACACTTCCGGCGATTCCGGCATGTTGCGCACGTCGATGCTGACCGCCGCGGAGATATTGCGTTCCGCCAGCGTGTTGGCGAGCTGCGGCAGCAGCACCACCGGCAGGTTGTCAACGCAGTAAAAACCCATGTCTTCCAGCGCCCGCAAGGCGACGGATTTTCCGGAACCGGAACGGCCGCTGACAATCATCAGCACCATGTGGCAACTCCCCTGGCATCGCGGCGGCGTTCATCGCCACCGGTGGAAACTTTGTTATTCCGGCCGCAGCCGGATCCATCATCGTGAAACAGTATCGTTATCCGGGCTGGAAGTCACGCCGGCCGGGCATCACTCGGTGATGATTTGGTAAAGCTCTTCGTCGCTCTGCGCGGCGCGCAGGCGGCGGCATACGGTTTTGTCGGCCAGGCGTTTGGCGACCAGCGACAGGGTATGCAAATGGGTTTTGCACTGATCGGCAGGCACCAGCAGCGCGAACAGCAGGTCGACCGGCTGGTTGTCGATAGCGTCGAAAGCGATGGGTTGGTCGAGACGGATAAACACGCCAACGGCCCGCAGTGTGTCCTCTTCCAGTTTGCCGTGGGGAATGGCGATACCGTTGCCGATACCGGTGCTGCCCATGCGTTCCCGGGTGAGAACCGCGTCAAACACCACCTGCGAAGGCAGATTGAGCTGTTTGGCGGCCAGTTCGCTGATAATTTCCAAAGCCCGCTTCTTGCTGGTGCAGTGTACCGAGCTTTTGGTGCACTCGATGTTTAACACCGAGCTTAATTGCATATATTCGTTGTTCATCTCATCTTCACTTAAAACCGCGCCGCCGGGCGCACCCGGCAAGGCGGTTTTTCGTCGGTTTTAACCCTGATTACCGTTCGGCGCGTCACCCATGCGGGTCACGCGCCGAAGGGCGAGGCTGCGACAGATGCAACCTCATGGAATGGGTTAGGGTGTCAGTGTTGCTTCAATTTGTCTTTATGTTTGTTCAATTGACGTGCCAATTTGTCGATCAGCGTATCAATTGCGGCATACATATTCTCGTCTTCCGAGGTGGCGTGCAACTCGCCTCCATTCACGTGCACCGTTGCTTCCGCAATTTGCTGCACTTTTTCCACACTTAATACAACATACACCTGATTGATGCGATCAAAATACTGTTCGAGTTTGGCGAACTTGTTGTTCACGAACTCGCGCAACGGATCGGTGATTTCGATGTGGTGTCCGGTAATGTTGAGCTGCATAGTGTCTTCCTTCTCAATAGAGGTCAAACCAACTGTTTACGCTGGTTCGACGGCGGGATGGACAAAGACTCTCGGTACTTGGCGACGGTGCGCCGCGCCACGATGATCCCCTGATCGGAGAGCAAGGTGGCCAGCTTGCTGTCGCTGAGTGGTTTGGCGGGGTTTTCCGCCGCAATCAATTTCTTCACCAACGCGCGGATCGCCGTCGAGGAGGCTTCGCCGCCGCTGTCGGTATTCACGTGGCTGGAGAAGAAATATTTCAATTCGAAGATGCCGCGCGGGCTGTGCAAAAACTTCTGCGTGGTGACGCGCGAGATCGTCGATTCATGCATCTCCACGGCCTGGGCGATATCCGCCAGCACCATGGGTTTCATAAACTCTTCGCCTTGCTCGAAGAACGCCTGCTGTTGGCTGACGATGCAGCGGGTGACCTTCAGCAGCGTCTCGTTGCGGCTTTCCAGGCTTTTAATCAACCACTTGGCTTCCTGCAGGTTGCTGCGGATGAACTGGCCGTCGGCTTCGCTGCGGGCGCTGTTGCCCAGCGCGGCGTACTGCTGATTGATCTTCAAACGCGGCACGCTGTCGCCGTTGAGCTCGACCGTCCACGTGTTCTGCGTCTTGCGCACCAGCACGTCCGGGATCACGTATTCCGATTCGCCGGTATTGATCGACTGCCCCGGACGCGGATCGAGCGACTGAATCAGCAGCATCGCTTCTTTCAGTGTATCTTCTTTTAGCCGGGTTGATCGCATCAGGCTGCGAAAGTCGTGGTTGGCCAACAGATCCAGATGCTCGCTGATGATCAGCCGCGCTTCGGCCAGATAAGGGGTGTCTTTGGCGTATTGGGAGAGCTGCACCAGCAGGCAATCGCGCAGATCGCGCGCGGCGACGCCGATCGGATCGAAACGCTGCACGCGCTTCAACACCGCCTCGACTTCTTCAAGGGTCACGTTCTCGTCGCCCAGGCTTTCCAGAATGTCTTCCAGCGGCACGGTGAGATAGCCGGTGTCGTCCACCGCGTCGACGATGGAGGTGGCGATGGCGGCGTCGGTATCGGAAAACGGCGTCAGATCTACCTGCCACATCAGGTAATCCTGCAGCGTTTGGGTGGTCTCGCCCTGATAGACCGGCAGCTCGTCGTCGCTGTAGTCGGTGCCGGTGCCGGACGGCGTGCCGGCGGTGTAGATCTCATCCCAGGTGGCGTCCAGCGGCAGCTCTTCCGGCATGTCTTTCTGTTCCAGCGCCTCGCGGGTATCGAGCCCCTCGGTTTCCTGGGTTTCTTTGGCGTCGATTTCGTCGTGCAGATCGGTCTGTTCAAGCAGCGGATTGCTCTCCAGCGCCAGCTGGATCTCTTGCTGAAGCTCAAGCGTGGACAACTGCAGCAGGCGGATCGCCTGCTGGAGCTGAGGAGTCATGGCCAGCTGTTGGCTGAGCCTGAGTTGCAAACCTTGCTTCATAGTTTTCTGTCTACTTCCGTTAACGGTGTCGCCCCGCAGGGCGCGCCGGCGCTTAGAGGCGGAACTCTTCGCCCAGATAAACGCGTTTTACCTGCTCGTCGGCCAGAATAGCATCCGGCGTGCCGTGGGCAATCAGTTTGCCCTGGCTGACGATGTAGGCGCGTTCACATACGTCCAGCGTCTCGCGCACGTTGTGGTCGGTGATCAGCACGCCCAGGCCGCTGTCACGCAGGTGCTCGATGATTTTTTTGATGTCGATAACGGAAATCGGATCCACCCCGGCGAAGGGTTCGTCCAGCAGAATGAATTTCGGGTTGGCCGCCAGCGCGCGGGCGATTTCGACGCGGCGGCGTTCACCACCGGACAGCGCCTGGCCGAGGCTGTCGCGCAGATGGGAGATGTGGAACTCTTCCATCAGCTCTTTGGCGCGGTCTTCGCGCTGTTCGCTGGTGAGATCGGGACGGATCTCCAGCACCGCCATCAGGTTGTCGTACACGCTCAGGCGGCGGAAGATCGACGCTTCCTGCGGCAGATAGCCGATGCCGCGGCGCGCGCGGGCGTGCAGTGGCAGCAGGCTGATGTCTTCTTCGTCGATCACGATGCGCCCGGCGTCGCGTGGCACGATGCCGACCACCATGTAGAAGGTGGTGGTTTTACCGGCGCCGTTCGGCCCGAGCAGGCCGACGATCTCGCCGGATTTCACTTTCAGGCTGACGTCTTCGACAACTTTACGGCCCTTGTAGGCTTTCGCCAGGTTTTCTGCGATGAGTGTTGCCATAAGTGATTAGTTACTCTTTTTTTGCTCGTTTTTGTCTTGCAACTGCGACGGTACCAGAACCGTTGTCACGCGTTTGCCTTTGTCGCTAAACGCCTGCATTTGCTGCTGTTGCACCAGATAGGTGATGCGATCGCCTTTCACGTTGCTGTCGAGCTGCTCCAGATAGGCGTTGCCCGTCAGGGTCACCAGCTGGGTCGCCACGTCGTAACGCACTTTCTGCGCGTGGCCTTTGACCGGCTTGCCGCTGTCCTGCATCTGGTAGAAGGTTACCGGGTTGCCGAACGCTTCAATATAGGTCTTATTCTGATCTCCGCCCGGGCGGGTGACCACCACCTTGTCGGCGCGAATATCGATGGTGCCCTGTTTGATCACCACGTTGTCGGTGAAGGTGCTGACGTTGCTCTGCATGTCCAACGACTGTTTGAGCGAGTCGATGCTGACCGGCTGGCTGGAGTCGGATTTCAGCGCCAGAGCGGGGGCGCTGGCGGCCAAAACTAAGCTGCCGAGCAACAGGTTACGGAGTTGGTTTTTGGTTCTGAATTTCATAGTTGGTCTTAACCTTATCAATCAGCTCAGCGGTTTTGGTCCGCAGGTTCCCACGCATTTTCATGCCGTTAGAGGTAAAATTGGTCCCGTAAAGCGTGACTTCGTCATCGGAGGTGACGTCCTGGGTGACCAGGTTTACCTGAGCGTTGTCCGTCTTAATTTTTTCCAGCTGCGAGGTGGTGGTCAGGCTGTTTACCTCGACGTGACCATACAGATACAGCATCCGGTCTTTAGTCAGTTTGGCGCGATCGGCGCGAACTGACCAGGTGGCCACCGCATTCTCATCGAACAGCGTCATTACCGGCTGGGTGAACCAGCTCAGTTCGCCGGCGGTGTAATACTTCGCGTCTTCCGCCACCAGTTTGTAATTCAGCTTGCCGGCCGGGTTGTACACCACGGTGACCGTGTGCTGGCTCTGGTAGGTCGGATCCTTATCGTTGACCGGGCCAGGGGCCGTGTCGTCGCTGAAGTCCGTCATGTTCCAGCCGATCAGCGCCAGAACGATCACCGTCAACAGGATGGTGATCCACAGTTTGGTTTTACTCATATCGACAGCCCTTTGGCGTCCTCCAGCTTATTTTGAGCCAAAAGAATGATGTCGCACAGTTCGCGCACTGCACCGCGGCCGCCGGCAATGCGGGTGACGTAGTGGGCGCGCGGCGTCAACAGCGGATGTGCGTCCGCCACCGCGACCGCCAGGCCGACCTGCGCCATCACCGGCCAGTCGATCAGGTCATCGCCGATATAGGCGACCTGATCCGCCGTTAACGACAGTTTATCCAACAGTTCGCGGAAGGCCAAAAGCTTATCGGACTGCCCCTGATAAAGATGGGTGATACCGAGCGTCTGCGCGCGGTCTTCCAGCAGCTTGGCGGAGCGACCGGTGATGATCGCCACCTCGATGTCCGAGGTTTTCAAGCAGCGGATGCCGTAGCCGTCGCGCACGTTGAACGCCTTCAGTTCTTCACCGTTGTTGCCCATGAAGATCAGGCCGTCCGACAACACGCCGTCAACGTCGCAAATCAACAGGCGGATGTTCCCGGCACGCGCCATAACCTCTTGTTCTACCGGCCCGTAGCAGGTTTCTACCATACCCATTCCGTTCTATTCCTTAATTAAACGACGCCGGCGCGCAGCATGTCATGCATATGTACCACACCCAGCAGTTGGTCGCCATCGGCAACCAGCAGCGCGGTGATGTGGCGTTGTTGCATCAGGTTCAATGCATCGACCGCCAGGATGTTGGGGCGCACCCGCACGCCGCCCGGCGTCATGACGTCGGCGATCTTCGCCTCGTGCAGGTTGATACCCATGTCGAAGACCCGGCGCAGGTCGCCGTCGGTGAAGATGCCGGCGATTTTCATCAGATCGTCGCAGACAACCGTCAGGCCCAGATTTTTGCGGGTGATTTCCAGCAGCGCGTCGCGCAATGAAGCGTCGGCGCTGACGTGGGGCATTTCGTCGCCGCTGTGCATGATATCGCTAACCCGCAGCAGCAGTTTGCGGCCGAGTGCGCCGCCCGGATGCGACAGCGCGAAATCTTCCGGCGTGAAACCGCGCGCTTTCAGCAGCGCGACGGCCAGCGCATCGCCCATCACCAGCGTGGCGGTGGTGCTGGTGGTCGGCGCCAGCCCCAGCGGGCAGGCTTCCTGCGGCACCTTGATGCACAGGTGGATATCCGCCGCCTTGCCCATCGAGCTTTCCGGATTATTGGTCATACAGATGAGGGTGATCTGTTGGCGTTTCAATACCGGGATCAGCGCCAGGATCTCGCTGGACTCGCCGGAGTTGGAGATGGCGAGCACGATGTCCTGCGGGGTGACCATGCCCAAATCGCCATGGCTGGCTTCCGCCGGGTGAACGAAGAATGAGGGGGTGCCGGTGCTGGCGAAGGTCGCGGCGATCTTGCAGCCGATATGGCCGGATTTGCCCATGCCCATCACCACCACTTTGCCGCCGCAGGCGGCGATCGTTTCGCAGGCGCGGGTGAAGTCTGCGTTGATGTAGCTGTCGAGCTGAGCCAGCCCTTCACGCTCTATCTGAAGCACTTCTTTGCCGGCCTGCTGAAAATCGAAGCCCGGTTGCAACTCAATGTTCGACATACTCATTCCCGTCGGTTTAGCCGAAAGTACTGAAAGGGTTAAAGAACAGCACCGCAAGATACGCAATAAAGCCGCATAATAACAGCGCGCCCGCCAGGTGGCCGATGCGGTGTTTGCGGCCAATGCACAGCACGCTAAGCAGCACGCTGGCCGCCAGCATCACCCAGTAATCGCGCTGGAAGGCGGCGGCGTCCACGCTACCCGGCGACAGCAGGGCGGGGACGCCCAGCACGATCACCGTGTTGAAAATATTGGAGCCGATGATATTACCAATCGCCATATCATCCTCGCCCTTCAGCGCTCCGGCGATGGAGGTGGCCAGTTCGGGCAGGCTGGTGCCGATGGCGATAATGGTCAAACCGACCACCAGTTCGCTCAGGCCGAAATAGTGCGCAATCACCGTCGCGTTATCGACCACCATTCTGGAAGAGAGCGGCAGAATGATAAACGCCAGCACCAGCCACAGCACCGCCACGGTGTTGCTGCTGTCCTGCGGCAGTTCGGCTATCTGCTCCATGGTCAGGCTGTCGCTGCCCTCGCGCTGCGCCAGCCGGGCGATTTTCAGCATCAGCAGGATGAAGCCGGCGGCGGCGGCCAGCAGCAGCACGCCGTCCAGCCTGCTCAGGGTGCCATCCATCAACACGAAACCGCACAATACTGTGACCGCTAACATCAGCGGCAGTTCGCGGCGCAGTATCTCGGAGCGCGCGGCCAGCGGGTGAATCAGCGCCGCCACCCCCAGGATCAATAAGATGTTGGTGATGTTGGACCCTAATACGTTGCCAACGGCCATATCTATCTGCCCGTTCAGCGCGGCGGTGGTGGACACGATCAGCTCCGGCAGCGAAGTGCCGATGCCGACGATGGTCATGCCGATGATCAACGGCGGTACGCCGAGCGAGCGGGAAATCACGGCAGCACCATAAACTAAGCGGTCTGCACCATACACCAGTAGAAATAAACCAACGATTAATAATGCTATCGCGAGAAACATGCAGGGTCCTTTGTCGGGTATTATCCCGGTTCGTTGGTTAAAGCCGTCAATGCGGCGGTATTGCTTGCCCTCCGTTGCGCGCGTTTGAGCCGCAGCAACGGTTTTTCCCGGCTAATAGTTGAACAGTTTCGTTTTTTTTCGTTATGGCGCCAATTTTGACCGGGTGGCGCGGAAAAGTAAAACCAATGGCACCATTGGTTGCGAAATGGCAGTAAGTTTTTGTAAAGATGAGACGGATTGCGCCCATTGCTTTAACATCACGGGTAGATTCAGCAAAAGATGAGTCGTAAAGGGTCCATTAACATGCTCCAAAAGGCAGATAATTTGGTCGAAGTGCGCGACATGAGCTTCTCGCGCGGCGACCGACGGATATTTGAAGACATCAACCTGACGGTGCCTCGCGGTAAGGTCACGGCGATCATGGGGCCATCGGGCATCGGCAAAACCACGCTGCTGCGCCTGATCGGCGGCCAGTTGGCGCCGGACAGCGGGGAGATTTGGTTCGACGGCGACAACATTCCCGCGTTGTCCCGCCGTCAGTTATACGACGCGCGCAAAAAGATGAGCATGCTGTTCCAGTCGGGCGCACTGTTTACCGATTTGACCGTATTCGAAAACGTGGCCTACCCGCTGCGCGAGCACAGCAACCTGCCGGAGCCTTTGTTGCGCAGCACGGTGCTGATGAAGCTGGAAGCGGTGGGGCTGCGCGGCGCGGCCCAACTGATGCCCAATGAGCTTTCCGGCGGCATGGCGCGCCGGGCGGCGTTGGCGCGCGCGATCGCGCTGGACCCGGAGATGATCATGTTCGACGAACCCTTCGTCGGCCAGGATCCGATCACCATGGGGGTGTTGGTCAAGCTGATCGACGAGCTGAACCATGCGCTGGGCATTACCTGCATCGTGGTGTCGCACGACGTGCCGGAGGTGCTGAGCATCGCCGACTACGCCTACATCGTGGCCGATCACCGGGTGATCGCCGAAGGCACCACGCAGCAATTGCAGAACAATCCTGATGCGCGCGTGCGCCAGTTCCTGGATGGTATAGCGGATGGGCCGGTGCCGTTCCGCTATCCGGCCGGGGATTATCAGACCGAACTGCTAGGCTTAGGGAGTAAATAAGCTCATGTTATTAAGAGCGTTAGCGTCCTTGGGGCGCAGTGGCATCAACACCAGCGCCAGCTTCGGCCGCGCCGGGTTGATGCTGTTCAACGCGTTGATTGGCCGGCCGGAACCCGGCAAGCAGTGGCCGCTGTTGTTGAAACAGCTCTACAGCGTCGGCGTGCAGTCGCTGCTGATCATCATGGTCTCCGGGCTGTTCATCGGTATGGTGCTGGGCCTGCAGGGCTATATCGTGCTCACCACCTACAGCGCCGAGGCCAGCCTCGGCATGATGGTGGCGCTGTCGCTGCTGCGTGAACTGGGGCCGGTGGTGACGGCGCTGCTGTTCGCCGGCCGCGCCGGTTCCGCGCTCACGGCGGAAATCGGCCTGATGAAGGCGACGGAACAGATCTCCAGCCTGGAAATGATGGCGGTCGATCCGCTGCGGCGCATCGTGGCGCCGCGCTTCTGGGCGGGGTTCATCAGCATGCCGCTGTTGACCATCATTTTCGTGGCGATCGGCATTTGGGGCGGCTCGGTGGTCGGCGTGGACTGGAAGGGCATCGACAGCGGCTTCTTCTGGTCGGCGATGCAGGGCGCCGTAGAGTGGAAAAAAGATCTGCTCAACTGCCTGATCAAAAGCGTGGTATTCGCCATTACCGTAACCTGGATTGCCATTTTCAACGGGTACGACGCCGTGCCTACCTCTGAAGGTATTAGCCGGGCGACGACGCGTACCGTGGTGCATTCGTCACTGGCGGTGTTGGGATTGGATTTCGTGCTGACAGCACTGATGTTTGGGAATTGATTCGATGCAAACGAAGAAGAGTGAAATCTGGGTTGGGGCATTTATGCTGATTGCGCTGTGCGCTATCGTGTTTATCTGCCTGCAGGTGGCGAACCTTAAATCGATCGGCAGCGAGCCGACCTACCGCATTTACGCGACGTTCGACAACATCGGCGGCCTGAAGCCGCGTTCGCCGGTGAAAATTGGCGGCGTGGTGATCGGCCGCGTAGCGGACATCGAACTCGATTCGAAAACCTACACGCCACGCGTGGCGCTGGATATCCAGAAAAAGTACGACCAAATCCCGGATACCAGCTCGCTGGCGATCCGCACCTCCGGCCTGCTGGGCGAGCAATATCTGGCGCTTAACGTGGGCTTCGAAGATCCTGATATGGGCACCACCATCCTGAAAGACGGCGGCACCATTCAGGACACCAAATCAGCCATGGTTCTGGAAGACCTGATCGGCCAGTTCCTGTATAAAAGCGGCGGTCAGGACAGCGCCAAACCGGGAGACGCGGCCGCTGAGCCGGCTGCCGGCGCCACACCGCAACCCGCTGTTCCAAATCATTAAGAGAGGATACCTGCATGTTTAAACGTTTACTGATGGTGGCTCTGCTGGTGGTTGCACCGCTGGCGAGCGCAGCCGACCAAACCAATCCTTACAGCATGATGCAAGACGCGGCGCAGAAGACCTTCAGCCGTTTGAAAAACGAACAGCCGAAGATCAAGCAGGACCCGAACTACCTGCGCTCCATCGTCCACCAGGAACTGATGCCGTTCGTGCAGGTGAAATACGCCGGCGCGCTGGTGCTGGGGCGTTACTATAAAGAGGCGACGCCTGCGCAGCGCGAAGCCTACTTCACCGCCTTCCAGTCTTACCTGGAGCAGGCTTACGGCCAGGCGCTGGCGATGTACCACGGCCAAACTTATCAGATCGCGCCTGAACAGCCGCTGGGCAATGCCGACATCGTGGCCATTCGCGTCACCATCATCGACAACGGTGGCCGCCCGCCGGTGCGTCTGGATTTCCAATGGCGCAAGAACAGCAAAACCGGCTACTGGCAGGCGTATGACATGATCGCCGAAGGCGTCAGCATGATCACCACCAAGCAGAATGAGTGGGCGTCTACGCTGCGTACTCAGGGCATCGACGGCCTGACCAAACAGCTGCAGGCCGCCGCCGCGCAGCCTATCACGCTGGACAAGAAAAACTGATGTCGGCAGCGCTCAGCTTCGAATCAGAGCAGCAGACGCTGATCCTGCGCGGTGAACTGGACCGGGAAACGCTGCAGCCGCTGTGGCGGCAGCGCGACGCGTTGATGGCGGATAAAACCGCGATCGACGTGGCGCAACTGCAGCGCGTGGACTCCGCCGGGCTGGCGCTGTTGCTGCATTTGCAGGAAGAGCAGCGCGAGCGCGGCGTAGCGTTGAAAATTTTCGGTGCCACCGAGCGCCTGAAAACGCTGATCGCGCTCTACAACCTGCAGGCGATAATGCCTGTCGATACCGCCGGTTAGCGGCGTTTCACGCCGCCCTTGCGTGGTAAAACGATACAAAGCCCCTGTTATGCAGGGGCTTTTTCTTTAGTTTAAGAAAACATCGTATTCCACTAAGATACTAGGCTGTTTATGATCCTTTAGCGGCAGAACTGGATACTATGGAAACCAACGAGATTAAAGACGTGCTGATGCAGGCATTGGCACTGGATGAAGCACATGTGACGGGCGACGGCAGTCATTTTCAAGCGATTGTGGTCGGTGAACTGTTCGCCGGCATGAGCCGCGTCAAAAAACAGCAGACGGTTTACGCACCGCTGATGGAATACATTGCGGACAACCGCATTCATGCCTTGTCTATCAAGGCGTACACCCCTGAAGAGTGGCAGCGAGACCGCAAACTCAACGGATTTTAAGGCTGTTTGCCCTGCCGGGCGGGCAGCTTCAGATTAGATAACAGAGAGTAGTCAGATGGATAAATTTCGTGTGCAGGGTCGGACCCGCCTGAGCGGTGAAGTGTCTATTTCCGGGGCCAAAAACGCCGCCCTGCCGATCCTGTTCGCCGCCCTGTTGGCGGAAGAGCCGGTCGAGCTGCAGAATGTCCCCAAGCTGAAGGACATTGACACCACCATTAAACTACTCAACCAGTTGGGTACCAAGATTGAGCGCAACGGTTCGGTCTTCGTGGACGCCAGCGGCGTGAACGAGTTCTGTGCCCCTTACGATCTGGTGAAAACCATGCGCGCATCCATCTGGGCGCTGGGGCCGCTGGTGGCGCGTTTCGGCCGCGGCCAGGTTTCCCTGCCGGGCGGCTGCGCGATCGGTGCGCGTCCGGTCGATCTGCACATCACTGGCCTGGAGCAGCTGGGTGCCGAGATCAAGCTGGAAGAAGGTTACGTCAAGGCGTCCGTCGAGGGCCGCCTGAAGGGCGCGCACATCGTCATGGACAAGGTGAGCGTGGGCGCGACCGTAACCATCATGAGCGCCGCGACCCTGGCGACCGGCACCACCGTTATCGAGAACGCCGCGCGTGAGCCGGAAATTGTCGATACCGCCAACTTCCTCAACACGCTGGGCGCGAAGATCAGCGGCGCCGGCAGCGACAAAATCACCATCGAGGGTGTCGAGCGTCTGGGCGGCGGCGTTTATCGCGTGCTGCCTGACCGCATCGAGACCGGCACCTTCCTGATCGCCGCCGCAGTTTCCGGTGGCAAAGTGATGTGCCGCAACACCCGTCCGGATACGCTGGATGCGGTGTTGGCCAAGCTGCGCGAAGCCGGTGCCGATATCGAAGTGGGCGAAGACTGGATCAGCCTGGACATGCACGGCAAACGCCCGAAAGCGGTCACCGTGCGCACCGCGCCGCACCCGGGCTTCCCGACCGACATGCAGGCCCAGTTCAGCCTGCTGAACCTGGTGGCGGAAGGCACCGGCGTCATCACCGAGACCATCTTCGAAAACCGCTTCATGCACGTCCCGGAACTGATCCGCATGGGCGCGCACGCGGAAATCGAGAGCAACACCGTAATCTGCCATGGCGTTGAGCAGCTGTCCGGCGCTCAGGTAATGGCGACCGATCTGCGTGCTTCCGCCAGCCTGGTGATCGCCGGCTGCATCGCCGACGGCGTGACCGTCGTCGATCGCATCTACCACATCGATCGCGGCTATGAGCGTATTGAAGACAAGCTGCGCGCGCTAGGTGCGAACATCGAGCGCGTGAAAGGCGAGTAAGTGATTCGCGCCGGCGCGGCTGCGTCGGCAGGATGAAAATAAAAGGGCCGGCTATCAATGCCGGCCCTTTTTTTAATTGCTGTCTTCCGGGAATTCACCCACCGTCATTTTCAATGTAATACGCTTGCCGTCGCGCAGCACGATGACCGGTATCTCGGTGCCCGGCCTGATCTCCGCCACCTGGTCCATGGTCTCCAGCACGGACACCGCCGGTTTGTTATCCACGTTGATGATGATGTCGTTGATCTGGAAACCGGCGCTGCTCGCCGGGCCGTTCGGCGTAATTTCGGTCACGATGATGCCCTGCAGGCGATCGATGCCGGAGTTGGACGAGCGCAGTGGAATAATCTCCTTGCCCTGAATACCGAAATAGCCGCGGATCACGCGGCCGTCGCGGATCAGCTTGTCCATGATTTTGGTGGCCAGTTCGATCGGAATGGCGAAGCCGAGGCCTTCCGGCGTTTCGCCATCGGTGATTTTGTCATAGGTCAGGGTATTGATACCGATCAGCTCGCCCAGCGAGTTGACCAGCGCGCCGCCGGAGTTGCCGCGGTTGATTGAGGCGTCGGTCTGCAGGAATGTTTGCCGGCCGGTGGTGCTCATACTGATGCGCCCGGTGGCGCTGAGGATACCCTGAGTCACGGTTTGCCCCAGGTTATACGGGTTGCCGATCGCCAGCACTACGTCGCCGACGTGGGCAACGCGGTTTTTGTTGGTCGGGATCACCGGCAGGTTGCCGGGATCGATCTTCAGCACCGCCAAATCGGTCAGGCCGTCGGAGCCGACCAGCAGCGCTTCGTAGCGGCGGCCATCCTGCAACACCACGGTGATCTGCTGGGCGTCTTTGATCACGTGGCGGTTGGTGATGATATAACCGCGCTCGTTCATGATCACGCCGGAACCGAGCGACAGCACGTTGGTGGCGCCGTTCAGGTTGCGGTTGTAGATGTTCACCACGGCGGGTGCGGCGCGGCGCACCGCCTTGTTGTAGCTCACCGGTGTTTCGTCGCTGGTATTCTCGGTTTTCTCTGCAAACAGGCCGTTGGAAGAGCGCAGCATGGGCAGGGCGACCAACAGCAGGCCGGCAACGATGAGACCGATAACGACGGAACGCAAGAGCTTAGCAAACATGGAGTTTTCGTGGTGTGGTGAACGATGTTCGGAGGATAGCATGAGTTAACCGGGCGCAGTATGTCACCGAGCCCGGTTTTTGCACAAATTAACGCAGCAGCAGATAAATGGTTTCGTTACCGCGCACGATATTGAGCGCCATCACCGGTGGTTTGGTTTCCAGCACCTTGCGCAGCGCGGTGATGCTGTCCACGCGCTGGCGGTTGACGCCGATGATCACGTCGCCTTTTTGCAAGCCGATCTGTGCCGCCGTCGAGCCTTTATCCACGTTCTCCACCTTCACGCCCTTGTCGCCAGTCGGCAGTGCGCCATTGCTGAGGGAAACCCCCTGCAGCGCCGGCGACAGCGTTTCGGCGTTGGTCGAGGCGCTCTCGCTGTTGTCCAGCGTGACCGAGACTTCCTGCGGTTTGCCATCGCGCAGCAGGCCCACTTTGAGGGTTTTGCCCGGTGCAGTGGTGCCGACTTTGGCGCGCAGCTCGGCGAAGCTGTTCACCGGCTTGCCGTCGACGGAAACCAGAATATCCCCGGCTTTGATGCCGGCCTTGGCGGCGGCGGATTTCGGCAGCACTTCGCTGACGAAGGCGCCGCGCTGCGCGTCGGTGTTGAAGGCTTTGGCCATGTCCGGGGTCATTTCACTGCCCTTGATGCCAAGCAGACCGCGTTTCACTTCGCCGAATTCAATCAGCTGCTGGCTCAGGTTCTGCGCCATATTGCTCGGAATGGCGAAGCCGATGCCGACGTTGCCGCCGCTCGGCGCCAAAATGGCGGTATTGATACCGATCAGTTCGCCGTTCAGGTTAACCAATGCGCCGCCGGAGTTGCCGCGGTTGATCGAGGCGTCGGTCTGAATGAAGTTTTCCAGCCCCTCCAGATTCAGGCCGGTGCGGCCCAGCGCCGAGATGATGCCTGAAGTGGCGGTTTGGCCCAGGCCAAACGGGTTGCCGACCGCCACGGCGAAGTCGCCGACGCGCAGCTGGTCGGAATCGGCCATCTTGATGGCGGTCAGGTTTTTGGTGTCGCTGAGCTGCAGCAGAGCGATGTCGGATTGCTCATCGCGGCCGACCAGCTTGGCGTCCAGTTCACGGCCGTCGTTCAACTGCACGCGGATTTTATCGGCGTTGTTGATGACGTGGTTGTTGGTCAGCACGTAGCCTTTGGCAGCGTCGATGATGACGCCGGAACCCAGCCCTTCAAACGGGCGGGAGCTCTGCTGCTGGCCGGGGAAATTGGGGCCGAAGAAGCGTCTGAACTCTTCCGGCAGCTGTTGACGCTGCACCTGGGTGCCTGCGACATGCACGCTCACTACGGCGGGCAAGACTTTTTCCAGCATCGGCGCCAGGCTCGGCAGCGGCTGCCCCTGAACAGCGACGGGCAGGGCCGCGTTGGCCACCGGTACAGCGCTGAGCGCCAGGCCGAGGCTCATTGCCAATGCACTAAGAATTAAAGACTTTTTCTTCATTGATGATAACTCTCTCAATACCTGCCGATGAAAATTTGATGATAAGGCAATCACCTTGTCATAGTGAAGGGTAAGACCGTGAATTTGCGTGCAAAGTTCAGTAAAGGTAATGCGAAGGAAGGTCAATAAGGCACAAAGGGGGAATAAACCCGCGGGTGGCCCCGCGGGCGAAGAAGGGATATCAGTCGCGGCGCGCGCTTTGGCCGCGCAGCAGGCCGGAGGCGCCTTCCGAATAGTCGCGCGGCATTTCCACCGGCGCCTGATCGTTGTCTGCTTCCGCTTCGGTCAGGCGATAGCGGAACGGGTTCTCCTGCATCGGCAGATCCGGCAGCAGGTTGTTGGAGCTTTTCGCCATGTGCTGATACAGCTGGCGATAGTCGCGAGCCATGTTGTCCAGCAGCTCGGCGCTGCGGGCAAAGTGGCCGACCAGCTCCTGACGGTACTCTTCCAGCTCGGTTTTGCTCTTGTCCAGCTCGTTCTGCAGGACTTGTTGTTGACGTAATTTACGGTTGCCAAAACGCATCGCCACCGCACCAATCACGATACCGACGACCAAACCAATCAGCGCATACTCCCAGGTCATGATGACTCCTATTTTGACTTCGTTGTTCCGCAGGGATTTTTCACTTAATAATATCCACTATAACCGTTAACCTTGTCCGAGTGGAATCCTGATGCGCTTCCACCTAATTTTTACAGGGTTTTCAGCGGCGCCCGCAGCGGGCATTTGTGGCGATAACGGTGCGAATCGGCATCAACTTGCCGCCAACGTTGGCTAAATAATTTCTAAGCGTTCTTAGGGAACATCGAACAGATGCAGGCACTATCACCGTTATCTCGCTACCAGCAGGCGCTGGACGCGGGGGAATATCAGGCCGATGAGGTTCAACGTCGGGCCATGACTCAACTGGATCGCATTTATCAGGCCCTGCTGCAAAAGCCCGCGGCGAGCGCGCCGGCCGGCGGGCTGCGCGGCAAGCTCAGCCGTTTGCTGGGCAAGGGCGGCGAAACGGCGCCGCAGCGTCCGGTGCAGGGGCTGTATATGTGGGGCGGCGTTGGGCGCGGCAAAACCTGGTTGATGGACATGTTCTTCCACAGCCTGCCGGGCGATCGCAAAATGCGCCTGCACTTTCACCGCTTCATGTTGCGAGTGCATGAAGAGCTGACCGAGTTGCAGGGGCGGGAAAACCCGCTGGACATCGTTGCCGACGGCTTCAAGGCCGAGACCGATGTGTTGTGCTTCGACGAATTCTTCGTGTCCGACATCACCGACGCCATGCTGCTGGCCACGCTGCTGCAGGCGCTGTTCGCGCGTGGTATCACGCTGGTGGCCACGTCGAACATCCCGCCGGACGATCTGTACCGCAACGGCCTGCAGCGGGCGCGTTTCCTGCCGGCTATCGATCTGATCAATGAGTACTGCGACGTGATGAACGTCGACGCCGGTATCGACTATCGTCTGCGTACCCTGACCCAGGCGCACCTCTACCTGACGCCGCTGAGCGACCAGACGCGCGAGACCCTGGATCGGATGTTCGTCAAGCTGGCGGGCAAGGCGGGGGAGGACGCGCCGGTGCTGCAGATCAACCATCGGCCGCTGCAGGCGATCCGTTCGGTGGACGGCGTGCTGGCGGTGGATTTCCACACGCTGTGCGAAGAGGCGCGCAGCCAACTGGACTACATTGCGCTGTCGCGGCTGTATCACAGCGTGATCCTGTATAATGTGCAGGTGATGGGGCCGTTGAAAGAGAATACTGCGCGCCGCTTCCTGGCGCTGGTGGACGAATTCTACGAGCGACACGTCAAGCTGGTGATCGGCGCCGAGGCGTCGATGTTCGAGATCTACCAGGGGGAGCGGCTGAAGTTCGAGTACCAGCGCTGCCTGTCTCGCCTGCAGGAAATGCAGAGCGAAGAGTACCTTAAGCTGCCGCATCTGCCCTGAGTCCGCCGGGCCTATCGCCGGTTGCCTGCCGCCGGCGATAAATTTATTTTCCATTCAAAAACCGTTCGATCTTTGTGAGCGACTTCTCTATAATCTTGCGACCCCACGTTACAACAAAGTTTTTTTTCCCAAAAACTTTATAGTGCCGGCAATGGCTATTCGAAGGGGTAGGTTTGCTGGACTTGTATGGTCGTGTGAGCCTCAACTGTTTTCGAGCGTTTGGGTGTTCACCAACGTGTAACTAATTATTGGGTAAGCTTTCTAATGAAAACTTTTACAGCTAAACCAGAAACCGTAAAACGCGACTGGTACGTTGTTGATGCAGATGGTAAAACTTTAGGCCGTCTCGCTACTGAACTGGCTCGTCGCCTGCGCGGCAAGCATAAAGCGGAATACACCCCGCACGTGGATACCGGTGATTACATCATCGTTCTGAACGCTGACAAAGTTGCTGTAACCGGCAACAAGCGTACAGACAAAGTGTACTACCACCACACCGGCCACATCGGTGGTATCAAGCAAGCGACCTTTGAAGAGATGATTGCCCGCCGTCCTGAGCGCGTGATTGAAATCGCGGTTAAAGGCATGCTGCCAAAGGGCCCGCTGGGTCGTGCTATGTTCCGTAAACTGAAAGTTTACGCGGGCACCGAGCACAATCACGCGGCACAGCAACCGCAAGTTCTGGACATTTAATCGGGATTAATGGCAATGGCTGAAAATCAATACTACGGCACTGGTCGCCGCAAAAGCTCCGCCGCTCGCGTCTTCATCAAGCCGGGCAACGGTAACATCGTTATCAACCAGCGCAGCCTGGAACAGTACTTCGGTCGCGAAACTGCCCGCATGGTAGTTCGTCAGCCGCTGGAGCTGGTCGACATGGTTGGCAAACTGGACCTGTACATCACCGTTAAAGGTGGTGGTATCTCCGGTCAAGCTGGCGCTATCCGTCACGGTATCACCCGTGCACTGATGGAGTACGATGAGACTCTGCGTTCTGAACTGCGTAAAGCTGGCTTCGTCACCCGTGACGCTCGTCAGGTTGAACGTAAGAAAGTCGGCCTGCGTAAAGCACGTCGTCGTCCGCAGTTCTCCAAGCGTTAATTTTCGCTGCCTCGGCAGTGCGATTTACGCAAAAAACCCGGTGCTTCACCGGGTTTTTTTATGCCTGAAATCCGCCGTCCCCGACTAAAATCTGTGGCATATCAGACAATTCAACATGAATTCGCCGCACCGCCCCCACAAAACAAGCAAAATCTGGTAAACTATCACCCACTTTTGCGCCTGTTCGCCGTGCAGTTGACCTCCTGAGCCGGTTTTTCATGGGCTCGGGTCGCGCTGCGTGCTGCCGGCCTGCGGCAAGATTATTCAGGATAGCAGCCTGTCAGTTGGCTATTCGCAGTATTTTCTAGATAACTTGGAGGTTTTCATGGCTGTCGCTGCCAACAAACGTTCGGTAATGACGCTGTTCTCTGGCCCGACCGACATTTTTAGCCATCAAGTACGTATCGTACTGGCGGAGAAAGGTGTCAGCGTCGAGATCGAGCAGGTCGAAATGGATAACCTGCCGCAAGATCTGATTGACCTCAACCCCTACCAGACGGTGCCTACGCTGGTCGATCGCGAACTGACCCTGTATGAATCCCGCATCATCATGGAATACCTGGATGAGCGTTTCCCGCACCCGCCGCTGATGCCGGTTTACCCGGTTGCCCGTGGCGAGAGCCGTCTGATGATGCTGCGCATCGAGAAGAACTGGTACTCGCTGATGGACAAGATCGAGAAGAGCAGCGGTCAGGAAGCGGAATCCGCCCGTCGCCAGCTGCGTGAGGAGCTGTTGGCGATCGCGCCTATCTTCGGTCAGACGCCGTATTTCATGAGCGAAGAGTTCAGTCTGGTGGATTGCTACCTGGCACCGCTGCTGTGGCGTCTGTCGCAGCTGGGCATCGAATTGAGCGGCGCCGGTTCCAAAGAGCTGAAGGGCTACATGACCCGCGTCTTCGAACGCGACGCTTTCCTGGCTTCCTTGACCGAAGCCGAGCGTGAAATGCGCCTGCAAACCCGGGGCTAAGCGCGATGGACATGTCTCAGATGACGCCGCGTCGCCCGTATCTGCTGCGGGCGTTCTACGACTGGCTGCTGGATAACCAGCTGACGCCGCACCTGGTGGTCGACGTGACTCGCCCGGACGTGCAGGTGCCGATGGAGTTCGCGCGTGACGGCCAGATCGTGCTGAATATCGCGCCGCGCGCGGTAGGCAACCTGGCGTTGGGCAACGAAGACGTGCAGTTTAACGCACGTTTCGGCGGCGTGCCGCGTCAGGTTTCGGTGCCGATGGCCGCCGTGCTGGCGATCTATGCGCGTGAAAACGGCGCCGGCACGATGTTCGAACCGGAAGCCGCCTACGACGAAAGTGAAGGCGTGTTCGAAGGTCTGGATAATGAGACGATCCCTTCGGAAACCCTGATGTCGGTGATCGACGGCGATCGCCCGGATACCGCGGAAGATAACGGCCCGGACGATGAGCCGCCACAGCCGCCGCGCGGTGGCCGCCCGGCGCTGCGCGTGGTGAAATAACCCCGCGCGAACAAACGAAAAAGCACCCCTGGGGGTGCTTTTTTTTTGCCCGGCAGAGGCGGATCAGCCTTTCAAAGCGGCAATGCAGGCATCGCGCGGCGCGCTGAGATCGCCAACGCGCACGGTGGACAAGGCGTGGGTTGCGCGCTGGCGGAAACTGGTGATGGCGGTGTCGCCTTGCACTTCCGGCGGCGCGGTGCAAATGTCATTGAGCGGCAGATCGTTGCCTTTGTTGAGCGCCTGCAACACCGCCGCCGGATTGTAGATCAGGGCGGCGGAGAGGGCCGATTTGATGCCGGCGGTAAAGCCGGCATTGCCGCCGCCGGCCAGCTTGGGCGCCAGGGCAATCCAGCTGTCGTCCCCCAGCCTGATGCTGTTTTCCACGGCGTTGAACTGCCCGGCCTTGCCTAACTGAGCCACGACCGGCCGCGCGCCGCGTGCTTCGATATTGTAACCGACCTCCTGCGAATCCAGCGCCATGGCCGAAGTGCTGAAACTGACGGCCAGCAGTGCGCCGGCCAACAGGGAAATGGAGCATTTCATGTTCGCTATCCTTATCTCGGTGTCAGGCGCAGCCGCGCCCCGCAATGGTGCTAACTCAATACTATAGCGCGTTGAGACGGTGAGGAGAGGGGAGGTTGTTACAAAGCGTGGCAGGCTAAAACAGAGGCCCGGCAACGTGCCGGGCCTTTGGCGGTACGGAAGGTTTACACTTCCAGGTAGTTCATGATGCCGTCTGCCGCCTTGCGGCCTTCGGCGATCGCTGTCACCACCAGGTCTGAGCCGCGCACCGCGTCGCCACCGGCGAAGATTTTCGGGTTACTGGTCTGGAACGCGTTGTCGCTGCCTTCCGGTGCCAGGATGCGGCCCTGTTTATCGAGCTGCACGTCGTGCGCCGCCAGCCAGTCCATGCGGTGCGGGCGGAAGCCGAACGCCATCACCACCGCGTCGGCGTCGATCACGTGTTCGGAACCCGGCACCTGCTCCGCCGCCTGACGGCCGTTGGCATCCGGCGCACCCAGCTGAGTGCGTACCATTTTCACCCCGGCCACGCGGCCGGCGCTGTTCAGTTCGATGCTCAGCGGCTGCAGGTTGAACTGGAAGTCTACGCCTTCTTCCCGGGCGTTCTTCACTTCGCGCTTGGAGCCCGGCATGTTGGCTTCGTCGCGGCGGTAGGCGCAGATGACCTGCGTCGCGCCCTGGCGCACCGAGGTACGCACGCAGTCCATGGCGGTATCGCCACCGCCCAGCACCACCACGCGCTTGCCCTCCATGCTGACGTAAGGCTCGTGCTGCTCGGTTTCATACCCCATCAGCTGTTTGGTGTTGGCGATCAGGAACGGCAGCGCGTCGTACACGCCCTGCGCCTCCTCGTTCTCCAGGCCACCGCGCATCGACTGATAGGTGCCGACGCCGAGAAACACCGCATCGTACTCGCTCAGCAAGGTCTCCATGCTGACGTCTTTGCCCACTTCGGTGTTCAGCTGGAACTCGATGCCCATCTCGCTGAAAATGCCGCGGCGTTTGACCATCACTTCCTTTTCCAGCTTGAAGGCCGGGATACCGAAGGTCAGCAGGCCGCCGATCTCGGGATGACGGTCATACACCACCGCTTTGACGCCGTTGCGGGTCAGCACGTCGGCGCAGGCCAGCCCGGCAGGGCCGGCACCGACGATCGCCACGCGCTTGCCGGTCGGCTGCACGTGCGACATGTCCGGCTTCCAGCCCATTTCGATGGCCTTATCGCTGATGTAGCGCTCGATATTGCCGATGGTGACCGCGCCGAACTCGTCGTTCAGGGTGCAGGAGCCTTCGCACAGGCGATCCTGCGGGCACACGCGGCCGCACACTTCCGGCAGGCTGTTGGTCTGATGCGCCAGGTCCGCCGCTTCCATGATGCGGCCTTCGTTGGCCAGCTTCAGCCAGTTCGGGATGTAGTTGTGCACCGGGCACTTCCACTCGCAATACGGGTTGCCGCAGGACAGACAGCGGTCAGCCTGGGCCTTGGCCTGGGTTTCCGAAAACGGTTCGTAGATCTCGACGAACTCGATTTTGCGGATCTTCAGCGGTTTCTTTGGCGGATCAACACGCTGCAGGTCGATAAATTGATAAACGTTCTGGCTCATTAATGACCTACCTCTTACTGCGCCTGCACCCGCAGCTCGGCTGCGGAACGGCTACGGTGACCCAACAGCGCTTTGACATCGCTGGACTTCGGTTTGACCAGGGCGAACTTCGGCGCCCACTCCGGCCAGTTGGCCAGGATCTCTTCCGCGCGGGAAGAGCCGGTCGCCTGCACGTGTTCGGTGATCAGGCCGCGCAGGTGCTCCTCGTGGATCGCCAACTGATCGACATCCAGCACTTCCACCAGTTCCGGGTTCACGCGCTTGCGGAACTCGCCGTCTTCGTCCAGCACGTAGGCGAAGCCACCAGTCATGCCGGCACCGAAGTT
Organism: Serratia sp. Nf2; assembly: GCF_003028435.1. NCBI lineage: Bacteria > Pseudomonadati > Pseudomonadota > Gammaproteobacteria > Enterobacterales > Yersiniaceae > Serratia > Serratia sp. Nf2. The sequence goes on along the minus strand of NZ_PYTW01000004.1, from coordinate 233,093 downwards.
GATGCCGGTTTTACCCAGCACGCAGACGATGCCGCCGGTCATGTATTCGCAGCCGTTGTCGCCGATGCCTTCCACCACGGTGATAGCGCCGGAGTTGCGCACCGCGAAGCGTTCGCCCGCGCGGCCGGCGGCGAACAGCTTGCCGCCGGTGGCACCGTACAGGCAGGTGTTGCCGACGATGCTGGCTTCATGGCTGCGGAAGGCGGAGCCGATCGGCGGACGCACCGCGATGCTGCCGCCGGCCATGCCTTTGCCGACATAGTCGTTGGCGTCGCCGGTCAGGGTCAGCTCGACGCCGCCGGCGTTCCAGACGCCGAAGCTCTGCCCGGCGGTGCCGGAGAAGTGCGCCTTGATCGGATCGGCTGCCATACCCTGATCGCCGTGCACGTCGGCGATAGCGCCGGACAGCATGGCGCCTACGGAGCGGTCTGTGTTGCGAATGTCGAAGTAGAAGGTTTTACCCTGCTTCGCTTCGATATACGGCTGCGCCTGAGCCAGCAGCTCTTTGTTCAACAGGCCCTTGTCGAACGCCGGGTTGCTGCTTTCGGTGCAGTACACCGCTTTGCCCGAATGCGGCGTGGCGGTTTTCAGCAGCGGCGACAGATCCAGCTTGTTCTGCTTGGCGGAGATGCCGTCCAGCTCGGTCAGGAACTCGGTGCGGCCGATCAGATCCACCAGTTGGCTCACGCCCAGCTGCGCCATGATCTCGCGGGTTTCACGCGCGATAAACTGGAAGTAATTCGTCACGCGTTCCGGCAGGCCGTGGTAGTGATCGCGGCGCAGCTTGTCGTCCTGAGTCGCAACGCCGGTCGCGCAGTTGTTGAGGTGGCAGATGCGCAGGTATTTACAGCCCAGCGCCACCATCGGCCCGGTGCCGAAGCCGAAGCTTTCCGCGCCCAGGATCGCCGCCTTGACGATGTCCACGCCGGTTTTCAGGCCGCCGTCCACCTGCAGGCGGATCTTGTGGCGCAGGCCGTTGGCCACCAGCGCCTGCTGGGTTTCCACCAGGCCCAGTTCCCACGGACAGCCGGCGTATTTCACCGAGGACAGCGGGCTGGCGCCGGTGCCGCCGTCGTAACCGGCGATGGTGATCAGGTCGGCATAGGCTTTCGCCACGCCGGTGGCGATGGTGCCGACGCCCGGCTCGGACACCAGTTTCACCGAGATCACCGCTTTCGGGTTGACCTGCTTCAGGTCGAAGATCAGCTGCGCCAGATCTTCGATCGAGTAGATGTCGTGGTGCGGCGGCGGGGAGATCAGGGTCACGCCCGGCACCGAGTAACGCAGTCTGGCGATGTACGGAGTGACTTTATCGCCCGGCAACTGGCCGCCTTCGCCCGGCTTGGCGCCCTGCGCCACCTTAATCTGGATCACGTCGGCGTTCACCAGATAGGCCGGCGTCACGCCGAAGCGGCCGGAGGCCACCTGTTTGATGCGCGACACCTTGTTGGTGCGGTAGCGCGCCGGATCTTCGCCGCCTTCGCCGGAGTTGGAGAAGCCGCCGAGGCCGTTCATGGCGATCGCCAGCGACTCGTGCGCTTCCGGGCTCAGTGCGCCGATCGACATCGCCGCGGTATCGAAGCGTTTGAACAGCGACTCCGCCGGTTCAGCCTGATCGACCGGGATCGGTTCGCCTTTCGGCGTGATGGCCAGCAGATCGCGCAGCATGGCGACCGGCCGCTCGTTCACCAGCTTGGCGTAGGCCTGATAGTCGCTGTATTCCCCGCTGTGCACCGCTTTTTGCAGCGAGTTCACCACGTCCGGGTTGTAGGCGTGGTATTCGCCGCCGTGCACGAACTTCAGCAGGCCGCCTTGCTCCAGCGGTTTGCGTTTCAGCCAGGCGCGCTTGGAAAGGTTCTGCAGATCCTGCTGGAAATCGCTGAAGCTGGCGCCGCCGATGCGGCTGACCACGCCCTGGAAGCACAGATCCGCCAGATCGCGATGCAGGCCGACCGCTTCGAACAGCTTGGAGCAGCGGTAAGAGGCGATGGTCGAGATGCCCATTTTGGACATGATCTTATACAGGCCTTTGTTGATGCCGTTGCGGTAGTTCAGCATCACGTCGCGGTATTTCTTGTCGATCGCTTGGCTGTCCACCAGCTTGGCCAGGGTTTCATAGGCCAGATACGGGTAGATGGCGGTCGCACCGAAGCCGAGCAGCACGGCGAAGTGGTGCGGATCGCGGGCGCTGGCGGTTTCAACGATCAGGTTGGCGTCGCAGCGCAGGCTTTTCTCCACCAGGCGGGTTTGCACGGCGCCAACGGCCATCGGGGCGGGTACCGGCAGGCGGCCGGGCGTGATAGCGCGGTCGGACAACACCAACAGCACCGCGCCTTCGCGCACCTTGCGTTCCGCTTCGTCGCACAGGGCGCGAATGGTCTGCTCCAGATCCTGCTGCTGCGGATCGAAGGTCAGATCGAGCGTCTCGGCGCGATAGTATTCGCCTTCCAGCGTGGTGAGCTGTTTGAAATCGGAGTACAGCAGGATCGGCGATTTGAAGCTCAGGCGGTGCGCCTGGCCTTCGGCTTCGCAGAACACGTTCATTTCACGGCCGATACTGGTGGCCAGCGACATGACGTGCGCTTCGCGCAGCGGATCGATCGGCGGGTTGGTGACCTGCGCGAACTGCTGGCGGAAATAGTCGTAAACGATGCGCGGCCGGCTGGAGAGCACGGCAAATGGGGTATCGTCGCCCATCGAACCGGTGGCTTCCTGGCCAATCTCGCCCAGTACGCGGATCACCTGATCCAGTTCTTCGCTGCTGTAGCCGAACTGTTTCTGATAGGTCTCGAGCTGCGCGTCGTCGAGCTCGCGGCTGCCGACCTGATCGTCCGGCAGATCTTCGAACGGCACCAGACGTTTGACGTTTTTCTCCATCCACTCTTTATACGGGTGGCGGCTTTTCAGATCGTTGTCGGTTTCCGCCGAGTGCAGGATGCGGCCGCTGCGGGTGTCGATCACCATCAGCTCGCCGGGGCCGACGCGGCCTTTTTCCACCACTTCGTCCGGCTGGTAATCCCAGATGCCGACTTCGGAGGCGCAGGTGATCAGCTTGTCTTTGGTGATGACATAGCGCGCCGGGCGCAGGCCGTTGCGATCGAGGTTACAGGCGGCGTAGCGGCCGTCGGACATCACGATGCCGGCTGGGCCGTCCCACGGCTCCATGTGCATCGAGTTGAAGTCGAAGAAGGCGCGCAGATCGCCGTCCATGTCCGGGTTGTTCTGCCAGGCCGGTGGCACCAGCAGGCGCATGGCGCGGATGAGATCCATCCCGCCCGCCAGCAACAGTTCCAGCATGTTGTCCAGCGAGCTGGAGTCGGAGCCGGTTTCGTTGACGAACGGCGCGGCGGCTTGCAGATCCGGGATCAGCGGCGTTTGGAATTTGTAGGTACGGGCACGCGCCCACTGGCGGTTGCCGGTGATGGTGTTGATTTCGCCGTTGTGCGCCAGGTAGCGGAACGGCTGCGCCAGCGGCCAGCGCGGCACGGTGTTGGTGGAGAAGCGCTGGTGGAACAGGCAAATGGCCGATTCCAGGCGCAGGTCCGCCAGATCGAGATAGAAGCGCGGCAGATCCGCAGGCATGCACAGGCCTTTATAGATCGTCACCAGGTTAGAGAAGCTGCAGACGTAGAAGCTGTTGTCCTGCACGCGTTTCTCGATGCGGCGGCGCGCCACGAACAGGCGGCGTTCCATATCGCGCGGGCGCCAGCCGGCCGGGGCGTTAACGAAGATTTGCTCGATGCGCGGCAGGGAGGAGAGGGCGATTTCACCCAGCACGTCCGGGTTGGTCGGCACTTCACGCCAGCCGACGATCGACAGCGTTTCGTTTTGTAGCTCTTCTTCCACGATGCGGCGGCTGAGGCGCGCTTCCTCTTCATTCTGGCTGAGGAACATCATGCCGACGGCGTAGTTCTTGGCCAAACGCCAGCCGCGCTCTTCCGCCACCATGCGGAAGAAGCGATCGGGTTTTTGCAGCAACAGGCCACAGCCGTCGCCGGTCTTGCCGTCGGCCAGGATCGCGCCGCGGTGCTGCATGCGGGCCAGCGCGTGAATGGCGGTACGCACCACCTTGTGGCTAGGTTCGCCTTCTATGTGGGCGATCAGGCCGAAACCACAGTTGTCCCTCTCTTGGGATTTATCGTACAACATATCGTGAACCTCCCCAGGCTCTGCGTGACTCTCACAACCTACTGCGAGGGGGCTTCCCAATTTCAGGCAGAAGTCCAATCAGCAAGTTAACCCCGCCAATCTGCTTTTCCGCCCTCCATCAATGGCCTCTCGTGACGGTCTCACAAGTGGTATAGGACTTGTTTTAAGAGGGAGTCTTCAATTACTGCATAAATATGACGAGACGTTTGCCCGTCCAGAAAGCTTCCAGCGGACTTCCAACTTAGCGAGAAAGAATTCGCAGGTCAAATGTGGGCTTAAGATAGATTCTTATCGAATTGATGATGTTTATTTATTTGAAAGATAAGGTATTTAATGCGTTTTTGCACTATCGTGGGGCAACGCCGATCCCCACAGAAGTGTGAGCTGTCTCACTATAGTGCAACCCCTTAATCTCTGCACCATGCTAGTGCGGGGGTTAATGGCAGAATTTTATTCTATAAGATATTTCTTTGTTGATGTTTGTCACTGTTTTTCACTGCATTGTCATATTGCCGTTAACGGTTGCGCGACGATTAGAATAATTCATCAGAATTATAGTGAATTGATTTGCGTTTATGGTGAATAGTTATGCCTGGTGGCGCCTTGCGGGGAAAGCGTTGATCTCTGTCATCGCGGGAAAAGCCGTTTCTTATTAGCATCGCGGCTTTGAACACAGAGAATCACCAAGATTATGCAGTTGCCGCAATTAGTCAATATGTTTGGCGCAGATCTCCAGCGCCGCTATGGCGAAAAGATCCATAAACTCACGCTGCACGGCGGATTCAGCTGCCCTAACCGCGATGGCACGTTGGGGCGCGGCGGCTGTACGTTTTGCAACGTCGCTTCATTCGCCGATGAGGCGATGCAGCGGCAAAGTATCGCCGAACAGCTGGCGCGACAGGCCGCGCGGGTCGACCGGGCGCAGCGCTATCTGGCCTATTTCCAGGCCTATACCAGCACCTATGCGGAGGTCGAACTACTGGCGTCGATGTATCGGCAGGCGTTGGCGCAGAGCGAGATGGTCGGCCTGTGCGTCGGCACCCGGCCGGATTGCGTGCCGCCCGCCGCATTGGATCTGCTGACGGGATATCGCGAACAGGGTTACGAAGTGTGGCTGGAGCTGGGGCTGCAGACGGCGCACGATAAAACGCTCAAACGCATCAACCGCGGCCATGATTTCCGCTGCTATCAGCAGACCGCGCAACGGGCTCGGCAGCGCGGGCTGAAGGTGTGCTGCCATCTGATCGTCGGGCTGCCGGGCGAGACCCAGCGCGATCATCTGCTCACGTTGCAGCGGGTGGTGGAGTCCGGCGTGGATGGCATCAAGCTGCATCCGCTGCACGTCGTTACCGGCAGTACCCTGGCCCGCGCGTGGCGAGCCGGGCGTTTGTCCGAACTGGTGCTGGAAGACTACGCCGCCAGCGCCGGGGAGATGATCCGCCACACGCCGGGCGAGGTGGTGTATCACCGCCTGTCCGCCAGCGCCCGTCGGCCCACTCTGCTGGCGCCACTGTGGTGTGAAAACCGCTGGCGCGGCATGCAGGCGGTGGGCGCTTATCTGCAGCAATACGGCGGGCAGGGCAGCGCGCTGGATGAAAAGCGGCGCTACCGCCCCGGAATGCCGCTCTGAAGTGCAATCTTTGCCACACTTCGGCGTTTGCCGCCTTATCTCACCGCTGTTTTACGGTATGATTCAAAAGATTGTGTCTGATGGGAGCCGCTATGAAGCAAATCCGGGTGTTGGCCCAGTACTACGTCGATTTAATGGTGAAACTGGGGTTGGTGCGCTTCTCGCTGCTGCTGGCCTCGGCGCTGGTGGTGCTGGCGATGGTGGTGCAGATGGCGGTGACCATGCTGCTGCGCGGCGAAGTGGAAAGCATCGACGTGGTGCGTTCGATCTTCTTCGGCCTGTTGATCACCCCGTGGGCGGTCTACTTCCTCTCGGTAGTGGTGGAGCAACTGGAGGAGTCGCGCCAGCGGCTGGCGCGGCTGGTGGACAAGCTGGAGGAGATGCGCCACCGCGATCTGGAGCTCAATCAGCAGCTTAAGGACAATATCAGCCAACTGAACCAGGAGATCGCCGACCGTATCAAGGCGGAAGAAGAGCGCCTGCAGGTGATGGACAAGCTGACGGAAGAGATGGAACAGCGTGAACTGGCGCAGATTGAGCTGGGCCAGCAATCGGCGCTGCTGCGTTCCTTCCTCGATGCCTCGCCGGATCTGGTCTACTACCGCAACGAAGACAAAGAATTTTCCGGCTGCAACCGCGCGATGGAGCTGCTGACCGGCAAGAGCGAGAAGCAGCTGATCGGCCTGACGCCGTTCGACGTCTACGGCCAGGAGATCGCCGAAAAGGTCATTGAAACCGACGAGAAGGTGTTCCGCCACAACGTCTCGCTGACCTACGAACAGTGGCTGGTGTATCCCGATGGCCGCAAGGCCTGTTTCGAGCTGCGCAAGGTCCCGTTTTACGACCGGGTGGGCAAACGCCACGGGCTGATGGGCTTCGGCCGCGATATTACCGAGCGTAAGCGCTACCAGGACGCGCTGGAGAACGCCAGCAGGGAGAAGACCACCTTTATCTCCACGATCAGCCACGAGCTGCGTACGCCGCTTAACGGCATCGTTGGCCTGAGTCGCATCCTGCTCGATACCGAGCTGAACGACGAGCAGTTGAAATACCTGAAGACCATTCACGTCAGCGCCATCACCCTCGGCAATATCTTCAACGACATTATCGAAATGGATAAGCTCGAGCGGCGCAAGGTGCAGCTCGACAACCAGCCGGTGGACTTCACCGGCTTCCTGGCGGATCTGGAGAACCTCTCCGGCCTGCTGGCGCAGCCGAAAGGACTGCAGTTCATCATGGAGCCGCAGACGCCGCTGCCGCAGCAGATCGTGACCGACGGCACGCGCCTGCGGCAGATTTTGTGGAACCTGATCGGCAACGCGGTGAAATTCACCCAGCAGGGGCAAATCGTGGTACGCGTGCGGCGCGAGGCGCAGGAGAAGCTGGTGTTCGAGGTGGAAGATTCGGGCATGGGCATCCCTCAGGACGAGCAGGACAAGATCTTCGCCATGTATTACCAGGTGAAAGATCAGCGCGGTGGCCGCCCGGCTACCGGCACCGGCATCGGGTTGGCGGTCTCCAAGCGGCTGGCGCAGAGCATGGGCGGTGACATCACCGTGCGCAGCGAACAGGGGCACGGTTCTTGCTTCACTCTGACCATCCAGGCGCCGGCGGTGCAGGAAGCCGTCAGCGAGCTACCGGAGGAAGAAGAGCTGCCGTTGCCGGCGCTACATATCCTGCTGGTGGAGGATATCGAACTGAACGTGATCGTGGCGCGCTCGGTGCTGGAGAAATTGGGCAACAGCGTCGAAGTGGCGATGAACGGCCACGATGCGCTGGCAATGTTCGATCCGGACGAGTTCGATCTGGTGCTGCTGGATATCCAACTGCCGGACATGACCGGGCTGGACATCGCCCGGGCGCTGCGCGAACGCTACGCCGGGCAGGCGCTGCCGCCGCTGGTGGCCCTGACCGCCAACGTGCTGAAAGACAAAAAAGAGTATCTCGAGGCGGGCATGGACGATGTGCTGAGCAAGCCGTTGTCGGTGCCGGCGCTGACCCAGGTCATCAAACACTATTGGGATCATCAACCTTCTCACACTTCAAAGAAAACGGAGCACAAGGCGATGCAGATTAATGAGTCGTTACTCGATACCGCGATGCTGGAGCAGTACATGGATCTGGTTGGCCCGCAGTTGATCCACCAAAGCCTGGAGATGTTCGAACAAATGATGCCGGGTTATCTGGCGGTGCTGGACTCCAACATGACGGCGCGCGATCAGAAAGGCATCACCGAGGAAGGTCACAAGATCAAGGGAGCCGCCGGTTCGGTCGGTCTGCGCCATCTGCAGCAGCTGGCGCAGCAGATTCAAACGCCGACGCTGCCGGCCTGGTGGGATAACGTGCAGGATTGGGTGGATGAGCTGAAGCAAGAGTGGCGCAACGATGTGCAGGTACTGCGGGCTTGGGTAGAGAACGCTGAAAAAAAATGACCCCGACCTAAGCCGGGGTGCGCGAATATTGCGCCAACACCAGGGAAATTGTGAACCTGCGTATTGGTTTCAGTGTTCTGGTCGAGCAGGTTGTTGCGAATTCCTAAACATCATACAGCCAACAACATAGCAAATGTAAGCGCTCTTGTTAGAAGATTCATTAAAATGTGTGATGTAGATTAGTGTTTGTCAACTCCGAGCACGAACCAGTTGACAGCGACGACAGGAGTAAGAGTGATGAAAAAGGTGGGTGTAGTCCTCAGCGGCAGCGGCGTTTATGACGGTACGGAGATCCATGAAGCGGTGCTGACGCTGCTGGCGTTGGACCGTGCCGGCGCGCAGGCGGTGTGCTTTGCGCCTGATAAACCACAACGCCATGTTATTAATCACTTATCTGGTGAGGAGATGGCGGAGTCGCGCAATGTCCTGATTGAATCGGCGCGCATTGCCCGCGGCGCGGTGCAGCCGCTGGCGCTGGCGGAGGCCGCGCAGCTGGATGCGCTGATCGTGCCCGGCGGCTTTGGCGCCGCCAAGAACCTCAGCAATTTTGCCGAAGCCGGCGCGGAATGTTGGGTTGATGAAGATTTGGCGCGTCTGACGCGTGAGATGCATAAGGCCAGCAAACCAATTGGCCTGATGTGCATCGCGCCGGCGCTGTTGCCGAAACTGCTGGATCAACAAGCGCGGCTGACCATTGGCAACGATCCGGACCTGGGAGAAGTGATTGACGCCATGGGCGGCGAGCCGGTGATTTGCCCGGTGGACGATATCGTGGTGGACAGCGAACATAAAGTCGTGACCACGCCGGCCTATATGCTGGCGCCGTCGATCGCGCAGGCGGCCCTCGGCATCGATAAGCTGGTGGTGCGGGTGCTGGAACTGGCTGAATGAGAAAATCGCTCGGCGGATGGCGGTGGCTGCGCCCGTGGTATTGGCTGAAGCGCGGGGTCATCGCGATTCTCGGCCTGTGGGTGTTGGGCATTGTGGCCTTCGCCTTCCTGCCGGTGCCGTTTTCCGCCGTGATGGTGGAGAGACAAGTCAGCGCCTGGCTGAGCGGCGACTTCGGCTACGTCGCCCATTCGGACTGGGTGTCGATGGACGACATCTCGCCGCAGATGGCGTTGGCGGTGATGGCGGCTGAGGATCAGAAGTTTCCAGACCATTGGGGCTTCGACGTGGCGGCCATTGAAAAGGCGCTCAGCCACAACGAGAAGCGCCCGACGCGCATCCGCGGCGCGTCCACGCTGTCGCAGCAAACCGCCAAAAACCTGTTTTTGTGGGATGGCCGTAGCTGGCTGCGTAAAGGTCTGGAGGCCGGATTGACGTCGGGCATCGAGCTGGTGTGGACCAAGCGGCGCATTCTGACGGTGTATCTGAACATCGTCGAGTTCGGCGACGGGGTGTTCGGCGTGGAGGAGGCTTCACAGCGCTTTTTCCATAAGCCGGCCAAACGGCTGAGCGCGGCCGAAGCGGCGCTGCTGGCGGCGGTATTGCCGAATCCGCACCGCTTCAGGGCCGATGCGCCGTCCGGCTATGTGGTGCAGCGTCAACAGTGGATCATGCGCCAGATGCGGCAGCTGGGCGGGGAAGGTTTCCTGAAAGAGAACAAGCTGGATTAAGCGGGCGGGAACGGCACGGCGCCGCTCCCGCCAGAGCGGATTACTTCACATAGGTAAAGGCGGTGGTGACGTGCTTCACGCCGCTGACCTGGCTGGCGATCTGCGCCGCCGACTGCCCTTCCTGCTGCGTGACCAGGCCCAGCAAGAACACTTCGCCGTTTTCGGTGGTGACCTTCACGTTGGACGATTTCACCGTATCGCTGGTGAGCAGCTGCGAACGCACCTTGGTGGTGATCCAGGTGTCGGAGGACGCGGTGCTCAGGCTGACCGGCGTGCCCTGACGGATTTCGTTATACACTTCGGTCGTGCCTTCCACGCCCATGGCGATCTGCTTGGCGCGCGCGGTGAGATCGGCGTTAGGCGACTGGCCGGTCAACAGCACTTTGCCCTGATAGGCGGTGGCGACCACTCGGGCGTCTTTCTTCAACTGCTGGTCTTTGCTTAGGGCGCTTTCGACCCTGGCTTCCAGCGTGCCGTCATCCACCTGGGTCCCGACGCTGCGCGGGTCGGTGGCGGTTTTGGTCGCGACGGCCGCACTGCCGACGACGACGCCGGCGATACAGCCTTGCAACAGCAGGGCGCTGGACAGCACTGCAAATGTGGCTTTTAGCTTCATCTCAGTTCCTTAATCGTCCTGGTGGGGGAATAACGTATTGTCTATCAGGTCGCACAGGCAGTTTACGGTCAGCATATGCATTTCCTGAATGCGCGAGCTGCGGTGCGACGGGATGCGGATTTCGACATCCTGCTGGCCGAGCAGCCCGGCCAGCTCGCCGCCGTCGTAGCCGGTGAGCGCGACGATGGTCATATCGCGCGTGACGGCCGCCTCGACCGCTTTCACAATATCACGGCTGTTGCCGCGGGTGGAAATCGCCAGCAGCACGTCGCCGGTGTGCCCGAGCGCGCGCACCTGCTTGGCATACACTTCGTCGTGCAGCCGATCGTTGCTGATCGCCGTCAGCACCACGTTGTCGGCGTTGAGGGCGATGGCCGGCAGGCTGGGGCGCTCGGTTTCAAAACGGTTGATCATGCTGGCGGCAAAGTGCTGCGCGTTGGCCGCCGAGGTGCCGTTGCCGCAGCACAGGATTTTGTTGCCGTTGAGTAAGGATTGAACCAGCGTCATCGCAGCGCGGGAAATGGCGTCCGGCAACGCTTCCGCCGCCGCAATCTGGGTTTGGATGCTTTCGGTAAAACAGGCTTTAATTCTATCCAGCACGTTGTATTAATCCACTAAGTCAAAGGGCCGGTCTGCGCCGCAAAACCCCGATTAATCCGCATTGAAGGCGTTGGGTATCCATTCTAACTGGCTACCGGTAATGGCCAAAACATCAAAACGGCAAGATGATGTGTCAAAACTGGCTCCGCGCCCCGCCAGCCAGACGGCGGCAGCATGCAGCAGCCGCTGTTGTTTGCGAGAGGTGACGCTGGCGGCCGCGCCGCCGAAGGCGTCGTTGCGGCGGTAGCGCACTTCGACGAACACCCAGGTGGCACCGTCGCGCATGATGAGGTCGAGCTCACCGCCGCGCACCGCGACGTTGGCGGCGCAGAAGGTGAGCCCGGCGTGTTCCAGGTGACGGCGGGCCAGTAACTCATAGCCCGCCCCGGAGGCGCGTGGGTTCAAGAGACCGGCACGACCGTGCCCTGACGGTATTGCAGCCAAGGCAGCTTACGGTTGATCACGCAGTTCGGCGACGCGCTCAGCGTACCGGTGGTGCCGGAAACCTGGAAGCCCGGCAGCTGGCGCATTTCAGCAAAGTGGTTGGCCAATGTCCAGGCATCCATTCCCATCGCATACAGGCGCACCAGCGAGTAGTCGTTACGGAAGCGCGCGCTGGCCTGCTGCAACAGCTGAGGGTTTGAGCCGGCCAGCAGCGGGATATCGCTGAACTGCAGGCCTTCCATTTCCAGACGGAAGTCCGGGCCGGCGCCGGCCTGGTAGCTGCGCGAGCTGGCGTACATCGCCGGCTTGCCGCGCGAGCTGGTGGCCATGTCGATCATCGGTTTGATCAGCGTCAGCTGGGACTGGGTAGCAACGATATACACCGCGTCGACGCTGCCGCCGGTCGCGGCGGGCACGTCGCTCGGCGGCGCCGGAATGGTTAGCCCGGCGATGGTGACGCTCTGCGGCGCCGGGGCGCTCGACATCGGCGTACCGGTCATGCGGATGCCGCCGCTGTTGACTATTTGGCGCAGCTCGCCGGCGGAGCCGATGTCCTGACGCAGTACGGTTTGCCCGCCTTGCTTCTGCCATTCCTGGTTAAAGGCCTTGGCGACGCGATCGCCGAAGGCGCCGCGCGGGACCAGCAACAGCGGTTGACGCTTCTGCTGTTCCCAGATGTGGCGGGCGGCGTCGCGCGCTTCATCTTCCGGTGACAGGGCGAAGTAACAGATGTTCAGGTTGTCCTTCGGCGTTTCCGGCTGGTTGAGCGCCAGTACGTTCAGCGTGGTGGTGCTGGCGGACAGCTGATCGACGTTCTCTTTCAGCAGCGGGCCGACCACCAGGGTGGCGCCATCCTGCTGCGCCTGGCTCAGCAAGGCGGCCAGCGGCTGGCTGGTGGTGTCGTACACTTTGACCTGCGCGTTGGCGGCCTGCAGCGGCGTTATCGGCGCGCTGGACGGCGCAGCGGGTTGCGCGGCGGTCACGGCAGGCTGGCTCTCTTGCGCCGAAGGGCTGACCGCGCCGTTGGCGTTGATGTCGCCCGTGGCGGCCTGATCGGCCGGCGCCGTTTGGGCCGGCGTGCTGGCCGGTTGTGCGGCTTGAGGCTGCGGCGCCGGCATGGAACCGCCGTTTTTCGCCGCTTCGAAGCCTTGCTGGATGGCGTCGGCGAATACTTTCGCCTGGCCGTTCAACGGCAGCAGCAGGGCGATTTTCGAGGTGGAGGCTTGGGTGAAGTTCAGCACCTGGTTCAGGCGAGCCGGCAGCGTTTTGGCCGCCGGGTTCTTCGGATAACGGTTCTGCCAGTCTTTGATACCGGCCTTCAGCAGATCGGGATCCTGCTTATTGTCCTGATAGACGCGCAGCAGATCCAGCCAGCCTTGCAGCACGTTCTCGTCGGCGTTGATCACCAGGCTGTTCATCTCCTGCGGCGTCAGCTGCAGCAGCGCCTGCCAGGTCTGATCCAGGTTGTCCTGGTGCGGTTTGCCGGTCAGCAACGGCTCCTGAGCGATATAGGTGCGGATCAATGGCAGCGATGCTTTGCCCTGATTGGCGGCGATTTGCGCCTGGTAGTAGCGCACCTTCTGATTCGGCGACAGCGAACTGCTGTCCAGGTGGCCCAGCGTGCTGCGGGCGCTGACGTAGCTCTTGTTGGCGATCTGCAGTTCGGCGGTCAGCAACTGGCGTTCAGTCTGCTGTGCGCCACTGAGATTTTTCGGCAACTGGTTCAACTGGTCGCCGGCCTGCGGCAGTTTTCCTTCACGCAGCAAGGCGCGAATAGCAAGTAATTGCCAGTCAGCCTTGTTATCATCGCTGCTTTGCTGCAACTGCTGCAGGTAGTAATCGGAGCTGGCGCTCGCTTCGTTCTGTATATTGGCGGGCGGCGTTTGCGGGGCCCGACTTGGACAGCCTGCCAGGAAAAGGGCGGCCGCGATGACTGCAGTAAGTCGGACAGGCTTGGAACGCCCTGCTTTGGTACGAACGAATGTTGAGGAAAGCATACTGTATCCAGTGATGTTTTTTTCAAGATGCTCAATATTAAATCGGCAACCCGGATGAAACAATGAATCAACACCAACAATCAGTCATTTCTGCATCAACGCTGTATGTGGTGCCCACTCCCATCGGCAATCTGGGCGATATCACCCACCGCGCGTTAGAGGTACTGAAAAGCGTTGATCTGATCGCGGCGGAAGACACGCGCCATACCGGATTGCTGTTGCAACACTTCGCGATCAACGCGCGTCTGTTCGCGCTGCACGATCACAACGAACAGCAAAAAGCCGATCAGCTGCTGGCGAAACTGCAGGAAGGCCAGAGCATCGCGCTGGTGTCCGACGCCGGCACGCCGCTGATCAACGATCCCGGTTATCACCTGGTGCGCCGCTGCCGCGAGGCCGGCATTCGCGTGGTGCCACTGCCGGGCGCCTGCGCCGCCACTACCGCGCTGTGCGCCGCGGGCGTTGCTTCCGACCGCTTCTGCTACGAAGGCTTCCTGCCGGCGAAAACCAAGGGGCGCAAGGATACGCTGATGGCGCTGGCGGAGGAACCGCGCACGCTGATTTTCTACGAATCCACTCACCGCCTGCTGGAAAGCCTGCAAGACATGGTCACCGTCTGGGGCCCGCAGCGCTATGTGGTGCTGGCGCGCGAGCTGACCAAAACCTGGGAATCTATCCACGGCGCGCCGGTGGGCGAACTGCTGGCGTGGGTGCAGGAAGATGAAGTGCGCCGCCGTGGCGAGATGGTGCTGATCGTCGAAGGCCACAAGGCGCAGGAGGATGCGCTGCCGCTCGAGGCGCTGCGCACGCTGGCGCTGCTGCAAAAAGAGCTGCCGCTGAAAAAGGCGGCAGCGCTGGCGGCGGAAATCCACGGCGTGAAGAAAAATGCGCTGTATAAGCACGCGCTGGAGCAACAACAGCCGTAAAGCGGTTGACCTGCCGCTGCCGCGACGCTACTATCCGCGCCGGAGTTGACCAGACAGTCGCCGCTTCATTGCCGTCCTCTTCGGGGAGACAGATGGAGGGGAGGAAAGTCCGGGCTCCATAGGGCAGGGTGCCAGGTAACGCCTGGGAGGCGCAAGCCTACGACTAGTGCAACAGAGAGCAAACCGCCGATGGCCCGCGCAAGCGGGATCAGGTAAGGGTGAAAGGGTGCGGTAAGAGCGCACCGCGCGGCTGGCAACAGTTCGTGGCACGGTAAACTCCACCCGGAGCAAGGCCAAATAGGGGTTCACATGGTACGGCCCGTACTGAACCCGGGTAGGCTGCTTGAGCCAGTGAGCGATTGCTGGCCTAGAGGAATGACTGTCCACGACAGAACCCGGCTTACCGGTCAACTCCCTCGACAAAAGAAAACCCCGCGCAACGTCAGTTGCGCGGGGTTTTTCGTTTTCCGGCCGATTTACACCGGCAGGTCAATCAGCAGTGCGCGCAGCGGCGTCTCGGCGCGGATCGTCAGGCGATTCTCCTCGCGCACGAAGGCGCCGTCGCCGCAGGTCAGGCGCTGCGCTTCGTGGCGCTCGCCGGTGGCGGCGATGGTGCCGTGAATCGACTGCAAATAGGCGCGTGGCCCGTTAATCGTCAGCGTTTGTTCTTCGCCCGGCTGCAGATCGAGATGGTGGATCCAAACCTGCTGGCGCAGCTGCAGGCTGCCCTGCGCGCCGTCCGGCGAGGCCAGCAGCAGGTTACCTGCCGCCGGCAGCGTCAGGCGCTGCACCCGCTCGTTGTTACGTTCCGGGCAGGCGTCCAGCCACAGCTGCAGTCGGGTCAGCGGCGTATCGCTGCTGACGTTTTGTTCGCTGTAGCTCAGGCCCGGCTGGGTGGCCAGCAGCAGCGCTTCGCCGGCGTTGGCGCGCGCGGCGTTGCCGTCGCTGTCGCGGTATTCCGCCTCGCCCTGCAGGATCAGGTTCAGGATATCCACGCTGGGATAGGTGCGCGGCTGGAACGACGCGCCCGGCGCCAGCACCTCCTGATTCAGCACCCGCAGCGACGCGTAGCCCATCAGTTTGGGATCGAAGTAGTGACCAAAGGAAAAGGTGTAGCGAGCCTGCAGCCAACCAAAGTCAGCTTGCCCGCATTGTTGTGCTGTTCTGCATGTAATCATGGCAATCGGCTCTCTAAATTCATTATCCAAATGGTAAGCATCTGGACGTCGGATTGTTAGCCAGTTAATCTGGTCGGCATATTCAAATTTCCTGACAGAGGGATGTGATGGCCAGAGATCGGGCGCTCACGCTTGAGGCGCTGAGAGTGATGGACGCGATCGACCGGCGCGGCAGCTTCGCCGCGGCCGCCGACGAACTGGGCCGGGTGCCGTCGGCGCTCAGCTACACCATGCAAAAATTGGAAGAAGAATTGGACGTGGTGCTGTTCGACCGTTCGGGCCACCGCACCAAGTTCACCAATGTGGGGCGCATGTTGCTGGAACGCGGGCGGGTGCTGCTGGAAGCGGCCGACAAGCTGACCACCGACGCCGAGGCGCTGGCGCGCGGTTGGGAAACTCACCTGACCATCGTCAGCGAAGCGCTGTCGCCGCCGAGCCTGCTGTTCCCGCTGGTGGACAAGCTGGCGCTGAAGGCCAACACCCAGGTGTCGATTTTCACCGAGGTGCTGGCGGGCGCCTGGGAGCGGCTGGAGCAGGGGCGCGCCGACATCGTGATCGCGCCGGACATGCATTTTCGCGCGTCGTCGGAGATCAACACCCGCAAACTGTACAAGGTGATGAGCGTTTACGTCGCCGCGCCGGATCATCCTATCCACCAGGAGCCGGAGCCGCTGTCCGAGGTGACCCGCGTGAAATACCGTGGCATCGCGGTGGCGGATACCGCCCGCGAGCGTCCGGTGTTGACCGTGCAGCTGCTGGATAAGCAGCAGCGTCTGACGGTGAGCACCATCGAAGACAAGCGTCTGGCGCTGCTGGCCGGGTTGGGGGTGGCGACCATGCCGTATCCGATGGTGGAGAAAGATATCGAAGCCGGGCGGCTGCGCGTGGTGGGGCCGGAATACAGCCGCGAAGCCGATATCATCATGGCCTGGCGACGCGACAGCATGGGGGAGGCGAAAGCCTGGTTCCTGCGCGAAATTCCGCGCCTGTTCGCGCAGCGCTAACATCGCTTGGATGACATCCCCTTGCCGGGCGGCAAGGGGATTTTTTTTGCCTTAGCCGAAGCGCTGGTCGCGGCCGTGCGGCTCGTCCAGATCCTGCGCCGGCCCGATGGAAATGATGCCGTGCGGGTTGATGGTGGCGTGGCTGCGGTAGTAGTGGTTGCGAATGTGCGGCAGGCTGACCGTTTCGGTGATGCCCGGCATCTGGTAGATGTCACGCAGGAAACCGTACAGGTTCAGGTAGTCGCTGATGCGGTGCTTATCGCACTTGAAGTGGGTGACGTACACCGGATCGAAGCGCACCAGCGTGGTCCACAGACGCAGGTCGGCTTCGGTCAGCCGATCGCCGGTCAGGTAGCGGTGTTGCCCCAGGATCTGCTCCAGGCGTTCCAGCGCGTTGAAGACCCCGTTGACCGCGTCGTCATACGCTTCCTGGCTGGTGGCGAAACCGGCCTTGTACACGCCGTTGTTCACTTGATCGTAAATCCAGCCGTTCAGCTCATCGATTTTGCCGCGCAGCTCGGCCGGGTAGTAATCGCCCGCGCGGGCGCCCACGCCGTCAAACGCGCTGTTGAACATGCGGATGATGTCGGCAGATTCGTTGCTGACGATGGTTTGCCGCTGTTTGTCCCACAGTACCGGCACGGTCACGCGCCCGCTGTAGTGCGGATCGGCACGCAGGTAGATCTGGTACAGGAAGTCGGCGTGATACAGCGGATCGCCGGTGGTTTCAGGAAAATCCTGGCCGAAGGTCCAGCCGTTTTCCAGCATCAGCGGGTGCACCACCGAGACCGGAATGATCTGCTCCAGCCCTTTCAGTTTGCGCATCAGCAGCGTGCGGTGCGCCCAGGGGCAGGCGAGAGAAACATACAGGTGATAACGGCCCGCTTCTGCCTGAAAGCCACCCGTGCCGTGTTCGCCCGGCTGACCGTCGGCGGTCACCCAATTGCGAAACTGAGCGGTTGAACGTTTGAAACGGCCGCCGGTAGATTTCGTGTCATACCAGATGTCTTGCCAAACGCCATCGACGAGTTGTCCCATGGGAATCTCCTTGGTGTCCGAGTAAAAAAACGACAGGGCCCGGCATGCCGGGCCCTGAATGACAGTTTAGATTACCATTTCTTATTCAGAAGACGGTCGATGCTGAAGCCGCCCGGGCCTGCAACCGCCAACACGATGAAACCGCCGGCGATGGTCAGGTTTTTCATGAACATCAGCTGGTTTACGCCTTCTGCAAAGTCAGTGTGGAACAGCAGCGCGGTCAGAATGGTGAAACCGGCAGTGAACAGCGCTACTGTGCGGGTCAGGAAACCGAACAGGATCGCCAGACCGCCGCCAAATTCCAGCAGGATGGTCAGCGGCAGCAAGAAGCCAGGCACGCCCATCGATTGCATGTACTGTTGGGTACCGGCATAAGCGTCACCCATTTTGCCGTAGCCTGCCACGATAAACAGAATTGGCATCAGAATACGAGCAACCAACAAACCTGTATCTTCTAATTTTTTCATCATCTACTCCAAAGTGTTTTTGTGCGCCTGTTCGGCGGTAGTCATATCAACGGGCGGCGTAGCGGGTCTCTTACCCTGTCCGCTCCGTCTCAAATTGATGGAGTGAATGTTAAGCGGGAAGTGCTCAGGTTGTTAGCAAGTAAAACTGTCGTAATTTTTCAAAAAATCTGAATCTTTAGCGTGCTAATAAACTGACGCTTGTCAGCAGGTTGCCCGGCCCTCGGGATAAGCCGCGCTGTTTTAGGGGGAAAATGAGGGCGGAGCAACAGGATGTTTGAAGGAAAAGCGCGGCGCTTACTTGGCGGAGAAGGTCTTTTTAAACAGGCGGATAGCGCTCCATGCGCCGAAAGCACGGCGCGACCAGCGGATCATCTTGCTGGGGTGGCGGATGCCGTACAGCGCCATGACGCTGGAACCGAGCACCAGATAGCGGCGCAGGCCAAACACCGTCTGCCAGCCGCGGTCAATGCGCTCGGTCTTTTCCAGCCACAGAGACTTGTGTTCGGCCAGATCCAGGCGTTGCTGCTGGATCTGGCGAATCAGCCTCTCTTTTTTCCATTCCAGGTAGCGGCGGCGGCTCATGGCTCGCGCTCCAGTTCGGCGCGGTCGAGTTCCAACTGCTTGCGCGTCGCGCCGAGCAGCGTGGTGCGACGGGCCTTGACCAGCGTCCAGATGGTGCCGACCACGGCCAGGAACAGCAGCACGCCGGTCGTGGCGCCCAGCGCCACCAGCCGGTAGACCGGATCGATGGCCCAAAAGATCAGGATTAACAGGCTCATCAAACCGAAGGCGGTGAATAGCAGCGTCATACCGGCCATGATCAGCAGTTGAATGAGGTTGGCTTTCTCCTCCTCCAACTCGACCACCGCCAGCCGGACACGGGTTTCCACCATGCCGACCAGGATCGTGATGATGCGCTGACCGATATCCAGGACCCCTTTGGCGGGGCCCTGCGCGCGCACTTGCGGTTGTTCAGCCATGATTAGCGACGCGCGAGCAGCACGCCCAGCACGACGCCAACCGCCGCACCGATACCGATGCCGGTCCACGGGTTGTCGCGCACGTAGTCGTCGGCCTGGCCTGCGATCTGTTTGGTTTGCGAAGCCAGCTTGTCACCGGCGTCGCTCAGGCGAGCGCGGGTCTCTTTCAGCGCGCCTTCCGCTTTCGAACGCAGCTTCTCAAGCTCGGCTTTCGGCTTGTCGGTGGAGGAGTTCAGCACTTCCTCCAGCGTATCGGCTAAGGACTTCAGTTCAGCGCGTAAGTTTTCTGCATTTGAATCATGTGCCATGTGATTATTCCTTAACGTTTATTTCGACAGACTTTTAACATAGCGGATTTTTTCGCCGGAGCAAAGGGGTGATGGCCAGCAGATAACACCAGACATCAATTCCATATGCTTAAGAAATCCCGTGTGATGGGGCTCTCATCGATAAATCCGCTGGTGTAAAAAAATTATTCCGCCTGGGCGCGTTTCAGCTCAGCCTGCGCTTCCGCCAGCTTTTGCTGCTTCTTGGCGACCTTGTCCAGCTTGCCGGTTTGCTGCGCTTCTTTCAGCTCCTGCCGGCGCTCGTCGACCTTGCGCTGTTTCTCCGCGATATTTTTCTCACGTTCGGCCTGCAGGCCGGCTTCAGTGCAGTGAGTCTGCACTTCGCTCAGCGCTTTTTTCAGGCCGTCCACGCGGTGGGTGTTGCCGTGTTGGGTGGCATAATCGATTTGCTGCTGGATGTCTTGCGCTTTGGCGGCGCAACCGCCCTCGGCGGCCGCAGCGAGCGCCGGCAGCGTGCAGAGTGGCAACAGCAGTAACAGTGAGTGGCGTAATTTCATCTTTCAGTTCCTTTTCATGGGATGCCTGAACAGGCATCCGCTTTCCTGACTGCCGAAGGCGGCAGCGCGAGAGGAGGGCGTTCATCGCCGGCTGAAGTTACCCTTCAGCATAGTCATGAAACCGGCGGGCCCCCAAAGAATCAGCCGTGACTCAGTGCTGACTGATTAATTCTTGAGCTAATCGGTGCGAATGAAAATGAAGATAATGGCAATGAAAGGAAACCCCTTCATATGAAGGGGGATTATCCCAGATTGAGTGGGGAACGCGCAAATTCGCGTACCCAATGCGACGGCACGGGGGACTCGCTCAACGCGATGTGGTAACCGGGCGGCAAAATGGTTTGCAACGCTTCGCGCGCCAGCAACTGCTGCTCCGGCGAGTCCAGACGGATGACCAGGCCATCACCTTCCGGCGTAATGCTTTTGATGCGGATGCCGCGCTCATCCAGGCGCTGGTAGACGTAAAAACCGTCGGGCAGCGACAGCCCTTGCTGGCTGGCGCGAATGCGCAGCTCGCTCTCGGTGCGCACCATGCAGGGCACCAGCAGCGTCGCCAACGCCAGCAGGGCGAGCGCGATCAGCAAGACGTATTGCCAGCGCGGGCGCTTTGCTGTCACGCCCCTTTCCCCGGGTTCTGGCTGCTGGCGCGTTTCTTGCGCCACAGCACGATCAGCGAGCCGACCAGCCCGACCACCAGCAACACCAGCGGCAACATCATCAGGCAGAACATCAGCTGATCTTCATACTTGCGGAACACCGGGGTTTTCCCCAGCGCGAAGCCCAACGTTGTCAGGATCAAGACCCACAGCAGGCCGCTCATCCAGTTGAAAAACTGGAAGCGCGCGTTGCTCAGGCCGGACAGCCCGGCGATGGTCGGCAGCAGGGTGCGCACGAAGGCCAGGAAGCGGCCGACCAGCAGAGCGGAAAGCCCGTGGCGGTGGAACAGGTTGTGAGCGCGTTGATGGTAGTGGGCCGGCAGGTGCGAAAGCCAGCCTTGCACCGTTCGCGTATTGCCGAGCCATCGGCCCTGTATATAGCTGACCCAGCACCCCAGGCTGGCGGCGACGGTCAGGATAACGATGGTCAGCGGGAAACCCATGGTGCCTTTGGCGATCAGCACGCCGACCAGGATCAGCAGGCTGTCGCCCGGCAGGAAAGCGGCCGGCAGCAGGCCGTTCTCCAAAAACAGGATCATGAACAGCAGGATGTAGAGGGTCCACACCAACGAAGGGTTCGCCAGCGTCTCAAAATCCTGCTGCCACAAGGCATGTATCAGTTCTTTAATGATGTCCATCCGGTGTTCCTAAAACGTCATTGTTTATTTTTATCTCAGCGGCGGAACGGGCGTGGGCTGAAAGCGCGCGGCGATCCTGAATGCTGATAACGATGAAACGGCGTTGCTTTAAGGTTTCTTAGCGGTGCGACACCGGTCATAGGTGGTAAGTCAGCGTGCCACGGTACTGCATGTTACTTTCTTTCCAGCCGGCCTGCCGACTCTGTTGCCTGGAGGCGTCCAGCATCCAGTCGACCTGGGCAAGCCGGTTGGGCGCCGGACTGTCCTGGCGGGGGAAGCGAATTCGGTAGCCCGGCTCTGCAGCCAGGGTATAGACCGGCGCCGGCAGGGAGGATACGAGCAGCGAACCGGGGAAAGAGTGCGCTCTGGGCAGCAGCAGCAGCAACTTACCGGGGGCTTTGCGGCGCGCTTCGGCCGGCGCCCGATACACATGATCATAGGGGGAAAGCGCCGGCTCCGCCAGCGGTGGCAGGCTGCTCAGCGCGCTGGGGGTGGGCTTGGGTGACGCCACGCATAGCTGTTGGCCGGAGACCGAACCGGTCCAGCAGAAAACAGCAATCAGCATGGCAAACAACCAGCGCATTTATTCGCGTCCCGCCCCCGCAGCAATGGGTAAAAAAGTGGGCTAACTCTACCAAAATAGCACGATTGGCAACAGGGAAATCTACGTTGCCGACGGTGAAATAGTACACGGCAAACGGCGGTTCCGGCATCGATTCAGCGGATTTTACATTACCTGACATAAGCCGACGGTTTTTGACCGCCGTGGCTATTTCGGTTCGTGGCTCACGCCATCCAGATGCACCACCGGATTCTCGGCGAACAGGTAGCGGTCGGCGTTGTATTCGAAATCGTCGCTGGTGGCGTTGAACAGCATCTGCTTGGTGTTTTCCAGATGCTGCCACATCGCCAGTTTGGCGGCGTAGGGATCTTTGCGCATCAGCGCCTTGAGGATCTGATCGTGATCGTCGCACCAGCTGGCGATCGAGCGTTCGTCGATATGCTCGTGCAGTTTTTTCCAGTAAGGGTTGTTGACCCGCTGTACCCACATTTTTTCCACGATGGTGGCCATGGCGGTGTTCTGGGTGGCCAGCGCCACCTGTACGTGGAACTTCAGATCCCACTGCGAGTCGCGGAAGCGATCCTCTTTGCGGGCGTGCTCCTGGATCTCCATCAGCTGCACGATATCTTGTTTGGTCACCTGGGTGGCGGCGAATTCGGCGATGTTGCTTTCGATCAGCTGGCGCGCCTGCAGCAGCTCAAACGGGCCGGCGGTGGCGAACTCGATGCTGTCGCCCGGTACCACCAGGTGTTTTTGCTGGTTGGACACCACGTGGATCCCGGATCCCTTGCGCACGTCCACATAGCCTTCCACTTCCAGCATGATGATCGCTTCGCGCACCACGGTGCGGCTGACATTCATCTCTTCGGCGATGTATCGCTCGGCCGGCAGCTTGTCGCCCACCGGGTAGCGGCCGCTTTCGATGCGTTGCTTAAGCTCGGCGGCCAGTTGCTGATACAGGCGTCTGGTTTCAGTGAATTCCATAGTGAATGCTCTATACGGTGCGGTGGGAAGGGGCGCGTAGCCATCGGATTTGTTATACCACTTATTCGGCACCGCTGCCAGAGGAGCAGGAGGCCCGGCGCGGCGGCCGGGCGACGGGATCAGCTGCGCGCCGGGGTCGGTTGCAGCGCGGCGGGTTGCGGTTCGGCGGCCGGGCGGTTTTGCAGCACCGTCCAGATGACGATGGCACCGAGAATGTCGAAGACCGACAGCGCGGCGAACAGCGGGCTGAAGCCGAGGGTGTCTGCCAGGGCACCGACCACCAGGGCGAACAGCGTGCTGGCGGTCCAGGCCGCCATGCCGGTCAGGCCGTTGGCGGTCGCCACTTCATTGCGGCCGAACACGTCGGAAGAGAGGGTGATCAGCGCGCCGGACAGCGCCTGATGGGCGAAGCCGCCAACGCACAGCAGCGCGATAGCCGCATAAGGGCTGGTGAACAGGCCGATCATGCCGGGGCCGATCATCAACACCGCCCCCATCGTCACCACCAGCTTGCGCGAGACGATCAGATTGACCTTGAAATACTTCTGGAACAGCGGCGGCAGATAGCCGCCGACGATGCAGCCGAGATCGGCGAACAGCATCGGCATCCAGGCGAACATGGCGATCTCTTTCAGGTTAAAACCGTAGGCCTTGAACATGAACAGCGGGATCCAGGCGTTGAAGGTGCCCCAGGCCGGTTCCGCCAGAAAGCGCGGCAGCGCGATGCCCCAAAACTGGCGGTTGCGCACGATCTGCCAGGCGGACATCTTTTTGGCGTTAGAGGTCTGGTGCTGCGCTTCCTGCCCTTCGAGGATGTAACGTCGCTCTTCCTGGCTCAGTTTCTTCTGATCTTTCGGGTGCTTGTAGAACAACAGCCAGCAGATGGCCCAGATCAGGCTCAGTACGCCGGTGATGATGAACGCCATCTCCCAGCTGTGCGCCACGATGGCCCACACCACCAGCGGCGGGGCGATCATGCCGCCGATCGACGAACCGACGTTGAAATAGCCGACGGCGATCGAACGCTCTTTGGCCGGAAACCACTCGCTGCTGGCCTTCAGCCCGGCGGGGATCATCGCCGCTTCGGCCATGCCGACCGCGCCGCGCGCCAGCGCCAGGCCGCCCCAACTGTTGGCCAGCGCGGTACCCATGCAGAACAGCGCCCACAGAATGGCGAACATGGCGTAACCGACCTTGGTGCCCAGCACGTCCAGCACATAACCCGCCACCGGCTGCATCACGGTATAGCAGGCGGAATAGGCGGCAACGATATAAGAATACTGTTGGGTGGTGATGTGCAGCGTATCTTCCAGCGTCGGCGCCGCCACGGCGATGGCGTTGCGGGTCAGGTAGCCCAGCACGGTGCCGACGGTCACCAGCCCGATCATGTACCAGCGTAACCCTTTAATTTTACGCATCCGAAATGTCTCCCCGTTTGAAGGTATGGCCGTCGATGCGGCTGGCGAGACAATAACCTGTCATACAGGTTTAAAAGTTGAGTGATATCACAAAAGGAATTATTCGCCTGAGCGATACTGTCGCCGGTGAAATAGGGCGTTTATGCCACACCTCTGCCGTAAAAATGAGCGAAAAAGGGATTAAAGGACAGCAAAATGACAGATGGCGGGAAAAATTTGCTGGACGCTCGCTAAAATTGGTGTGATAACTTTTGTGATTCGATCCCTGTGCCGCACGGCAAGTAAGGTAAGGAGCCCGAGATGGCGACGTTTTTGAGCGAAGATTTCCTGCTGGACAGCGAATTTGCCCGGCGTTTGTATCACGACTACGCGGCGCACCAGCCGATTTTCGATTACCACTGCCATTTGCCGCCGCAACAGATTGCGGAGAATACCCGCTTCAGCAATCTGTACGATATCTGGCTGCGGGGGGATCACTACAAATGGCGGGCGATGCGCACCAACGGTGTGGCGGAGCGGCTGTGTACCGGCGATGCAGGCGATCGCGAGAAATTCGACGCCTGGGCCGCCACGGTGCCGCACACCATCGGCAACCCGCTCTATCACTGGACGCACCTGGAGCTGCGCCGGCCGTTCGGCATCACGGGAACACTGCTGTCGCCGGCCACGGCGGATGAGATCTGGCAGCGCGGCAATGCGCTATTGGCGCAGGATGAGTTTCGCGCGCGCGGCATCATGCGGCAGATGAACGTGAAAATGGTCGGCACTACCGACGATCCGATCGACGATCTGCGCCATCATCGGGCGATCGCCGACGATCACAGCTTCGATATCAAGGTGTTGCCGAGCTGGCGGCCAGACAAGGCCTTCACCATCGAAGCGCCCGGTTTCAACGACTATCTGCGGCAGCTGGAGGCGGCGGCGGACACCGCGATCGGCCGCTTCAGCACGCTGTGCGACGCCCTGTACAAAAGGATGGATCACTTCGCCGCCCACGGTTGTAAGGTGGCCGATCATGCGCTGGACGTGGTGGTGTTCGGCGAGGCCGATGAAGTGACGTTGGATGCGATCCTGCTGCGTCGCCTGAACGGCGAGCTGCCGACGCCGGAACAGAGCGCGCAGTTCAAAAGCGCGGTGCTGCTGTTCCTGGCCGGCGAATACCGGCGCCGCGGCTGGGTGCAGCAATATCACATCGGCGCGCTGCGCAATAACAACAGCCGCATGTTGGCCGCCGTCGGGCCGGATATCGGCTTCGACTCGATCAACGATCGGCCGCTGGCGGAGCCGCTGTCGCGGCTGCTGAATGCCCAGGCGCGGCAGGGCGGCCTGCCGAAAACCATTCTTTATTGCCTCAACCCGCGCGATAACGAAGTGATCGGCACCATGATCGGCAATTTCCAGGGGGAAGGCACGCCGGGCAAGATGCAGTTCGGCTCCGGCTGGTGGTTCAACGATCAGAAGGACGGCATGCAGCGCCAAATGACGCAGCTGGCGCAGCTCGGGCTGCTGAGCCGCTTCGTCGGCATGCTGACCGACAGTCGCAGCTTCCTGTCGTACACGCGCCATGAGTACTTCCGTCGCATCCTTTGCCAGATGATCGGCCGCTGGGTGACGGACGGCGAAGCGCCGGCGGATATCGCGCTGCTGGGCGGGATGGTGAAAAACATCTGCTTCGACAACGCCAAAGACTATTTCGCCATTGACCTGGCGTAGCCGTTATCCGGGACCGGTTTATGCAAAGTACGATAAAGATTCACGAACAGGATAACGTGGCGGTGGCGCTGCGCGACCTGGCCGCTGGAGAAACGGTTGAGCTGGCAGGCGTCGCCGTTCCGCTGGTACAGCCGGTGGCGCGCGGGCACAAGTTTGCACTCGGCCCGATCGCAAAGGGCGAGGACATCATCAAATATGGCCAGCCGATCGGCCATGCGCTCGCGGCTATCGGCCCTGGGGAGCATATCCATTCGCAAAACGCCAAAACCAACCTGAACGATCTGGACAGCTACCGTTACCAGCCGCAGTTCCCGGCGTTGCCGCCGCAGGCGGCGGATCGCGAGGTGCAGCTGTACCGCCGGGCCGGCGGCGACGTGGGGATCCGCAACGAGCTGTGGATCGTGCCGACCGTCGGCTGCGTCAACGGCATCGCCCGCCAGATCCAGCAGCGCTTTTTGCAGCAAACGCAGGCGGAGGGGATCGACGGCGTGCATCTGTTCAGCCATCCGTTCGGCTGCTCGCAGCTGGGGCAGGATCATGCCAACACCCGCATCATGCTGCAGAACATGGCGCGCCATCCCAACGCCGGCGCGGTGCTGGTGATCGGGCTGGGG
The DNA here is from genome assembly GCF_003028435.1 of Serratia sp. Nf2. Lineage (NCBI taxonomy): Bacteria > Pseudomonadati > Pseudomonadota > Gammaproteobacteria > Enterobacterales > Yersiniaceae > Serratia > Serratia sp. Nf2. The sequence goes on along the minus strand of NZ_PYTW01000004.1, from coordinate 206,584 downwards.
TGCGAGAACAATCAGGTGGATGCCTTCCGCGCCACGCTGGGGATGGTGGACGAGCGGCGGCTGCGCTTTATGGTGTGCCAACAGCAGGACGACGAGGTGGAGGCCGGGCTGGCGCTGCTGCACGAGCTGTACCGGGAGATGCGCCACGATCGCCGCGAGCCGGGCCGCCTGAGCGAGCTGAAGTTCGGCCTGGAGTGTGGCGGTTCGGACGGATTGTCGGGTATCACCGCCAACCCGCTGCTGGGGCGCTTTTCCGACTATGTGATCGCCAATGGCGGCACCACGGTGCTGACCGAAGTGCCAGAGATGTTCGGCGCCGAGCGCATTTTGATGAGCCGCTGCTGCGATGGGGAGACCTTCGGCAAAACCGTCGACATGATCAACGATTTCAAACGCTATTTCATCGCCCATCAACAGCCGATATACGAGAATCCGTCGCCGGGCAACAAGGCCGGCGGCATTACCACGCTGGAGGAGAAATCGCTCGGCTGCACCCAAAAAGCGGGCCTGAGCCAGGTGGTGGACGTGCTGAAATACGGCGAGCGGCTGCGCGTGCCGGGGTTGAATTTGCTCAGCGCGCCGGGCAACGATGCGGTGGCGACCAGCGCGCTGGCCGGCGCCGGCTGCCATATGGTGCTGTTCAGCACCGGGCGCGGCACGCCGTACGGCGGCTTTGTGCCGACGGTGAAGCTGGCGACCAACAGCGAGCTGGCGGCGAAGAAACCGCACTGGATCGATTTCGACGCCGGCGGCCTAATCCACGGCGTGGCGATGGAGACCTTGCTCGGCCGCTTCGTCGATCTGATCGTCGAGATCGCCAACGGCCGCCCGGCGCGCAATGAAGCCAACGACTTCCGCGAGCTGGCGATCTTTAAAAGCGGGGTAACGCTATAAGGCTGACAAAAAAGGCGCTCGAAAGAGCGCCTTTTCGATGCCGACAGGTGGGATTAACGCACCTTCAGCGGGTCTTCGTTCGCCAGCCGTTGATCTTCCGCCTGGCAGGCCGCCGCGGTGAACAGCACGTCGGTGGAGGAGTTAAGGGCGGTTTCCGCCGAATCCTGCAGCACGCCGATGATAAAGCCCACGGCCACTACCTGCATCGCCACGTCGTTCGGAATGCCGAACATGTTGCACGCCAGCGGGATCAGCAGCAGCGAGCCGCCGGCCACGCCGGAGGCGCCGCAGGCGCAGAGGGCGGCCACCACGCTCAGCAGCAGGGCGGTCGGGACGTCCACCGCGATGCCCAGCGTGTTCACCGCCGCCAGCGTCAGCACGGTGATGGTGATCGCCGCGCCGGCCATGTTGATGGTAGCGCCCAGCGGGATGGAAACCGAGTAGGTGTCCTCATTCAGGTTCAGCTTCTTGCACAGCTCCATGTTCACCGGGATGTTGGCGGCCGAGCTGCGGGTGAAGAAGGCGGTCACACCGCTTTCGCGCAGGCAGGCGAACACCAACGGATACGGATTGCGGCGGATTTTCCAGTAAACGATCAGCGGGTTGAGCACCAGCGCCACCAGCAGCATGCAGCCGATCAGCACCATCAGCAGCTGGGCGTAGCCCCACAGCACGCCGAAGCCGGTTTCCGCCAGCGTGGAGGCCACCAGGCCGAAGATGCCGAGCGGCGCACAGCGGATCACCGCGCGTACCACCAGCGTGACTGCATGGGACATGTCGTTGATCAGCCCCTTGGTGGTTTCGGAAGCGTGGCGCAGCGCCAGCCCCAGCCCGACGGCCCAGGCCAGAATACCGATGTAGTTGGCGTTAATCAGCGCATGGAACGGGTTGGCCACCACGCTCATCAACAGACCCTTCATCACCTCCACAATGCCGCCCGGCGGGGTAATGTCCGTCGCGCCGGTGGTCAGCGCCAGCGTAGAAGGGAAGATAAAGCTGACGACGACCGCCACCAGCGCGGCGGCAAAGGTACCCAGCAGGTAGAGGAACAGGATCGGGCGAATGTTGGTCTTCTGCCCCTGTTTATGGTTGGCGATCGAGGCCATCACCAGAATCAGCACCAGCACCGGCGCCACGGCTTTCAGCGCGCCGACGAACAGGATGCCGAGCAGGCCGACGGCCGCAGCGGCTGCCGGCGAAACCAGCGCCACCAGAATGCCGGCCACCAGGCCGACCATGATTTGTTTGACCAGGCTACCCTGCATGATCCTTTGTAATAGTTTTTGCATAGTGCTTTCTTCCTGATGTTATCTGGCCGCCGCGGCGGGAACGACGCCGGGTAGCTTTATATGATTCTGTAACTAAGTGTGTTTGCCGAATCAGTATTCAGCAATCGAATGATGTTGGAAAGAGGCGAGGGTGAAATTCTGAGCGCGGATCAACACTTGATAACATACTGGTTACATTTGTGTGATCGCAATAACGTTTGGCGTTTTGGGGGAATTGCCAAACAATCGCGGGGCGACTAGCGCCCCGGATAACAGATTGTGGTTATTTCTTCGCCAGGCGATCGTTGCGGCGATTGACCCAGGCGTTGATCAGCAAGGTAAGCGTCAGGATGCCCGCCACCACGCCGAGCGACACGCCGATCGGGATGTGGAAGAAGTCGATAATCAACATCTTGATGCCGATAAACACCAGGATCACCGACAGGCCGTATTTCAGCATCGAGAAACGCTCCGCCACGTTGGCCAGCAGGAAGTACATGGCGCGCAGGCCCATGATGGCGAACAGGTTGGAGGTCAGGACAATGAACGGGTCAGTGGTCACGGCGAAGATCGCCGGGATGCTGTCTACCGCGAAGATCACATCGCTCAGTTCGACCAGGATCAGCACCAGCACCAGCGGGGTGGCGAACAGGATGCCGTTGCGGCGCACGAAGAAGCGCTCGCCTTCCAGGCTGTCGGTCATGCGCAGCCGGCTGCGCAGCCATTTCACCAGCGGCTTGTCGCCGATCGCCGAGTCATCTTCCTTCGCCAGCGCCATCTTGATACCGGTGAACAGCAGGAAAGCGCCGAACAGATACAGCAGCCACTGGAACTGGCTGACCAACCAACTGCCGGCGAAGATCATGATGGTACGCAGCACGATCGCCCCCAGCACGCCGTAGATCAGCACCCGCCGCTGCAGGTTGGCCGGCACGGCGAAGTAGCTGAACAGCATCAGCCAGACGAACACGTTATCCACCGCCAGCGCTTTTTCGATCAGGTAGCCGGTCAGGAAAGCCAGCGCCTGGGTATCGGCGACGGCGCGCCCGGCGGTTTCATTCAGGTAGTACCAAAAACCGAAATTGAACAGCAGGGAGAGGCTGACCCACACCAGCGACCAGCTGGCGGCCTGCTTCAGGGTCATGGTGTGCGCGCCTTTACGGCCCTGCAACAGGAGGTCGATTGCGAGCATCACGACTATGACGGCGGCGAAGCTGCCCCATAACCACGGTGTGCCAACGGAATTCATCATCAGAGGTATCCTTCAAAAACAAAAACGGCCAACGTCGGAAGACGCCAGCCGCTTTGTGAACGCTGCAAGCAAACCTCGCCTTCCGGCAAGGTCTCACTTACAACGTTGATGAAGGTGGTTACACCTTTGACATCAGGTTGCCCGGTAACCGGATGCTTGCGCATCGTAATGACGATTGACCGGCAATGAAGTTACTCCCCTTTGCACAGCAGAAAGTAATGCAAAATGTGTCGGCGGTCAACGTGAATCGCGTTAGCCGGCCATCGCTTTTTGCGCGCCCAGGCTGACGACGAATCCCTGCAGCAGCAGACGGCTGAACGGCGTGTCGCTAACCTGTTGTTGTTGCTGTTGATAGCGGGCTTGCTGCTCGGGATGCAGTTCGCCGAGCCACTGCAGATACTGGCTCATCACCGCGCCGTTGAATTCCGGGTGGAACTGGGTGGTCAGGGCGTGATCGCCATAGCGCAGGATCTGGTGCGCGTCCTGCTGCGAACGCGCCAGCGTCTGCGCGCCGGCAGGCGGCGTCAGCACGCTCTGCGAATGGATAAGGTTGGCCTTGAAACGCGGCGGCAGCAGGGTGAGCCGCCGGTCTTCGGCTGCGGCGGGCAGCAGTTCGATCTCCAGCGTACCCACCTCCATGCCCTGCGGGTGGTAGCCCACTTCGCCGCCGAGCGCGTAGGCCAGCAACTGGTGGCCGTAGCAGACGCCGAACAGCGGCAGTTTGATCACCATCGCCTGACGCAGCCATTCGGCGGCTTCCTCGCTCCACGGCAGCTGTTCGGTCACCATCGCCGGCGATCCGGTGATGATCACGCCGCAATAGGCGGCCGGCGGCAACGGCCGTTCGCCGGCGGGCAGATGCACGATGTGCGCGCGTTCGGCATCGATGTTGCCCTGTTGCAGGAACATACCTTCAAAGTTGGCCAGTTCCTGGCGAATGGCCTGCGGCGCGTCGCCGGTTTGCATCACGAGCAGCGGTTTCATCTCATTCTCCGTCGGCGGGGAAGACGACGCCGGTCTGGCGGCGGATGTCGGTCAGCAGGCGTGCGACGATCAGCGAATTCTCCAGCCCCGGATGTTCCACCTGGTGCTTCTCAACCAACTCGGCGAAGGCCAGCGCTTCATACAGCATGGTGTTGATGTGCTGCGGTTGGCTCAGATCTTGGCGGTTGCCGCCGCGCGGCGTCAGCGCCACGCCCTGACACTCGGAAATCTTGTCGATAATCAGCGTGCCTCCCTCTCCCTGGATCTCGCTGGGGATCGCCGAGTCGCTGACCTTGGAATGGGAAAGCGTGACGTCGAAATCGCCGTAGTTCAGGCAGACGGTGCCGTGGGCGTCCACGCCGGTCTCCAGCAGCGTGGCGCTGGCGAGCACCGACTGCGGCGCGCCGAACAGTGCCACTGCACTGGCCAGGCAGTAGTAGCCGATATCCATGATCGAGCCGTTGGAGAACTGCGGGTTAAAGGTGTTGGGATTCTCGCCGGCGAGATAGCGCGGATAGCGCGAAGAGTATTGGCAATAGTTGATGAAGGCTTTGCGCAGCCGGCCGACTTTCGGCAATGCCTGCTGCAGCGCCAGGAAATTCGGCAAGTAGGCGCTTTTGAACGCTTCGAACAGCACCACCTGATTTTCCCGCGCGCAGGCTACCAGTTGTTCCGCTTCGCGCTGGTTGGAGGCCAGCGGTTTTTCGCAGATCACGTGCTTTTTATGGCGCAGGAACAGCAGCGATTGCGGGCAGTGCAGGGAATTGGGGCTGGCGATATACACCGCGTCTATAGCATCGGACTGGGCCATTGCCTCGAGCGAGTCGAAAAACTGCGTGACCTGATAGTTGGCGCCAAATGCCTGCGCCTGTTCCAGCGAGCGTGAATATACGGCGCTCAGCGTGAGTTTGCCGCTTTCATGGGCGGCATCGATAAAACGTTCCGTAATCCAGTTGGTGCCGACAACGGCAAAGCGAATCATGGCGAGCTCCGGTCCAGGCTTAAAACCGCAGATTATCACGCCCTCACTCGCTATGCATACAGCTCGCCGAACAGCGAAAGGTGCGTCAGATACAGCCGGGTATCGAACTCCAACTGGTGGTAATCCGGCTCCATATGACAGCACAGGCTGTAGAACGCCTTGTTGTGATCTTTCTCTTTCAGGTGCGCCAGCTCATGCACCACGATCATGCGCAGGAAGGGTTCGGGTGCGACTTTAAACACCGTCGCCACGCGGATTTCTGCCTTGGCCTTCAGCTTGCCGCCCTGCACGCGTGAGATAGCGGTATGCAGGCCGAGTGCGTGCTTCATGACGTGGATCTTGCTGTCGTAGGCCACCTTGCTCAGCGGCTGAGCGTTGCGCAGATACTGGTTTTTCAGATCGACGGTAAACTGATACAGCGACTTGTCGGTGGTGCAGTCGTGCACCTGCGGATAGCGCTGCAGCAGCACGTCCCCCAGCCGATTCTGATGGATCAGTTGTTGCACCTGGCTTTGCAGATGCGTTGGGTAGCCTTGCAGGTAGGTCAATTCAGACATTCTTGTTCCGTATCAACGGCCATTCAGTCGGTCATTCTATGCTGTTTTTTCGCTCAAATCCTGACATACGCAATTTATCCGAAAAAACATTTTACTGACGGGCGTTTTTAGGGGATAAACAGCCCAAATTTTATCAGTCAGGAGGGGCAATGAGCCAACTCGATCTGGGAACACAGCAACTTGAGCTGGAGCGTTATCCCCAACAGGAAGAATCCACCCAACTGCAGGCGTGGGAAGCGGCGGACGAATATCTGCTGCAACAGCTTGAAAACGTAGATATCGGCGGCCGCCCGGTGCTGATTTTCAACGATAACTTCGGCACCCTGGCCTGTGCGCTGCACGCGCATCGCCCTTACAGCGTCAGCGACTCGTACATGAGCCAGCTGGCGACGCGCCACAACCTCAAGCTCAACGGTCTGGATCCTGAGCAGGTCACGCTGTTGGACAGCCTGGCCGAGCTGCCGGCGGCGCCGGCGGTGGTGCTGATTCGCGTGCCGAAGGCGCTGGCGCTGCTGGAGCAGCAGCTGCGCGCGCTGCGCCACGTTGTGACCGAAGACACGCTGATCGTCGCCGGCGCCAAAGCGCGTGACGTGCATACCTCGACGATGCAGCTGTTCGAAAAGGTGCTGGGCCCGACGCGCACCAGCCTGGCGTGGAAGAAAGCGCGCCTGATCTTCTGCCAGGTGGCGGACATCGTCCCGCCGGCGGCAGCGGAAACCACCGACTGGACGCTGGACGGCACTGATTGGCTTATCCACAACCACGCTAACGTCTTCTCGCGCGGCAGCCTGGATATCGGCGCGCGCCTGTTCCTGGATCATCTACCGCGTGGCCTGAACGGCCATATCGTCGATCTGGGCTGTGGCAACGGCGTGATTGGCCTGACGGCGCTGGCGCAAAACCCGGAAGCGCAGGTGACCTTTCTCGATGAATCTTACATGGCGGTGGCCTCCAGCGAGCTGAACGTGGAGCACAACCTGCCGCAAGAGCTGGATCGTTGCCAGTTTGAGGTGAACAACGCGCTGGCGGGCATCGAGCGCGAAAGCGTGCAGGCGGTGCTGTGTAACCCGCCGTTCCACCAGCAGCACGCCATTACCGATCACACCGCCTGGCAGATGTTCTGCGACGCCAAGCGCTGCCTGCAGGTGGGCGGCGAATTGCGCATCGTCGGCAACCGCCACCTCGACTATCACCAGAAGCTCAAGCGTCTGTTCGGCAACTGCACGCTGGTAGCCTCGAACAAGAAGTTCGTGATCTTGAGAGCGGTGAAATCCGGCGCGCGTCGCTGAGCGTGATGACCAAGGGGCGCTGTGCGCCCCTTTCTTACAGCGCCATCGCCAGCCGCGTACCCTGATCGATCGCGCGGCGGGCGTCCAGCTCGGCGGCCACGTCGGCGCCGCCGATCAGATGTACGGTTTTCCCCATCGCCAGCAGCGGTTGCTGCAGTTCGCGGCGCGGTTCCTGCCCGGCGCAGATGACCACCGTGTCTACCGGCAGGCAGCTGTCCTGCTCGGCGCGGGTGATGTGCAGCCCTTCGTCGTCGATCAGTCGATAGCTGACGCTATTGAGCATCTTCACGCCGCGCATTGCCAGGCTGGCGCGGTGGATCCAACCGGTGGTTTTCCCCAGGCCTTCGCCCACCTTGCTGGTTTTGCGCTGTAACAGGTAGATTTGCCGCGCGGCCTGTGGCGCCTGCGGCCCTTGCGCCGCCAGCCCACCGCGCTGCTCAAGGCGGCCGTCGATGCCCCATTCGCGGTTGAATTCCGCCTGATCCAGGCTGCTGGAGACGCCGTGTTGGCTAAGATACTCGGCGGTGTCGAAGCCGATGCCGCCGGCGCCGACGATCGCCACCCGCTGGCCGACCGGTTTTTTATCGCGCAGCACGTCCAGATAGCTCAGCACCTTGGCGTGCCCGATGCCGGGAATATCCGGGGTGCGCGGCACGATGCCGCAGGCGAGGATCACTTCGTCGAATTCGCTTAAATCCGCCGCCTCGACCTTGACGCCCAGCCTGACCGTCACTTCGCGCAGCGCCAGCTGGCGGCGGAAGTAACGCAGGGTTTCATGGAATTCTTCCTTGCCGGGGATCTGCTTGGCGATGTTGAACTGGCCGCCGATCTGCTCGGCGGCGTCGAACAGCGTCACCTGATGGCCACGGCTGGCGGCGGTGGTGGCAAAGGCCAGTCCGGCGGGGCCGGCACCGATCACCGCCAGTTTTTTCGGTTTTTCCGCCATCGTCAGCGGCATTTCGGTTTCACGGCAGGCGCGTGGGTTGACCAGGCAAGACGTCAGTTTGCCTTCAAAAATCTGGTCGAGACAGGCCTGGTTGCAACCGATGCAGGTATTGATCTCGTCGGCGCGTCCCTCGGCGGCTTTCTGCACAAAGGCGGCGTCGGCGAGGAACGGGCGCGCCATCGACACCATGTCGGCGCAGCCGTCCGCCAGCACCTGCTCGGCCACCGCCGGATCGTTGATGCGGTTGGTGGTGATCAGCGGAATACCCACCTTGCCCATCAGCTTGCGGGTCACCCAGCTGAACCCGGCGCGCGGCACCATGGTGGCGATGGTCGGGATGCGCGCCTCGTGCCAGCCGATGCCGGTATTGATGATCGTGGCGCCTGCCTGTTCGACCGCCAGCGCCAGCTGTTCGATCTCCTGCCAACTGGAGCCATCCTCCACCAGATCGAGCATCGACAGCCGGTAGATCAGAATGAATTCCGCGCCCACCGCCTGGCGCACCGCCCGCACGATCTCGACGGCGAAGCGCATGCGGTTGGTGAAGCTGCCGCCCCAGCGATCGTCGCGCTGGTTGGTGCGCGCCGCCAAAAATTGGTTGATCAGGTAGCCTTCGGAACCCATCACCTCAACGCCGTCGTAGCCGGCCTGTTGCGCCAGCGCCGCGCAGTGGGCGAAGTCGGCGATGGTCTGCTCGATCTCCGCTTCACTCAGCGCGCTTGGCGCGAAGGGATTGATCGGCGCCTGCAGCGCGGAAGGGCCCACCGGGTGCGGTTGATAGCTGTAGCGGCCGGCATGCAGGATCTGCAGCGCTATCTTGCCGCCCGCGCGATGAACGGCCTCGGTGACCGGCCGATGGTGAGGCAGCTGCGCCTCGCTGTTGAGGGTGGAGCCGCCGCGATACACCACGCCTTTGTCGTTGGGCGCGATGCCGCCGGTGACGATCAGGGCCACGCCGGCGGCGGCGCGCTCGGCATAGAACGCGGCCAGGCGCTGCGGGCCGTCGGGCAGCTCTTCCAGGCCGGTATGCATCGATCCCATCAGCACCCGGTTTTTCAGGGTGGTGAAGCCGAGATCCAGCGGCGCCAGCAGGTGAGGGTAATTGCTCATTGCACTCTCCATCGTTCATCCCCCGCCTCTTTCAACCTGCAGCGTTGTTGCCTGCGTTCGCTCGCCCCAGTCACTTACTTGAGTAAGCTCCTGGGAACGCCCGAACTTGCCGCCTAGCTGCAGGTTGAAAGCGATTGGGGATGAGCATCTGTTATTATTATGTGAACACAAGTGGTCGGATGAGATAAATCTAGCCGTTGTCGCGCCGCTTGGGAATCTGCGTTGTGCCGAATGTGATAGACGTCATGAATCTCAGGCAACGTTTGCATAACCAACAAAAGATCGGTTAACCTTTGCGCGTTGCAAATTCCTTCTCTCTGCGGAGCCATAACCGAAAATGAACAACCACACCTGTTGATATCTGGTCCCACGCTGTGCGCTCCCGCGCCCTGTGGGGATGTTTTTGATCTCATTCAGGAGTGCTTATGGCTCATTTTGCGCAGTCCCCTTATTTCGTTTTACATCAACTGACCTGCCAATTTGCTGACGGCGAAACGCTGTTCGGCCCGCTGGATCTCGCTTTCGATCGGCAGAGCTGCGGCCTGGTGGGGCGCAACGGCGTCGGCAAAACCCAGCTGCTGCGCCTGATCGCCGGGCGGGATCTGCCGGGCAACGGGCACGTTGAATCCCATGCCGCATTGGCTTACGTTGCGCAGCAGCCGGAGATCGCGGCGGGCACCACGCTGGCGCAGCTGCTGGGCTACGGCGAGGTCTTCGCCGCGCTGGCGCGCATCGAGCAGGGGCGGCCGTTGGCGGACGATATCGATCGTCTGGAAGGACGCTGGGATCTCAAAGATCGTCTGCAAAGCGCCTTCGCCGCCGCCGGGCTGCCAGCCTTCGATCCGCTGCGATCCGCGTGCGACTTGAGCGGCGGCGAACGGATGCGCGCGGCGCTGTGCGGCGCTTTTCTAGGGGAGGCGGATTATCTGCTGTTGGACGAACCGACCAATCACCTCGACAGCGCCGGGCGCGCCTGGCTGTATCAGCAGTTGGATCAGTGGCGCGGCGGGCTGCTGATCGCCAGCCATGACCGGCAGCTGCTGGGGCGTATGGAGCGCATTGTCGAACTGACGCCCGGCGCGCTGCGCAGCTACGGCGGCAACTACGACGACTACCGGCGCCAGCGCGATACGGAGCAGCAGGCGGCGCGCGCCGATCTGGAGCATGCGCGCGAGGAGCGCCGCCGCACCCGCGCCCGCCAGCAGAAAGAGCACGACATGAGCCAGCGACGCTCGGCGCAAACGCTACGCGTCGTCGATACGCTGAATATCGCCTCTTTCGAGCGAGTGGCCTACAAGTCGGCGGCGAAGGAGAGCCTCGGCACGCTGCGCAAACAGCATCAGGAGCAGCGCGACAGCCTCGATTCGGCGGTGCGCGAGGCCTATCAGCGGGTGGAAGACGAGCAACCGGTGTTGCTGGCGCTGCCGGGCAGTGAAGTGAGCGCGAACAAGCAGGTGCTGGTGCTCGAGCAGCTGCAGCTGCCGTTCGTCAGCGCGCCGCCGCTGGATCTGCGGATCGACGGCCCGATGCGCGTGGCGTTGACCGGCCCCAACGGCTGCGGCAAATCCACCTTGCTGAAGACCATTCTCGGTCAGCTGGCGGCGCTTTCCGGCCATTGTCATTGCCCGCTGTCGACGGCCTACCTCGATCAAACCCTGTCGCAGCTCGACCCGAGTCTGTCGGTGATGGACCATCTGGGGCTGCAGGATTCGCCGCTGGCGGAAGGCGCGTTGCGTACCCGGCTGGCGCAGCTGCAGCTTGGTGCGGATCGCATCGCGCTGCCGCTGGGCTCGCTGAGCGGCGGCGAACGGCTCAAGGCGGCGCTGGCCTGCGCGCTGTGGCGGCGACAACCGGCGCAGCTGCTGTTGCTGGACGAACCGACCAACCACCTGGATCTGGCGTCGTCGCTGGCGATCGAAACCGCCCTGGCGGATTTCCCCGGCGCGATGCTGGTGGTATCGCACGACGAAGACTTCCTGCAGGCGCTGCGGCCGACGCACCGCCTGAACCGGCAGGCGGACGGCTGGCGGCTTAAGGCCTGGTAACGCGGGAAGGCGGCCCTAAGGGGCCGCCTTTTTCATCTCGGGCGCGTTAATGCACGCCAGCAGCTGGGTGAAGGCCGCGGCCATCTGCTCTTCCGGTACGCAGGCAAACCCCATCAGCAGGCCGCGCCGGCGGTTGGGCAGCATATAGTAGCGCGACAGCGGCCGCACCAGCACCCCGTGCGCGGCGGCAGCGGCGGCGATCGCCACGTCGTCGGCCTCGTCCGGCAGATTGAGGATCAGGTGCAATCCGGCGTTGCTGTTGAACTCGCTGAGCGCCTGTTTGCCGAGGTGCTGTTCGATCAATCCGGTCAGAAAAGCGCGCCGCCGGGCGTACAGCAACCGCATGCGGCGGATATGTGCAGTGTAGTGCCCCGCCTGAATAAACTCCGCCAGCGCGCTCTGAATCAGCAGGTGCCCGCCGCGGTACAGCTCGGCGTGGGCGGTTTTCAGCGCCTGCACCAGCGGCGGCGGCAACACCACATAGCCGAGGCGCAGCGCTGGGTAGAGCGTCTTGCTGAAGGTGCCGATGTAAATCACCGGCGCATCGGCCTCCAGGCCTTGCAGCGCCGGGATCGGTTGGCCGGAAAAGCGGAATTCGCTGTCGTAGTCGTCCTCGACGATCCAACCGCCGGCGTTGCGCGCCAGCGCCAGCAGCCGTTGGCGCCGCGCCAGGCTCATCACCGAGCCGAGCGGATACTGGTGCGACGGGGTCACGAAGATCAGCCGCGGCGGGGTGGTCGGCTGCTCCGGCGGAACCAGCCCGGCTTCGTCCACCGCCAGCGGGCAGATATTCAGCGCATTGATGCGCAGGATATTGCGGATCCCCCAATAGCCCGGCTCTTCGATCCAAGCGTCATCCCCCGGATTGCACAACATGCGCGTCACCAGATCGATCGCCTGATGGATGCCTTCGGTGATCAGGATCTGTTCCGGCGAGCAGTGCACCGAGCGCGCCACCCGTAAATACTCCACCAACGCATGCTGCAGCTCCGGGCTACCGCCCTGATTGCTGTAGGTCAGCCGTTGCGGCGCCGGACGGCGGCTGAGCCTCGCCTGGATCTTGCTGAACAGCTGATGGGGAAAGGCGTTGACGTCGGGCACGCCGGGAATGAACGCCCCCCACTGTTTGGGGCTGGCGCTGGCGTGGTGCAGCAGCGTGGCGCCGCGCTCCGACAGTTCGACGCGGCGCGGTTGCCCGCTGCCGTTCGCCGGGGCGCCGCCGGTGGAGAGGCAGCTGTCCGGCACCGTGTCGGCGACGAAGGTGCCGCTGCCGGCGCGCGCCGACACGTAACCTTCCGCCAGCAGTTGTTCATAAACGGTTAATACAGTGTTGCGGGATAGGCTGAGCTCCTGCGCCAGATCGCGCGAGGCGGGCAGGCGGCTGGAGGGCGGCAGGCTGCCGTCGAGAATGCTGGTGCGGATCGCGTTGTAAAGCCGCTTGTGCAGCTTGTCATCGGGCTGTTCGCCAAGGCGCTGCAGCAACAGGTCACCACTCAATGAGCGCAATTGGATCCCTCAATTATTCGTAACTGGCACTCGATTATAGGGCCACATCCTGTGTAAATAAACGTCATTGTTTCACGAATGTGAACGAAACGTGTAACTGGCACCGACCGGAGAGAACAGCATGAAAAACGCAGAATTGAACCAACGCCGTCAGGACGCCACCCCGCGCGGAGTGGGCGTGATGTGTGGTTTTTACGCCGAGCGCGCAGAGAACGCTACGCTGTGGGATGTGGAAGGCAAAGAAGTGATAGATTTCGCCTCGGGGATCGCCGTGCTGAACACCGGCCATCGCCACCCGAAGGTGATCGCCGCGATTGAAAAGCAGCTGCAGGCCTTCACCCACACCGCCTATCAGATCGTTCCTTACGAAAGCTATGTCTCGTTGGCAGAGCGCATCAATCAGCGCGCGCCGATCGCCGGCCCGTGTAAAACCGCCTTCTTCACCACCGGCGCGGAAGCGGTGGAAAACGCGGTGAAGATCGCCCGCGCTTACACCGGCCGCCCGGGCTTGATCACCTTCGGCGGCGGTTTCCACGGCCGCACCTACATGACCATGGCGCTGACCGGCAAAGTGGCGCCTTACAAACTGGGCTTTGGCCCATTCCCCGGCTCGGTGTTCCACGGCCAGTACCCGAACGCGCTGTACGGCGTGACCACCGAAGACGCGATGAGCAGCCTGGACCGCCTGTTTAAAGCGGATATCGATCCCAAGCAGGTGGCGGCGATCGTGCTGGAGCCGGTGCAGGGCGAAGGCGGCTTCAACGTGGCGCCGGCCGAATTCATGCAGGCGCTGCGCGCGCTGTGCGACCAGCATGGCATCCTGCTGATCGCCGACGAAGTGCAGACCGGCTTCGCCCGTACCGGCAAGCTGTTCGCCATGGAGCACTACAGCGTTAAACCGGATCTGATCACCATGGCGAAAAGCCTGGCGGGCGGCATGCCGCTGTCGGCGGTGGCGGGCCGCGCCGAGGTGATGGACGCGCCGGCGCCGGGCGGGCTGGGCGGCACCTACGCCGGTAACCCGCTGGCGGTGGCCGCGGCGCATGCGGTGCTGGACGTGATCGAAGAAGAGCAGCTGTGCCAGCGCGCCCAGCGCTTGGGGCAGCACCTGGTGGAAGTGCTGCAGCAGGCGCGCAAAACCAGCCCGGCGATCGCCGATGTGCGTGCGCAAGGTTCGATGGTGGCGGTGGAATTCAACGATCCGGCCACCGGCAAACCATCTGCCGATATCACCCGTCAGGTGCAGCAGAAAGCGATGGAAGAAGGGCTGCTGCTACTGAGCTGCGGCGTGAACGGCAACGTGATTCGCTTCCTGTACCCGCTGACCATCCCGGACGATCAGTTCACCAAGGCGATGGGCATCCTGTCCCGCGCGCTGGCCCACTAAGGAGTGAACGGCATGAAATTGAATAATCCCGAGCTGTTGCGCAGCCAGTGTCTGATCAACGGCGAATGGTGCGATGCCCTGAGCGGCAAGCGCGAAGCGGTGATCAATCCGGCCACCGGCGCCGAACTGGCCAGCATTCCGCTGGTCAGCGAAGAGGAAACCCAGCAGGCGATCGCGGCGGCGCAGCGGGCGCAAAACGAGTGGAAACAGCTGACCGCCAAGCAGCGTTCCGCGCTGCTGCTGGCCTGGGCCGACAAGGTGCTGGCCGCACAGGAAGATCTGGCACAGCTGATGACCGCCGAGCAGGGCAAATCGCTGGCGGAAGCGCGCGGCGAAGTGGCGTACGCCGCGTCGTTCATCACCTGGTTCGCCGAAGAGGCCAAGCGGGTGGACGGCGCGGTATTGCAGGCGCCGCAGGCTTCGCAGCGCCTGGTGGTGGTGAAGCAGCCGATCGGCGTGTGTGCGGCCATCACCCCGTGGAATTTCCCGGCGGCGATGATCACCCGCAAGGTGGCGCCGGCGCTGGCGGCCGGTTGCGCCATCATCGTCAAACCGGCCGAGCAAACGCCGTTGACCGCGTTGGCGTTGGCCAAGCTGGCGCAGGACGCCGGCATTCCCGCCGGCGTGTTGCAGGTGGTGACCGGCGAAGCAGCGCAAGTGGGCAAGGTGCTGTGCGACAGCCCGGTGGTGCGCAAGCTGAGCTTTACCGGCTCGACCGAGGTCGGCCGTATCCTGATGGCGCAGTGCGCGCCGAGCATCAAGAAACTGTCGCTGGAGCTGGGCGGTAACGCGCCGGTCATCGTGTTCGACGACGCCAATCTGGACGCGGCAGTGGCGGGCATCATGGCCTCCAAGTTCCGCAACAGCGGCCAGACCTGCGTCTGCGCCAACCGCATCTACGTGCAGGACGGCATCTACGAACGACTGGCGGAGAAACTGGTGGCGGCGGTCGAGCAGCTGAAAGTCGGCGACGGTAGCCAGGAAGGCACGACCCAGGGGCCGCTGATCGACAGCGATGCGGTGGCGAAGGTGCAGAGCCATATCGACGATGCGCTGATCAAAGGAGCGCAGATCGCCACCGGCGGCCAGCCGCACGCGTTGGGCGGCACCTTCTTCCAGCCGACGGTGGTGACTGGCGTGACGCAGAAAATGCGCTTCGCCAAAGAAGAGACCTTCGGGCCGGTGGCGCCGCTGTTCCGTTTCCATGACGAGGCGGAAGCCATCGCCATGGCCAACGACACCGAATTCGGCCTGGCCGCCTACCTGTTCACGCAGAACGCTGCGCGCCAGTGGCGGGTGCCGGAAGCGCTGGAGTACGGCATGGTCGGCATCAACACCGGGTTGATTTCCAACGAAGTGGCGCCGTTCGGCGGCGTGAAACAGTCAGGGCTCGGGCGTGAAGGATCGCGCTACGGGATAGAAGAATATCTGGAGCTGAAATACCTGTGTATCGATGTGAGCTGTTGAGCGTCAGGACGTTAACCCATCCCGGCGGCCAGCGTCGCCGGGCGATAAAGGATGATGCATGTCTGATAATATCTCTGTTTCTCCGGCGCTTGCCGCCGGGGTGCGAGCACCTGCACCCGCCAAATCGTTAAGTTTCCTCGAAGGGGTGGCGATGATCGTCGGCACCAACATCGGCGCCGGCGTGCTCTCCATCGCCTACGCTTCCAGCAAGGCCGGTTTCCTGCCGCTGCTGTTCTGGCTGGTGCTGGTGGGGAGCCTGACCACCATCACCATGCTGTACGTTGCCGAATCCACGCTGCGCACCCGCGCGCATCTGCAGCTGAGTGGGCTGGCGAAGCGCTACGTCGGTGGCCTGGGCGCCTGGCTGATGTTCGCTTCGGTGTGCGTCAACAGCGTCGGGGCGCTTACCGCTTATATGACCGGCAGTGGCAAGCTACTGCAATCGCTGTTCGGCATCTCGCCGGCGCTGGGCAGCTTGCTGTTCTTCGTGCCCGCCGCCGGCGTGCTGTACCTTGGTTTGAAAGCGATCGGCCGCGGCGAGAAGTTCATCAGCATCGGCATGGTGGTGATGTTGACCGCGCTGGTGGCGGCGACGCTGCTGAAAGACACCACCCAGATGCGCAACCTGCTGGACGGCGACTGGCGCTATATGGTGCCGGTGTTCAACGTGGTGGTATTCTGCTTCTCGGCGCAGTATATCGTGCCGGAGATGGCGCGCGGCTTTGCCGACAAGCCGGAGCAACTGCCGAAGGCGATCATCGTCGGCATGGTCGTGACCTTCATTTTGCTGGCGGCGGTGCCGATGTCGGTGATCGCGCTCAGCGGGCTGGATGGCATTTCCGACGTAGCCACCATCTCCTGGGGCCAGGCGCTGGGGCAGTGGGCGTTCTTCTCCGCCAACATCTTCGCGCTGTGCGCGATGCTGACCTCGTACTGGGGATTGGGCGGCAGCTTCCTGACCAATATTTTCGACAAGTTCCGGCTGGGCAACGACGAGCTGCCGCTGCGCCGCTTCGGCGTACTGCTGCTGGTGGTGGTGCCGCCGTTCGTGCTGGCCTACAGCGGCCTGGTGTCGTTCGTCAACGCGCTCTACTTCGCCGGGGTGTTCAGCGGGGTGATCCTGTCGATCATGCCGATGCTGATCCTGCGCGGTGCGCGCAAACAGGGCGACCAGACCCCGCGCTGGCAGTGCAACTGGATCACGCACCCGTTGCTGCAGGTCAGCATTGTGTTGCTGTACCTGGCCAGCGCGGTGTACGCCATCGCTTCATTGTTAGGCTATCTGCCCTCTGGATGGTGATTTGCCTTCCCTCAAGCAGTGATGTTGTTTCTCGGCATTGAGAACGGCGGCGTCGTGGCCGCCGATTTTTTTCTCAGGCGCGCCGTTTTTCCGACAACGCCAGCCAGGCCTGCACCGAAGGGCGCTGCCACTGCTTGTGCGCATAGTGGCGCACGCGCTCCGGCACCGCATCACCGTGCATCACCAGCCGGTTGAGCATCAGCGCCAGATCGGTGTCGGCGATGCACCACTCCCTGAACAGATTGTCTTGCCCGTGGCTCAGCAGTTTTTCCACGGCGGCGATCAGCTTGCGCGCGGCCTCTTGCGCGGCTTCGGACAGCGGCGGGAACTTGCCGTTGTTGAACACCACCTCGGTCGAACGCTCGGCGCGGATCGGCAGCAGATCGCTGCGCAGCCAGGCCTGGATCTCGCGCGCTTTGGCGCGCAGCTTCACGTCGCGCGGGTATATGGCGTGGGCCGGGTGGATGTCTTCCAGGTATTCGGCGATCGCCGAAGACTCTGAGAGCTGGAATTCGCCGATCGCCAGCGTCGGCACCCGGCGGGTGAGCGACAGCGCCGCGTAGGCCGCCTCTTTGTTCTCTTCCTTCGCCAGGTCCACCGTCTTCACGGTGAACGGAATGCCTTTTTCCGTCAGCACGACAAAGGCGGACATGGCGTACGGGCTGAAAAATTCACTGTCGGTGTAAAGCTCGATGATCGGTTGAGACATCGGCGGTTCCTCGGGGTTAAAGGGGGAACATTCATCATTGTCGAGGGGAGGCTAAAAATCAATCTGTTAGCTAAAAGTTCTTGGGCGGCGTGGTTTACGGCGCCGTGAGTTCCTTCAGGATGATGTGATATATTTGTTGCCAACACGTGAATTGAGCCGTATTGGGTAACATGAAGACGCAGTGGATAGAAAGAGTGAAAGTGGGATGCGCGCGCCTGTGGCCGCACCCGCTGGCGGTGGGCAAGCGAGAGATGCTGATTTCCAGCGTCGGCGCCGGTTTGGGGCTGATGCTCGCCGGCTGGATCAGCCACTTTATTTTGGGCGAGGTGAACCTGTGGTTTATCGCGCCGATGGGCGCTTCGGCGGTGCTGCTGTTCGGCGTGCCCAACAGCCCGTTGGCGCAGCCCTGGTCGATCGTCGGCGGCAATGCGCTGGCGGCGACGGTGGGCGTCAGCGCCGGTCTGCTGATCCCCGATCCGGGCCTGGCCTGCGGCGCCGCGGCGGCGGTGGCCATCGGCCTGATGTTCAAGCTGCGTTGCCTGCATCCACCCGGCGGCGCGGTGGCGTTGACCGCCATCCTCGGCGGCCCCGGCATTCACCAGATGGGCTATGACTTCGTACTGTATCCGGTGCTGCTGAACTCGGTGCTGTTGGCGGCGCTGGCCATTCTGTTCAATAACCTGGCCGGGCGACGCTACCCGCACGCGCTGGCGCCGGCGGAGGCCAAGCCGGCCAATTTGCCGATCGATGCCGTTTCCATCACCCGCGCCGATTTGCATGAGGCGCTGATGGAGGGGGATCTGTTCGATATCGACGAGGACGATCTGCAGGAGATCCTGCTGCGCGCCGAGCAGTTGGCGCATCAGCGGCAAAGCAAAATCGCCTGATCAGCCCAGCGTTTTGCGGTAAAACACCACCCGCTCCGTTTCGGCAAAGCCCAGCGCCGCGTGCAGGCGCTGGGAGTCCAGATTAGCGATGTCGGTATCCGACGCCAGCTCGCTGCACCCCTGTTGCTTGGCCCACTCCTGCACCTGCGCGATCAAACGCGCCGCCCAACCCTGGCGGCGAGCGCACTCGACGGTATAAATCCCTTCCAGAAATGCCACCGGCGACGATTCGCAGCCGTTGACGTAATCGTAGCGCAGCGCGATCTCGGCAAAGCCAACGAAATCGCCGTCCAGCCCCCGCGCCATAAACGCGGTGTGGTGCGGCGAAGCCAATATTTCGCGCATCTCCGCGCGGTGCACTTCCTGAGGGCAGGTGGGCCACAGCGCCGAGCGCAGCGCCAGCCAGGCGTCGAGGTTGTCGTGGCCGCAGTTGACGATCATGCAGGGGCCCTTATGAGTCGGAATAAATCAGGAATGCCGAAAGAGAAGTGTGGCACGGCGGCGGGAAACAAAAAAGCCATTATGGCGGGGCTCTCTAAGAGGATGAAAGAGATGTGTTAATATTTTAAGCGAAGTTGCTATAGGGTACGGCCAGCTCACTGATAAGGGATTGCTATGGATACGAAAGCCGTAGCTCAAGGAATTATTGAACAGGCCGCCGTTTCTTCGCGTCGTTTGCGGGAACTGTCTCCCTCAACGTACCATAAGCTCACCCCACGAAATCTGGACATGATCTACTTTCTGGCGGAGGAGTATCTTGAACCCTTTGTTGGCCTATACCAGCAAATCGAAAATGTTCTGTGAAGGTGTGAATCATGGGCTATCTAAAGTCTTGGGGCAGTAAGCTCGGTAAAGGATTGTCGCACCTTGTGGAAGCGATTTTGGGCGGGGTATTTTCTGTCGCTGCGTTTGGCTCACTGTTCTGGTTCGACGAAGGGTGGCAACGAATTCTGAGCGCGGCAATATTCCTGTTGCTGGTGTTTGTTACTATTGCTTTGTGTAGCCTTGTGAGAAGCGAGCGATAGCGGATTGATCAATCAAAAGCCAGCGGTTGGATTTTAACTAATGATCAAGTGATGATGACTTCCTATCGTTAAGTAAGAAAATCAATGAACTGGCTAAAATCCTTTCTTGTGAAGTTCACTAAGTTTGTTGGTCACCAAACGGCCGATCTGGCCGAGTCCGTTATCATTGGCCTTTTCTCCATTGCGGCCTTTGTTGCCTTGTTCTGGTTTGACGAGTGGTGGAAATCTATCGCTGCGGCTATCGTGATTTTCTTTGCCGGCTTTCTGGTGAGTCTGGCTATAGGCTGGTTAAGAGGGGAAAGATAACTGATAGTGCCGGCATACTGCCGCCATTTTGCCGCCATTTTGCCGCCACTGTGAGCACGAAATAAAAAAGCCACTTCGAGAAAAGTGGCTTTTTTATATGATTTTAAAGCTAAAATTTGGTGGCCCCTGTTGGGTTTGAACCAACGACCAAGCGATTATGAGTCGCCTGCTCTAACCACTGAGCTAAGGGGCCAAGCCGCGAGATTATAGGGAATCCTTAAGCGGCGGTCTACTGTTACCCGCCCGTATGTTGCTTTTCTGCACAGTTCTAGCCTGTTGTAATTGTTGGCGGATTTTGCGATAACCGCAGTAAATCCCTGCAATGGACTCACGACACTCATGGAACTTCTGGCGCCCAATCTGCGGGTGGTGTTTTGCGGCATCAACCCCGGCCTTTCTTCCGCCCATCAGGGCTATCCTTTCGCCAACGGCAGCAATCGCTTCTGGAAGGTGATCCATCAGGCCGGCTTTACCGAGCGCCAGCTGGCGCCGGAGCAGTGGCAGCTGCTGAAGGACAACGGCTGCGGCATTACCGCGCTGGTGGCGCGCCCGACGGTGGCGGCCAGCGAGCTGTCGCGCGACGAGCTGCGCAGCGGCGGTGAGGCGCTGCAAGAGAAGATCCTGCGCTATCAGCCGCGCGCGCTGGCGATTTTGGGCAAGCAGGCGTTCACCACCGCCTTCGGGGTGAAAAACGCGCCTTGGGGCAAGCAGACGCTGATGCTGGGGGAAACCGAGGTGTGGGTATTGCCCAACCCCAGCGGATTGAACCGCGCCACGCTGGAGCAACTGACCGCCAGCTATCGCGAGCTGTTCCTGGCGCTGCAATGACATAAGGGAGTATGCGATGACATCGATGATGAAAGGTTGTGTGATGGCGCTGTTATTGGTGACCGGCGCTGCACAGGCGGGGCATTCGCCGCAGGAAGCGCGCAACAAGCAGAACGTGCTGGAGTTTTATCGGCAGGGGCTGAACAACAAGGATTTTGCGGCCGCGCGACCATTTTTAGGCGAGCAGTACAAGCAGCATAACCCCAATGCCAAAGACGGCGTGGCGGGCTTTCGTCAATTTGTCGAGCTGCTAAAAACGCGTTACCCCAACTCGCACAGTGAGGTTAAACAGGCGTTTGTCGACGGCGACTATGTGATCCTGCATGTCGAGGTCAGCGGGCGCGAGCCCGGCAAGACCGCGGCGATCGTCGATATCTTCCGTCTCGACGCCGCCGGGAAAATTGTTGAACACTGGGACGTGACGCAGCCGGTGCCGGAGAAGACCGCCAGCGGCAACAGCATGTTCTGAGGCATAAAAAAACCCCGGCAGGACGGGGTTTTTGTTTTTTGGGGCGGCAGCCGGACTTAGTCGTCCAGGAAGCTGCGCAGCACTTCGGAGCGGCTTGGGTGACGCAGCTTGCGCAGCGCCTTGGCTTCGATCTGACGAATACGCTCACGGGTTACGTCAAACTGCTTGCCGACCTCTTCCAGCGTGTGGTCGGTGTTCATGTCGATACCGAAACGCATGCGCAGCACTTTCGCTTCGCGCGCGGTCAGGCCGGCCAGCACGTCGTGGGTAGCGGAACGCAGGCTTTCCGACGTCGCGGAATCCAGCGGCAGCTCGAGGGTGGTGTCCTCGATGAAGTCGCCCAGATGCGAATCTTCGTCGTCGCCGATCGGCGTTTCCATCGAGATTGGCTCTTTGGCGATCTTCAGCACCTTGCGGATCTTGTCTTCCGGCATCAGCATGCGCTCGGCCAGCTCTTCCGGCGTCGGCTCGCGGCCCATCTCTTGCAGCATCTGGCGCGAAATACGGTTGAGCTTGTTGATGGTCTCAATCATATGCACCGGAATACGGATGGTGCGCGCCTGATCGGCGATGGAGCGGGTGATAGCCTGACGGATCCACCAGGTGGCGTACGTCGAGAATTTGTAGCCGCGGCGGTATTCGAACTTGTCTACCGCTTTCATCAGGCCGATGTTGCCTTCCTGGATCAGATCCAGGAACTGCAGGCCGCGGTTGGTGTATTTCTTGGCGATGGAAATAACCAGACGCAGGTTGGCCTCAACCATCTCTTTCTTCGCGCGGCGGGCTTTCGCTTCACCGATCGACATGCGACGGTTGATGTCTTTGACCTGCTCGATGGTCAGGCCGGTTTCTTCTTCGATCTGACGCAGTTTCTGCAGGCTGCGCTGCACGTCTTCAGCCACGTCTTTCAGTTTTTCCGACCATGGCTTGGCCATCGCCAGTGCGGCTTCGAACCAGGAATCGCTGGTTTCGTTGCCGGCGAACAGGGTGACGAAGTTCTTCTTCGGCATTTTGCACTGTTCAACGCACAGCTTCATGATGATGCGTTCCTGGGTGCGAACGCGATCCATCATGGTGCGCATGCTGTTGACCAGGAAGTCGAACTGCTTCGGTACCAGGCGGAACTGCTTGAACACTTCAGACAGCTTCAGGATCTCTTCCGCGGCGCTGGCATGGCTGCGGCCGTTCTTCTTGATCACCAGACGGGTCGTTTCGTACTGATCGCGCAGATCGGCGAACTTCTGACGCGCCAGCTCAGGATCGATGCTGTTGTCGTCTTCGGTGTCGTCGTCTTCGTCGTCTTCATCTTCTTCGTCGTCGTCTTGCTCTTCGCTCGACAGCTCAGAACCGATGTGGGTCGCGGTAGGGGCGATGTCCTCTTCCGCGTTAGGATCGACGAAGCCGGTGATCAGATCGGACAGGCGCGCTTCGCCCGCTTCGACGCGATCGTACTGCTCAAGCAGGTAGGTAATGGCTTCCGGGTATTCGGCAACCGAGCACTGCACCTGGTTGATGCCGTCTTCGATGCGCTTGGCGATGTCGATTTCGCCTTCGCGCGTCAGCAGTTCGACGGTACCCATTTCGCGCATGTACATGCGCACCGGGTCGGTGGTGCGGCCGATTTCGGATTCCACGCTGGACAGAACCTGTGCGGCGGCTTCTTCCGCATCTTCGTCCGTGCTGTTCGAGTTTTCGGCGAGCAGCAGGTCATCGGCGTCCGGTGCTTCTTCCATCACCTGGATGCCCATGTCGTTAATCATCTGGATGATGTCTTCGATCTGATCGGAGTCGACGATATCTTCCGGCAGATGGTCATTGACCTCAGCATAGGTCAGATAGCCTTGCTCCTTACCACGGGTGACAAGTAGCTTCAGCTGTGACTGCGGGTTTTGCTCCATAAGACGGTATCCACACTTCAGAGTATTTAGGTTGGTGTCGGTCGGCGAAACCGCCAACAATAGCATTTGGGGCGTTTTCGTTATCGCCGCGGCCCACTATGGCGGCACTGTGCAGGGCTCTGCCCTCGCAATTATCGGCACTTAAGCCGTTTGGTATTCAGTTTTTCTTTCCAGCTCTTGACTCGTTGATCATACGAACTTCTTCTCGCTCTGAGGGGCTCAAGCCCTGCGTACGGGAGAGTGCCAGTAACTCTTCTAACCGTTGTTCGAGCACAGAGTCGAACATATGATTCAGGGAGTCCAGAAAGGTTCTTTCTGCAATCTCTGTATCTGATATATCGTTCCAGGCAGACAAAGTTTCAAGGTTAGCGCTGAACTTTGTATCCCGATATTCTTCCAGAATCTGGCCCGTTTTTATTCCAGGTTGAGCCAGGCAAAGGCTCACCAGCTCGCTGAACAGCGGCAGGCCTGGTAGTTTGGCGTGTTGCAACCCTTCAAGAGAAGGTACAAGTGTAGCCAACTGCGGATTTTGCACCAGTAACCCTATCAGTATACGCATGGTTGTGCGTTTTAGCTGGGGCGCCTGATAAGGATGCGCATTTTCCGCCTGCTTGGGCATCAGCTTGTCGAGCTGGCTGTCGTCCAGCAGCCCCAGCTTGTTGCCGAGCTCCTGGCGCAGGTACAAGCGCAACGTTTCGCCCGGCACCTGAGTAATCAGCGGCAGCGCCAGCGTGCTCAGCTTGGCGCGCCCGTCCGGGCTGCTCAGATCCACCTGCGGCAGCAGACTTTCGAACAGGAACGTGGACAGCGGCTGCGCCTGCTCCATTCGCTGTTCGAAGGCTTCTTTGCCTTCCTGGCGCACCAGGGTGTCCGGATCTTCGCCGTCGGGCAAAAACATGAACCGCAGCTGGCGCCCGTCGTTCAGGTACGGCAGCGCGGTTTCCAGCGCTCGCCAGGCCGCTTCGCGGCCGGCGCGGTCACCGTCGTAACAGCAGACGACGTTGTCGGTGGCGCGGAACAGCAGCTGAATGTGTTCAGCCGTCGTCGAGGTTCCGAGCGAGGCGACGGCATAATCGATGCCGAATTGCGCCAACGCCACCACGTCCATATACCCTTCCACCACCAGCAGCCGCTGGAGGGTAGGGTGGTTCTGCTGTGCTTCATACAGGCCATACAGCTGGCGGCCCTTATGGAAAACTTCGGTTTCCGGCGAGTTCAGGTACTTCGGCATACCGTCGCCCAATACGCGGCCGCCGAAGGCGATCACGCGCCCGCGTTTGTCGCGGATGGGGAACATCACCCGTTCGCGGAAACGGTCGTACGAACGCCCCTGATCGTTAGTCACCAGCATGCCGGCATCGTTCAATGCGCGGCGCGAGTCGGCGTCGCGGCCGAAACGCTTCAGGGCGTTGTCCCATCCCGCCGGCGCGAAGCCAATGGCGAAATGGCGAATAACGTCGTCACTTAATCCGCGCTGCTGCAAATAGCTGCGCGCCGGTGCCCCGGAGGACTGCTGCAGTGACTGTTGATAGAACGCGCTGAGCTGCTCCATCAGTTGGTACAGGCTCTGGCGCTGATGGCGTTCGATCTGGGTTGGCCCGGTGCCCGCTTCGTAAGGCACTTCCAGCCCGTGCATGGTCGCCAGCTCTTCGATGGTTTCGACAAACTCGAGTCGGTCGTAATTCATCAAAAAATCGACGGCGTTGCCGTGCGCACCACACCCAAAACAGTGATAAAACTGCTTTTCGCCATTAACGGTAAAGGAAGGCGTCTTTTCGTGGTGGAACGGACAGCACGCGTGGTAGTTCTTGCCTTGCTTCTTGAGCTTCACGCGGGCGTCGATCAGATCGACGATGTCGGTGCGAGCCAGCAAGTCATTGATAAATACGCGCGGAATTCGTCCAGCCATAAGCCCTTACTTCATTAGCCTATAAACGAGAACAAGCCGCGCATTCCTTTCGGAAAGCACGGCCTTCGTATGCAACTACTCGGTCTGCGCGATTTTGAAAATCAGAAATTCACGCGGTGGGGTTGCCCCCGAAGAATTAATACAGACGAGTGCGGCGTGCGTTTTCGCGAGCCAGTTTCTTCGCGTGACGTTTCACAGCAGAAGCTTTAGCGCGTTTACGTTCGGTAGTTGGTTTTTCATAAAACTCACGACGACGAACTTCAGCTAAAACACCCGCTTTCTCGCAAGAGCGTTTGAAACGACGCAGAGCAACGTCAAATGGCTCGTTTTCACGTACTTTAATTACCGGCATGTGCCTCTCACCTCAATAAAATTCGGTTTGTTGCTGGCCAAGCGCCAGCCTTTTCAAAATGGTGCGGAATTTTACTCCAATGGATGCTGCTTTGTAAAGCACCACAGCAAATTGAAACCCGCGTCGCTCTGCCGCAACGTGCGCAATTTTGCACCGGGCGCTGATTATAGACTAATCAGAAAAAAATGCTCGTCTTTAATCGCCTGGGCCTTTTCTGGATGAATCATCGACATAGGTGCGAGCCGGTGACAAGATGCGCCGCGCTGGCGGTAAATGCGGCGGAATGTGGTAGACTGGCGGCCGCACGTGAATGATGGGAAATGTAATGCGAGTACTGGGTATAGAAACGTCCTGCGATGAAACCGGAATTGCAGTGTATGACGATCAAACCGGTTTGTTGGCCAACCAATTATACAGTCAGGTGAAGCTGCACGCCGACTACGGTGGCGTAGTGCCGGAACTGGCCTCTCGCGATCACGTGCGCAAAACCGTGCCGCTGATTCAGGCGGCGCTGAAAGAGGCCAACCTGACCCCGGCCGACATCGACGGCGTGGCCTATACCGCCGGGCCTGGCCTGGTGGGCGCGCTGCTGGTCGGTGCTACCGTGGGGCGCGCGCTGGCGTTCGCCTGGAACGTGCCGGCAGTGCCGGTGCATCATATGGAAGGCCACCTGCTGGCACCGATGCTGGAAGACAATCCGCCGGCGTTCCCGTTCGTCGCGCTGCTGGTCTCCGGCGGCCACACTCAGCTGATCAGCGTCACTGGCATCGGTGAGTATGAACTGCTGGGCGAGTCGATCGACGATGCCGCCGGCGAAGCGTTCGACAAAACCGCCAAGCTGCTCGGCCTGGATTATCCCGGCGGGCCGATGCTGTCGAAGATGGCGCAGCAGGGCACGGCGGGGCGCTTCACCTTCCCGCGGCCGATGACCGATCGTCCGGGGCTGGACTTCAGCTTCTCCGGGCTGAAAACCTTCGCCGCCAACACCATTCGCTCCAACGGCAACGACGATCAGACGCGTGCCGACATCGCCCGCGCTTTCGAGGATGCGGTGGTAGATACGTTGGCGATCAAATGCAAACGTGCGCTGGAGCAAACCGGCTTCAAACGCCTGGTGATGGCCGGCGGCGTGAGCGCCAACCGCACGTTGCGCGCCAAGCTGGCAGAGATGATGCAGAAACGCGGCGGGGAAGTGTTCTATGCTCGCCCGGAATTTTGCACCGACAACGGCGCGATGATCGCCTATGCCGGCATGGTGCGCCTGAAGAGCGGCGCCAACCCGGAGCTGAGCGTTTCGGTGCGGCCGCGCTGGCCGCTGGCGGAACTGCCTGCGGTATAAAGCAAAAGGCCGGATAATCCGGCCCTTCTGTTATTCGTCTTTCGGCTGGTCGCCGTTATCCGCATCCGCGTCGTTTTTCTTCTTGCGGAACTTGCCCCAAATCTTGCCTTCCTGGCCGCGCCACAGGCGCTGGATATTGTCGTGATGCCGCATCAGGATCAGGCAGGAGAGCATCGCCACCGGGAAGGTGAACTGCGGTTTGAACCACCAGACGTAGAACGGGGCGATCAGCGCACTGACGATAGCGCCGAGCGAAGAGTAGCCGCTGAGCAATACCGTCAGCAGCCAGGTGCCGGTCATCAGGCCGGTCAGATCCCAACCGATAGGCGCGATGGCGCCAAACGCCGTCGCCACGCCTTTACCGCCGCGAAAGTGGAAGAATACCGGATAGATGTGCCCCAGGCAGGCGGCGATCGCCGTCAGGCCGAGGTACAGCGGCGGCACATCGAGTTTGTAGGCCAGCCAGACCGGCAACATCCCTTTCAGAATATCGAACACCAACACCGCCGCCGCCGCCAGCCGGCCGCCGATGCGCAGGACGTTGGTCGCCCCGGGGTTTCCTGAGCCATGCTCACGCGGGTCCGGCAGCCTGGCGATCCGGCAAACCAGGATCGCGCTCGAAATCGAGCCGCACAGATACGCGAAGATAATCATGCCAAGCGCGGTAGCACTCATAACGCGGTTCCGTTTAATAATGGTCGTTTTACTCGCAACATCTATGGATAATACGCACATTCCGCTGGAAGTGGTATCCGGCAAGGCCAAAAACAGAGAATGACGTGATGGATATCGTATTTATTGAAGAGCTTACCGTAATTACCACCATTGGCGTTTATGAGTGGGAACAGGGCATTCGTCAGAAGCTGGTGTTCGATATCGAAATGGGCTGGGATAACCGGCCGGCCGCCGCCAGCGATGACGTAACCGACTGTCTGAGCTATGCCGACGTCAGCGACGCCGTGATCCAGCACGTGGAGTCGAACCGCTTCGCGCTGGTGGAACGCGTGGCGGAGGAAATATCCGAAATTTTGCTTCAGCGCTTCAATTCCCCCTGGGTCCGTATTAAGGTCAGCAAACCGGGCGCTGTAGCACATGCCAGTCGGGTCGGCGTGATCATTGAGCGCGGCACTCGTCCCGCATAATTTTATGTCATCTGCTTGCAACGAAAGACCGTTAACCTGGTCTTAATCCTGAGAATTGTTTTAGCGGCATTGTCTTTAAGCATTGCCGCTTTTTTATGTGATAGCCGTTATTTTATGGGGTGATCGAAGCACATGGCTGACATGCATTCACTGTTTATTGCGTTTGTTCTTGGGGTTGTTGAGGGGTTAACCGAATTTCTGCCGGTGTCTTCCACCGGGCATATGATTATCGTTGGCGAGTGGCTGGGCTTTACCGGCGACAAAGCCAAAACCTTTGAAGTCATCATCCAACTGGGGTCGATCCTGGCCGTGGTGGTGATGTTCTGGCGCCGACTGTTCGGCCTGATCGGCATCCATTTCGGCGGCAAGCCGGTGGAGCACGAGGGCAAAACCAGCGGCCAGCTGAAGCTGGGGCACATCCTGTTGGCGATGATCCCGGCGGTGGTGCTGGGTCTGGCCTTCCATGATTTCATCAAGTCGCTGTTCGCGCCGAAAAACGTGATGTACGCGTTGGTGGTCGGCGGCCTGCTGCTGCTGGCAGCGGAATGGCTGAAGCCGAAGAAACCGAGCGCGGAAGGGCTGGATGACATCACCTATCGCCAGGCGTTCATGATCGGCTGCTTCCAGTGCCTGGCGCTGTGGCCGGGCTTCTCCCGTTCGGGTTCCACTATCGCCGGCGGTATGCTGGTGGGCGTGAATCGCTATGCGGCGTCCGAGTTCTCCTTCATTTTGGCGGTGCCGATGATGATTGGCGCCAGCGGCCTGGATCTGTACAAGAGCCTGCACTTCCTGACCTGGGGCGATCTGCCGATGTTCGCCGTCGGTTTCGTTACGGCCTTCGTGGTGGCGCTGATTGCGATCAAGACCTTCCTGTCGCTGATCAAGCGCATCTCGTTCGTGCCGTTCGCCATCTACCGCTTTATCGTGGCGGCCGTGGTTTACATGGTATTCCTGTAAGCCCGACGCCAAGAAAAAACCCCGCTCTGCGGGGTTTTTTTATGCCTGATCGTTGAGGATAGTTTGATTGAGCCTCCAGTCGGCCAGCGCCTGCTGGCGGCGGCGTTTGAGCTCATCGCGGATCGCGGTGCCCTGCAGCCCGCTGGCGACCACTTCTTTAATAGATACCGCGTTCGCCACCTGATACGCCTGGCGCAGATAGTCTCCCTGCGGATAAGGGTTCTCCTCAAAGCCGGTGCGGCCACGCGCGTCCGCTTCGCTGGTCAGGATCATCTGCTCCAGCCTTTGGGGCTTGCGCCAGACGTCGATGGCGTCGAACAGCTTCAGCAGGGTTTCCGGCCGCAGCTTGTTCACGGTGTGGATCAGATCATGGTACTCGGCCACCAGCTTGCTCAGATCGCGCACCGGGTTGGGCACCCGCAGTCGCTGGCACAGCGCTTCGACCAGCCGCACGCCCGCCGGGCCGTGGCCGTGGTGATGCGGCCAGAACTCTTTCGGCGTCAACCCCTTGCCGAGGTCATGGCACAGGGTGGCGAAGCGCACGTCCACCTCCGGCGTGAGGCGGGCGGCAATCGCCAGCGCCATCAGCGTGTGCACGCCGGTGTCGATCTCCGGGTGCCACTTGGCGGGGGCCGGAACGCCGAACAGCGCGTCGATTTCCGGGAACAGCACCGCCAGTGCATTACAGTCGCGCAGCACCTGAAAATAGACCTGCGGGCTCTGGCTTTGCAGCGCCTTTTCGGTTTCCTTCCAGACGCGTTCGGCGGTCAGCGCAGCCAGTTCACCGCCGTGCGCCATTTGGCGCATCAGGGCGAGCGTTTCGTCGGCAATGTGAAAACCCAGGTGGGCGAAGCGGGCATTGAAGCGGGCCACGCGCAGTACGCGCAGCGGATCTTCGCCGAACGCGTCGGAAACGTGGCGCAGCACGCGCGCCTGCAGATCGGCCACGCCGCCGTAAGGGTCAATCAGTTCCCCTTCGGCGGAGCGGGCGATGGCGTTGATGGTCAGATCGCGCCGCAGCAGATCTTCTTCCAGCGTGACGTCCGGCGCGGCATAGCAGGTAAAACCGGTGTACCCCTGGCCGGATTTGCGCTCGGTGCGCGCCAGCGCGTACTCCTCATGAGAATCGGGGTTGAGGAACACCGGGAAATCTTTGCCGACCTGTTGGTAGCCCAATGCCAGCAGCTCCGCCGGCGTGGCGCCCACCACCACCCAATCATGATCGACTACCGGGATATTGAGCAGGCTGTCGCGAACGGCGCCGCCGACCAGATAAATCTGCACTGTTGACTCCTGAATATCGTGTAAGGCTCTGTCTATCAGATTACATGAATTGGCCGCGGGATGTCGGCACCAATGAAAAGGGCGCCCGCAGGCGCCCATACTCAAACTGAACGATACTGAGATCAGTTCATCCAGCGGTTGTTGTTCTTGCGGCGCGGGATCAGGTGCGGCAACAGCAGGCCTAGCAGCAAACCGACGCCGGCGACGCCGCCCCCGTACATGAACCATTGCAGGATAATGGTGCGCTGCTTGTCGTCGAGCTGCAGGTTAACGGCGTTGACCTTCTTCTGCGCGACCACCAGCTGGTTTTTCAGATCCTGGTTTTCCTTCTGCAGGCTGCTGATGGTGCTGTCGCTGCCCGCGACTTTCTCCTGCATTTCCGAGGTGCGCTGGTTCCAGGTGTTGTCGATGTTGGCCAGCTTGTCGGTCAGGGTTTTCACCTGCTGTTCCAGCTCGGGCACGCGAGTGCGCAGGCTTGGCGTCTGGCTGAGCTGGTCGAGCGGGATCCAGGTGGTGCGGCCTTTCGGATCGCGGATCTGGCCGTAGTTGGTGCTGTCGTTGACGCTCAATAGGGTGACTTCTTCACCGGCGTTCAGAGTGCCGACAATACGGTACTGATTACCTGGGCCGCTATGGACGTAAGTGCTTAACTCATCGGAGATATAGCGTTTATCTTCGGCATGTGCGGCCCAAGTGATGCTGAAGCTCAGCGCGGCAAGGCAAATCAGGCGTAATTTCTGCATTAGTTCATCGTTTCTGGGTGAATTTATGGAACGATAGTAGAGGGTTCAGTCTGACGACGCAACGCCAAAACCGGAATGAGAACTATCTTACTGTGGCTGATTCTGTGAGTTGCGCAGCGTTTTATAACGTAACAGGTTTTTTCTACAGTTAGCAGGGTTAAGGCGCCGGGAATCGCGGTAAGATAACGGCAACTGTGCGTCAGTGGGCAGCATACGGCGGGCCGAACGCGCCGCGCTGAAACCGACGTGAATGCATAACTTATTGGTGTTAAAGAATTATGACCGTTGAAATTGAACTGAAATTCATCGCCGCGCCGCAAGCGGTGGCCGCTCTGCCGCAATGGCTCGCCGCCTGGCCGCATCAGCATTCCGCGCCGCAAAAGCTGACCAACATTTACTTCGAAACGGCCGACAACGTCCTGCGCCGTCACGACATGGGGCTGCGCATTCGCGGTTTCGACGATCGCTATGAGATGACCATCAAAACCGCCGGTAAAGTGGTGGGCGGCCTGCACCAGCGCCCGGAATACAATGTCGCTATCGCCGAGCCGCAGCTGGCGCTGGCGCAGTTTCCTGCCGACATCTGGCCGCAGGATTGCGATATCGCGGCGCTGCAGCAGGCGTTGCAACCGCTGTTCCGTACCGATTTCGTGCGTGAGAAGTGGGTGGTTACTTACGGCAAAAGCGAGATAGAGATTGGCCTGGACCAGGGCGAGGTGCGTGCCGGTGACCTCAGCGAAGCCCTGAGCGAGATCGAGCTGGAGCTGTTGAAAGGCGATACCGCCGATCTGCTGGCGTTGGCCGGTGAGCTGGCGGCGCACGACGGGTTGCGTCAGGGCAGCCTGAGCAAGGCGGCGCGCGGTTACCACCTGGCGCAGGGCAATCCTCCGCGCGAGGTGCGCCCACTGCAGGTGCTGAAGCCGGCGGCCAAGGCGACCGTGGAGCAGGGGATGATCGCCGCCTTCGAGCAGGCGCTGAGCCACTGGCAGTACCACGAGGAGCTGTGGCTGCGCGGCGACGCGCAGGCGCGCGCTTCGGTGATTGAGGCGGTCGGAACGATCCGCCAGGCGCTGGTGATCTTCGGTGGCCTGGTGCCGCGCAAGGCCAGCGCCGATCTGCGCGCCCGCCTGACCGAGCTCGAACCGCTGTTGGCGGACAAAGCCGCACAGCCAGAAACCCTGTGCTACAGCACGGCCTATCTGCAATGTAAGTTGGCGCTCACATCATGGCTGGTGAGCGGCGCCTGGCGGCCGTTTATCGATGCCAAAGGGCAGGCCAAGCTGGACGGCTCTTTCAAGCGCTTCAGCGACATCATGCTGGGGCGCAGCGGCGCGGAGCTGAAAGAAGCCTTCAGCCGTATGCTGAACGAAGATGAATATCAGGAACAATTGCCGCGCCTGACGCGTCAGATTTCGGCGCTGGTCCTGCTGTCGGGCGCCTACCCCGACGAGCAGACCGGGCCTTATATCGAGGCCTGGCGCGAGCTGCAGGCAGCGCTGAGTGAGCGCCGCCAGGGCTGGTATGAAGCCAGCCGCAAACAGGCCTTATCGCATGCGCCATTCTGGTTAAACGGCGCGCTTCGTTAATCCAGCCGGCCCGCCAGCCGTGGGCCGCAGAACGGGTCATACACTATGTCGCCACTTTCAGCCGCGTTACAGGCTCAGGCACAGCAGGTTGTGCAGCGTTTTCAGGAAGTTCACGGCGCGGACTGCGCCTTTAGCGAACAGGAGCAGTGGGTGCTGGCGTCGAGCGATTTCGTCAGCGACGCGCTGTTCGCCCAGCCGGCCTGGCTGGCGACGCTGCGCGAACAGCCGCCGGCGCCCGGCGAGTGGCAACACTATGCCGCCTGGTTGCAGGACGAGCTGGAAGAGGTGCGCGATGAGGCCCAGCTGATGCGCACGCTGCGTCTGTTTCGCCGTGAAACGCTGGTGCGCATTGCCTGGGCGCAGGCTCAGGGGCTGTGTTCGACCGAAGAAACGCTGCTGCAGCTGAGCGGATTGGCGGAAACGCTGATCGTCAGCGCGCGCGACTGGCTGTACCAAACCTGCTGCCGCGAGTGGGGCACGCCGTGCAACGCCGCCGGTGAACCGCAGCCGCTGCTGATCCTCGGCATGGGCAAGCTGGGCGGCGGCGAGCTGAATTTCTCGTCGGATATCGATCTGATCTTCGCCTACCCGGAAAACGGCCAGACCCAGGGCGGGCGGCGCGAGCTGGACAATGCCCAGTTCTTCACCCGCCTCGGCCAGCGGCTGATCAAGGCGCTGGATCAGCAGACCATCGACGGCTTCGTTTATCGCGTCGACATGCGGCTGCGGCCGTTCGGCGACAGCGGTCCGTTGGTGATGAGCTTCGCGGCGCTGGAAGATTACTATCAGGAGCAGGGGCGCGACTGGGAACGTTATGCGATGGTGAAGGCGCGCCTGATGGGCGGCGCAGAAGACGCCTACAGCCAGGAGCTGCGCAAAACGCTGCGGCCGTTCGTGTTCCGCCGCTATATCGATTTCAGCGTCATTCAATCATTGCGCAACATGAAGGGCATGATCGCCCGTGAAGTGCGGCGTCGCGGCCTGAAGGACAACATCAAGCTGGGTGCCGGCGGCATTCGGGAAATCGAATTCATCACCCAGGTATTCCAGCTGATCCGCGGCGGCCGCGAGCCGGCGCTGCAGGGGCGTTCACTGTTGCCGACGCTGCAGGCGGTGGGTGAGCTGGGGCTGCTGGAGGCCGAGCAAGTGCGGGCGCTGAGCGCCGCCTATCTGTTCCTGCGGCGGCTGGAGAATCTGCTGCAGGCGATCGGCGATCAGCAAACCCAGACGCTGCCGCAGGATGCGCTCGATCAGGCACGGCTGGCCTACGGCATGGGGCTGGCGGATTGGCCGGCGCTGATGGCGACGCTGGAGTTGCACATGCAGGCGGTGCGGGCGGTGTTCGACGACCTGATCGGCGACGATAGCCCGGATGTCGGCGAAGATCCCGACTACCAACACTACCACAGCCTATGGCAGGACGCGCTGGAGGAAAATGAGCTGGCGCCGTTGACGCCGCACCTGGACGAAGAGGGGCGCCGACAGATGTTGCGCACCATCGCCGATTTCCGCCATGACGTCGACAAACGCACCATCGGCCCGCGCGGCCGCGACGTGCTCGATCAGTTGATGCCGCGCCTGTTGGCGGAAGTGTGCCCGCGCCAGGACGCGCCGACCGCGCTGGTGCGACTGGCGCAGCTGCTGCTCAGCATCGTCACCCGCACGACCTACCTCGAGCTGCTGGTGGAGTACCACGCGGCGCTCAGCCATCTGATCCGCCTGTGCGCCGCGTCGCCGATGGTTGCCAACCAGCTGTCGCGCTATCCGCTGTTGCTGGACGAACTGCTGGATCCGGCCACGCTGTATCAGCCGGTGGCGCTGGATGCCTACCGCAGCGAGCTGCGCCAGTACCTGCTGCGGGTGCCGGAAGACGACGAAGAGCAAAAGCTGGAGGCGCTGCGCCAGTTCAAACAGGCGCAGCAACTGCGCATCGCCGCGGCGGATATCGCCGGCGCGCTGCCGGTGATGAAAGTGAGCGACCACCTGACTTATCTGGCGGAAGCGATCATCGACGCGGTGGTGCAACAGGCCTGGAGCGACATGGTGGCGCGCTACGGCCAGCCGACCCATCTGCAGGAGCGTGAAGGGCGCGGCTTTGCGGTGATCGGCTACGGCAAGCTGGGTGGCTGGGAGCTGGGTTACAGTTCCGATCTCGATCTGGTGTTCCTGCTGGATTGCCCGCCGGAGGTGATGACCGACGGCGATCGCTGCATCGACGGCCGTCAGTTCTACCTGCGGCTGGCGCAGCGGGTGATGCATCTGTTCAGTACCCGCACCTCCTCCGGCATTCTGTATGAGGTGGACGCGCGCCTGCGGCCTTCCGGCGCCGCGGGGATGCTGGTCAGCACCGTCGAGGCGTTCGCCGACTACCAGCAAAATGAAGCCTGGACCTGGGAACATCAGGCCCTGGTGCGTGCGCGCATCGTGCATGGCGATCCGGCGCTGCATCAGCAGTTCGACGCGATCCGGCGCGAGATCCTGTGCAAAACGCGCGATGCGGAGATCCTGAAGCGCGAAGTGCGCGAGATGCGCGAAAAGATGCGCAACCATCTCGGCAACAAGCAGCGCGATCTGTTTGATATCAAAACCGATGAGGGCGGCATTACCGACATCGAATTTATCGCCCAATATCTGGTCTTACGCTATGCGCCGGGTGAACCGCGGCTGACGCGTTGGTCGGACAACGTGCGCATCTTCGAGCTGATGGCCAATTACGACATCATGCCGGAAGAGGAGGCGCGCGCGTTGACCCAGGCCTATGTCACCATGCGCGACGAGATCCACCATCTGGCGCTGCAGGAGCATTCCGGCAAGGTCGGCAGCGAGCTGTTCGCCGCCGAGCGCGAGCAGGTGCGTGCCAGCTGGGCCAAATGGCTGGATTAATACCTTTTTGCGGGTATTCCGGCGGTCTGTGGTAATATCTGCGCCACTAAAATTTTGTACTTTTTTGGAGTTATCGGATGAAAGTTACGCTGCCTGATTTTCGCCGCGCCGGTGTGCTGGTGGTCGGTGACGTCATGTTGGATCGCTATTGGTATGGGCCGACCAGCCGCATTTCACCGGAAGCCCCGGTGCCGGTGGTCAAGGTCGATACCATCGAAGAGCGTCCCGGCGGCGCGGCTAACGTGGCGATGAACATCGCTTCGCTGGGAGCCACTTCCCGCCTGGTGGGCCTGACCGGCATCGACGATGCGGCGCGGGCGCTAAGCGCCAAGCTGAATGAAGTCAACGTGCGCTGCGACTTCGTCTCGGTGCCGACCCATCCGACCATCACCAAGCTGCGCGTGCTGTCGCGCAACCAGCAGCTGATCCGTCTCGACTTCGAAGAAGGTTTCTCCAACGTCGATCCGCAGCCGATGCTGGAGCGCATTCAGCAGGCGCTGCCGCAGATCGGCGCGCTGGTGCTGTCCGATTACGCCAAGGGCGCGCTCAGCCAGGTGCAGGGCATGATCCAACTGGCGCGCGCCGCCAAAGTGCCGGTACTGATCGATCCGAAAGGCTCTGACTTCGAGCGCTATCGCGGCGCGACGCTGCTGACGCCGAACCTGTCCGAGTTCGAAGCGGTGGTGGGCCACTGCAAGGATGAGGCGGAGCTGGTGGAACGCGGCATGAAGCTGGTGGCGGATTTTGAGCTGTCGGCGCTGCTGGTTACCCGTTCCGAACACGGCATGACGCTGCTGCAGCCGGGCGTTGAACCGCTGCATTTGCCGACCCAGGCGCAGGAAGTGTTCGATGTGACCGGCGCGGGCGACACCGTGATCGGCGTGCTGGCCGCCTCGCTGGCCGCCGGTAATTCGCTGGAAGAGTCCTGTTTCCTGGCTAACGCCGCCGCCGGCGTGGTGGTGGGCAAGCTTGGCACCTCTACCGTGTCGCCTATCGAGCTGGAAAACGCGGTGCGCGGCCGTGCCGAAACCGGTTTTGGCGTGATGACCGAAGCGCAGTTGAAGCATGCTGTCGCGCAGGCGCGTCAGCGCGGCGAAAAAGTGGTGATGACCAACGGCATCTTCGACATTTTGCATGCCGGCCACGTCTCTTATCTGGCCAACGCCCGCAAGCTGGGCGACCGCCTGATCGTGGCGGTGAACAGCGATGCGTCGACCAAACGCCTGAAAGGGGAAACACGCCCGGTCAACGCGCTGGAGAATCGGATGATCGTGCTGGGCGCGCTGGAAGCGGTGGATTGGGTGGTGCCGTTCGAAGAGGATACGCCGCAGCGCTTGATCGCCGACATTCTGCCGGATCTGCTGGTGAAAGGCGGTGATTACAAACCGGAAGAGATTGCCGGCAGTGCGGAAGTGTGGGCCAACGGCGGGGATGTCAAAGTGCTGAACTTTGAAGACGGGCTGTCGACCACCAACATCATCAACGCGATCAAAGACGGTCGCGGCTAACGCCGGGCAATCTAAAGAACAAGGGCGCGCGGTTCTGGTGCGCGCCCTTGGCGGGAATTTATTCGTCTTCCTGTTTGGCTGCCGGTGCCGCGCTCAGTTTGCTTTCCAGCTCGGCCATGCGCTGTTCCAACAGCGCCAGCTTCTCGCGGGTGCGCAACAGAACCTGAGTCTGTACGTCGAACTCTTCGCGGTTAACCAAATCCAGGCGAGTCAGCTGCGACTGCAGGACCTGACGGATTTTTTTCTCAACGTCTTCCCCGAATTCACGAACGCCTTTAGGCATGGACTCATGAACCTGGCGTGCGATTTGTTCGATTTTTTTCGGGTCAATCATGGCGTATCCCTTTCAGAGTTTAATAGCTGCCGCTTAGTGTAATGCGAGTTGCCCGCCGGATAAACCATTAAGCGCATTCGCCGTGCGTGGCCGAATTGTGCTTTTGCCAATTGCCCTGCCTACCCATTAGCGCTATAGTCAACCTGCTTATTCTCAGGGCGGGGTGAAAGTCCCCACCGGCGGTAAATCACCTTCTACGGTGAAAGCCCGCGAGCGCTCAGCCAGCCTGTCAGGGCCGGTTAGAGGTCAGCAGATCCGGTGTAATTCCGGGGCCGACGGTTATAGTCCGGATGGGAGAGAGTAACGGTATCTGCCGGGCTTGTGCCCGCTTGCGTTATTTTTTTAGCTATTGCTAGCTACTCCTCAAGATCGCCCTGGTTCTGGTAATCCATAATTTTTTAATGAGGTTTTTTACCATGAATCAGACGCTACTTTCAGACTTCGGCACGCCGACAGAACGCGTTGAACGCGCGATCGACGCACTGCGCAACGGGCGCGGCGTAATGGTGCTCGATGATGAAAACCGTGAAAACGAAGGTGACATGATCTTCGCCGCGGAAACCATGACCGTTGAGCAGATGGCGCTGACCATTCGCCACGGCAGCGGTATCGTGTGCCTGTGCATCACCGAAGAACGCCGTCAGCAGCTTGAGCTGCCGATGATGGTGACCAACAATTCCAGTCAGTTCCAGACCGCCTTCACCGTGACCATTGAAGCGGCGCAGGGCGTGACCACCGGGGTTTCCGCTTCCGATCGCCTGACCACCATCCGTGCGGCGGTGGCAGACAGCGCCAAGCCGAGCGACCTGAACCGTCCGGGCCACGTGTTCCCGCTGCGTGCGCAGCCAGGCGGCGTGCTGAGCCGTCGCGGCCACACCGAAGCGACTATCGATCTGGTTTCCATGGCCGGTTTCAAACCTGCCGGCGTGCTGTGTGAGCTGACCAACGACGATGGCAGCATGGCGCATGCGCCGGAAGTGATTACCTTCGCCAAACAGCACGACATGGTGGTGCTGACCATCGAAGATCTGGTGGCCTACCGCCAGGCGCACGAGAAAAAAGCCAGCTGATAGCCGGCCGCTTTTCAACGATAAAAAAGCCGCGTTACGCGGCTTTTTTTTATCTACCGTTCTGACAGGCGTTCGCCGATGCGGCTGGCGTAATTCATCACGTGGAAGGTGTAGTTTTCCTCCACCGTGCCCTGGAACAGATGCGCCCAGGGGCCGATGGCGTAGATGCCGAGATCTTCCCCTCCGTGGGTCTCGCTTTTCAGCGGCACCAGCGCCGGCTGAATAAAGTCGGGCGCGGTGGCCTGTTCCATGGTCAATGCCGGGCGTTCGGTCAGCGGGATCGTGCCGCCGGGGCCATTGGCGAAGCCGACGGTGGTGTAAGGCTTGCCGTCGCTGCCCAGTCGCGGTTTGCCGTCGACGCCGACGGAAATGCCGAGGATAGGATTACCTCGCTTGGCATAGCCGGCGATGGTCAACGTGTGGCTGTGATCGCCGGTCACGATCACCAGGGTTTCGTCCAGATTGACCTTGTTGACGATGGTTTTCACCGCCTCGTTCAGGGCGACCGCGTCGCTCAGCGTGCGGTAGGCGTTACCGTTGTGGCTACCGTGATCGATGCGTCCCCCCTCCACCAACAGCAGGTAGCCTTCGGGATTCCTGGCCAGAATATCGATGGCCTTGCCGGTCATTTCCGCCAGCGAAGGCTCTCCCGCTGCGTCTTGCCGCCGATCGTGCTCGAAGTTCATGTGCGATGGCTCGAACAGGGCCAACAGGTGGTCGACTTTGGCCGGTTCGATTTTGGCGAACTGCGCCTGATTCCAGACATATTGCCCACGCTCGCCATAGCGTTGTAGCCAGGCCTGCGTCAGATCGCGGCCATCCTTTCTGGCGCCTTTTTTACCGGGGTATTCCGGATCGCTCACGCTGTCGGGCAGGAAGTTGGCGCGCCCACCGCCCATCGCCACGTTGAGGCCGTTACCGTACTTCATTTCCACCAGCTGGCGCGCGATGTCGCGGCAGCCTGCGGCCAGGGCCGCTGCCGGCATTTTTGCGTCGGATTCCCAATCGCGGTTGGCGATATGGGCATAGGTGGCGCCCGGTGTGGCGTGGGTGATGGTCGCGGTCGTCACGGCGCCGGTGGCCATGCCGAGCGTTGCGGCCATCTCCCACAGCGTGGTGACGGTCTTGGTTTGCTGGTCCTCGCAATTGTTGAGGGTCGCCGTATGGTTGAGGCCCATCAGATCGTTGATGGTTTTGACGCCGGTGGTCATCGCCACTGCGCTGGGCGCGGAGTCGGTGATTTGGGCGTCGGCGGAGTAGGTTTTGGCCGCCGCCAGATAGGGGAAGGCCTCCCAGGCCAGCACGTTGGATTCGCCGTCCACGCCGCGCTGCTGCCCTTCAAAAATGCGGGCGGCGGTCACGGTGGAAAATCCCATGCCGTCACCGACCACCAGAATGACGTTTTTGGCGCGGTTGGTGTTTGGCGTCTGTTTTAGCCGCTGTTGCAGCTGAGCTTGCGCCTGAAGGAAGTAAGGGTCTTCGCGCTGCGTCAGCTGCGCGTTGTCCGCCGCGCCGGCGGTTGCCGTCCAGCCGGCGCATAAGGACATGGAAAGCGCCAGGCGGGTTGCCAGTGTGAGTCTGAACATGAATTCCTCCTTGGTGAGACGTAGTTCCCATTGCGCGGCGGGGCTGTCGGCACCCGTCGGCAGAGGAGGAGTGTATAGATTACGTTAACAAAAAATACATAAATTGTTCACAAATTGGATCTGTGTGGCAGTAATGCCATGACATTCATGCTTGTTATTAATCTATTGAAATATATAAATTTTTTATCTTTCTGTTTACCGGCGTATTCCTCCGTTTTTAATTCAAATTTATTGAATATCTTCATCACGGTTATCCGGCTGTGTTGGTGTGGCAAAGCGCGTAATGTAGCGGCATAGCACAATTTGAACTAAGGATCTCCCTATGAACACCTCTCGTATGCCTGCACTGTTTCTTGGCCACGGTAGCCCGATGAACGTGCTGGAAGACAACCGTTACACCCGGGCATGGCGTGCGTTGGGTGAGTCATTGCCGCGCCCGAAGGCGATCGTGGCGGTTTCCGCACATTGGTATACCCGCGGCACTGCGGTTACCGCGATGGAAAAACCCAAAACCATTCACGACTTCGGCGGGTTCCCGCAGGCGCTGTTCGATACCCGTTATCCGGCGCCGGGCTCTCCCGCGCTGGCTGCGCAGCTGCAGCAAATGCTGGCGCCGGTGCCGGTGACGGCCGATCTCGGTGAGTGGGGGTTGGATCACGGCACCTGGGGCGTGTTGATCAAGATGTATCCCAATGCCGACATTCCGGTGGTGCAGCTCAGCGTCGACGGTACGCAGCCGGCGGCCTATCACTATGAGCTGGGTCGCAAACTCGCTGCGCTGCGTGATGAGGGCGTGATGATTGTCGCCAGCGGCAACGTGGTGCACAACCTGCGCATGGTGAAATGGCAGGGCGATACCAGCGCCTACCCGTGGGCGGAATCGTTCAATAACTTTGTCCGGGATAACCTGCGTTATCGGGGCGAAAACCATCCGCTGGTGGATTTCATGCGCCATGAGGGGGCAGCGCTGTCGAATCCGACGCCGGAACACTATCTGCCGTTGCTGTACGTGCTTGGCGGTTGGGATGGCAAAGAGGCCATCAGCGTGCCGATCGACGGTATCGAAATGGGAGCGCTGAGCATGCTGTCGGTGCAGGTGGGCTAAAGAAAAACGCCAGTCAGAGACTGGCGTTTTTGTCTTCGGCGGGGCGATCAGCCGAGGATGGTGTGCGGATAGAAGCGCGACAGATCCTGCGTGATCAGTTCGCGATCTTCGCGCAGGCCGATACCGCAAGGCTGATCGTTCACCAGCCAGCTGCCGATCAACGTGTAGCTGTCTTCAAACTTCGGCAGCGGGTGGAACTGCTGCACGATCATGCCTTCTTCACCATAAGGTCCGTCCACACGCGCCACTTCCTGACCGTTTTCGACGATCTGGATATTGGCACCTTCGCGTGAGAACAGCGGCTTGGTGACGTAATGATCCATCGGCGGATGATCGTCTTGCGCGAAATAAGCCGGCAACAGATTCGGGTGGTTCGGGAACATTTCCCACAGCAGCGGCAGCAGCGCTTTGTTGGAGATGATGCTCTTCCAGGCCGGCTCCAGCCAGCGCACGCCGGCGTCTTCGAGCTTGGTGGAGAACATCTCGCGCAGCATGAATTCCCACGGGTAGAGCTTGAACAGGTTGCCAATCACCTGATCCTGCAGATCGGTAAACTGGCCTTTCTCGCCGAGACCAATCTCTTCCATGAACAGGAACTCGGTCGGCAGACCGGCTTCCTGCGCGCAGTCCTGCAGATATTGCACCGTGCCGCGATCTTCTTCGCTGTCCTGGCAGCAGGCCAGGTGCAACAGGCCGAAGCCGTGATGCGCTTTCAGCTCGGCGAAACGCTCGATCAGCTTTTCCTGCAGGCTGTTGTACTGATCCGACTCCGGATCCAGTTTGCCGGCGTTGATCTGGTCTTCCAGCCACAGCCACTGGAAGAAGGCCGCCTCATACAGCGAGGTTGGCGTATCGGCGTTGTTCTCCAGCAGCTTTGGCGGGTTGACGCCGTCGTAGGCCAGATCGAGACGCGAGTACAGCGACGGCTGGTTGGTGCGCCAGGAGCTGCGTACGAACTCCCAGGTGTGTTTCGGGATGCAGAACTTGGCCATCAGCTCGTCGCTGCCGACCACTTTTTCCACCACCTGCAGGCACATCTGGTGCAGCTCAGCGGTGGCGTTTTCGATCTCTTCAATTTGCGCCAGCGTGAACTGGTAATAGGCGTCTTCACACCAGTACGGCTCGCCGTACATGGTGTGGAAACGGAAACCGAACTCGGTCGCTTTTTCACGCCAGTCCGGGCGCTCGGTAATAGCAATACGTTTCATGCATCAACCGCCCATGCTGCGAGAGCCGGAGTTTGAGGTGGCGCTGCTGCGCTGCATGCTGGTCTGCTTGGCCACGCTCTCGCCGAAGCCGCCGCGGGTCACGGTGTTGGTGACTGCAGGCTTCGGCGCCATGGCGGTTTTCGGCACCGTCATGGTGCGGCCGCCGGCGGTGGCCGGGCCGTAGCTCTTGCCGCTGGCGTCGACAAACTTGCCGTTCGCCGGGCTGGCGGCGTTCTTGGAGGTGAAGAGCGGCTGCTGCGCGAAGCCGGAACCGCCCATCAGGCGACCCATCATGTAGCCCGCCATCAGCGGCATCCAGAAGCTGCCGCTGCTTTGCGATTCCGCCGCCATGCCGGCCTGCGCCGGAGCCTGGGTGCACTGCGCTTCGCCGAACTCGGCGACGCAGTCTTCGCGGGTGGCGTATTTCGGCGCGGTTTTCGCCGCTTCTTGCAGGGCGTTGTTGTAGGCGGTGGTGCACTGCTCGCTCATCGAAGGATTGGCGCGCGAACAGTCATCGGCATTCTGATACAGGGAGACCGTTTCATCGCTCTTCTCGCAGCCGGCCAGCATAAAGACGGCGCTGATCGCCAAAGCCACGGGCGCGACACGGTAGCTGCGCCAGGATTTGCGGAACGTCTCTTGGTTGATGTTTTTTGTCCGTTTCATCGTTATCAATCCCATCATGCGGGCTGTTTTCGCCCTTTCCCAGTAGTGGCGCTAAGGATAGGGG
This sequence comes from Serratia sp. Nf2, assembly GCF_003028435.1. Taxonomy (NCBI): domain Bacteria; kingdom Pseudomonadati; phylum Pseudomonadota; class Gammaproteobacteria; order Enterobacterales; family Yersiniaceae; genus Serratia; species Serratia sp. Nf2. The sequence goes on along the minus strand of NZ_PYTW01000004.1, from coordinate 163,739 downwards.
AAACATGGTCAAAATTAAAGCTGAAACGCCCGCAGAATCGACTCTTTACGCAGTTATACGTTGGGGTGTGCGCCAGTTCGCTTTCGCGGCGAAAAAACGCGCATTGGCGTTTCATCATGAAACGTTGTCGCTATGATGATGTTCCATAATGGAACAAAAATCGCGAGGCTCGCCAGGCGGGCGGCGGGCGCTCATAGTCGAAGCACAACAACAAGCCGGCGGCGAAGTCGGCGCGTCATCACCTGATATCTGAACGTTACCATCGCCAACTCCCTACAAGGATCCGGTTATGTTGAGAATCATCCAGTCACCAGGCAAATATATTCAGGGCGCCAATGCGCTGGCCGCCGTCGGCGAATATGCCAAATCCCTCGCCGATCACTACCTGGTGATCGCAGACGACTTCGTGATGCAGCTGGCGGGCGACACCCTGATGGGCAGCCTGCAGCAGCACGGCGTGAAACATCACGCGGCCCGCTTCAACGGCGAGTGCTGCCGCAAAGAGATAGACCGGCTCGGCCATGAGCTCCAGGCCCACGGTTGCCGCGGCGTGATCGGCGTCGGCGGCGGCAAGACGCTCGACACCGCCAAGGCCGTGGCGCACTACCAACAGCTGCCGGTGGTGCTTATTCCCACCATCGCCTCCACCGATGCGCCGACCAGCGCGCTGTCGGTCCTCTACACTGAACAGGGCGAATTCGCCGAATACCTGATTTACCCGCGCAACCCGGACATGGTGGTGATGGACAGCGCCATCATCGCCAAAGCGCCGGTGCGCCTGCTGGTGGCCGGCATGGGCGACGCGCTCTCCACCTATTTCGAAGCCCAGGCCTGTTTCGACGCCCAGGCCACCAGCATGGCCGGCGGCAAATCGACGCTGGCGGCGCTCAGCCTGGCGCGGCTGTGTTATGACACGCTGCTGGCGGAAGGGGTGAAAGCCAAACTGGCGGTCGAGGCCGGCGTGGTGACGGAAGCGGTGGAGCGCATCATTGAGGCCAATACGTATCTGAGCGGCATCGGCTTCGAGAGCAGCGGGTTGGCGGCGGCGCATGCCATTCACAACGGTTTTACCGTGCTCGAAGAGTGCCACCACCTGTATCACGGCGAGAAAGTGGCGTTCGGCACCCTGGCGCAGCTGGTGCTGCAGAACAGCCCGATGGCGCAGATTGAAACCGTGCTGGCGTTTTGCCATGGCATCGGCTTGCCGATCACGCTGGCGCAGATGGGCGTCACCGGCGATGCGACGGCGAAGATCATGGCGGTGGCCGAGGCCAGCTGCGCGGCCGGCGAAACCATTCACAACATGCCGTTCAAGGTCACCCCTGCGGGCGTGCAGGCGGCGATCCTGACGGCGGATAGGCTGGGCGCCGCCTGGCTGCAGCGTCATTGATACCCTTGGGGCGCGGTGCGCCGCGTCCCTGTTCTTACAGAGGAAACCATCGTGAAAAAACTGATTAATCAGGTCGAGTCGGTGTTGGAAGAGCAGTTGCAGGGGCTGGCGGAGGCCCATCCCGAGCTGCTGGTGCACGCGGATCCGGTCTTCGTGACCCGCGCCGACGCGCCGGTGGCGGGCAAGGTGGCGATCCTGTCCGGCGGCGGCAGCGGCCATGAGCCGATGCACTGCGGTTTCGTCGGCGAAGGGATGCTCGACGGCGCCTGTCCGGGCGAGATTTTTACCTCGCCGACGCCGGATAAAATGTACGAGTGCGGCCAGGCGATCGACGGCGGTGCCGGGGTGTTGCTGCTGATCAAGAACTACACCGGCGACGTGCTCAACTTCGAAACCGCCACCGAGCTGCTGCACGACAGCGGCGTCGCGGTGGCGACGGTGCTGGTGGATGACGACGTGGCGGTCAAAGACAGCCTGTTTACCGCCGGGCGGCGCGGGGTGGCCAACACCGTGCTGATGGAGAAGCTGTTGGGCGCCGCCGCGGCGCGCGGCGATGATCTGGACAGCGTGGTGACGTTAGGGCATCGCATCAACAACCACGGGCACTCGATCGGCATCGCGCTGGGGGCTTGCACCGTGCCGGCCGCCGGCAAGCCGTCGTTCACCCTGGCGGAAAACGAAATGGAGTTCGGCGTCGGCATTCACGGCGAGCCGGGCATTGCGCGCCGCCCGTTCACCACGCTCAACGCGGCGGTGGACGACATGTTCCATACGCTGATCGACCACGGCCACTATCAGCGCACGATCCGCGTCTGGGATCGTCAGCAGGGCGAGTGGCGCGACGAGATGCAGACCAAACAGCCGCTGACGCGCGGCGATCGTGCGATCGCGCTGGTCAACAACCTGGGCGCTACGCCACTGTCGGAGCTATACGGCGTGTACCATCGGCTGGCGGAGCGCTGCGCCGAAGCGGGCATCATCATTGAACGCAACCTGGTGGGGTCTTATTGCACCTCGCTCGATATGCAGGGCGTGTCTATCACGCTGTTGAACGTGGACGACGAGCTGTTGTCCTTGTGGGATGCGCCGGTGAAAACACCTGCGCTGCGTTGGGGTTGCTGAGGAGGAATCATGGCGTTGACCAAACAACAGGTTGTCGATTGGCTGATGCGTTGCGGCGAGGTGTTCAGCCGGGAGCGCGATTTTCTGACCCGGCTGGACACCGAGATCGGTGATGCCGACCACGGTTTGAACATGAATCGCGGTTTCAACAAGGTGGTGGAAAAGCTGCCGTCGGTGGCGGACAAGGATATCGGCTTTATCCTGAAAAACACCGGCATGACGCTGCTGTCGAGCGTGGGCGGCGCCAGCGGCCCGCTGTTCGGCACCTTCTTCATCCGCGCGGCGCAGGCGGCGAACGCCAAGCAAAGCCTGGATCTGCCGGAGCTGCATCAGATGATGCAAGAGGGGGTGGAAGGCGTGGTGATGCGCGGTAAGGCGGAGCCGGGCGATAAAACCATGTGCGACGTCTGGTGGCCGGTGGTGGAAAGCCTCGGCCAGTCCGCGCAGCAGAACCTGAGCGTGGCGGAAGCGCTGCAGCGCGCCGCCGACAGCGCCGAGCGGGCGGTGGAGAGCACCATTACCATGCAGGCGCGCAAGGGGCGGGCCAGTTATCTGGGCGAGCGCAGCATCGGCCACCAGGATCCCGGCGCCACTTCGGTGATGCTGATGATGAAAACGCTGGCCGAGGTCGCCGGTAGTTAGCCGTAGCAGGAGGCGAGATGATTAATATCGTGGTGGTTTCGCACAGTGTGTTGCTGGCGCGCGGCGTTGAGCAGTTGGCGCGGCAGATGATGCGCGGCGATGGCTGCAAGCTGGCGCTGGCGGCGGGCGTAGATGACGAGGAACACCCGATCGGCACCGACGCGGTCAAAGTGATGGAGGCGATCGAAGCGGTCGCCGACGGTGACGGCGTTCTGGTGCTGATGGATTTGGGCAGCGCGCTGCTCAGTGCCGAAACCGCGCTCGATCTGCTGGACCCGGACGTGGCTGTCAAAGTGCGGCTGTGTGCGGCGCCGCTGGTCGAAGGCACGCTGGCGGCGGTGGTGGCCGCCAACTCCGGTGCCTCGCTGGAGCAGGTGGTGGCGGAGGCGCAGGGCGCGCTGCAGGCCAAACAGGCGCAGCTGGGCGAAGGCTCACCGGCCGCGAAAAGCGCGGCTTTGCCGCTGGCGCAGGGCAAAAGCGCAACCTGGACGGTGCAGAACCCGCACGGGCTGCACGCGCGCCCGGCGGCGCGGCTGGTCGAGACGCTGGCGCCGTTCAAGGCCGAGCTGGTGCTGGAAAAGCAGGGGCAGTGCGTCGATCCACGCAGCCTCAATCAGCTGGCGCTGCTGCAGGTGCGCCACGGCGATACTATTCGCCTGATCGCCGACGGCGCGCAGGCGGACGAGGCGCTGGCGGCGTTCAACGCGCTGGCGAAGCAACATTTCGGCGAGACGGTCTCCGAGAGGCAGCAGCCTTCGCTGCACGGTATCCCGGTGGCGGAAAGCGTCACCAGCGGGCCGGTGTTTCAGGCCCACAGCTTCTGGCCGCCAACCGCCGATCGACGGATTGGCGCGGACGAGGTGTTGGGCGAACAGCAACGCCTGCGTGAGGCTCTACAGCACACGCTGAGCGATCTGAACCGGCTGGCGGAACGCACCGGCACGCTGATCGGCAAGCCGCAGGCGGCGATCTTCGGCGCCCACAGCATGCTGCTGGACGATCCGGATCTGCAGCAGGCGGCGTACACCCGCATCGCGCAGCAGTTGTGCAGCGCCGAACAGGCCTGGCGGCAGGTGCTGGAGGCGATCGCCGAAGAGTACCGCGAGCTGGATGACGACTACATGCGGGCGCGTGAACTGGACGTGCGCGACATGCTGCGCCGCACGCTGTGCCATCTACAGGGGCTGCCGCTGTCGGCCATCGCGCTGGCAGAGCCGTCGATACTGGTGATGGACGAGCTGATGCCTTCGGAGGTGGTGATGCTCGACAGGCGGCTGGTGCTCGGCATCTGCCTGAGCGGTGGCAATGCCCTGTCGCACAGCGCCATTCTGGCGAAGGCGATGGGCATTCCGATGGTGGTCGGTATGCAGGATTGCCTGAGCAAAACCCGCAGCGGGCAGAAGGCGATGCTGGACGCCGCGCGCGGGGTGTTGCAGCTCAGCCACTAGGCGCGCAGCTTGAACTGGCGAATGTCGATCCCGTGCTGTTTGATCTTCCGCCACAGCGTGGTGCGGCCGATGCCCAGCAGCTGCGCCATCTCCGTCAACTGACCACGGCTGACGGTCGCCGCGCGGAGGATCGCCTGGCGCTCCATGTCCGTCAGCGTCAACAGCGGCGCGCCGGGCTGCGGATCGCTCTCCAGCAGCGACGGCTGGCCGAGCAGGTGTGCCGGCAAATCTGCTAACTGGATGTGGTGGCCGTGGCAAATCATCGCCGCGCGCTCCACCACCCCTTTCAGTTCCAAATCGTTGCCCGGCCACAGGTAGAGCGCCAGTTGGGCCATCACTTCGTCATCCACCCGAAAGCGACACTGAAAGTGTTGCTCCAGCGCGCGCAGATGGTGTTTGACCAGCAGCGGAATATCGCTCAGCCGCTGGCGCAGCGGCGGGATCTGGATCTCGAAGGCTTGCAGGCTGTAAAACAGCTGGCGGCGGAAGCGGTTTTGTTGCACCAGCAGCGGCAGATCGGCGGCGCTGCCGGCGATCACCCGCACATCGACCGGGATCACTCGGCTGGAATTGAGGCGGATCACCACGCCGGTTTTCAGCACCTGCAGCAACGCCGACTGCATCTCCGCCGGCAGGTATTCGATCTGTTCGAGATACAACGTGCCGCCGTTGGCCAATTCGAATTTGCTGAGCTGGCCCGCCTCTTCTTCGCTGGCATCGCTGCCCAGCAGTTCACGCAGCCCCTGCGCCTGCGGCAGCAGTTGGCAGTTGAGGGCGATATACGGCCCGGCGGCACGTTCGCCGGCGTTGTGGATAGCCTGGCTGAGCCGCTCTTTGCCAACCCCTTCCTCCCCGCGCAGCAGGATCGGATGCTGGCCCTTGGCCGCCTGCTGCCCGTAACGGATCAGTCGCCGCATTTCCAGCGAGGCGGAGGGCATCTGTTCGAAGCTGTGGCTGACGCGCCCCAACTGGCTGCTGACATATTGGCGCAGCCGCTCGAGTGGGTGCAGCAGGGCGATGAAACTGCAGCGATCGCCGTCGAAAATCGGCTTGAGCGTTAGCAAGGCGGCAATAAACTGCCGCTGGCTTTCGAAGGTGACTTCGACGTGTTGCAGCGGCTGCCGGTCGGCGATGGCGCGCTTGAGCAGGGCGGGCAGCGTCAGCAGCTGCGCCAGCGGTTTGCCCTGGCTCTGCTGCTCGTCCAGCTTCAACAGGGCGGCGGCGCGCTGGTTGATATATTGCAGGTAGCCACGGTGATCCCAGGCCATGACGCCGTCGTCTACGCCGTCCAGCAGGCCGTAAAGCTGGTTAAGATGGCGGTTGGATTCCGCCAGCAGGCCGTCGGCGTTCAGCGAATTGCCGATTTCGCGAGCGATGGCCAGCGTCAGCGACAGATCGCCGGCGGCGCAGTCGGCCAGCAGGCAGCCCAGCGCGATCGAGCCGCGTTGGCGGCCGCTGTTGTCGTAGACCGGCGTCGCGCAGAATGACCAGCCGTGCAGCGCCCGGCGCACGTGCTCCTCGCCGCTCACCCGCACCGGGTGGCCTTCTGTCGCCGCCAGCGCCGGGGCGTTGGTGCCGATCTGCCCCTCGGCCCAGTAAGCGCCGGGGGCGAACCCCAATGGCTGCAAAAGCTCCCAGGTTTGGGTGTCGCCGCAGCGCCACAGCATGCAGCCGCTCTCGTCGAGGATCATCAACAGGCAACGACGCGGCTCCATGTATTCGCAGGCGTCCTCCAGCGCCGCCTGGCCGAGCGTCAGCAGGTCGTTCTTGCGGCGGCAAATTGATTCGAAGGTGGCGCCCTGGGCGCGGTGCGGTGCTTGCCAGACGTCAGGCTGCATCAGGCTGCGGCAGCGCAGCCAGGAGGCGTAAACCGCCTGTGTCGGGCGCAGCGGCGGCGGCAGTTCGCCGTCGTTAATCAAGCGCTGCCAGCGTGAATCGTTGTCCATCGAACCTCACCAGACTGCGAAAATGAGAGTGACGATGATACCACCTGGCACAGCGGAGGCTGTGAGGCGGCGGGCAGAAGCGGGGGAAATCGGGGCAAAAAAAAACGGGGTGCGGCGCAGGCCGGACCCCGTATTTATCAACGCGTGCGCATCAGTTGCGGAATGGGTTGCCGCTGTTGCGAGCCGGTTGGCTGGTGGTGACGGCCGGCGCGGATGCGCGAGTGGCCGCCGGTACCGGCGCTGCGGTTTGCTGCATTGGCGCATTGTCCTGATAACCGTCCGCATAGGCGTCCTGCGCGCGGTTCTGCGGCGCCACGGCGTCAGGTGCGGTCGACACCGGTTTACCCAACGCGCCATTCAACAGCAGCAGATCGTTCTGGTTCAGCGTGCCGAGCGCCGACTTGATGTTCAGCTGGTTGATCAGATAGGTGTAACGCGCGTCGGACAGCTGACGTTTGGCGTTATACAGGGTGGTGGTGGCGTCGAGCACATCGACGATGGTGCGGGTACCAACCTGATAACCGGCTTCCATCGCATCCAGAGAGCTCTGCGCGGAAATCACCGCCTGTTTGTAGGCGTTGATGCTGCTGATCGAGGCATTGACGTTGTTGAACGACGAACGCACGGTCTGCACCACGCTGCGGTGTGAGCTTTCCAACTGCTCGCTGGCGCCGACGAAGCCATACTGCGCTTGTTTCACCTGGGAATTGGTCGCGCCGCCGCTGTACAGCGGCAGGTTGAAGCTGATGCCGACCTTATTTTGGCCCGCATCGGAGTCGCTGTAGCGCGCGGCATTCGCGCCGCCGGTGTTGGATCCGTTGTATTTGGTATTGCTGATGCCGGTTGACGCGCTGACGTCAATCGTCGGCATATAGCCGGTTTGGGCTGCGCGGATTTGCTCGCGCGCCAGATCCTGGCTCAGACGGGCGGACAGCAGGCTCAGGTTGCGCGCTTCCGCTTCTTTCAGCAGATTGTTCACCGCTTCCGGGCGCTGGGTACTGAAGCGATCGGTATTCAGAGAGGCCAGCTCCGGGTAGAAGGCCCCGGTCACCTGGCGCAGCGTTTCCAGCGCATTATCCAGATCGTTGCGGGCGGAGACTTCCGCCGCCAGCACGGTGTCATAGTTCGAGCGGGCGTTCTGCACGTCAGTGATCGCCACCAGGCCTACGTTGAAGCGCTGGGTGGTTTGATCCAGCGTGCGGTATACCGCATCTTTCTGCGCCTGGGTATAGGACAGCGTGTCGATCGCTTTCAGCACGTTGAAGTAGGCGGTGGCGGTGTTGAGAATCAGCGACTGCTCGGCGGTTTGGAAGGTGACGTCGGAGATGCCGGCGGTCTTTTCCTGCAGCGTCAGCTGGCGCCATTTCGACATGTCGAAAATAGTTTGCGTCAGCGCCAACGAACCGCTGGTCACGTTGCTGTTAACGCCATTGCTGTCACGATAACCGTTGGTGTAATCGTAACCTGCGGTTAAACCGAGTTGCGGCAACAGCGGGCTGCGCGCTTCATTGATCTTTTCGAATGCGGCATCGCGGTCAGCTGCACTTTTGCGCAGATCCGGGTTACTTTCCCTGGCCTGTTTGTAGACCTGCAGCAGGTTCTCTGCCTGGCTCATTGCACTGAAGCCGCCCAGGCTCAGTCCGATAAGAAGGGGGAGCAGTTTCTTCATTTGCATTCCTTGTTGTGCAGCAATATTGCTATGTTAGCGCTGACGATAGACGAAATAGTTGCCGATTCTAGCAGAGTCTGCGGTACGCATCAGGTGGCTGAATGTGCCATCTCACGTAACTTTTACCTTTCAGGCCGCCCATTTACCTTGGCGTACTGCCCGGGCCGACTGCAGCTGATATTATGGCTGACAATCCGGATTGTTTCCCGCTATTACCTGCGAGCGCACAAACGTGCCGCATCCGGCGGCGAAAAACAGCCTAACATAAAGCCGCGGCGGAGAGTCCCGCTGTTTCTGTCATCAAAACCGTTTATTTTATCGGCATACTCAAGCAGGAGAATTCGCGCATGAACCGTTCGCAGCCATCGCCCGTTACTTTCGATAAAAAAGATGTAGAAATTATTGCACGCGAGACGCTGTACCGTGGTTTTTTTTCACTCAATTTATACCGGTTTCGCCATCGGTTGTTCAATGGCGAAATGAGCCCTGAAATCACGCGTGAAATTTTCGAACGCGGCCATGCGGCGGTGCTGCTGCCCTACGATCCGGTGCGCGACGAGGTTGTGCTGATTGAACAACTGCGCATCGCCGCGGTCGATACCAGTAATTCGCCCTGGCTGCTCGAAATGGTGGCGGGTATGATCGAAACCGGCGAAAGCGTCGAGGACGTGTGCCGCCGCGAAGCGCAGGAAGAGGCCGGCGTGGTGGTCGGGCGCTGCAAACCGGTGCTGAGCTACCTGGCCAGCCCCGGCGGCACCAGCGAACGTTTGTCGATCATGGTCGGCGAAGTGGACGCCGGCACCGCCGAGGGCATTCACGGCCTGGCGGAAGAACATGAAGATATCCGCGTCCACGTGGTCAGCCGCGAGCAGGCTTACCGCTGGGTGGAGGAGGGCGCGATCGATAACGCCGCATCAGTGATTGCATTGCAATGGCTGGCGTTGCACCATGAATCGTTGAGAAAAGAGTGGGCCAACTAATGAAACAGCGCTATACCCCTGATTTCCCCGAAATGATGAGATTGTGCGAAACCAACTTCGCGCAATTGCGCCGCTTGCTGCCGCGCAACGACGAAGCGGGCGAAACGGTGACTTATCAGGTGAACGGCGCCGGCTATCGTCTGACCATCGTTGAGTCCACGCGTTACACGTCGCTGGTGGAGATCGAGCAGATCTTTCCGGCGGTCAGCTACTGGAGCCTGCCCGCGATGACGGTGCGGTTGTACCATGACGCCATGGTTGCGGAAGTGTGTTCCAGTCAGCAGATCTACCGCTTTAAAGCGCGTTATGATTATCCTAATAAAAAGTTGCATCAACGCGACGAAAAGCATCAAATTAACCAGTTTCTTGCTGATTGGCTGCGCTACTGTTTGGCGCATGGAGCGATGGCGGTTCCGGTTTGTTAGACAGACTGAAATAACAAAGGACACCATTTGGAAAGCCTGTTTAAACTGCCCGTGGCGAGTGGGGCTGCGGTCAGGATTCTACAAATAACAGATACCCACCTTTTTGCCGGCGAACACGAGACGCTGCTCGGCATCAATACCTATCGCAGCTATCACGCGGTGCTGGACGCCATCCAGGCGCAGCGCCGCGACGTCGATTTGATCGTCGCCACGGGAGATTTGGCGCAGGATCATTCGCAAGAGGCGTACCGCCACTTCGCCGCCGGCATCGCGCAACTGCCGGCACCCTGCGTGTGGCTGCCGGGCAACCATGATTTTCAACCGGCGATGGTCGACGCGTTGGCCGCCGCCGGCATTGCGCCTTCCAAACAGGTGCTGCTGGGCGACAGCTGGCAGGTGCTGATGTTGGACAGCCAGGTGTTCGGCGTACCGCACGGCGAATTGAGCGAATACCAGCTCGAGTGGATGGAGCGCTGCCTGCAGGCTCACCCCGAGCGCTATACGCTGTTGCTGCTGCACCATCATCCGCTGCCGTCCGGTTGCACCTGGCTCGATCAGCACAGCCTGCGCAACCCGCATATGCTGGGCGCGATCCTGCTGCGTTATCCGAAAGTGAATACCGTGGTGTGCGGGCACATTCACCAGGATCTGGATCTGGAATGGCAGGGCCGGCGCCTGTTGGCGACGCCGTCCACCTGCGTGCAATTCAAGCCGCACTGCACGAACTTCACCATCGACGACGTCTCCCCCGGCTGGCGCTACCTCGATCTGCTGCCGGACGGCCGCGTCGAGACGCAGGTGTTCCGCCTGGAAAACGACGATTTCCGCCCCGATATGGACTCGGATGGATACTGATGCCTTCGACACTGCTCTACCTGCACGGTTTCAATAGTTCGCCGCAGTCGGCCAAGGCGGTGGCCTTCAAGGCCTGGCTGGCCGAGCACCATCCCGACATCGAGATGCTGGTGCCGCAGCTGCCGGCCTTTCCGGCGGAGGCCGCCGAGATGCTGGAAAATATGGTGTTGGAGCGCGCCGGCCAAACGCTCGGGCTGGTCGGCTCATCGCTGGGCGGCTATTACGCCACCTGGTTGTCGCAGTGTTTTTCCCTGCCGGCGGTGGTGGTCAACCCGGCGGTCAAGCCGTTTGAGCTGCTGGTGGACTATCTCGGCGCCAACGAGAACCCCTACACCGGCCAGCAATATGTGTTAGAGTCTCGGCACGTTTACGATCTGAAAGTGATGCAGATCGATCCCTTGGAGTCGCCGGATTTAATCTGGCTGCTGCAGCAAACGGGCGATGAAATTCTCGATTACGGCCAGGCAGTGGCGTATTACACCGCGTGTCGGCAAACGGTGGAGTCGGGTGGAAACCACGCCTTCGTCGGTTTCGAGCACTACTTCCCCCAGATTGTGGATTTTTTAGGGCTAAACGCGGTCTGACGGACCGTTCCGGCACCTCCCTTTAACCACGAAAAAATAATCAACGATGACTCAATCCAGCTATAACGCTGATGCCATTGAAGTACTCAGCGGTCTAGAACCAGTGCGCCGTCGTCCCGGCATGTATACCGACACGACGCGCCCAAACCACCTCGGCCAAGAGGTGATCGATAACAGCGTCGACGAAGCGTTGGCCGGTCACGCCAAGCGTATCGACGTGATTCTGCACGCCGATCAGTCGCTGGAAGTGATCGACGACGGCCGCGGCATGCCGGTGGACATCCACCCGGAAGAGGGCGTGCCGGCGGTTGAGTTGATCCTGTGCCGGCTGCACGCCGGCGGTAAATTCTCGAATAAAAACTACCAGTTCTCCGGCGGCCTGCACGGCGTTGGGATCTCGGTGGTCAACGCCCTGTCGAAGCGGGTGGAAGTCAACGTGCGCCGCGACGGTAACGTCTACGGCATCGCCTTCGAAAACGGCGACAAGGTGCAAGATCTGACGGTGACCGGCACCTGCGGCAAACGCAACACCGGCACCAGCGTGCACTTCTGGCCGGACGAACAGTTCTTCGACAGCCCGCGTTTCTCGGTATCGCGCCTGACTCACCTGCTGAAAGCCAAAGCGGTGCTGTGCCCTGGCGTCGAGATCTATTTCATCGACAAGGTGAACAACACCGAACAGCGCTGGTGCTATCAGGACGGCCTGACCGACTATCTGATGGAAGCGGTCAACGGCCTGATTACCCTGCCGGAAGCGCCGTTCGTCGGCAATTTCGCCGGTGATACCGAAGCGGTGGACTGGGCGCTGCTGTGGCTGCCGGAAGGCGGTGAACTGCTGACCGAAAGCTACGTCAACCTGATCCCGACCATGCAGGGCGGTACCCACGTCAACGGCCTGCGTCAGGGGCTGCTGGACGCGATGCGCGAGTTCTGCGAATTCCGCAATATTCTGCCGCGCGGCGTGAAGCTGTCGGCGGAGGATATCTGGGATCGCTGCGCCTACGTGCTGTCGGTGAAGATGCAGGATCCTCAGTTCGCCGGGCAGACCAAAGAGCGTCTCTCCTCGCGCCAGTGCGCGGCCTTCGTTTCCGGCGTGGTGAAAGACGCCTTCAGCCTGTGGCTGAACCAGAACGTTCAGGCGGCGGAACAGCTGGCCGAGCTGGCGATCTCCAGCGCCCAGCGCCGCCTGCGCGCCGCCAAGAAAGTGGTGCGCAAGAAGCTGACCAGCGGGCCGGCGCTGCCGGGCAAGCTGGCGGACTGCACCTCGCAGGATCTGGCCATGACCGAACTGTTCCTGGTGGAAGGGGACTCGGCGGGCGGATCGGCCAAACAGGCGCGCGATCGCGAATATCAGGCGATCATGCCGCTGAAGGGCAAGATCCTGAATACCTGGGAAGTTTCCTCGGACGAAGTGCTGGCCTCGCAGGAAGTGCACGACATTTCCGTGGCGATCGGCATTGATCCGGACAGCGAAGATCTCAGCCAGCTGCGCTACGGTAAAATCTGCATCCTGGCGGATGCGGACTCCGACGGCCTGCACATCGCCACGCTGCTGTGCGCGCTGTTCGTGCGCCACTTCCGTTCGCTTGTGAAAGGCGGCCACGTCTATGTCGCCATGCCGCCGCTGTACCGTATCGATCTCGGTAAAGAGGTGTTCTACGCGCTGGATGAAGAAGAGAAAGCCGGCGTGCTGGAACAGCTGAAGCGCAAGAAGGGCAAGCCGAACGTGCAGCGCTTTAAAGGGCTGGGCGAGATGAACCCGCTGCAGCTGCGCGAAACCACCCTCGATCCGAACACTCGCCGTCTGGTGCAACTGACGGTGGCAGAGGATGACGTCGATCAGACGCTGGCGGTGATGGACATGCTGTTGGCCAAGAAGCGTTCGGAAGATCGCCGCAACTGGCTGCAAGACAAGGGCGACATGGCCGAACTGGCGGTCTGAGCTTGACCCTGGCCCGGTGAAACGCCGGGCCTGCTTTCCCGCAGGGCGTTGCATGCGGCGCCCGTCAACCTGGGGCGAACCGTGTGAAGATCACCCTCGAAGAGCTGCTGGCGTTCACGGCGGTGGTCGACAGCGGTTCGGTCACCGCCGCCGCCGATCGGCTCGGCCAAACCACCTCCGGCGTCAGCCGCGCACTCAGCCGCCTGGAAACGAAACTCGACGCTACGCTCTTGCGCCGCACCACGCGTCGCCTGAGCCTGACCGAAGAAGGGCAGAGCTTCCTGGTGCCTGCGCGCGAAATCCTGCGCTCGGTGGATCAGGCCGAAGCGCTGATGGCGCTACGGCGCCAGCTGCCCGCCGGCCGGCTGCGGGTCAACGCCGCCGCCCCTTTTATGGCGCACGTGCTGGTGCCGATGGTGGCGGAGTTCCGCCGCCGTTATCCGCAGATTGAGCTGGAGCTGGACACCGACGATCGCAATATCGACCTGTTGGAGAAACGCGCCGATATCGCGATCCGCATCGGCGCGCTGCGCGACTCCACGCTCCATGCGCGCCTGCTGGGGCATAGCCGGTTGCGCATCCTCGCCAGCCCGGATTACCTGCAACGGCATGGCGAACCGCGCGGCGTGGAAGATCTGCACCGCCATTGCCTGTTGGGATTCACCTACCCGGAGTCGCTGAACCAGTGGCCGCTGCGTCACCGGCAGGCGCGGCATTTTGCCATCGAACCGACGATCTCGGCCTCCAGCGGGGAGACGCTGCGTGAGTTGGCGTTGCGCGGGGCGGGCATTGTCCAACTGGCGGATTTCATGACCCGACGCGATCGGGAAGCGGGCAGGCTGGTACCGCTGCTGGTGCGGGAGACGCTGGACGTGCGTCAGCCGATCAACGCGGTGTATTACCACGACGCCCAGCTGGCGGCGCGCCTCACCTGTTTTCTCGACTACGTCAGCGCCCGCCTTGAGGGAGAACCGCCAGAGGCCGCAGAGGGCCTCTGAAGGGATTACAGCGCGTTTTCCAGCACGTAGATCTCGGTACCCAGCACGTAGTCCTTGATGGTTTCGCGGTGCTTGAGCATATGGTCTATCTGCAGGTGCTTTTCCAGATGCGCCTGGCTTTGCCATTTTTCCAGCATAAACACCGAATCCGGCGACAGTTTCTGCCAGGGGGCCTGCGTGTGGCTGTCTATCATCGGCGTGTATTCGCCGCAGCCTTCTTCTGCCAGCACCAGCGGCACCAGCTTTTCAATGGCTTGTAACACGGTGGCGCGGTGGCCGGGTTTGACTTTGATTTCTGCGATTACGGTGATCATCATTACCTCGTTGGTTAAGCCGTTCGCTGCCAGTTAAGCAAAAATTTCCGCCAGATGCTCGCGATAACGTGCGATGTCCGTTTCGATATCCGGTTGTTTTATCACGTCATTGCAGATAAAGGTCGGCAAGGCTTCCATCCCCAGGAACTGGTTGGCCTTGTGGAAGTGCAGGTAGACGCCGTCGACGCCGACGCCGTGGAAGAACTGGTTCGGATCGGTGAAGGCCTCGAGCGGGGCGTTCCAGGTCAGGCTCAGCAGGTATTTTTTGCCCTGAATCAGGCCGCCGGAGCCGTACTTCTTGCCGGCGTCGGAGCGGGTACGGCCATCGCTGGCGTACAGGCTGCCGTGGCCGGCGGTGAACACTTCGTCGATGTATTTTTTCAGGATCCAGGGTTCGCCCATCCACCAACCCGGCATCTGATAGATGACCGCATCGGCCCACAGGTATTTCTGTACTTCGGCTTCGATGTCATAGCCGTCGTCGACCACCGTGACCTGCACATCGTGCTGCAGATCGCGCAGGAAGCTTTCCGCCACGTCGCTCAGGGTTTGGTTGAGTTCGCCGTTGGAATGGCCGAATTGCTTTTTAGCGTTGATAATCAGGATATTGCTCATCTTTTGCGGCTCCCGTCAGAGTTAAGATAGATGCCGTTTTCCGCTGCGGTGCGCAAAAACAGCTTGCTGAACGAGAGTGTAATCGTTGGCCAGGCAAGTAAAAACGTGATGGCAGGCACAACAGTCTTGATTCTTAATCAACAATAACGGTGGAGTTTTGCCTAAACGCCCCAGCGACAGCGCCTTCGGCCGGCGATCCTTGCGCCAACTGTGACAGCCACCCCGCAGATGGGTTACTATCGCGGGCAGAATCGACAAGCGATGCCTTATTGTCGTCCAGGGATTGCCAAGCCACGGTCTGAGGATAATTGAGTAATGAGTGATCTGACTCATGACGGTGTAGAGCGTTTACCGCTGCACACATTCACTGAAAACGCCTATTTGAACTATTCCATGTACGTCATCATGGATCGGGCGTTGCCGTACATTGGCGACGGTTTGAAGCCGGTACAACGCCGCATCATCTACGCCATGTCTGAGCTGGGGCTGAATAACAGCGCCAAATTCAAGAAATCCGCCCGTACCGTGGGCGACGTGCTGGGTAAATACCACCCGCACGGCGACAGCGCGTGTTATGAGGCCATGGTGCTGATGGCGCAGCCGTTCTCGTACCGCTATCCGCTGGTGGACGGCCAGGGGAACTGGGGGGCGCCGGACGATCCCAAGTCGTTTGCGGCGATGCGTTATACCGAATCGCGCCTCTCCAAATACGCCGAAGTGCTGCTGGCCGAGCTGGGGCAAGGCACCGTCGACTGGATCCCGAACTTTGACGGCACGCTGCAAGAGCCGAAGATGTTGCCGGCGCGTCTGCCGAACATCCTGCTGAACGGCACCACCGGCATCGCCGTCGGCATGGCGACCGACATTCCGCCGCACAACGTGCGCGAAGTCGCCGCCGCTGCGGTGGCGCTGCTCGACAAGCCGGGCGCCTCGCTCGATGACCTGCTCGAATTCGTGCAGGGGCCGGACTTCCCGACCGAAGCCGAGATCATTACCCCGCGCGACGAAATCCGCAAAATTTACCAGAGCGGCCGCGGCTCGGTGCGCATGCGCGCCGTGTGGAAGAAAGAAGACGGCAGCGCGGTGATCACCGCCTTGCCGCATCAGGTGTCTGGCGCCAAAGTACTGGAGCAGATCGCCAGCCAGATGCGCGCCAAGAAGCTGCCGATGGTCGAAGATCTGCGCGATGAATCCGACCACGAAAACCCGACGCGTCTGGTGATCGTGCCGCGCTCCAACCGCATCGATCTGGAACAGGTGATGAACCACCTGTTTGCCACCACCGATCTGGAACGCAGCTACCGCATCAACATGAATATGATCGGTCTGGATAACCGCCCGCAGGTCAAAGGGCTGGTGGAGATCCTCACCGAATGGCTGGCCTATCGTCGCGACACGGTGCGCCGCCGCCTGAACTATCGCCTCGAGAAAGTGCTGAAACGCCTGCATATCCTCGAAGGTTTGCTGGTGGCGTTCCTCAATATCGACGAGGTGATCCACATCATCCGCAGCGAGGATGAGCCGAAGCCGGTGCTGATGGAGCGTTTCGGCATCTCCGATACCCAGGCGGAAGCGATCCTCGAGCTGAAACTGCGTCACCTGGCCAAGCTGGAAGAGGTCAAGATCCGCGGTGAGCAGGATGAGCTGGCGAAAGAGCGCGATCAGCTGCAGGCGCTGCTGGCGTCCGAACGCAAGCTGAACACGCTGATTAAGAAAGAGATCCAGGCCGATGCGCAGACCTACGGCGACGATCGCCGTTCGCCGCTGACCGAGCGCGCGGAAGCCAAAGCGATGAGCGAGCACGACTTCGTGCCGTCCGAGCCGGTGACCATCGTGCTGTCGGAAATGGGCTGGGTGCGCAGCGCCAAGGGCCACGACATCGATCCGGCCGGCCTGAGCTACAAGGCCGGCGACAGCTTCCGTGGCGCGGCGCGCGGCAAGAGCAACCAACCGGTGGTGTTCATCGACTCCACCGGGCGCAGCTATGCGCTCGATCCGATGACGCTGCCTTCGGCGCGCGGGCAGGGCGAGCCGCTGACCGGCAAGCTGACGCCGCCGCCGGGCGCCACCATTGAGCAGGTGCTGATGGCGGCCGACGATCAGAAGCTGCTGATGGCGTCCGATGCCGGTTACGGCTTCGTTTGCACGTTCAACGATTTGGTAGCGCGCAACCGCGCCGGCAAGGTGATGATCACGCTGCCGGATAACGCCAGGGCGCTGCCGCCGATGGAGATCCACGGCGCAGACGACATGCTGCTGTCGATCACCGCCGCCGGGCGCATGCTGATGTTCCCGGTTGCCGATCTGCCGCAGCTGTCGAAGGGCAAAGGCAACAAGATCGTCTCGATTCCGGCAGCCCAGGCGGCGGCCGGTGAAGACAAGCTGGCCTGGCTGTTCGTGCTGCCGCCGCAGGCGTCCGTCACGCTGCACGTCGGCAAACGCAAGCTGACGCTGCGGCCGGAGGATCTGCAGAAGTTCCGTGCGGAGCGCGGTCGCAAGGGCACCCAACTGCCGCGTGGCCTGCAGCGCATCGATCGCGTCGAAGTGGATGCGCCGGTGCGGGCGTTGGGCGGCGACAGCGAAGAGTAAGCGTTGGCGTTAGCGTTAACGGGCGGTCGCAGCATGCTGTGGCCGCCTTATTTATTTTTGCTGGCGTTTATTTTCCAAATAGTTAACATTTCTGCGCATAAAATTATTGTGCGTACTGCCGGCTGGCGGGAAAATAGCGAGAAAGGCAGGCGACATCGGCGTGCTTATCGCCTGGCCGGCAAATAATGAGTAAAGGAATCTGCGCAGCGAAGTAAACTGCGTTGGCAGTGTGCTAATGAGGTTGTTATGTTATTGATTTTGCGTGCCGTTCTCGCCACTCTTTTCTGTATTCTGGTGTGTATTTTCGGTTCTGTTTATTGCTTGTTCAGCCCGCGCAATCCCCGCCATGTGGCGACCTTCGGCCATCTTTTCGGCCGCCTGTCGACGCTGTTCGGCATCAAGGTTGAAACCCGCGTGCCGGCCGATGCGGCCAACAACGGCAACTGCATCTATATCGCCAACCACCAAAATAACTACGACATGGTGACGGCCGCCAATATCGTGCAGCCGCGCACCGTGACCGTCGGTAAAAAAAGTCTGGTGTGGATCCCGTTTTTCGGCCCGCTGTATTGGCTGACCGGTAATCTGCTGATAGATCGTGATAATCGCGCCAAGGCGCACGGCACCATCGCCCAGGTGGCGGAGCAGTTCAAAAAGAAAGACATTTCGATCTGGATGTTCCCGGAAGGGACCCGCAGCCGCGGTCGCGGACTGATGCCGTTTAAAACTGGTGCCTTCCACGCGGCCATCGCCGCCGGCGTGCCGATTGTGCCGATCTGCGTATCGACCACCAGCGGTAATATAAATCTTAATCGCTGGAATAACGGTCATGTGATCGTCGAGATGTTGGCGCCGGTGGATACCAGCAAATACGGCAAAGAAAACGTGCGCGAGCTGGCGGCCCATTGCCGCGAGCTGATGGAGGCGAAGATCGCCGAATTGGACGCCGAAGTCGCCCAGCGCAACGCCGCCAAAAAATAAGAGTCTACCGGCTTCAAAGAATACGTTTTTAATTGGCGTTCAGCGCCGTTAACGCCTGAGCGCCTGCTAATCTTGATTGGCGGGCGTTTGGGTTTTGCACACGGTTTAGTTATTGCTTTTCATGGAGAAAATATGTCACTCAGTCGACGTCAGTTTTTACAGGCATCGGGCCTGGCGCTGTGCGCGAGCGCCGTGCCGCTGAGGGCAGAGGCGAGCGGAACGCAGACCCCATTACCCATCCCTCCACTGCTGGAGTCGCGCCGCGGTCAGCCGCTGTTCCTGACCCTGCAGCGCGCCCACTGGGCGTTTATGGATAACCGCAAAGCGGCGGTGTGGGGCATCAACGGCATGTATTTGGGGCCGACGGTGCGGGTTTACAGCGGTGACGACGTCAAACTGATCTACAGCAACCGCCTGCAGGAGCCGGTGGCGATGACCATCAGCGGTCTGCAGGTGCCGGGCACATTGATGGGCGGCGCGCCGCGCATGATGTCGCCCAACGTCGACTGGTCGCCGGTGCTGCCTATTCGCCAGGCGGCGGCCACCTGTTGGTATCACGCCAACACGCCGAACCGCATGGCGCCGCACGTATACAACGGGCTGGCCGGGCTGTGGCTGGTGGAGGATGCCGTCAGCAAAGCGCTGCCGCTGCCCAACCACTATGGTGTCGACGATTTCCCGCTGATCATTCAGGACAAGCGCTTCGATAACTTCGGCACGCCGCAATACGATGCGCCGTCGCAGGGCGGTTTCGTCGGCGATACGCTGTTGGTCAACGGTGTGCAAAACCCGTATGTCGAGGTGTCGCGCGGCTGGGTGCGTTTGCGTCTGCTCAACGCCTCCAACGCGCGCCGCTATACCTTGCAGCTCAGCGACGGACGACCGTTCAACGTGATCGCCAGCGATCAGGGCTTCCTGCCTGCGCCGGTCGCGGTGCAGCAGCTGTCGCTGGCGCCGGGCGAACGCCGGGAAGTGCTGATCGACATGTCGAAGGGCGAGGAGGTGACCATCACCGCCGGTGAAGCGGCGGGCATCATGGATCGCCTGCGCGGCCTGTTCGAGCCGTCGAGCATTTTGGTGTCCACCCAGGTGCTGACGCTGCGCCCGACCGGCCTGCTGCCGCTGGTGACCGACAACCTGCCGATGCGTCTGCTGGCGGATCAGCTGTTGGACGGCAGTGCCAGCCGCACCCGAGATTTCCGCCTGGGCGACGGCGGCGTCGGCATCAACGGCGCGATTTGGGACATGAACCGCATCGACGTGCAGTCGCAGCAAGGCACCTGGGAACGCTGGAACATTCATGCGGATACGCCGCAGTCGTTCCATATTCAGGGCGTGCAGTTCCTGATCAAACGCGTCAACGGCGCGCAGCCGATGGCGGAAGATCGCGGCTGGAAGGACACCGTCTGGGTCGATGGCGACGTCGAGCTGCTGGTGTATTTCAACCAACCTACCTCCGAACACTTCCCGTTCCTGTATTACAGCCAGACGCTGGAGATGGCCGATCGCGGCACCGCCGGCCAGCTGATGGTGCAGCCGACGATGTAATCTGCGCTGCGGGCCGCTTACGGCGCCCGCAGTCTCTCCAGGAAGGCCTGCACCACCGGCGTCACGCTGTCGGCGCGGTAAACCGCGTACAGATCCGCCGACGGCGCCTGTTGCAGCGAGCAAAAGCGCACGCCGGGCCACGGGATGCGGCCGTAGCTGTCCGGCAGCAGCGTAATGCCGCAGCCTTCCGCCACCAGCGCCAGTAGGGTTTGCGGCTCGTTGACCTGATAAGCGACGTCCGGCAAAAATCCCTGCTGCAGACACAGATTGTGCAGATACAGCCCCAGGCTGGCCTCGTGCGGCGGCAATACGATGAAGCTATCGTTCTGCAGCGCCGCCAGCGGGATGTTTTCCTGCTGCGCCAGCGGATGAGCGATCGGCAGCACCACGGCGATGCTTTCGCACGCCAACCGTTGGCAGGTCAACCCCGGCAGCGTCTGTTGCTGCGCCTCTCGCCAAACCCCGATATCGATATGCCGCTTTTGCAGCGCGGCGATTTGCTGGCTGGGCGTCAGCTCGTTCAACGACCAGGTGACGCCGGCGTTTTGCTCGCTGAACCGCCGCAGCGCCGCGATCAGGCCGCCCCAGGCCGACGTGCCGACCATGCCGACCACCATGTGGCCGCCTTGGCCGCGCCCCATCTGTTGCACCTGATGCAGCGCGCTGTCGGCCTGATCCAGCAGCCGCTCGACGTTGCGCAGCAGCGTGCGGCCGGCCGGCGTCAGCGTCATGGAGCGGGTGGTACGTTTGAACAGCACCACCCCGAGCTGGCTCTCCAGCTCCTTGATGTGCTTGCTGAGCGGCGGCTGTGACATATTCAGCCGCCGAGCGGCCTGGGTGAAGTTCATCTCTTCCGCTACCACGCGGAAATAGTGCAGCAGACGGAAGTTAATCCGGCCGGGATCGGGCAGGGCATGGGGCGGGTTCATCCGGGGTATTGTCTCCTTGTGACGCAGCTCAACTTATAGGTAAATGGAATAAATCGGCCGCCAAGAATGTATTGGTCTCGGCCGCGCCTCGCTCTCTACTATGGGGATTATTGTCCCCTGCTGAAAGAGAGAATACGATGTTTAATCAAGAAGATGCTTTTACCTGCGCCGATGTTGTCCGCGCACGCCTGCCGGGTTTCCAGCCGAAAGCGGCCTTGATTCTCGGCTCCGGGCTCGGCGCCCTGGCGGAGGTGATGACCGAAACCGTCACCATCGACTACGCGGAGCTGCCGGGCTTCCCGGTGAGCGGCGTCGCCGGCCATGCCGGGCAACTGGTCGCCGGCAAGCTGGAAGGCGTGCCGGTATTGTGCATGAAAGGGCGCGGTCATTTCTATGAAGGGCGCGGCATGCAGGTGATGACCACCGCGGTGCGCACCTTCAAACTGCTTGGCTGCGAATTCCTGCTGGCGACCAACGCCGCCGGTTCGCTGCGCCGCTCGGTGGCGCCGGGCAGCCTGGTGGCCATTACCGATCACATCAACTTCATGCCGGAATCGCCGCTGGTCGGCGCCAACGACGAGCGCTTCGGGCCGCGCTTCTTCAGCCTGGCGAACGCCTACGATCGCGATCTGCGCGTCCAGTTGGCGGCGGTGGCCGAAAGCGCGGGCATCCCGCTGGCGGAAGGGGTATTCGCCGCCTACACCGGGCCGAATTTCGAAACGCCGGCGGAGATCCGCATGATGCAGACCCTGGGCTGCGACGTGGTGGGCATGTCGATCGTGCCGGAAGTCCTGACGGCGCGCCACTGCGGCCTCAAGGTGCTGGTGGTGTCCGCGATGACCAACTACGCCGAAGGGCTGTCGGATACGCCGCTCTCCCATGAACAAACGCTCAGCTGCGCGGCGCTGGCGGCGGACGATTTCATGCGCCTGATCCGCGAGCTGTTCAAAACGCTGTAATAGCGCAAGCAAACCGGCGGCGGGCTGCAGGGGGCCTGCCGCACCAATCATCGTTGAAAGCATAATAACAAGGTGATGGCGATGGCGATAAAAACACGATTGAAAGTCATGATTTTCCTGCAGTTCTTTATCTGGGGCGCCTGGTTGGTGACGCTGGGCTCCTACATGATCAACACGCTGCATTTCAGCGGTATGCAGGTGGGGATGGTTTACAGCGCCAAAGGCATCGCTGCGCTGATCATGCCGGGGCTGGCGGGCATCATCGCCGATCGGTGGATGAAGGCCAACTCTCTGTATGCGCTTTGCCACCTGTTCGGAGCGCTGGCGCTGTACTGCGCGGCGCAGGTCGAGCAACCGATGCTGATGTTCTGGGTGATGCTGTTCAACGCGATGGTCTATATGCCGACCATCGCGCTCTCCAACGCCATTTCCTATTTTTGCCTCGAGAAGCACGGCTTTGACACGGTGAAGGACTTTCCGCCGGTGCGGGTGTACGGCACGGTGGGGTTCATTCTGGCGATGTGGCTGGTCGGTTTCAGCCAAATCGAGCTCAGCAATCTGCAGCTGTACCTGGCTTCTGGGGCGTCGCTGCTGCTGTCCGCTTATTCGCTGACGCTGCCACGCTGTCCGACCAACCGCGCGGCCGAGTCGAAGAGCTGGGTGAGTGTGCTGGGGCTGGATGCGCTGGTGCTGTTCCGCCAGCGGCGCATGGCGCTGTTTTTCCTGTTCGCCATGTTGCTTGGCGCGGCGCTGCAGATAACCAATACCTTCGGCAACCCGTTCCTGCACGATCTGTCGCTCAACCCGCTGTATCAGGACAGCCTCAGCGTCCGGTATCCGGCGGTGCTGCTGTCGTTGTCGCAGATCTCCGAAGTGTTCTTTATCCTCACCATTCCCTTCTTCCTGCGCCGTTACGGCATCAAGCAGGTGATGCTGATCAGCATGGCGGCCTGGACGCTGCGCTTCCTGTTCCTGGCCTATGGCACGCCGGTTGGCTTTGGTTTCGTTCTGCTGCTGTTGTCGATGATCGTCTACGGCTGCGCCTTCGACTTCTTCAATATCTCCGGCGCCATCTTCGTCGAGAAAGAGGCCGATCACCGTATCCGCGCCAGCGCGCAGGGGCTGTTCATGACTATGGTGAACGGTTTGGGCGCCTATCTGGGGGCGCTTGCCAGCGGCGAGGTGGTGGACTTCTTCAGCCATGATGGCGTGAAAGACTGGCAGAGCATCTGGCTGGTGTTTGCACTGTATACGCTGGTGCTGGGGATCGTGTTCGCGTTGAGCTTCAACTATCGCCACCCGCCGCAGGAGAGCGCGGCGGCGGCGCAGTAAGGCAGAAGGCGCCGCGTGACGGCGCCTTGAAACGTCAGGCCTGCGGGAAGCGCTGTTGCAACTGCGGCCGGTCCGGCGGATTGGCGGCCCCGAGGCTGGCCACCACGCAAGCGGCGACCCGGTTGGCCAGATCGACCGCCTGCGGCAGCGGCCAGCCGGCAGACAGGCCCGCCAGCAAACCGGCGCAGTGGGCATCGCCCGCGCCGATGGTGTCGACGACGTCTACCGGATAAGCAGGAACGTGCAGCGGCGGCGTGCGGCCGTCGCAGATCCACGCACCATCGCGATCCAGACGGCAGATCAGCGTCAGGTTACGGGCAGCGGCATAGCGCTGCGCGGCCTCCACGGCGTCGCCGGCGCCGCACAGCGCGGCCACTTCGTCGCGGTTGAGCGTCAGCAGAGTGTGGCTGTCGCTGAGCATGGTGAAGAAATCTTCGCTGAGCTGGGCGATGCGCGGGCCAGGATCGATCAGACGCGGCTGATCGAACGGCATGCGCGTCAGCCACTCGCGCAGCGCTTCGCCGCTTTCGCCCGCCAGCTCGTAGCCGCTGGCGTAGATCAGAGTGTGTTCCGTCAGCGGCAGCGTCGCCAGCTGCGCTTTATTCCATTGGCTTTCGCAACCGGAAACCGTGATGAAGGTGCGTTCACCGTTCGGCTCCACCAGCGCCAGGCACCAGCCGTTGTCCATCTGGCCGTGGCGCAACAGCACCTCCAGCCCCAGTTCGCCCATGGCGGCTTCGACAGCAGCGCCCCATTCGCCGTTGCCAACCGGCATGCCGTTAATCACCGGCGTTTCCAGGCGCACCAGCGCGCGCGCCACGTTGAACGCGCAGCCGCCGATTTGCCGCGCCTGCGGCTGGGCTTCGATATCTTCGCCGCTGGTCGGCAGGCGCGGCAGCGTCATCACCAGATCGCCGACCGCGCCCCCAATAACCAGGACAGGTGTTACAGCTTCCCACTCACTCATTGATGTTCTCTGCGTTGGGTCAGGTACAGACCGTAAGCGATCAGACTCACCGCGAACGACACAAACAGCCCCAGGCTGGAATCGGCGAACAAGCCTTTGGCCAGCGGGCCGTCGATAAAACCGGTTTTGGTGACCAGCAGGCCGCACAGGGCGCCGAGGAACCAGCAGAACAGCGGGGCTTTGCGCACGCCGCGGTTCTGGCCATGCAGGCCGTACAAAGCGTTGCCATCATACCCGTGGCGGCGGCGCAGGCACAGGTAATCGAGTAGGAAAATCGCCTCCCAGGCCGCCAGGAAGACGCCGCAGAACACCAGGAAGGAGATGAACGGCCCCATGAAATCGCCGGAGATGAACAGCACATACAGGGCGATGCCCAGCACCACCACCGCGTCGAACGACACCGCCAGCCACTGTTTGACCTGCACGCCGATGGTCAACAGATTAAGGCTGGCGGAATACAGGCTTAGCACCGCGATGGTGACGATGCCGGCGGTGGCGGCCAGCAGATAAGGGATCGCCATCCAGGCGGGCAGCACCGAGCCTATCAGCGCGATGGGGTTGGCGGCGCTGGCCAGATCGGGCAGCTGCACGGAAAGCAGAATACCGGCCAGCATCAGCAGCATCAGCGGCAAACAGGCGCCGCCCATCACCGCGGCGAAAATGCTTTTGCTCGATGAGCTCGGGCTTTGATAGCGGCTGTAATCGGCGCCGGCGATCGCCCAACTGATGCCGGTGCCGGCGGCGATCACCGATACCGCAGGCAGGAAGCCGGTCAACCAACTGCCGGAAGGCAGCGCCAGCACCTGGCTCCACTCGGTGTTGAACAGGATATAGAGCACCACGATCAGCGTCATGGTGCCGAAGATGCGGCTGAACCAACTTTGCATCCAGACCACGGTATTCTGCCCCAGCAGGCTGACGACGACAGTGAGCCCGCCGAACAGCAGCAGGCTGAGCGCGGTCAGCAGGTGGCTGGTTCCCAGTCCGAAGGCCTCGAACAGCGCCGCCAGCGTCAGGGTACCGGTGATCACGTTGACCGCTTCCCAGCCCATCAGGTTGATCCAACTGAACAGGGTGGGTGCCACGTTGCCCTTCAGGCCGAAAATCACCCGCGAGAGCGTCAGCGTAGAGGTGCGCCCGCGCTTGCCGGCGAAGCTGGTGAGGCCGACCAGCACGAAGCTGGCGACGCCGACCAGCGCGGCGAGCACCGATTGCAGGAAGGATAAGCCGAAGCCGACGATAATGGCGCCGTACACCACGCCGAGAATGCCGATATTGGCCGCCGACCAGATCCAAAACAGCTCGATGGGCTTGCCGGTCTGTTCCGCGTCCGGCACCCGATCGATACCGGTGCTTTCTACCTTCCATGCTTCATTGCGATTGATATCGGTCATAGCAAATGATCCCTGTTGCGCAGGGCCGCGAGGGCCGCCGCAGTTGACTGAAAATCGATTCCGTTGGCGCGGTTGACGCCGGCTATTCCGTTGTCGGTGAAGACGCCAATTCCGCGCAGTGTGTAGCGGCTGATCCCGCCGGGTCTGTCAAAGTAAGGGCGGTATCCGCCTTATCGAGTGAGGCACGTCGGCCGCACGGCGCCAATGAGTGTAGTCAAAGAGTGGATCTGCAGCGGGGTTAGGCGAAGCGGGAACGTTTCTATTTGCCGACATCGATCTGTTTCGCCCACCGCGATGGGATCCTGTGATGTGGCTATGAGCAGTGAGCAAGCTATCCATTAGCTACGTTGCTTATTATCGGCCGGTTTTGCTGGCAGTATATGCCCGCTGCCGGCCTTCAAGGGCATCCTTTAGGGCTGGCAGCGGGTTTTTTATTGTTTTTAAAGTGGGTCCCTGGTGTTGGTGCGATTGATGTATCAACATCAATAAGCACAGATTACGCGCGATCTAGATCCAATGAAAGTCCATTAGGCAAAAATTGTGATGCCACTCTGAAAACATTAGCGATATTTTAGTTAAGGTGAGGAGCTTATTGCCGGAGCGGCGATAGGATAAAAAACGAAATCCAGACAAATGGCATAGGTAAGAGGGCGGGCGAATGACGGATTTTATGGCCTGGCTGCGTGGCCATCTGGCGCAGGGGGCGGTAGCGCCGCGTTATATTCAGCTGGCGACGGCGATAGAAACCGCAATCAGGCAGCAGGTGTTGGCGGCCGAGGCGTTCTTGCCGCCCGAACGGCAGATGGCGGAAGGCCTGGCGCTGTCGCGCGTCACCGTCAGCAAGGCGATGAAGCTGCTGGAGGAGAAGGGGCTGATTTCGCGGCAGCAGGGCGTTGGCACCCGCGTGGCGATGCGCATCGGCTATTCCCTCGATAAGGACAGCGGTTTCACCGCTCAGGCGCTGCGCCACGGCAGCAGCGTCAGCAACCGATGGCTGCTGCGCACCCGGGTCGGCGCGCCGGCCAAGGCCGCGGCGGCGCTGGGGCTGGCGGTGGGGGATGAGGTGATCAAACTGCGGCGTTTGCGCTTGCTGAACGGCAGCCCGGTCTCGCTGGAAACCACCTATATTCCGCCGCGCTTCCTGCCCGAACCGGGGCAGCTGGAGCATTCGCTGTATGCGTTATGGCAATCGCGCGGCATCGTGCCCGAAGATAAACACTTTCTGTTGAAGGCGGTATCCTGCAGCGACGAGGTCGCCGAGCTGCTCAACGTGCCGTGCGGCGCGCCGCTGTTGCACATCACCCAAACCAGCCGCAACGCCCAGGGTGAGGCGCTGGAGTTCAGCGATATCTTGTGCCGCAGCGACGTTTATGAATTCGAAGTGAACGGTTAGCGAAATAACCATGCTCTTTTTGCAGCTAGTGCGTATAATCGCCGCCCGGCGATTAATTAACCTGTAAAAAGAGCAGCAGAATGAGCACCACCAGCCTGATCCAACCCGATCGTGAACTGTTTTCCTATAAGCCTTATTGGGCGGAATGTTTTGGCACCGCGCCGTTTTTACCGATGTCGCGAGCAGAGATGGATCAACTGGGCTGGGACAGCTGCGATGTGATCATCATCAGCGGCGACGCCTATGTCGATCACCCGAGCTTCGGCATGGCGATCATCGGCCGCATGCTGGAAGCGCAGGGCTTCCGCGTCGGCATCATCGCGCAGCCGGACTGGAGCAACAAAGAAGATTTCATGCGGTTGGGGAAACCGAACCTGTTCTTCGGCATCACCGCCGGCAACATGGACTCGATGATCAACCGTTATACCGCCGATCGCAAACTGCGCCACGACGATGCTTACACCGCCGGCAACGTCGGCGGCAAGCGCCCGGATCGCGCCACCCTGGTCTACAGCCAGCGTTGTAAAGAAGCCTACAAAGACGTGCCGATCGTGCTGGGCGGCATCGAAGCCAGCCTGCGCCGCATCGCCCACTACGATTACTGGTCAGATACCGTGCGCCGCTCGGTGCTGGTGGATTCCAAAGCCGACATGCTGATCTACGGCAACGGCGAACGCCCGCTGGTGGAAGTGGCGCATCGCCTGGCCGCCGGTGAGAAGATCGGCGACATCCACGATATTCGTAATACCGCGGTGATGCGTAAAGAAGCGCTGCCGGGCTGGAGCGGCGTGGATTCCACCCGTCTCGACAAGCCGGGCCGCATCGAAGCTATCCCGAACCCGTACGGCGACGATCTGCCGTGCGCCGACGGCGCCAAGCCGAAAGAGCCGGAAGCCAAGCCTGTCACCGTGCGCGCCGCCAAGCCGAAGCCGTGGGAGAAGACCTACGTGTTGCTGCCGTCCTTCGAGAAAGTGAAGGGCGACAAGGTGCTGTATGCGCACACCTCGCGCATTTTGCACCATGAAACCAACCCGGGCTGCGCCCGCGCGCTGATGCAGAAACACGGTGACCGTTACGTGTGGATCAACCCGCCGGCGATCCCGCTGACCACGCCGGAAATGGACAGCGTCTTTGCGCTGCCTTATCAGCGCGTGCCGCATCCGTCCTACGGTCAGGATCGCATTCCGGCCTATGACATGATCCGTTTCTCGGTGAACATCATGCGCGGTTGCTACGGCGGCTGTTCGTTCTGTTCGATCACCGAGCACGAAGGGCGCATCATCCAGAGCCGTTCGGAAGATTCGATCGTTCGCGAAATCGAAGAGATCCGCGACAAGGTGCCGGGCTTTACCGGCGTGATCTCCGATCTGGGCGGCCCGACCGCCAACATGTATATGCTGCGCTGCACCAACCCGCGCGCCGAGCAGACTTGCCGCCGCGCCTCGTGCGTGTATCCGGAGATCTGCACCTACATGGACACCAACCACGAGCCGACCATCAAACTGTATCGCCGCGCGCGTTCGCTGGAGGGCATCAAGAAGATCCTGATCGCCTCCGGGGTTCGTTATGATCTGGCGGTGGAAGATCCGCGCTATATCAAGGAGCTGGCGACCCACCACGTCGGCGGCTATCTGAAGATCGCGCCGGAACACACCGAAGAAGGCCCGCTGTCGAAGATGATGAAGCCGGGCATGGGCAGCTACGATCGCTTCAAGCAGCTGTTTGATCACTATTCGAAGCAGGCGGGCAAAGAGCAGTATCTGATCCCGTACTTCATCTCGTCGCACCCGGGCACCCGCGATGAAGATATGGTGAACCTGGCACTGTGGCTGAAGAAGAACCGTTTCCGCCTCGATCAGGTACAGAACTTCTATCCTTCGCCGATGGCCAACTCCACCACCATGTATTACAGCGGCAAAAACCCGCTGAGCAAGGTGGGGTACAAGAGCGAAGACGTGGTGGTGCCGCGCGGCGATCGCCAGCGCCGCCTGCATAAGGCGCTGCTGCGTTACCACGATCCGGCCAACTGGGCGCTGATCCGCACCGCGCTGGAAGAGATGGGGCTGAAGCACCTGATCGGCAGCCGCCGCGAGTGTCTGGTGCCGGCGCCGAGCATCGACGAGCAGCGCGAAGCGAAACGCCTGCAGCGCCATACCCGGCCGGCGCTGACCAAACATACCGATATCAATCGGCAGCGCACGCCGTCCAACCGGCCGCCGCGCAAACCGATTCGCAAAGCCAAGCCGTAACGGCCACGCCGCATGCGCAAACAAAAAGGAGAACCCCCGGGTTCTCCTTTTCACTTTTGATCATCACAGCTGCTCGTAGGCGGCTTCCACTTTCATTAAATGACGCGGCGCCTGCGGAGCGGGGTGGTATTTGCGCACGTGCCAGTTAAAGGCTTCCGGCGACAGGTTGTTGATCATCGCGATGGCCTGCTGACGGTTGTTGGAGAAGGTGCGCAGCAGCGCGCCGGTGCCGTTGACGTAGGCGATGATGGTGGCGTAGCGCAGTGTAACAGGATTCGCGATCCCTTTAAGCTGCTGTTTTTGCAAGGTGGCCAGGTAGGCGGCGCCGAGATCGATATTGGTGTCGGGATCCAGCAGATCGTCATCGTCCGGGCAGCCGCGTTTGCCTTTGTAGCGATAGGCATCGCAGCCGGCGGTATCGGCTTTCAGCTGCATCAGGCCGATAGCGTTGGACCTGCTCACCGCAGCGGGGTTGAAGCCGGACTCCACCTGGATCATGGCGGTGATCAGCTTGGCGTCCACGCCGTATTCGCTGGCGGCGTCTTTAATGGCGCTGTCGAAAGCGTGGCGATCGTAGCTGACGCGCTGTTTCTTGCCGGCGCAACCCGCCAGCACCAGCATGACGCAAAGCATGCCCAGGCTTAACCCGTGTGAGAAAGAGAATTTCATGGTGCTCCGTGCTTGTCTGTTTTTTTAACGGCGTTAACCGGCGGGCGAGGCCTCCGGCGTGGTCATCATAACGTCAGGCGGCGCAAGGGAGCAATGTGCGGGAAGGAAAAGCCCCCTCCGGCGGGAGAGGGCTTGGGGAGGAATTACAGGGTATCCGGATCCGGCCCGAGGCGGTTGCCGACGTCCAGCTTGGCGATCTCGCCCAGTTCGTCCTTATCGAGTTTGAAGTCAAATACCTCGAAGTTTTCGCGGATGCGCGACGGCGTGACCGATTTCGGGATCACGATAAGGCCGCTGTCCAGGTGCCAGCGCACCACGATCTGCGCCGGGGTTTTCTCGTATTTCTCGGCCAGCGCCTTGATCAGCGGCTGGTCGAACACCCCTTCACCGCCCTGCGCCAGCGGGCTCCAGGATTCGGTGGCGATGTGGTGCGTGGCGTTCCAGGCACGCAGCTGGCGCTGTTGCAGCAGCGGATGCAGCTCTATCTGGTTGACGACCGGCGCCACGTTGGTTTCATCCAGCAGGCGCTGCAGGTGCGGCGTATGGAAGTTGCATACGCCGATGCTTTTCACCAGGCCTTGCTCGCGCAGTTTGATCAGCTCGCGCCAGGCGGAGACGTATTGATCCTGCTGCGGGCGCGGCCAGTGGATCAGGTACAGATCCACATAGTCCAGTTTTAGCTTCTCTAGGCTGGTTTCCAGCGCCGCCAGCGGATCGCCCTGATCGTCGTTCCACAGCTTGGTGGTGATGAACAGCTCGCTGCGCGGCAGCGAGCTGGACTGCAGCGCGGCGCCGACGCCTTCCTCGTTCTTGTAGATCGCGGCGGTGTCGATGGAGCGGTAACCGATCTCCAGCGCTTTGCTCACCGCGCGGGTGGTCTCTTCAATACTCGCCTGCCAAACGCCGAGACCCAACTGCGGCATCAGATTACCATCGTGGAGTTTGATGATGGGTTGTTGCGTTGTCATGCGCATCTCCTTGTGTACGGATTGCGGCGCCTGCGGCACCGAAACGGCTATAGATAAATTCTAGTTGGCAAAATGGGCGGTTGCCGGGTTTGCCAGCCTAATTTCAGCGGTGGCGGGAGGGCGACTTTCTCCCCGCTCTCCCTGCGAATGAGCGGTCGGACGGGTGGTGCGAAACGATCGGCGGCGCACTAAGGCGCCTGACGGCGCTCGGTGATCGGCCGGGCGCCGGATGCGGTGAAAAATGGCTGACGGAGACTAAAGCCTAGCAAAAAATCGCCGTTTTGCGATTAACGCGCCGCTTCATAAATGCGGCGGCTGACGTCCAGGGTAATGTCCTGATGCTCGCCCAGGGCGGTCATGCCGTGCTGATGCAGCTTGTCGAGCAGCGCCGGAATGCTGCTGCCGTCGAGCTGATAATCCGCCATGCGGGTCGGTACGCCCATCTGCTCGAAGAAGGCGCGAGTGGCGGCGATGGCCCCGTCGATACGGCTGTCTTCGCTGCCTTCGCGCAGGCCCCAAACGCGGTCAGCATACTGCAGCAGTTTTTCGCGCTTCTGCGCTTTCTTCTCGTGCAGCAGCGCCGGCAGTACGATGGCCAGCGTTTGCGCGTGGTCGAGATCGTGCATGGCGGTCAGCTCGTGGCCCAGCATGTGGGTCGCCCAGTCCTGCGGCACCCCGGCGCCGATCAGGCCGTTCAGCGCCATGGTGGCGCTCCACATCACGTTGGCGCGCACCGCATAGTTTTCCGGTTCGGCCAGCGCGCGTGGGCCGTCCTCCAGCAGGGTCAGCAGCAGGCCTTCGGCGAAGCGATCTTGCACCTTGGCGTCGACCGGGTAGGTCAGATACTGCTCCAGGGTGTGTACGAAGGCGTCGACCACGCCATTGGCGATCTGGCGTGGCGGCAGCGAGTAGGTCACCACCGGATCCAGCACGGCGAAGCGCGGCTGCACCAGCGGCGAGAAGAAGTGCTGCTTGTCGCCGCTGCTTTTACGGGTGATCACCGCGCCGCTGTTGGATTCGGAGCCGGTGGCCGGCAGCGTCAGCACGCAACCCATCGGCACCGCGTCGGCGATGTGGCTGCCGACGGTCTGCAGGATATGCCAGGCGTCGCCGTTGGCGGTATAACGGGCCGCGGCGGCGATGAATTTGGTGCCGTCAACCACCGAACCGCCGCCGACCGCCAGCAGGAAATCGATGTTTTCCGCCTTAACCACCTCGACCGCTTTCATCAGCGTTTCGTAAGTCGGGTTCGGCTCGATGCCGGAGAACTCCCGCACATCGCGGCCGGCCAGCGCGCTATACACCTGGTCAAGCACGCCATTTTTCTTCACGCTGCCGCCACCGTAGGTGATCAGGATGCGTGCGTCCGCCGGGATCTGGCCGGCTACTTCGGCAATTTGGTCCTTGCCGAACAGGATTTTGGTTGGGGTATGCAGAATGAAGTTTTGCATGGATGATTTCTCTCTTTCTGTCAGGCGGGCGCCAACGTGGCGCAAAGGTTTCTGGCCCGTATTGTCAGGAACCTGGCGGCAACGCACAATGCACATTCCTGTTTGGTTCTTGCCTATTTCTACAACTTGCTGTAGAAATGGCGAGTTTTAAATTATGATTTATGCCGAATCGTTCTGACTGTAAGAGGGTGTTTCCGTGACTGAAATCGATGCGCTGCGCAGCCGCATGGCGCGCCAGGCGATGGCTATCGCCACCGGCAACGGCTACACGCCGTCACCGGTGCCGCGGGTGAAGATCCTGTATGTCGATCGCCACTGCCCACGTCAACCGGTGATGTACGAACCGGGGATCGTCATCATCTTTCAGGGGCACAAGGTCGGCTATTGCGGCAACAAGGTGTTCCAGTACGATCCGCGCAACTACCTGCTGATGACGGTGCCGCTGCCGTTCGAGTGCGAAACCTTCGCCAGCCCGGAACTGCCGCTGGTTGGGTTGGCGGTCAATATCGATACCCAAATGCTGCAGGATTTGCTGATCGACATCGGCGACGACGACTACCTGATGCAGCCGCGGGCGGAGAGCAACGGGGTGAACCTGGCCGAGCTGACGGAAGCGTTGCTGTGTGCCACCGAACGCCTGCTGGACGTGATGGCCAAGCCGCTCGATGCCCGGGTGCTGGGGCCGCAGATCGTGCGCGAGATCCTCTACTACGTGCTGCGCGGCACCTGCGGCGCGTCGCTGCAGGAGTTGGTCAACCGCCATACCCACTTCAGCCAGATCGCCAAGGCACTGCGGCGTATCGAACATCAGTATGCCGATAACCTCAACGTCGAGCAGTTGGCCAGCGAGGTCAACATGAGCGTCTCGGCGTTTCACCATAACTTCAAGGCGGTAACCAACACCTCGCCGCTGCAGTACGTGAAGTCGTACCGGCTGCATAAGGCGCGCCTGCTGATGGTGCATGACGGCCTGAAGGCCAGCACGGCGGCGATCCGCGTCGGTTACGAGAGCGCGTCGCAGTTCAGCCGTGAATTCAAGCGGCTGTTCGGCATGACGCCGAGCGATGAAGTCGCCCGGCTGCGCGACGCCAATCCGCTGCTGCTGGAGGGCTGAGCCGCGTTTACGGGGTCAGGACGATCTTACCGAACGGCCCGCGATCGAGGTGATCCAACGCCTGCGGCAGCTGATCGAAGCGGTAGACCTGGTCGATCACCGGCTGCAGGTTGACGGCGTCCACGGCGCGCACCAGATCTTCCAGCGCGCGACGATGGCCGACGCCGATGCCCTGGATCTGCGCCGATTTCAGCAGCAGCAGGCCGGCAGGCGCGGAAATCTCGGCGCCCGCCAGCACGCCGATCACCGAGATGCGGCCGCCCACCGCCACCGCGCGCACCGAATTGCCCAGATTCGGGCCACCGACGGTGTCGATCACATGGTCGATGCCGCGATCCTGCGTCAGCGCATATACCGCTTCGACCCAATCACCGTTCAGCCGGTTGATGCCGTGACTGGCGCCCAGCACCCGGGCGCGCACCAGCTTTTCATCGCTGCCGGAGGTCACGAACACCTCGGCGCCGTGCGCTTTGGCGATCTGCAGTGCAAACAGCGCCACCCCGCCGGTGCCTTGCACCAGCACCGTCTCGCCGGCATGCAGCTTGCCTTGCTCCACCAGCGCGAACCAGGCGGTCAGCCCGGCGCACGGCAGGGTGCTGGCCTGCACGTCGTCCAGCGACGCCGGCGCCGCCACCAGCCAGTCTTCATGCAAAATCACATATTCCGCCAGCACGCCCGGATAGAAGCCGCCGAGGGTGTGGTAAGGCACCTGGCGCGCATCGCCGTACGGCTTTTGCCGGCCATCGAGCCAGCCGGGGCTGAAGGTGGAGATCACCCGGGCGCCGGGTTGGAAACGGCTGACGCCGGGGCCGATGGCGTCGACCTCGCCGGCCATGTCCGAGGCGGGGGTGAACGGCTGCGGCAGCGTCAGCCCCATGCCGCTTTCAATCATCAGTTTGTCGCGGTAGTTGAGCGCGACCGCCTTCACTTTCACTCTGATCTCGTGTGGCCCCGGCTGCGGGATCGCTTCGGTGGTCAGCTGCAGGTGTTCACGTCCCAGGGCATCCATTGTCCAGCGTTGCATCGTGTCGGTCATGATGTTCTCCAAAGTCAGCGATTAACGACCTGTCGATAATATCGTTGATAGAGGTTCGCCAGTGGCGATAAGATTTCCGCAGATTGTTTCTTTCAGAGCGACAAATCATGAGCGATCGATTGAGCGGCATTTCGGTATTCGTCACCGCCGTGGAGGCGGGCAGTTTTGCATTGGCGGCCAGTCGGCTGCACCTGTCACGTTCAGCGGTGGGGAAAACCATCGCCCGGCTGGAACAGCGGCTGGGTGTGCGGCTGTTTCATCGCACCACCCGCAGCCAGAGCCTGACGGACGACGGCGCGTTGTTCTATGAACGCTGCCTGCGGGCGCTGGAGGAGATCCGCAGCGCGGAAACGTTGCTGGAGTCGGGCAAGCGACAGGTCAGCGGCCGGCTGCGGGTATCGATGCCGGTGCTGTTTGGCCGCATGTGCATTGCGCCGCTGCTGACTGAGCTGACGCGCGAGCACCCTGGCCTGGAGCTGGAGCTGTCGTTCAGCGATCGGGTGGTGGATCTGATTGAGGACGGCTTCGATATGGCGATCCGTAACGGCACGTTGGCCAACAGCGGCGGGCTGGTGGCGCGGCGTATCGGCGATCATCGCATGACGCTGTGCGCCTCGCCGGCCTATCTGCAGCGGTGCGGCGAACCGCGCAGCATCGAGCAATTGGCCCAGCATGAGGCGGTGACCTATATGCGCGCCGGTGCGCGGCGCAGCTGGTTGGTATTGGATAGCGACGGTAAGCCGCAGGAAGTGATGCCGAATAACCGGCTGCAAATGGACGATCTGCAGGCGATTGCGGATGCGGCGACGGCGGGGTTCGGCATTGCCTGGCTGCCGTGCTGGCTGGTGCGTGAGCAGCTGTTGAGCGGGGCGCTGGTGCGCTTGCTGCGCGACCGGCCGGGTGCCGCCTTTGACGCGCATGCGGTGTGGCCGCACACGCCTCACCTGCCGCTGAAGGTGCGGCTGGCGGTGGATACACTGGTGAGCAAACTGCCTGCCAGCCTGGCGTTGGTCGAGAAGGCGCTGTAGTGCGCCTGGCTCAGGAGGAGGCGGCGCGTTTTTTACGCCAGATCACCAGCATGGCGCCCAGCAGGCCGACGAACAGCAGCAGCAGCGGCAGCAGCATCAGGCCGGTCATCACCTGGCTTTCGTAGCGCTTCACCAGCGGGATTTGGCTGAAAGCATAGCCGAGGCCCACCAGCGCGCAAACCCAGATCGCCGCGCTCAGCCAATTGAACACCTGGAAGCGTGAGCTGTTGAGCCCGGAAATACCGGCCATGGTCGGCAGCAGGGTGCGCACAAAGCCGAGGAAACGGCCGATCAGCAGCGCCGTCAACCCGTGGCGGTTGAACAGGTTGTGTGCGCGCTGGTGGTACTGTGCCGGCAGCTGCAGCAGCCAGCTCTTCACCAGGCCGGTGTGGCCCAGCCAGCGGCCCTGGATATAGCTCAACCAGCAACCGAGGCCGGCGGCGGCGGTCAGAATCAGCAGGGTGGGGGCAAAGCCCATCACGCCTTTGGCGATCAGTGCGCCCGACAGCAGCAGCAGGCTGTCGCCGGGGAGAAAGGAGGCGGGCAGCAGTCCGTTTTCCAAAAACAGAGTGGTGAAAAGTACGGCGTAAACCACCCAAATTACGCTGGGATCGGCGAGGGCGGTAAAGTCCTGCTGCCAAAGCGCATGAATAATCTCTCGTAATACATCCATTTTATGTCCTGTTGCATGCCGGTTGCGCCCGGGGTCACGTTCTCCAGGGTGCGGCGGTTACCGTATCTGACAGTTACCCGGATAGTGTACCGCTAATAGCTTAAGCCGACATTAAACGAGACGAAGAAAATTAGCGGAATCCGCCTTAGCGCACGCCGTTGAGGCGATCGAAGCCGGCAGCCAGATCGGCGATCAGGTCTTCGACGTTCTCCAGGCCGATGTGCACGCGCACCAGCGTGCCGGAAAAATCGACGCCGCCCGCCGGACGGATCGCTTCCAGCTCTTCCGGTTGGTTGGCCAGGATCAGCGACTCGAAGCCGCCCCAGGAGTAGGCCATGCTGAAGTGGCTGAAGTTGTCCAGGTAGGCGGCCAGCTGCGCATCGTCCAGCCGCTCTTTCAGCACGAAAGAGAACAGCCCGTTGCAGCCGCTGAAGTCGCGGCGGTAGAACTCGTGGCCCTTGCAACTGGGCAGGGCCGGGTGATTGACCGTCGCCACCTCCGGCCGTTCGGCCAGCCAGTTGGCGACCTCAATGCTGCTGCGCTCGTGCTGCTTCAGGCGCACGCTCAGGGTGCGCAGGCCGCGGCTCGCCATGTAGGCGGTGTCGGCATCCACCATCTGCCCCATCAGATAGGAGTACTCGCGCAGTTGATCCCAACAGCGCGCGTTGGAGACGGCGGTGCCGAGCATGTAATCGGAATGGCCGATCAGGTATTTGGTGCCGGCCTGAATAGAAATGTCGATGTCAAAATCCAGCGCCTTGAACAGCACGCCCGCCGCCCAGGTGTTGTCGATCATGATCACCACCTCCGGCGCCACGGCGCGAATGGCCTGCACCATCGCCGGAATGTCCTGCACTTCCAGGGTGATGGAGCCGGGGGATTCCAGGAACACCACGCGGGTATTGGGTTGGATCAATGTGGCGATATCGGCGCCGATCAGCGGATCGAAATAGGTGGTGCTGACGTTCATGCGACCGAGGATGTGGGTGCAGAAATCCTGGGTCGGTTCGTACGCCGAACCGGTGACCAGCAGGTGATCGCCGGCGCCGACGAACGACAGGATCGCATTGGCCACCGCCGCCGCACCGCAGGGGTACAGCACGCAGCCGGCGCCGCCCTCCAGCTCCACCATCGCATCCTGCAGGGCGAAGTGGGTCAGGGTGCCGCGTCGGCCGTAAAACAGCTCGCCGTGGGCGCGTTGCGCGGTGGCGTGCTTTTTGGCAGCGACGGAGTCGAAGACCAAAGAAGAGGCGCGTTGCGTGACGGGATTGACGGAGCCCTGGGTGTAGCGTTTGCCGCGGCCGGCGCCGATCAGCGTGGTTTCGATGTGTTTTGACGTCATGGTACCTGGCTCACCTTTGGTTGCTCTGCACGTGCCCGTTTGCGATAGCCCTTACGTTAGCATGAGTTAATATAGCCATCCAGACGTTTTAACTTCCAGATACAGAAACGGCTATTATTGGCTGCCAGGTGTGCCTTTCTCGCCTCATCCTTCTGCCCTGGTGCGAGAGAGAAGCCCATTCCTCGGTCAAGACGCCGTTCGGCAGCGTGGCGTTGTTGCGTCGTTGTGGAAGAAAAGTAACGAAATAACCCTATAAAAGGGGCGTTTGGCGGTGAACGGGCGCGGATTGGCGCTTTGCGGCGGGGTTGGCTAAAATTTTCTCGTTTATTTGGTAAATAATAATGAGAACTACTATCAATCCCCGGTTGGTTTGATATGATCGCACGCTGAATTATTCCTTAATTTTGATCGGTAATGGGTGGAGGCACAGCGTGAAAACGGCTGGCAAGAATTTAAATCAAGGATCGTTCGGCCAGGGCCGGGCGCAGTGGGGCAAGGCCTTTGGCCGCAGCCTGATGGCTTCTATGGTGCTGGTCGTGGGGCTGGCCGGCAGCGCGCAGGCAGCGCCGGCGGCCAATCCGGCCGTTACCGAAAGCGTTGCGCCGACCACCGCGCCTGCACCTGCAGCCGCCGCGCCGGAAAGCATCACGCCGGTAAACCCGGCACCGACGATCCAGCCACCGGAAACCCGCGGCATGGACCTGTCCATTTGGGGCATGTACCAGCACGCCGACGCGGTGGTGAAAGCGGTGATGATCGGCCTGGTGCTGGCGTCTATCGTGACTTGGACCATTCTGTTCGCCAAAGGCAGTGAACTGCTGCGTGCCAAACGTCGTCTGCGTCGCGAGCAGTTGGCACTGGCCGAAGCGCGTTCGCTGGATGAGGCTTCCGAACTGGCGCAAAACTTCTCCCCGGAGAGCGTCAGTGCGGTACTGCTGAACGATGCGCAAAATGAGCTGGAGCTGTCTGCGGAATCCAACGACAACAACGGCATCAAGGAACGCACCGGTTTCCGCCTCGAGCGCCGCGTGGCGGCCTACAGCCGCAACATGGGCCGCGGCAACGGCTTCCTGGCCACCATCGGCGCCATCTCGCCGTTCGTCGGCCTGTTCGGTACCGTCTGGGGCATCATGAACAGCTTTATCGGCATCGCCCATTCGCAGACTACCAACCTGGCGGTCGTGGCGCCGGGCATCGCAGAGGCGTTGCTGGCGACTGCGATGGGCCTGGTGGCGGCGATCCCTGCGGTCGTTATCTACAACATCTTCGCCCGCGTCATCAGCGGCCATCGCGCCCAGGTAGGCGACGTGGCGGCGCAGGTCTTGCTGCTGCAGGGCCGCGATCTGGATCTGGCCGCAACGGCGGAAGCCAAGCGCTCACAGCACGCACACCAACTGCGGGCGGGGTGAGTCATGGCGATGCGCTTAAATGAAGATCTGGACGACAGCGGCGAACTGCATGAAATCAACGTGACGCCGTTTATCGACGTCATGTTGGTGCTGTTGATCATCTTTATGGTGGCCGCGCCGCTGGCAACGGTAGATATCCGCGTCGATCTGCCGGCTTCTTCCGCCAAACCGCAGCCGCGGCCGGAGAAACCGGTGTTCCTGTCGGTGAAGGCTGACAAGCAGCTCTACGTTGGCGATCAGCCGGTGAATGCCGATCAGCTGACTTCGGTGCTGGATCAACGCACTCAGGCGAACAAAGAAACCACCATCTTCTTCCAGGCGGACAAGAGCGTGGACTATGAAACGCTGATGAGCGTGATGGACACCCTGCGTAAAGCCGGCTACCTGAAAGTGGGGCTGGTGGGCATGGAAGGCGCCGCCAAGTAGCGGCAGCAAAACGATAAAGGGCGCTCAGGCGCCCTTTTTTATTGATTCAGAGATATCACTCCCCGGCCAACAACGCCCGGGAACCGGCATGGCGCCAGTGGATACGGCCCGGTAGATAAAGCGCATTCTGTTCCAGCGGCCGCTCGTCGATGAGCGCGGTGACCTTGCTGAAGCTATGTTGCGCCAGCGCCCGGCAGTCCTGTGCGACCGTGTCTATCTTCAGCGTCATGCAATCGAACAGGTAGTGATCGTCGAAGCTGCACAGGTGGATGTCGCTCTCCATCAGCTGATGCTGAGTCAGATAACGCAATACCCCTTCCAACAGGCCGCAGGCGGCGGTAAACAGCGCTTTGGGCGGACGCCCCAGCTGTGCGCACAGCTGAGCGAACATCTCGTAACCCGAGCTGGGGTGGTAGCTGCCGTTGATGATCCATTCCGGTTTGCACGATACGCCGGCGCGCTCCAGGCCAAGCTGGAAGCCGGCCAGCCGATCGCGGGTCGGTGAAATGCGCGGCTGCCCGCCGAGAAAATAGATCTCATCCGGATGTTGGCGCGCGACCTTTTCCACCAGGTCGGCGGTCGCATTAACCGAGTCGGTGATCACCAGCGGCAGTTCGGAACCGGCGATCAGGCGGTCCATCTGCACCACCGGTAGCCCGGCGTTGATCTTCTGGTATTCCGCGTCGTTCAGCTGGCTGGAGGCGACGATCAGACCGTCGACCTGCCGCTGCACCAGACTGTTCACCGCCATCATCTCCTGCGCCGGGTTTTCATCGGTGCAGGCGATCAACAGCTGCAGACCGGCTTCGCGGCACAGCGTTTCCAGCTCGCGCGAGATCACCGCAAAGCCGTAGTTGGTCATCTCCGGCACCACCAGCCCCAGCGTATGGCTGCGGTTGGATCGCAAAGAGCGGGCGTGGATGCTGGGCTGATAATGGTGTTCGTGCGCCAGCGCCAGAATGCGATCGCGGGTGTCGTCGGACACCCGGTATTCCTTGCTGCGGCCGTTCAGCACCAGGCTGGCGGTCGATTTCGACACCCCGGCCAGCGTGGCGATGTCACTGATGGTAATGCGTTTATTTTTTTTCACTGACGCCATCTGAAGTCATCGGAGGATGCGTCATTCTAGCATGCATGGCGTCAGCGGCCAGTATTCCAACGCCAGCGGTGCGCTCCCGTTCAGCCGCAGTTGCGGTTCACCTGCCGGGAAGTAGCGCGCGCTCATCACCGCCTCGCCGTGGTTGATGAAGATTTCCACGCTGGAACGATCGAACAGCAGCTGCAGATGCGTGACCGGGCCGCGCCAGTAACGGTGCTCCGGCCGGCTGTCGGCCAGGGAAGCGCGCGTCAGTTGCAGCCGATCGCCGTCCCAGTTCAGCGTCATGGCATCGCCAAAGGCGGCGCTGAACGCACCCTGCGGCGATATTTGCAGCTCCGCGGCCCCCAGCGCATAGGTGGGGGCGTCATCGGCGTGGCCTTGCCAGTCTTCTCGCTCGCCGCGCAGCTGTTGCAGCTCGCGCGCCGGGCGTTGGTGGAGGTGGCCATGCCGCAGCGACAGCTCGCGTGGGCAGGTCATGGTGTGGATCCAGCCGTAACGGCGCGTCGGATGGGCTTCTTCATCTTGCTCGGGCACGCCCATCCAGCCGAACAGCAGGCGGCGGCCATCTTCCGCCAGCGTCGTCTGGGGCGCGTAGAACTCGAAGCCGGCGTCCAGCTCGCGAAATTCGCCGTGGCTGAAGGCCGCCTGCCGGTAATCCAGCTTGCCGAGCAGATAGCCGGCCTGATAACGGTTGAGATAGCGTTCCGCCTGCGGCGCCAGCCCCTGCGGGCAGCAGATCAACACGTCGCCGCCGCCCAGCGAGAACAGGTCCGGGCACTCCCACATGTAGCCGAATTCACCCAGGTCGTTCAGGCCGGAACCGGCGATCTCTCCCAGCGCTTGCCAGTCGCGCAGATCGCTGGAACGCAGCAGCAGCACCTTGCCGCGATCCTGCAAGTCACGCGCGCCGAGCACCATGTACCAGGCATCCTGATGACGCCACACTTTTGGATCGCGTACGTGGCCGCTGTAGCCCTCCGGCAGCGGCAGCACCGGCCCGAGTTTGCGGTATTCGCCCCGATCGCTTTCCTGAGCCAGGCATTGGTAAGCCGTGCGTGAGCCGTCGGGAAATTTCACGTTGCCGGTGTAGATCAGCGTGATTTTGTTTTCCGCCACCACCGCCGAGCCGGAGTAACAGCCGTGGCTGTCGTAGCAGGCGCCCGGCGCCAGGGCGATCGGCTGATGTTCCCAACGCACTAAATCAAGCGACTGCCAGTGTCCCCAGCACTTGTTACGATGATCGCAGCCCAGCGGGTTCCACTGATAGAACAGGTGATAAACGCCGTTGTGCTGGATAAAGCCGTTGGGATCGTTCAGCAAGCCAACGCTGGGTGCCAGATGCCAGGCCGGGCGGTGCGGATCGCGCAGCGCGAGTGGCTGGCCGCCCATTACGGCCCGCAGCGCCTGTTTGATTAAGCTGAGTTCTTCCATCATTGCGCGTCCGTTTTATATTTCAGCAGCAGGGAGAGCACGAAGGCGCTGCCAAAGGCGATCGCCAGGCCGATGATATAGCTGACCAGCGAACTGGCCTGCACGATCGCCATGCCGGGGATCGCCGTCAGCCCGACCGCGTTCATGCCGACGTGGTTGGCCACCACCCAGGCGCCGCCGAGCGCGCCGCCCGCCAGTGCCGCCAGGAAGGGCTTCACGAAGCGCAGGTTGATGCCGAACAGCGCCGCCTCGGTGATGCCGAGCATGGCGGAAAAGGCGGAAGGCACCGCGATGGCTTTGATTTTGGCGTCGCGGGTTTTGAAATACACCGCCAGGCAGGCGCCGCCCTGCGCGATGTTGGCCATCGACCAGATCGGCAGCAGGAAGTTGACGCCGATATTGGGGTTGCCGAGCAGTCCGGCTTCTACCGCATGGAAACTGTGGTGAATGCCGGTGATGACGATAGCGGAATAGAGGCCGCCGAACAGCAGCCCGGCGAACCACCCCGCATGGGCAATCAGCGTGCTGAGCACGAAGGAGATGCCGTCGCCCAGCGCGCGGCCGGCGGGGCCGATAAACAGCAGGGCGACAAAGCCTGAGATGACCACCGTCAGGAACGGCGTCAGGATCAGATCGAGCGCGTTGGGGATCACCTTGCGCAGCCGCTTTTCCAGTACGCTCATGAACCACACCGTCAGCAGCACCGGGAACACGGTGCCCTGATAGCCGATCATGGCGATGTCCAGACCGAAGAAGTTCATGGTGTGGAACCCTCCGGCGACGCC
Organism: Serratia sp. Nf2; assembly: GCF_003028435.1. Lineage (NCBI taxonomy): Bacteria > Pseudomonadati > Pseudomonadota > Gammaproteobacteria > Enterobacterales > Yersiniaceae > Serratia > Serratia sp. Nf2. The sequence goes on along the minus strand of NZ_PYTW01000004.1, from coordinate 121,037 downwards.
CCAGGCGTTGGTCAGCGCCGGATGCGTCAAAATGCCGCCGAGCGTGGCGCCCAGGTAGGGATTGCCGCCGAATTCGCGTGCGGCGGTGAAGCCGATCAGAATCGGCAGGATAATGAACGCCGCCGAGCTGAACATATCCAGCATGATAAACAGCGCGCTGTTGGCATCGGCCCAGCCGTAGGTTTTCACCATGCCGAGCAGCCCCATCAGCAGGCCGGAAGCGACGATCGCCGGGATGATGGGCACGAAGATGTTCGACAGCAGGCGGGCGATGCGCTGCAGCGGGTTGAGCTTTTTCGCCGCGATATCGGCGGCTTCAGCCTTGCTGGATTCGCTGACGCCCGCCGCCTTGATGAATTCCGCATGCACCTTGTTGACCAGCCCGGTGCCGAAGATCACCTGGATCTGACCGGCGTTGCTGAAGCAGCCTTTGACGCCGTCCAGTTTGCCGATGGCCTCTTTGTCCACCTTGCTGTCGTCCACCAGCACCAGGCGCAGGCGCGTGGCGCAGTGGGCGGCGCTGGCGATGTTCTCTTTACCGCCGAGCAGCGGCAACAGCGCGTTGGCGGTTGCGGTAATGTCCATGTTGTCCCCTTGCTAAATAAAAATGCCGCCGCGCAGTTTGCGGCGCAGCGCCGTGAATCGATGTCAGAAGAAATACTTGAATCTGGCGCGCATGCCGTAACGTTGATCGTTGTCGCCGTTGGCTATCTTGTTGTCGGCGTTGGCTTCAAGCAGCGACACATAGGCGCCTAAATACAGATTGAAATTCTTCATATTCATAATGTTAGGTATCTGATACGACGCGTGAACGGTGTGGATGTCGTAGTTGCCCGGTTCGCTAAGCGGGTTGTGGATATCGGCGGCGATCCCGGCGGTATTGAACTCTTTGATATTGTTATGGGCATAGATATAACCCAGTTCGAAGCGCCGCCACAGCACGTTGACGCCGGCGGTGAAGTCTTGCTCGCCTGAGGCATCCAGATAGGCGGTGCTCAGGTTGGCCACCACGCCGTTATCCGGATCGGCGGCGCTGTTGTTCCAGCTCATCGTCATGCCGTAGCCGTTGCGTTTGGACTGATCGACGAAGCGGCCCTGGCCGTCCTGATAGCCGTAGGCGTTATTCACCACGTTGCTTTCCATTGCCGCCGCGATGCTGAAGGCGTCTTTTTTCCAGGCGATCACCGGGCGCAAATAGGCGACGTTTTTCTTATTGTCCAGAGCGTTGCCGTGGTAGCTGTTGTCCTGGAACAGCGAAGTGCCGTCCTCCACCAGCGTGTTCAGCTCGAAATAGACATCACCGGCGTATTTGCTCAACATCAGGTTGCCGCCGCTGCTGCTGCGGCCGCGGCCTTCTTTCATCATGTAGATATAGCCGAAGCCGTCGGCGTACAGATCGTTGGCGGTATTGCCGGAGTATTGAATGAAGGTGTCCTGATTCAGCGGGAACATGTCGTAGGCTTCAAAGCGGCCGATTTTGGTTTGCCAGTTCTTTTCATTGCCGAAGAAGAAGGCGGCGTCGTCCAGGTTCATTTTGCCGGTCATGTCCGCCAGCGGCTGCACGCTGAAGCCGGAGAAGTTGCCGTCCTGATTGCGGCGGTAGCCGTCCAACCCGACCAGAATGCGGCCGTTGATATCCCAACGTTCTTTGTTGCCGGGCTTCCAGTCTTTGTGGTCGCTGCCTTTCAGCGACGTCAGCTGGCCGCTGCGGCTGGCGCCGTCCAGGTTGAACTCCACGTCGCCGTACAGCTTCAGGTCATTGAATCCGCTCAGTTGCAGCACGCTGGCGTTGGCAATCGGCGTTTCCGGCGTGGCGGCATGCTGCACAATCTGCGCGGTTTGCCGTTCGGTGTTGGCGGTGCGTTGTTCCAGCTGTTGCGCCCGACGTTCCGCCGCCGTCGCGCGGGTTTCAGCCTGTGCGGCGCGCCATTCCGCCTGCGCCAGACGTTGTTCCAGCGCGTTGAGACGCGCCTCGATGCTGCCGCTGCCCGAGGCCGCTGCGCTGGAAGCAGAGAGGAAAAGCCCTGTTGTTATCGCTAAATAGCTGAGTTTTTTCATCATCGTCTATCATCCGGGTAAGGGTTGTTATTATTGTTTGCTAAATTGCTAAACCGGTTTTTCATGGCGAAAGATAACGAGAGGGAAGCGCGCTGGCAACTCAGTTAGCTAACCCGATTCAGCTATTGTGATCGAGCGCGCAAATCGTGGACAAAAAGACCACGGCGAACCTTAGGCTCGCCGTGGAAGCAGAGGATCAACGCAGGAAAGCTGCCAGCTCGTCGGCGTGGGGCAGGGCGGTCATGGCGCCTTTGGCGGTGGTGGCCAGCGCGCCGCAGGCCTGCGCCTGGGCGATAACCGCCGGCCATTGCGCTTCCTGCGGCAATTCGTGAAGGCGCGCCAGCGCCGCTAACAGCCCGGCGACGAAGGCGTCGCCGGCGCCGGTGGTATCGACCGGAACGACAGGCGCCGCGCGGAAATGGCGTAGCCGTTGGCCATCATGCACATAGACGCCGTCGCCGCCCAGTGTCACCAGCAACAGGCGCAGCGGATAGGTTTGCATCATCCAGCGAATGGCGTTCTCCAGATCGTCAAGATGGCTGATGAAAGCCAGCTCTTCGCGCGACAGTTTCACCACGTCCGCCAGCAGCAGCGCCTTTTGCAGGCAGGGGCGCAGTGCTTCCGGCTGGCGCCAGACCTCTTCGCGGATGTTGGGATCGAAACTGACCCGGCCACCGGCCGCCCGAATGCGCTCCATCGCCGTGAAGGCCGCACTGCGGCTGGGCTCCTGCGAGAGCGCGATGGAGCAGAGGTGCAGCCATTCACCCCGTTGGAAAGCCGGCAGATCGTCGGGCTGCAAAAATAGATCGGCACTGGGCTGCACCATAAACGTGAATGAGCGCTCACCCTGCAGATCGAGATCCACCACGACCGTGGAGGTGTGGTGTTCGGGGTCTGGCCGCATATGGCCGATATCCACCCCTTCATCGCTCAGCACCTGCTGCAGAAAGGCGCCGAAGCCGTCTTGCCCCACTCGCCCGATAAAAGCGCTGTCGCCACCGAGCCGGGCGATACCCACCGCTACGTTAGCCGGCGCGCCGCCGGGGCATTTGAGATAACCGTTGGCATTTTCCGGCACCAGGTCGATCACGGCGTCTCCCAGTACCCATACGCGATTCATCATGCTTAATCCCTGTTTTTGTCCTTGTCAGATGGGTTGCTAAAATAGAAGAACCGGTTTAGCAAGGCAATGAAATAATGCGTTGGGGCGTTTGGAGGGTGAGGAAGATCAATTTTTCTTCTGGGCTCGGGGGGGAAGAGAACCCGCCCCGCGAGCCGGCTCGGGGCGAGATAGCGGGGGGGTTTAGCCCAGTTTCGGATACACGCCCGGGCCGATTGGCAACCCAAGCGCATACCAGACCAGCAGCAGCAAAATCCACACGCTGAAGAACACCACAGGATAGGGCAGGATCAGCACGTAATAGGTGCCGAGCTGCGCGTCTTTGCGGTAGCGTTGCAGGAAGCCGAGGAACAGCGGCAGGAACGGCGACATCGGTGCCAGCGGCAGCACCGCGGAGTCGGCGATGCGAAAGATCATCTGGGCGAACGCCGGGTGGAAACCGAGCAGCATAAACATCGGTACGAAGATCGGCGCCAAAATTGACCAGATCGCCGAGCCGCTGGCGATGAACATGCACAGGAAGGCGGAGAGGAACATCAGGCCGAGAAATGCCGGTGCGCCACTCATGCCGGCGGCTTCCAGCATATCGGTGAGGCCGACGGCCATAAACTTGCCCATGTTGCTCCAGTTAAAGAACGCCACGAACTGCGACAGCGGAAATACCATCACGATAAAACCCGCCATGCTTTTCATCGGATCGAGCAAGTGGTGGGGAATGTCATCCGGCCGCCGGATCTGTTTGGTGACTACGCCATAGGTAATGGCGACGGTGAAGAAGAACAGGATGATGATCGGCACTATACCCTTTATGAACGGGGAAGGGATCAACGAACCGGTGTTCGGGTCACGCAGCGGCGCGGCCTCCGGCACCACCAGAGCGGCGATGATAGCGATAAACACCAGCGCGGCGATGCCGCTCATCATCAGTCCCCGGTTCTGCAGCGGGGTCAGCGCGGCGATTTTGTCTTCGGCGCTGCCTTGCCACTTCGGCAGCCGGGGCTCGATAAACTTGTCGGTGAGCAGCGCGCCGGCGATGGTCAGTACGATCACGGAGGTGGCCATAAAGTACCAGTTGTCGATCACGCTAACGTGAATCGCGCCATCCACTGCTTTGGTGGCTTCGGTGCTGATGCCGGAAAGCAATACGTCGGTGGTGACGATCAACAGGTTGGCGGTAAAACCGGAGGCGACGCCGGCGATCGCCGCCAGCAGTCCGGCTATTGGGTGGCGGCCCACCGCCACAAACATCAGCGCGCCAAGAGGCGGCATCACCACCAGGGCGGCGTCCGACGATATATGGCTGAAGAAGGCGATAAACAGCACCATATAACTGGCGTAGCGGGCGCTGACGCGCGAGGCCATTTTGTACATCAGCGCCTGCAGCAAGCCGACCTTTTCCGCCAGGCCGGCGCCTATCACCAGCGCCAAAATAGCCCCCAGCGGCGCAAAGCTGCTGAAGTTATGGATGATGTTGGGAAATATCCACTGCATGCCCGCCACGCTCATCAGGTTATTCACCTTGATAAGCTCGCCGGTGGCCGGATTTTTTACCGCTACATCGAGCCAGGAAAACAGCGCGGTGGCCAGCATAAGCACCAGGATCAAATAGACGAACAGTAAAAACGGATTGGGGATCTTATTGCCGATGCGTTCCACCCAGTAAAAAACGCGTCCGGGGCTTTTATTGATTGGCGTTGTGGCCTCACTCATGATTTTACCCTCTGTGTTTGCTCTGTTGTGTGATTGTTATTATTTGATTTATTTATAATTATGCTTAGTGACCCGGTGAGTCGGGCCCTGTCTGTTCATGCTATTTCAATGGGGAGGGTTTCACCCCCTGCGGGATTGGGCAGCGGTACGGTTGTTCGGCGCGCCGGCGATCAAACTCGCTGCGGCAGCGCGCCAGCAGGGCACTGTCGCTCAGCAGATCGATGGCGGTCGCCGCCATTACTTTGCCGGCCAGGCACATGCCCTTATGGGCGATAGCGGTGCGGCCCTGCGCCACCAGTTGCCAGGTGTGCAGAGGCGTGCCGAGTGCGAAACAGGGGCTAAAGCATTGGGCGGTCGGCGCCACCCAGCTCACGTCGCCAACGTCGGTAGAACCGTACAGCAGGTCATCGGACTCCACATAAGGAGCGACCTCATCCATCAGCACCTTATCTCCCAGCCGCTGCACCCACTCGCGCCCGGCTGCGCCGCCGGTGCGGGCAATGTTGAGTTTGGCGTTGCGCAGATCGTCGCGGCTCAGCGTCTGACGGATTTCCTCGGCGAAGCGGCGTTCGGCGTCGCTGTACTCGGGCAGACCGAAATCACACAGGTTTTGATACATCGCGCGTTCCAGGCTGCGGTTCGGCACATAGTTGGAGCAGGCCTTGTCGAAGCGCACTTCCATCTGGGTGTCAGTCATCAGCGCTGCGCCCTTGGCGATGTTAATCACCCGTTGGTAAATGTCCTGCGCCTGATCGAGCTGCGGCGCGCGGATCAGGTACAACACCTCGGCGTCGGCCTGCACCACGTTGGGGGAGCTGCCGCCGGTGTTGGTGACCGCGTAGTGCAGCCGCGCTTCTTGTACGATATGTTCGCGCAGGAAGTTGGCACCGGTATTCATCAGCGTCACCGCGTCCAGCGCGCTGCGCCCCAGGTGCGGCGAGTTGGCGGCATGGGCGGCGACGCCCTTGAAGTGAAACGCCGCCTGAATGTTGGCCAGCGTACTGGTATTGAACATGCCGCTGAAGCCTTCCGGGTGCCAGGTGAGGGCGGCGTCGACGTCGTCGAACAGGCCTTCGCGCACCATAAAGGTTTTGCCGGAGCCGCCTTCTTCGCCCGGGCAGCCGTAGAAGCGTAAGGTACCGGTCAGCCGGTTCTGCTGCATCCACGCCTTGGCGGCGAAGGCGCCCGCCAGCGCCGCAGTGCCCAGCAGGTTGTGGCCACAGCCATGGCCGTTGCCGTTTTCCACCAGCGGCTGCGGCGTAGCGCGGCCCGCCTGCTGGCTCAGCCCGGCCAGCGCGTCGTACTCGCCCAGCAACGCGATGACCGGGTGGCCGCTGCCGTAGCTGGCGATAAACGCCGTCTCGATGTCGCCCACGCCGCGCTCGACCGAGAAGCCTTCCTGCTCCAGCGCATCGGCCAGCAACGTGGCGGAATAGGTCTCGTTGAAGCGCGTTTCCGGGTGGTCCCAAATCGCGTCGCTCAGCGCGCTGAAGCGAGGCTGACGTTGGTCAATGTAGTCGTCGATAAATGCCTGTAGTTCTGAGTTGCTCATGATCCGCTCCCGAATGTCGGCAGGTTCAGCGCCAGCGACGCCAGCGTTTTCACCGCCACTGCCATCACCTGCTCGTTGAAGTCAAATTTCTCGTTATGGTGTCCGGCGCTCAGCTCGGTGCCGAAAATGACGTATGAGGCCTGGCCGCCGCGGGATTTCACCCGTTCCATCATGTAGGTGGCGTCCTCTGAACCCGCAGCCTGTTCGCGGCGATCGACCACCGAGGTCAGCTCGGTTATCTGCTGTGCCTGGCGACGGATGTAATCCACCCACGGTTGGGTCGGTTTGCTGCTCTGCGCAGCGCCCATCAGCGCGATGTCGCAGGCGACGCCGTGCATCTTGGCTGCGCCTTCGATGGCGTTCAGCGCCTGTTGATAGACGAACGCGTTGATCTCATTGGTGGCGCCGCGCGTCTCCACCTTCATAAACGCCCGATCGGCGATCACGTTGCGGCCGGTGCCGGCCTGCAGCACGCCGACATTGATGCGCGAGCTGCCTTCGCTGTGGCGCGGGATGGCGTAAAGCCCCAGCGCAGCCTGCGCCGCTGCGAGCAGAGCGTTGCGACCGTCTTCCGGCTTGGCGCCAGCGTGGGAGGCGACGCCGCGGAAGGTGACGTCCAGCTTGCTGGTGGCCATAAAGCTGTCGCTGCCGCATACCAGCTCACCAGCCGGCACGCCGGTGCCGATATGCACCGCGGTGAAGAAATCGACGTCGTCCACCACGCCGGCCTCCACCATCGATTTTGCGCCGCGTGTGCCTTCTTCCGCCGGCTGGAAGATCAGTTTGACGGTGCCGCGAAGCTGGGACTCCAGGCTTTTGAAGACGTGCGCCAGCCCCAGGCCGATGGTGGTATGGCCGTCATGACCGCATGCATGCATCATGCCGCTGTTGCAAGAGGCGAAGCCTTCACGGAACGGCAGGTGTTCGGGTTCCAGCAATTCGTTGAGATCGAGGGCGTCCATATCCACGCGGTAGGCGATAGTTGGGCCGGGGCGGCCGGTATCGAGCGTTGCGACGATGCCGGCGAAGCCGCCGGAAAAGTGCGGCAACCATTTTTCCAACGCCCCCTGATTGCGGGCGCGCTGTTCCTGCGCTTCCAGCTCATCGGACGAGGGGAGTCCCATGCGCGCCTCGGCCTTGATTACCTCGCGGCCCAGCTGCAGGCGATAACCCAGCCGATCGAGTTCTTCCGCCACCAGGGTGGCGGTGCGGAACTCAAACCAGCCGGATTCGGCATAGCGATGGAAGTCGCGGCGCCAGGCCTGCAATTGCGGGTACAAATCGGCCACCAACATCGTAAGCGAATTAGTCATAGTGATATCTCATAAGTTATCGCGCGCTGGATCGCTCCAGGCAGCAGTTATGCTCTGAACTGAAATCAGACGGTGAAGCTATTGCAAAGAAAAAGATATATTTGGTTACTAACTGCCGTGAATGGCGCTTATTGGCGCAGAAAATGCGCTTAATTAAGCGAAATAAGAATTTGGTTATTTATTATGTTTTTTCCGAATGTACACAATGGAATCTGGCTAAATAAGATGCCAATATCTTGCTATTGATAAATAACGGTTATCGCCTTTCGCCTATGCCAGCCTCGATAAAATTGCACCAATTACGTGCATTTGTGGACGTTAGCCGCCAAGGCAGCATCCGCGCCGCTAGCCGCACCTCACGCCTTTCCCAGCCTGCACTGACCAAGGCCATTCAGGAGCTGGAAGAGGTGCTTGGCGCCAAGCTGTTTATTCGCCGTAGCCAGGGTGTGGTATTGACCGACTGCGGCGATAACTTTTTCCAGCATGCCAGCCTGATCCTTGAAGAGCTGCGGGTGGCGCAGGAAGATATCCAACAGCGGTTGGGGTTGGCGGGCGGCACGGTGAATATCGGCGTTGGTGGCAGCATTGCGCGTACCGTGATGCCGCAGGTGGTCACGCAGTTTCATCGTGAGTATCCCAACGTGAAGGTACGCATCGTCGAGGGGCAGCTGGTGTCGATGATCCCTGAACTGCGCCAGGGCGAGCTGGACTTTACTGTCAATACCTACTACCCCAGCAGCCTCGACAACGAGCTGCAGTACGAACGGCTGATGGAAAAAGAGTATCGGGTGGTGGTACGCAAAGGGCATCCGATGGAGCGGGCGACCTCGCTGAAACAGCTGCAGCACTGCGACTGGACCATGCCGACACCGAAAGGCAGTTATTACCGGCTATTGCACGATCTGTTCGGGGACTTGGGCATGGCGCCGTCTATCAGCGTGACCTGCGAGACCTTTATGGCTTGTACCAGCCTGGTGGCGCAGAGCGATTTTGTTAGCATTCTGTCCGTGGACGTGATTTCGGATCCGATTCTGGGCAAGCATTTGGTGCCGCTTGAGCTGGAAGAGAGTCTGCCGAAAGCGACGTTTTATCTTATCCAACGCAAGGACACCACCCTGACGCCGATGGGCGCGCACCTGGCGCGCCTGTTTCGCCTTTACTGTCGGTGATACCGAGGCCCCGGCGGGGCCTCGGTATCAGAAAGCGATCGACCCCTGCACGAAGAAGGTGCGCGGTTCGCCGACGTACTTGCCGAAGTTATTGTCGTTGGAGCGGGTGAAGTAGCGCTGGTCGAACAGGTTTTTCACCCCGGCGCCCAGCGTCAGGTTCGATAGCTGCGGCCCGAAATTATATTCCCCGCGCATATTCCACACCATGTAACCGGCGATATCGCCGAACTGACCATCGGCGCTTTCCTGCGTGACGTACTCCGGCCCGGTGCCTGGCGAATGCTGTTTGGACTGCGCGTAACCGTCCAGATTCCATACCCAGCTGCCGGTGGCGTAGCGAGTGCCGACGGTATACACCTGGCGCGAGTAGAACGGCAGATCTTTACCGGCGAAGTCGCCCTTGTCGGTGCTGGCTTTGGTGTAGGTATAGCTGGTGTAGACGCTGGCACCGTCGAGCGCCCGGTTCAGCTCGCTGAGATCGTAGCTGAGCGCCAGCTCGATGCCTTTATGCTTGGTGGCGCCCATATTGGTCCAGCCCACGTCGTTGCTGATGTACTGCAGCTGGTTATCGAAGTCGATGTAGAACAGCGTGGCTTCGGCTTTGACCACGGTATCGTCGTAGCGGGTGCCGAATTCATAGGTGTGCGCTTTTTCCGCCGTCAGTCCCGGCGCAGGTTGGTTGCCGTTGCCGCCTTTGGTCAGTTGGAAATACTGCATGCTGCCGAACGACGTGTTGGCGTTGGCGAACAGTTTCCAGGCGTCGGACAGGTGGTACATCACGTTCAAGGACGGCAGCGGTTCGCTGTAGCTTTTCTCGCGGCTGATGTTGTTGAACGAATCGTCCACGTGGGTGCGGATGCTTTCATAACGCAAGCCCGGCGTGATCGTCCAGTTGCCGACGTTGATGGTGTCGTCGATATAGAACGCGTTGGCCGCGGTGCCGCCGGAGGTGTGCTGGTAATAGTCCGGGGTATCCGGCGTCGAGCCGATATTCGCCGGGTTATACCAGGCCGAACGCGACGCCTTTTCGTCCATGGTTTCATTCAGGTAACGGTAACCGAGGGTGATCTCGTGCGCCATATCCCAGAAGCGGAAGACCTGCGAATAGCTAGGTTCGATAGCCCAGGTTGAATAGTGACGCGGATAGGAGACCATGCGCCGCTGGCCCGTGTTTTTGCCGGTGCCTTCCGATTCGATGTTGCTGCCGCGGTAGCTGTCGGTGAAGTAGGTCAACACTTCGAACTGCTTGTCGTCTTCCTGATGTTTGTACTTGAACGACATATCCTTGCGGCGGCCTTCGAACTGGTCCCACGGCCGCGTGGACTGGAACGGGTTCTGCGCGTACTGCGCGGTGCTCAGCCCGCCCGGCATGCCGGCTTTGGCGTCGTAGTAGTGGAAATTGGCCAACAGTTCGTCGCGATCGGTAAACGCATAACGCGTTTTCAGCATGAAATCGTCGATGTCGGTGTTGTCGTTGTTGTCGCGGTAGCCCTGGCCGTGCAGGCCGGAGTAGAGCAGCTCGGCGCCGAAGCCGTTGTCTGCGGTGCCACCCACGGAGGCGCTGGTCAGGGTCTTCAGGCCGCCGTGGCTGGCGCCCTGGGTTTGTACGCCGGCGGTGCCGCCAAACGTTTTGGGAATGTCTCGGGTAACGAAATTGATCACGCCGCCGACGTTCTGCGGCCCGTAGCGCACCGCTCCGCCGCCGCGCACCACGTCCACCGATTGCAGATTACCGATAGACAGCGGAGCCATCGACAGCTGCGGCTGGCCGTAAGGCGCGACCGCCAGCGGGACGCCGTCCATCAGAATGGTGGAGCGTGGAGAAAGACGCGAAGTCAGGCCGCGCACGCCGACGTTGAGCGAGATGTCGCTGCCGCCGGTGCCGTTGCTGTCGCGCACCTGCACGCCGGGCACGCCGCGCAGGCTATCGGCGATGGTCTGGTCGCCTTGCTCGTGCATCTGCTGCTGGGTGACGATGGAACGCGCGCCCGGATGGTTGAGCAGCACCGAACTGGTATCAGGGTTGTCCAGCCAGTTGCCGACGACGGTCACGGTGTCGGTATCGTTTTGAGATGAGTTATCAGTAGCAAGGACAGGGAACGCGACGGCGATGGAAGCCGTCAGCAAGGAAAGCCGAAAAAGAGATGACATAATAATGCCTTAAGAGTTTCAGACCCGGATGTGTTTTTTTAGAAAAGACAATCTTAATGATAATTATTGGCAAGTAAATAGAATTGTTACGGGATAGTTAAGCGGGTAACTAAATAATGAATGCGGGAAACAGGGCCCGGCTGGCGGGCCCTGGCGGGGGTTATTGCGGTGTAAGCCAGAAGACGCCGCTGTAATCCAGCGCGGTGAATTTCTGGTGCACCATTTCGATATCCGCTTGCGGATCAATATCTTTAAACAGCGCCGGGTGCAGGAATTTGGCGATCGCCTCAACGGCGATAAAGTTGAGCGGCGTGTCGTAAAATTGATGGTAAATCGCCATCACGCGTTTTTCTTTCACCGCTTTCAGCACGTTAATGCCGGTGCGATCCAGCAGATGCGCCAGTTTCTTTTGGCTGGTGGCCATATCGGTGGTGTAACCCAGCGGCACCGCCAGCGTGCCGCGATGCCCGCGACTCCAGTCGGCGCCGGTCAGCAGATAGAAATCCGGGTTGCTGCTAATCACCTGCTCGACATTCACTTCACCGCCCATGTCTGAAAACAGCTTACTGCCGATATTGTTGCCGCCGGCGGTATCGATGAACTGACCGAAGCTGCCCTTGCCGAAGGTGTTGCAGCACTGTTCGCCTTTGATGCCGGCGCTGCGCTCGATAAAGACGCTGGGGCGTTGCTCCGGCTTCAGCGTGGCGACCCGCTGCCGCACCAGTTCGAGGCGCTGCTGATAGAGACGGATAAAGGCGTCGGCGTTGGGCTGCTCGTCAAACACTTTACCCCATAGCGTCATGCTGGCGACGGTATTGGTCAGCGGCTGCTGGCGAAAATCGATGATCAGCACCGGGATGCCGACTTTTTCCAGCTGGGTCAGTACGCCGCTGTCTTTCAATTTGCTCAGCAGGCCGATGTCGAAAATGATCAGATCCGGTTGGCGCACCACCGCGCTTTCCACGCTGAAATCACTGGTGTAGGGATTGTCGAAGGTAGGGATTTGCATGACCTGCGGAAATTTTTTCGCGTAGGCTTCAACCAGATCCGGCGCTTTGACCTTCAGCGAGTTGTCCCAGGCGATGATGTTTTTCAGCGGCTGCTGCGGGTGCAGAATATTCAGCGCCAGCAGCGCGCGAGCGTCGGCCAGAATAACGCGTTTGGCCGGTTGCGGCAGGGTGACCTGGCGGCCGGCGACATCGGTGACGACGATCGGCGCGGCTTGAGCGGCGCCGGCCAACAGCAATACACAGGTGGCCAACCAGCGGCCGGCTTTGGCGATAAGAACAGCGGGCATGAAGATCCTTGGGTAATCGGCGAAGAACGAGAGCGCAATGATAAGCGATATCCTTTCGCTTTTTGAACTCCCTTGATGCCGATCGGTTACCCCTGGCCCATCAGCGGGTCGCTGACGCTGTGTTCGCCATCCTCCAGCCGCCCCGCCAGGCGGCGCAGCCAACCTCCCTGGCTTTGCAGCGTAAAATCGTACCAACCGCCGCCGGCGCGAGCGTCAAACGCTTGCTGGTGGCTGCCGCCCGCAGGCAGCGTGATAGGCCACGGGCCTTGCTGCGTGTAAGGGCAGCGTTCGAGGGTGACCGCTATCGCTTCGGTGCCCGGATTATTCAGCAGCAGCAGCAGGCTGCGGCCCGTCGGGCGCAGACGCACCTCCGGCTGCGGCCGGCTCAGGGCGCCGCGCAGCTCGCGATGAAAGCCGTTGGGGCCGAGCAACCACAGATGGTACTCATCCTCCATCTGCCAGTCATCGCTGACCGCCTTGCCGGCCTCGACGGTATAGCGGCGCGGGATCTGCGTGAGGTCCCGGCGATCGTAGACGTGAAACACCGCTCCCTGCTCGCCGGTATTGAACAGGTTCAGCGTCACGCGACGCTGCTCGGCTGCGACGGCGGCCTCGACGTGCAGCTGGTAGGGCAACGCGCGGGAAGGGCGCGCCAGGCGGCGTTGGTGCGGCAAACGCTGGTGGGTGGGGGGCGGCAGGGGCACCTGCGGCAGCTGTTCCTGGCGCTGGCGCAGGCCATCGGCGGCGTGGCGATTGGTGGCGGGCAGGCTCGGCAGCGCTTCGCCGTTAGGATCGACAAAGTTGAACGCCGAGGTGAGATCGCCACATATCGCGCGGCGCCAGGCGCTGATGTTGGGTTCATGCACCTGAAAGCGCTTTTCCAGGAATTGCAGCACCGAGGTGTGATCGAAAACCTGCGAATTGACCCAGCCGCCGCGGCTCCAGGGCGACAGCACCAGCATCGGCACCCGTGGGCCGGGGCCGTAGATGCGGCCGTCCGGCGGCGGCTGATCCTGCGAACCGGGCGGCGCCACGTGCTGGAAGATCTCGGTGTCGAACGGCACCGTCGATTTACCGGCGAAGCTGCCGTCTTCGCGAAGCGAGGGTGCGGAAGGCGAAGGCATATGGTCAAAAAAGCCGTCGTTTTCGTCGTAGTTGACCAGCAGGACGGTTTTACTCCACACCTCCGGGTTGTCGGTCAGCGCGTTGAGGATCTCTTGGGTGAACCAGCCGCCCTGCACCGGGCTGGAGGGATCGGGGTGTTCCGAATAGGCCGCCGGCGCGATGATCCAGCTGACCTGCGGCAGTTTGCCCTGCTGTACGTCGGAGCGGAATCCGGCCAGCATGGCATCCAGATCGTTGCCGTCGGCGGCCGGCAGGGTGTTGCCGTTGCCTTTGTACAGCGGCGCGGCCTCGTTGAGCGCCTCGCGATAGGGCACGAAAGCGTTGAAGTCTTTCGGCGGCCGCGCCGGGTTGCCCACCTGAATGCTGGCGGCGCGGTATTGACGAAAACCCGCCAGCGGGTTGTCGGTAAAGTTGTCCGGCAGGAATTGGTACACCTTCCAACTGACGCCGCTCGCCTCCAGCCGTTCCGGATAGGTTGTCCACTGGTAGCCGATCTCCGCCGGGCCGGGGCTGTCCCATTCGTTGACCACCACCGCCACGTCGGCGGCGGACGGGCCGTTGGTGCCGGTCCAGTGGAACAGTCGGTTGGTGTTGGTGCCGGCGTGAATAGCGCAGTGATAGGCGTCGCACAGGGTAAAGGCGTTGGCCAGCGCGAACTGGAACGGCAGCTCCTGCTGACGGTAGTAGCCCATTGAGGCCGGCGTTTTGTAGGTGGGCCAGGCGCTCATGCGGCCGTGATCCCAGGCGGCTTGCTCATCTACCCACGAGTGCGGCGTGCCGGTGACGCGCTGGGCGTTGCCGCGTTTGCTGTCAAGGTGGTAGGGCAACACCAGCCGCTCGGCCCCCTGCTGCTGCCAGACGTGGCGGCCGCCGGGCAATGGGATGGTAAAGCGATCGCTGAAGCCGCGCACGCCCGGCAGGGTGCCGAAGTAGTGGTCGAAAGAGCGGTTCTCCTGCATCAGGATCACCACGTGTTCGACGTCGCGCAGGGTGCCGGTGCGGTTATTGGCGGGAATGGCCAGCGCTTTGCGAATCGAGGCGGGCAACAGCGAGAAAGCCGATCCGATGGCGGCAGCCCGCAGGATGTCTCTGCGTGAAAGGTCAGGCATGCGTCGTTAATCTCCGTCAGTGTGCTTTGAAGATAGCCGCTGACGACGATAATGGCGAAAAATAACAGGGAGATGAAAGCGAGGGAAACAATGCTCCCCGGCGGGAGCATTGGGGGATAACGCTTACTGTCTGATCAGGCGGCCGAGCGCCGGCGCCGTTTCGAAATCGCTGCGGAAGGGGTTGATGTCCAGGCCGCCGCGGCGGGTGTAGCGCGCGAACACGCTGAGTTTTTCCGGGCGGCAGCTCTGCTTGATGTCGTTGAAAATGCGCTCGACGCACTGCTCGTGGAATTCGTTGTGCTGGCGGAAGGAGATCAGGTAGCGCAGCAGGCTTTCACGATCGATTTTGCGGCCTTCATAGCGGATCACCACGCTGCCCCAGTCCGGCTGGTTGGTGACCAGGCAGTTGGATTTCAGCAGATTGGAAGACAGCGTCTCCGACACCGGTTCCCCTCTCTCGGCCGCGCCGCTCAGGTATTCCGGTTTGAAGGCGAAGTCGTCGATCGCGATATCCAGATCGTCGATGTTGATGCCCGGCAGGCGCTCGATCTGCACCGGGTAACCATCCAGCCCTGGATAGAGCTTGACGGTGACCTGGCCGTTGGCCGCCTGCGACAGATCTTGCTGCATGGCGGCGCTCACCTGTTCCACGCTGTCGAAGCGCGTTTGGTTGAAGCTGTTGAGATACAGCTTGAACGACTTGGATTCGATCAGGTTCGACGACGAGTGCGGGAAGGTAAATTCGCCGATGCCCACCACCGGCTTGCCCTTGGCGTTGAGCCAGGACAGCTCGAAGGCGGTCCACAGATCAAAGCCGCTGAACGGCAGCTGCCGCTCGTCCACGCCGATCAGATCGCGGCCGCGCGCACGCGGCAAGGCTTCGAGCAATGCGGGAGCATATTGATCCGGATAATCGGAATTGGCGCCAAGATGGGTGATTTTATCTTGCTTTTGGATATGCATATTCATTGCCTTTTGCTTGTTCGGTATTGATGTAGCGGTTAAACAGACTGCGGGTGGCGTAGATCGGCCCGACGCCCAGCAGGGCGTAAACCACCTTGATCAGGAACTGCGACAGGATCATGGTTTTGATGATGTCCCAGCTCAGCACGTTGTAGAACGCCAGCGTACAGAACACCACGCTGTCGATGGCCGACGCCACTACGGTGCTGGTGATCACGCGCACAAACAGGTAGCGGGAGTTGGTCAACTCTTTGATTTTGCAGAGCAGGTAGGAGTTGACGTTCTCGGAGATCAGATAGGCCGCCGACGAGGCCACCAGCACCGCCATGATGCTGTGCACGATGCCGTTGTAGGTCTCGCTGTACTCCCACTGCGGAATGCTTGGCACCAGCGTCGTTACCCAAACTCCCAGGACGAAGGTCAGGTTGGCGATAAACGAGATGATGATGGTGCGCCTTGCCAGCCGTAAGCCATAGAATTCGTTGAGGATATCCACCAGAATGAACGTGAGCGGGTAAATGAAGATCGCCGGCGGCGTGATGAGATTCAGCACCGGGATTTGGATCGGTTTGACGCCGCACAGCGTTGAGAAAATATAAATCACGCTGAGCGCCACGGTAATAATCAGGTAGGCGTACCAGGAGCGTTCGTGGCGATCGCTGAGCTCGTAGGCGGTTTTTTGTTGGTTGTCGCCATAGAGTTTGCGGTACAGCGCCTGCAGCTCGTGCCGGCTCAGATCTTCTGATATTTCGCTATCGGCCAGCTCATTTAGCCCCATGGTAATGGTTTTGCCGGTGGCCAAGACCATGACATTGGCCGCGATGGTGCCATGCCGGGTGAAGCCCAACAGCTTGAACTTCTGATTCGGTTCCATTTATAACCTTTCTCCAACGATGTAACCCAGGAATTGCACGGTGTCCTGAGGGCGTTTGTCCATGCTTTCGCTGTCTTTGTCGTCAACCACAAAGAAGCCACTTTTTCCCGAGTGATACAGCAAAGGCGAATCGCAAATCAGTACCGGCGGTCGTTTGATGATGATGACTTCGCCGGGAATAAATGACCCTTTAATTTCGGTCTCTATTTTCATTGCCAACATGTTCGACTCATCGCCGAAGAAATAAGTCAGAGGAAACTCGGTGACCAGTTGCCCGATCTTGCGCTGCGAGACGGCCAGATAGCGCGACTGCGGGATCACCGGAATGGCGGAAGGGTTCTTGTTGCCTTCGGTGGACAGCGTTTCGTTGAGCAGCTCCAGCTTTTCCAGATCGTAATCTTCGATCTCTTCACAGGAGACACCGAAGAAATCGGAGATCCGATTCACGGTGGATTGCTGAACGTTGTTCACTCTTCCGTCAAGAATTTTGTAGAGAGTCGTGCGCGTCAGGCCGCTGCGATTGGAAAAGGAAGCCTTGGTTTCACCGCGTGTACGCATCAGATATTCAATATTTTTAATGATGTTGATTTTGCGCTGTGCGTTGGTGGTTTTCATTGGCTGTCCTTACAAACATTACGCAGGCTTCACTATATCCTACGCATTGGCGTTGTCCAGATAAAAAGGCGCTGAGGAGTAGGTAACAGGCTGATTATTGGCGGTAATTATTGTTTCTCGTCAGCCGTTTAGCGCAGTGATATCAGCGGGGAGGCTTGCCTTCTCTGCACGAAAGATAAAGCCGTGTAAATCAATTGATTAGGTTTTGCTTATGGAAAAGTGAACACAAAAGCCGGTTTTATGTTTACTTTTATGTTGACCAAAGCCGATTTCATGGGCTACTGTTCATGCAAGCTGAAGTTTTTCTTTATGATAAAAACACGGAAGCCAACAATTTTTATAATAAAAAGCCCAGAGGGGGCGTTGCCACGCTCTGAGCATAATGGATAGCTTGCTACCGACACCAGGGACCCTAACTACCACGGCCGTTTGTCTGCGCGATCGGCCCCTCCTTTTGCACTGAATCTCCCTTCTCTAGCGTCAAACACTCCCCCGTCACCGGAGGAGTGCATTAGCGCGTGCGCGAAAATCAGAGCGACTTCTGCGAGGCCAGCGGTTGTTGCGCCCGGCGGAAGGCCAGTTTAAGCACCCAATACAGCAGGCTGGCGGCTACCAGGGAATTGATGGTCGGCACGCCCCATTCGGTCGCCAAGCCAACGACGCCGCCGGCGATGCTGGCGACGATCGCCGCCCAGCCGATGGTTGGCGTTTCGCTCGGCAACTGGCCGGTACGGCGGCTCTCGTCCAGGATCTTGCGGTGGCTGCGCAGCAGATAATAGTCCACCAGCATGATGCCGATAATCGGCGGGAAGACCACGCCAAGCACCGTCAGGAAGTCGACAAAGCGGTCAAGAATGCCCAGTACCGACAGCGTGGTGCCCAGAATACCGATCACCAACGTGGTGTAGGTGTACTTCAGCTTTTTGCCGGTGATGCCTTCTACCGCGTTGACGATGCCCAGCGAAGAAGAGTAAAGGTTGAGATCGTTGACGCGCAGGGTGGAGAACACCACCACCAGCAAACCGGCGCCGCCGGCCGCTTGCGACATGATGGTGACCACATCCGCAGTGCCCAGGGTTTTGGCTATCAGGATCGCCAGGCCGTTCACCACGAACTCGCCGGCGATGATGGTGAAGAGCGTGACGCCGAGCACATGCTTGCCGTTTTTGGAGTAACGGGTCAGATCGGGGGTCATCAGGCTGGCCACGATGGCGCCGCCAACGACGATGGTGATGCCGGCGCTGATGGTCAGCGGTTCACCCGGCGGCGCCAGCTGGATGATCTCCTGCAGGTTATGGCCGGAAAGCGCGGTCACCGAAATAAAGGCCACCAGCATGATAAACATCGGTACCGCGATACGGGCGGCGATGCGCAGTGCCTTGAAGCCGAATGCCACCAGGATGGTCAACAGCGTGCCCGAGAGCCCGGCGGCCAGGCCGAAGCCCAGCTTGTTGCCGAGCGCGAAGTCGAGCGACTTGGCGAAAATGGCGTTCTGAATGCCGAACCAACCCAGCAGGCTGACGGCCACCACTACGCCGATCAGCACCGAACCCAGACGGCCGAAGCCGCACCAGCGCGCCAGCAGGCTGCCGGAAATGCCTTCGCGCATGCCCGCCAGCCCCAGGCCGTAGGTCACCACGCCGAAGATCAGGCTGCCGACGAAAATGGCGGTGAAGGCGTCAATCAGCGTCATGGAGTTGCCGAGCACGGCGCCGAGCATGAACTGGTCCAGCGCGGTCAGCATGCCCATATGCACGATGGCCACGCTTAAAAACGAAACTCGTTTATCCTGCGGCACCCGGGTGAGCGGATAATCTTCGATCTTTATCACGGTGAGATCTTCCTTGCGGTTCAAATAAACTGAATGCCTTTGGTTATCAGGCGATCGGGAATGTAGTTATCCAGGTTGGCGTATTTGCAGTACTCTTCAAATTGCTGCTGAGTATGCACGTTGGCCTTCTGGTAAATGTTATAAATGCGGTTTTCGATGGTCTTATTGCTGACGTTATAGATTTTGGCGATCTCTTTCACTGTAAATCGTTGCAGCATAAGAAAAATGACATCGAGTTCGGCACGGGTGAACAGCTCGTTATTGACTTCGGTGGTCAACACGCTGGGTTTTTGCTGATTGATGTATTTCAGCGGCGACAGGCTGTTCATTGGCTTGGCGTTCCAGATCACGCCAATCACCTGTTTGTCATCGTTGTACACCGGCAGCTTTTCGCTGATAAACGGCGTCAGGCTGTCTTTGCCGTACCAGTAGTGCGTTTCTATGACCGTGACCCGATCGCGCGCCGCTTCGGTCATCTTGTCATGTTCGATAAAGTCGGCGGCGGAGTCGGCCCAGTCGGCGGGGAACTCGTGGTCATATTTGCCGGCGACGTCGAAATTCAGCGGCGTATTGGTATAGAGATAAGCGGCGCGGTTCATATAGAGGTGGCGGGACAGTTGGTCTTTGATGCCCCAGGGTTCGCTCAGGTGCTCCATCATGGTGATGAGGCCCTTAAAATAAGATTCATTATTTTTATGCGATGACCCCATACCCACCTCTGTGCCGCTCAGGCCGCGTTACAGGCTTTTAGCCAGGTAATGGCGGGTGTGGCGATGTGCATAGTCGCCCAGCTCGCCGTAGACCCGGTAGCCCAGTTTTTCGTAGAAGCCTCTGGCCTGGAAATCGAAGGTGTCGACATAGGCCATATGGCAACCGCGCTTGCGGGCTTCTTCTTCGGCCAACTCCATCAATTGGCGGCCGTATCCGCATTTGCGGCATTGATCGCCAACCCACAGATACTGCACTTCCAGACCGCCCCACCAGGTGCGTGCGACCAGGCCGCCGACGATCTGCTGATTGTCGTCGGTGACGGTCAGGAACAGCGGGTGAATGTCTACGGGCTGGGTTTTGTGATTGTGCGCCCAAAGGCTGTCGATAACGAACTCTTCATCCTGCGGGTTGGGTTTGTCGGTGATATTAATATTCATTTTTAATATAATTCCCTGATTTAATTATTCAAAACTGAACTAGGCGCTTTTGCCCCAACCGCTTCTAATATCACTTTCATTAATGTATTTCAAGGGTGGTTTTCACCCTTTTCCACCCGGTGAACGGGCGCTTATAGTAGGCGTCACAGGGAGAAGAAAATAGTGAAACAGGCGGTATTAAAACGCTGAAATGCCCTGCTTACACCATCTTTTCCTAACTTGCGCCTCACCAGGGCCCCACCGGGAAAACTGCAGTACTGTATGGCTCCACCGGATAGAGCAAGCTCACTTGCCGACGGGGGAGCCACTTTGTTTTTTGACGCGCCCACCCACGGCCGTCATTCCCTGTCTCAGATAGTAAACACTCTTCTTGGCAGAAGATATGCGCCGCAGATGAAAATGTGGCCGACACCTTCTGATCCGCGGACTCAGTCCTCTGCGATGACGCTGCTTAGCGCCGGCTCGATGGCCGCACCCAGCATAGCGCCGTGCCCCAAGGCGGGCCATTCCCGATAGCCGACGGTGAGACCGCCGAGCTGCGTCAGCTGTTCGGCCAGCAAATGCACCGCGTCTGCCGGCAGAATGGGGCTCTTCACGCCGGGCGGGGTCGCGCGATCGCGTTCCGCCAGGCCAACCCACAGTTGTAACCTTGTCTCCGTCTCCGGCACCGCACGTCGTTCCGTCATCTGCTGCGCTTCTTGCAAGATCATGCCGTTGCCCCACCACAGCGAGGGTTCTACGGCGATGTAGCGCTGGAAGGTGGTGGGATGGGTGAACAACGTGTGCAGAACGAAGAGCCCGCCATAGGAGTGGCCCCACAGCGTTTGCCGCTGCGGATCGACCGCCAGTTTGGCGGCAATCGCCGGTTTGATCCGAGTTTCAATCAATTGCAGGAACGCATCCGCGCCTCCGCTGGCCCGCGGCGGTTTCTTCATGCCTGCCGGCAGAGGGAGCGTATAGTCGTAGGCGCGGCCGGCGGCATCGATGCGCAGATCGTTGTCATAGCCGATCATTATCAGCACCGGCGGCCGCTTCGCCGCGGCCAATTTGGCCAGTAAGGCGGCGTTTAACTCCATCAGTACCGCATTGCCGTCGAGGAAATAAACCGTTGGATAGCCGCCAGGCGCAGGCGCCCGACGCGGCTGGGCGATGCGAACGCGGTAATGCCGTTGGCCATCGGCGGAGGTGAAGCGCAGATCGCTGAAACGGTAATCCGCAGAATCGCTATCGGCTACGGTAGTGCCGATCTTGCGTTCCAAATCGGGCCTGGCCAGCGCGGAGCCCGGCAGCCAAAGGCCGATGGCGAGTGCCAGAAGCGCGGAGATAAAATGCCGGTTGGACAAGAACATGCGGATCAACATCCTCGAAAAAGGCTGATAGTAGCATCCGTGCGGGGCCGGTAAAAACCTACCTTTAGGGCGGACATTCCGGCCGCGAAAGGCGGCCAAAACCCGGAAGAGGGCTACCAGTTACTTTGCCGGGTTAATAGCAACCCCTTGTTATTATTGATAAGTCAGGAATAAGAGAGATTACAATTAATTAGAAATGGTTATGATTTCTATAGGGCGGGGAATAGAGAAGGCAGGTAAAAAATCACGGTTATCAACGATATTTGGCAAAAAAAGCCCTATAAAATAGGGCAAAGACACACAACAACACCAGGGAAACTTTCCTGTATCTTATATTATAGCTTCCTATGCATATAGAACATTTTATTATAAATATGTAAGTGATTCTTATTAATCTCTCAATATCATTGTTTTTCAAATGGTTATGCAACCTGGTTGAGGTATTGCCCCTGGGTCGGTTGCGGGCAGCCAAGGGCGGGAGGCTAGGGATGTTGCCGTCACGGCGGCAGAACAGGTGAGAGCCTCGGCCCGATAACCCCCAAGGTAATACCGACTGGCGGGCGGCAAACGTACCGGCCGGTATTTTTCCTCAGGCGCGGCCAATCTTCACCGTGGGGCCAGGTGAAAATCAGTGCTGTTGCAACGTCAACATCTCGCCAAGCAAAACATCGGTCGGCGCCAGGATATCCGTATCCAGCCCGGCGGAAGGGGTAAAGGTCAGCTCGCCGAAAATGATCTGGCCTTTGGAGATGTAGAAATCAACGCGAACAAACTCGAAGGGCGCGGACAAGCGTGAGGCGTACTCAAACAGCTCATCGTAGCCTTCTGGCTTCACGAAGGCGTCTATTTCTTCCTGGCTCAAAGCCAGGCAGTCATCGCTGTAGCACAGAAACTTGAAATCTTTGTCGAAGAAGTAATATTTCGGCGACCCGGTATCTCTGCCGACACACAGCAACGTGCAGTAAGGCACACCGCGGAAACAATAGATTTTATAGTCTTCAGGCCCGTGACCATTGGCCGATTCGATATATTTCTCCCCAATGATCTTTTTTTGTATCCCTTTGTAGTTGAGTTCTACATAGGTTTTCCAATAATCGTCTTTCATCCAGCCATCGATCAATTTTTTGGCGCTCGTGATATTCAGCAATTTTTTATTCTGGCAAATCAGGTTATACCCGGAACCGTGATTTCCTTTGATCACAAACTTGTCCGGTAATGCGTCCCACGGAATATCGTTTACTGAATCACAGGCAAAGTACAATTCATTAAGGATCTCTTCGCACCCTTTTTCTTTGATGTACTGTCTTACCGCATATTTATCTGCACACTGCTTCACCAATGCATTGTGGCGATAGCCATTCAACTTCAGGTGATTGATCTTTTCATTCCAGGTGGATGGCGCCTGCAAGTTTAACGGTTTGCCAAATGCTTTTTTGTAGAGCAATCTGGCCTTGAATTCGGGGGCCAATACGGCCAGCTGCTTTACAATAAATTTAATGACTTGTCTTTTCATATACGTAATTCCATCAAAGCGTAGTGACAATGATTAAGACGTTCTTGTATTTAAAACGCGGGTGGCACGCTTTCACTGCGCCATTGAATGGCCGTCGGCGTGGTTCCCAGATCAAATGGCTTGTGGTCTAACGCCCGATTAAGAATGCGGGCCGATCGCCATGCCATCAGGCTCAACTGCGGATCGGCGATGCCGTGATTGTGCATGCTGGCGTTCATGGCGAATAAGCAGTTCTCTGCCGGGCCTTCCCACTCAAAGGTAAAGTCTGGGGCGATGCGGTATTCGCCATCCGCAGTGGTCAGCAAACGGTGGGCCAAAGGCTCAAGGAACTCTGGCGTTGCCGATTGGTAACCGGTGGCGAAGATCACCACGTCCGCCTTGAAGGCTTCTTCGCCGTGATCGAGATGATGACGCGTTTCGAGTTGGTAGGCGTTATCCAGCGTGTGTTTCACGGCCGTCAGCGAACGGCTGGGCAGCAGGCGCACCCATAATTTCTCGCGCAGGACATCGAAGCGGTGGTACATGGCGCGATAAATCGCCAACAGCGACTCACTGGTGATGCCGTCTGAGGTCATCTTCTGTTCGGCCAGCATATGCCGCTTGGCCGCGCTATCCAGCGAGTAAAAGCTCTCGACGTAATCGGGCGTGAAGTATTCGTTGGCAAAGGCCGCTTCATCGAGCGCGTTGTAATTGTTGCGGCGCGATATCCAGTCGAGCTGCTCCGGCTGCCCCCATTCCCCTTTAAAAATATTCAGGAACAGGTCTGCGCCGCTCTGGCCGCCGCCGACGATCGCCACGCGTTTGCCGGTCAAATCGGGATTGCGCAGCATCATTTCGCTGGCGTGGAAACAGCGATCGCTTTGTGCCGTCACACAATCCGGCAACTTTATTTTCTTGCCTATACCTATGCTGACGTGTTTGGCGTGGAAGACCTTATTCGAGGTGGTCACCACGAACTGGCGCTGCCGATCGTCAAATTCGACCCGCTGAACGTCTTGATTGAAGGCCAACGATCCCATTCCGCCGGCGGCCCAGGTGAGGTAATCGGCGAACTCTTCACGCGATGCGGTGCGCTGTTCCGTTGTCAGGAAGCGGTAGAACTTTCTGTTTTTTACCAGATAGTTGAGAAAGCTGTAGCGATTGGTTGGGGCAACCGCGCTCACCAGATCTTTTAAAAAGTTGGTCTGCATGCTGCAATCTGCCAGGATCATCCCTGGGTGCCAGGAGAAATGGGGTTTGCGTTCAAGAAATTGCCCTGTAAACCCCTCTATTTCACTTCCTAAGGCCGCCAGGCTAAGATTCGACGGGCCAAGGCCAATACCGATGATATCCAAACGCTGATTCATTAATAAGCTCCAGTATAATGAGAATAATACCCAGAAATACGGCTGCAGATAGGGTGGCTTATAGCAACCAGGCTGCCTTTTTCTTATAAGTAGGCTTCGTTAATTAAATGTAATTAAAAGGTGTGCGGGCCTAAAATACCGCATTTTTAAATGCCCGTTTAGAATTCGATAGCACATCAGGTAAAGGCTACGGGCGTATTTCTTTCCATGAAAATACCTATAAAAATTTTCGTGTGTTTTTAATGAATAGTCCTAAGTAAAAATCTGACATGCCTGATTTCTCGCGCCATGAAAACGGGCGTCATGGAAGATGCCCACCGTGTGAGTTCTTATCTGCTTTTCTGGTGTATATGCCATTGCATTGCCAGGATCTGGTATTCGTCGCATAGAATAGCCCTAAAATAGGCTCTGGGAAGGTGAAATAACGTGATATTAGAAGCAGGGCGCTTTTTGCAAAGATGAAATCGGAAGTGAAATTATGAAATCTGCGCGTTATGAATTGTTTTTTATCATTTAATTCAATGTGTTATTTGTTGCGACGTATCACATTCGTTCACTAAGGTGCTCCGTACAGTTCTGTGCCTTTATCTCTTCTTATTGCCGCCCCGAACGGTAAGATTTTACCCCGAGTTACATCACCCTGTGGGCGCGGATGGTTCGCGTTAACTATCGGGTTTAGGGTTCGTTTAATTAATGCCGGACAAAAGCTGGCCGGAGAGGGCGCTTGCTCGAGCCGAGTGTGAAAACCTGGCCGCGGTGGCGAACGATTGAATCCGATCCGGCAATCTGGCTTGTCATCGTCATTGGCCATTCTTACCGACAATAAAAATCGCTTGGTCAGCCCGGGGTATTTTTGCACCTTGGGTAGAATGAACAACCGTTGCGCCACAAGCGTGAAGACCTGCCAGATTGATCAGTCACGGGAGCTTCAAATTGCTGAGGTAATCATACTGGGCTTGCGAAATGTCCAGTTCTCCATCGCTGAAAAAGACTTTTATAAACATATCGCCCTGGCCGACGATATCGACACGTTGGTAGGTTCCCGTTATAAAACGGCGCACGATGGCCTGAATGGCATCGGTATAGTTGGCAGGAACTGCATTGTTATCCGTGACTTTTTGTTCAAAAGTAATAGGGTGCTCTGCCTGAGGATCGGGGCTGTATTGTGCGCGTTTGGCTGCGCTTTCAAACTTGAAATCATTAAAGGCATTGTGGGTAGAGTTAAACATATCGGCAAGGTTTTTGATATGCGCCGCCATCTGATTCACGACCATGGTTTTATTGGTCACGAAGCGTTTACCTAAATAAGTGCCTGTCACTACAGCGAGCTGGGCGGCATTTCTGCCTAAAATGCTGCCAACGCCAGAACCTGCTCCCGTCCATAATCCCGCGATAAAAACCAGTCCGGCCCCGCCTACGGTGCTCGACGCGATATTCTCAAAATGCTGAACACGGGCTCCCATTTGCCATGAGGTTCCGGGAAAAGAGACATTAATTCGGTTATCCAGGTGATTAATTCTGCCGCCTGGTCGTTGTCCTGACTCAATATTATTGGCTGTCAACCGGCGGTTGTTTTCATCTTTGAGTTCACCCAGCGTAAACGCGATCTGGCCGGTCTCTGTTTTTGTCAATCGAAAGACTTCTTCTGGTGACAGAGACCTGACGAGGATCAGCGCCTCATTCAAAATCTCACGGGTCAAAAAGTTGGCTGACACCCGATTATTCGATTCGTGTTGCGATGTCAGAGCTAAAATTTCATGTGACTTAGGAAATGCCATAATGCCCCCGTCATTACGATATGCACCGTAATGTGATTAGCTTTCTTTATTTTGCTTAATGTCCCAGCCCATCTGCACCGAAGCCCCTTTACTGCCTTGCTTCGCTTGCTCCCAGTATTCCATCGACACTTTACCGGCCTGAAAAGAGTATTCAATGCCTAGCGTGGAACCGTGCTCGACACCGATGAAGTCGGTATGAGTCACCAATACATCTTCCAAGGTAATGCGGGTATACTCCACTTCCTGCCCACCGGCTTTGCAAAGAGACAACTGTACCTTGGCGAGATGTTTACCCGCCGAGCAGTATTTCAATAAGGCAGGTGTCGCTTTATCTATCAGAGCCTGTACGGTCAGATCGCGAAAGTTCACTTTACCTGCACCGCCGCCGCCGCCAACGGCCATATTGCCAGGCTGCCGCGCGCCCCAGTTAAAGGAGAAGACATCGATCCATTGCTTGTGATTCGCATTTTTCGATTCACCATTAATGCCTTCAACTTTTAAGAACATATCCATTGCCATGATTTTATCACCCGATCATTAACGTATTGTTAGGTGCCCGAATGCGCTCAGCTCTCTTTATTCTGCTTGATATCCCAACCAGATTTGCTTTCCGCGCCTTTAGTGCCGCTGCTGCCTTGTTCCCAGTAACTCATGGTGACTTTTGACGCCTGGAAGGCGTAATCAACCACGATCGCATCATTTTGACCTACACCATTAAAATCGGTTTGTGTCACCAGCACGTCTTCGAGAACGATTTTGGAATACTCCACCTGGTTGCCGCCCGCTTTGCATACGGAAAGCTCTATTTTCGCGACATGTTTTCCACTGGAACAATATTTGAGAATGGCGGGCGTAGATTTGTCGATAAGCGCTTGAATACGGAGGTCTTGATAATTCACTTTTCCGGAGCCGCCACCACCGCCGACAGCCATATTTCCTGGCTGTGAAGCGCCCCAGTTAAACGAAAGTACGTCGGTCCATCCTTTATGATTGCTGTCTTGGGACTCGCCTGTCATTCCTTCAACTTTCATATACATATCAATTGCCATTGTCGTCGGATCCTCCATTATTTCGCGTTGGCAGCGGAATAGGTTAAAAATGTCTTATCAATGGGTAAAATTCAGCATAGCCTTATATGAATGAATTAACAGCAATGTCGTTTTTATTCGGAATGTTCCTAATTTTTTCCTAATATGTTGTTATTTAACAAAGTGATATGGCTATTGATTCGTAGCTGTATCCCATCACCGCTCGACAATAAAAACACACAATAAACACGGAATGTGAGCGTGCTCGTTTGACGTCCGGATAGTCGGGAATTGGGGGGCTTTCGAGAGAGTCCAGCTGTAATGCGGAGTTGCACATCTATCGGATGATGCGGTGGCGCTTCAGCGCTGGCCCGTAGGGTGAGGTCTTCAGACCGAATAATCGAACGCAGTTCGATGGAGAGTCCTGTCCCTGAAAAGCAAAAACCCAGCCATAGGCTGGGTTCTCTAAATATGGTGCCCGGACTCGGACAACCGGCGCATGCGCCGGGTTGAACAGCGCTTTAGCGCTGGCCCGTAGGGTGAGGCCTCTGGCCGAATAATCGAACGCAGTTCGATGGAGAGTCCTGTCCCTGAAAAGCAAAAACCCAGCCATAGGCTGGGTTCTCTAAATATGGTGCCCGGACTCGGAATCGAACCAAGGACACGGGGATTTTCAATCCCCTGCTCTACCGACTGAGCTATCCGGGCAACGGGGCGCATTAAACCGTATTGGCCGGATGGCGTCAATCGCTTTCTGTCACAAAGCCGATCGGTTGCTCTATTTTCAGGCAGCGAACCTGGCGGAGTGGGGGATGGGAGGGTATCGTCACTCAATAAATATGCATATAAAACGTGTATTTATACCGGTATTTAGATGGGTTTTTATATATTTTTGTTTAAATAACAATGCATTGCTGCTCAGTTGATGCGCATTAAATCAAGGCGATTCTTGCTTGAACCCCGCAACGAATCATGCAATCATTGCGCAAATTTTAGCACTCTCCGTTCCCTGACGGTGTTCCCGCTTCTTATAAGCCAGAGGGTTATTGGCATGACTGGTTTTGTTGCTCAAGCGCTGCTGCGCACCAGACATCTTACGCCGCCACCGTTCCGCCGTTGTTTCCTTCGCACGTCATCCGCCCGAATACGCCTGCCGGCCATGCGGTAAAGCCGCCTGATGCTCGCTGTTAGGCATGCGTAAAGCCAGCGCTGCGGCCCTGATTTTACTGATGCCTGTCGGACGCTGCCAAGACCAGTTCCCCCGATAGCCGCCTGATGATCCCCGATCATGAGCCGGTCACGCACGCCGCTTATGCTGCCGTGCCGGGGTATCGCTTTACCGGGATAACCGCGTTATCTCATTACCGTGCCGGTGGCACACCCTCATCCTTCACCGTTTGAGAGTCAGCATGATGAAAGAATTGAAAATCGCGACCAGCGCCAGCCTGGTCGCCACCATTGAGACGCTGCGCCAGATCGTGCGCGTAGAGCAGACGGACTACACCGACGTGGCGGCGGCGGTGGTGTCGGTCGCCGACGTGAACGCCGGCATTCTGGCGCGCTTGCAGGCGACGGGGTTCGACATTCCGACCTTCGTGGCGGTGGAAGGGGACGAGCATCTCTCGCCGGACTATCTGCCGTTTGTCAGTGGGGTTTTCGCGCTGCTGGCCGGCGCCAGCAAGCCGTTCTACATGGCGCAGCTGGAGGCCGCCGCCGACGCCTACGAGCAGGCGCTGCTGCCGCCGTTCTTCAAAACGCTGAAGACCTACGTCGAGATGGAAAACTCGACCTTCGCCTGCCCAGGGCATCAGGGCGGCGAGTTCTTCCGCAAACACCCGGCCGGCCGGCAGTTCTTCGATTTCTACGGTGAAACCCTGTTCCGTTCCGATATGTGCAACGCCGATGTCAAGCTGGGCGATCTGCTGATCCACGAAGGCTCGGCCAAGGATGCGCAAAAGCACGCGGCGCGGGTGTTCAACGCCGATAAAACCTACTTCGTGCTCAACGGCACCTCGGCGGCCAATAAGGTGGTGACCAATGCGCTGCTGACCCGTGGCGATCTGGTGCTGTTCGATCGCAACAACCACAAATCCAACCACCACGGGGCGCTGATCCAGGCCGGCGCCACACCGGTCTACCTGGAAACCGCCCGCAACCCGTTCGGCTTTATCGGCGGCATCGATGCGCACTGCTTCGACGAACGTTACCTGCGTGAGCAGATCCGCGAAGTGGCGCCGGAGAAGGCCGCGGCGGCGCGGCCGTTCCGGCTGGCGATCATTCAGCTCGGCACCTACGACGGCACGATTTACAACGCTCGCCAGGTGATCGACACCATCGGCCATCTGTGTGACTACATCCTGTTCGACTCCGCCTGGGTGGGCTACGAAGGCTTTATTCCGATGCTGAAAGAGTGCTCGCCGCTGCTGCTGGAGCTGGACGAGCACGATCCAGGCATTTTCGTCACCCAGTCGGTGCATAAACAGCAGGCGGGGTTCTCGCAGACCTCGCAGATCCACAAGAAAGACGATCATATCAAAGGGCAAAAGCGCCACTGTAACCACAAGCACCTGAACAACGCGTTCATGCTGCATGCGTCGACCAGCCCGTTCTATCCGCTGTTCGCCGCGCTGGACGTCAACGCCAAGATGCACGCCGGCCCCGCCGGGCGCCGCATGTGGATGGACTGCGTCAAACTGGGCATCGAGACCCGCAAACAGCTGCTCACGCGCTGTTCGCAGCTGAAGCCGTTTATTCCGCTGCAGGTGGCGGGCAAAGACTGGCAGGATCACGATACTGACCTTATTGCCAACGACGCGCGCTTCTTCACCTTCGTGCCGGGGGAAACGTGGCACGGCTTCGAAGGCTATGCCCAGGATCAGTATTTGGTGGATCCGTGCAAGCTGTTGCTGACCACGCCGGGCATCGACGCCGCGACCGGCCAATACACCGAGTTTGGCGTGCCGGCCACCATTCTGGCCAACTTCCTGCGCGAGAACGGCATCGTGCCGGAGAAGTGCGATCTCAACTCGATCCTGTTCCTGCTGACCCCGGCAGAAAACCCGGCCAAGATGGAGCACCTGGTGGCGATGCTGGCGCAGTTCGAGCGCTATGTTGCAGAGGACGCGCCGCTGAGCGTGGTGCTGCCGACGGTGTACCGCAAGAACGAGCAACGCTACCGTGGTTACAGCATTCGCCGGCTGTGCCAGGAGATGCACGATCTATACGTCAGCTTCGACGTCAAACAGCTGCAAAAGGAGATGTTCCGCCAGGATCATTTTCCGCCGGTAGTGATGAACCCGCAGGACGCCAACGTGGAGTTTATCCGCGATAACGTCGAGCTGGTGCCGATCGGCCAGGCGGAAGGGCGCATCGCGGCGGAAGGGGCCTTGCCGTACCCGCCGGGCGTGCTGTGCGTGGTGCCGGGCGAAGTGTGGGGCGGCGCGGTGCAGCGCTATTTCCTGGCGCTGGAAGAGGGCATCAACCGCCTGCCGGGCTTCTCGCCGGAGCTGCAGGGGGTCTACATCGAGAAAAAAGATCACGGCTGGAAGCGCATCTTCGGCTATATGATCAAGCCATAGAAAAAGGGCCGGTTCGCACCGGCCCTTATCATTTATCCACGCGAAACGCGTTACTTTCTGCGGTAACTCTTCTGCGCGGTATTCACTTTCACCAGATAGCGGCGTGACTCGGCGGCCGGATGCTTGGTGGTCAGCGTTTGGTACACGTCGCCCGGCTGCATGCCGTTGATGATGCCCACCGCGCGCGTTCTGTCGCTGGAGAACACCCGCAGCACGCTGCCTGCACCGCCGTTGTAGGCGGTGATCACCGCATAGCGGCGCGAGGTCGGGTTCTGAATGCCGCCCAGGTAGTTGTTCTGCAGGATAGCCAGATAGGCGGTGCCGGTGTCGATGTTGTTTTCCGGATCGAACAGGTAGCTGCGGCTCGGGGTGCCCCATTTGCCGCGCATCTGAAACACATCCTTACCGGCGGTGTGCTGTACCACCTGCATCAGGCCCAGCGCGTCCGAACCGCTCACCGCATACGGGTTGAAGCTCGATTCGGTCTGCATGATAGCCAGGATCAGCGATTCGTCCACGCCGTATTTTTCCGATGCCTTGCGCACCATCGGCAGGTATTTGTGCGCACGTTTGTCCAGGTGGTTCGGCACCAGTTGGATGGTGACCGAGTAGATCACGTGCAGGCCGGAGGTGCGCTTTTGCAGCTTGGTCTGCAGCAGGTAATCGGCGAAGTGCGCCGCGCGCCATTCCCAGCGGATCGGCGCGCCCTTGTTATCCAGCACCTGGCCGTACAGGAACGGCTCTTTGCTGATCTGGATATCGTTGGCGTCGGAATAGAGGTCGATGGACCCCGGATCGTCACCCATCAGCAGCGTGCTGATGATCGCCTGGCGCAGGTGCGCGGCCGGGTCGGTGGTGGCGATGGTCTCGATGGTAATGGCGCCGGTGTCGAAGTTGATGTGGCTGCGGGTTTGGTATTGGTCGGTATATTTGACGTAGTCTTTCGGCCCGGCGATCAGAACTTCGTTCAGACCCCAGATGTTCTCGATATTGTGGGCGAATTGGCCCATCAGAATGTCGAAGCCGTTGGTATCTTTGATCCAGGCTTCGTTGATATCTTCACTTTTTTTGCCGGAACAGGAGATCAGCAAAGGCGCTATTACGAGCAAAGCTAAAATTTTCTTCATCTTAAAGCCGTTTGGAAGAAGTATAAGAGGATTGAAGCGGGCCAGCGCCTGGCCCCAACAGCGTTATTCGCTCGGCGGCGTATAGCCTTCGATGTGCACGTCGTGCCCTTCGAACAGGAACTTGATCATTTCCTCTTCCAGCAGTTTGCGGTCGTCCACGTTCATCATGTTCAGCTTCTTCTCGTTGATCAGCATGGTCTGCTTCTTCATCCACTCGCCCCAGGCTTCCTTGGAGATCTCGTTGTAGATGCGCTTGCCGACGTCGCCGGGATAAAGCTGGAAGTCCTGGCCTTCGGCGTCGCGCTGCAGGAAAGTACAAAAAATGGTGCGGCTCATGCTAATTCCTCATCGATGGCGCTATCGCCATATAAGTTTTGTTGGATCGGGGGCTGTTTCGCCAGCTGTTGCAACAGGCGATCTACCGGCGCTGCCAGCCCGACCGACGGCGGCTGCGCTAAGTTATACCAGAGACCTGCGCCCTCATCCATGCCGCTGCCCGCCGAGTCGAGCGACAGCCACATCGGCACGATATCGAGATGGAAATGGCTGAACGTGTGGCGAAACGCGGTCAGCTGTTCCAGGCGCTTGCCTTTCAGACCGCGCTGCTGCAGCCAGAGTTCCAAATCCACGCGCGCGCTGAACTGCGGGAAGCAGAACAGGCCGCCCCACAGCCCCACCGCCGGGCGCTGTTCCAGCCACACGCGGTCGCCGTGCTGCAGCAATAAGAAGTAGGCGGTTTTTTCCGGCAGGGTCTGCTTGGGTTTTTTGCCGGGGTAGTTGGCCCAGCTGTGGTTGGCGTAAGACAGGCAGCCGACGTTGAGCGGGCAGAGTTCACACTTGGGCTTGGAGCGGGTGCAGACCATGGCGCCCAGATCCATCATCGCCTGGTTGAACTGGCCGACGCCCTGCGCCGGGGTGACCTCTTCGCTGATTTTCCACAGCCGGTTTTCGACCTCTTTCTTGCCAGGCCAGCCTTCCACCGCGTAGCAGCGGGCCAGCACGCGCTTCACGTTGCCGTCGAGGATCGGATAGTGTTGGCCCAGCGCCAACGACAGCACCGCGCCGGCGGTGGAGCGGCCGACGCCCGGTAAATCGGCGATTTCTGCGAAGGTTGTCGGGAACTCGCCGCCGTGCTGTGCGACAATGGTCTGCGCCGCCTTGTGCAGGTTGCGGGCGCGGGCGTAATAGCCGAGCCCGGTCCACAGATGCAGCACTTCGTCGAGCGGGGCCTCCGCCAGCGCGCGCACGTTGGGAAAACGGGCCATAAAACGCTGAAAATAAGGAATGACGGTGGCAACCTGGGTCTGTTGCAACATCACCTCGGAGAGCCATACTTGATAGGCGGTTTTTTCCAGCTGCCACGGCAGGGTCTTGCGGCCGTAGCGCTGATACCAGTCAAGCACCACCTGTGCGAATTGTTGTGCTTGCATCATGAGCAGCGTCGTTATCCGGCAGAAAATGAAGCGAGATTGCAGCATAGAGTCATGGTGCTGTAAACCGGAACTTTCCGACGCCGCACGGCGGGTACAGAAGATGAACACTTGCTAAACCAATGTATCTTTGCATAATGCGCGTTTCCCTAATTGGCAGCCAAACAGACAGAAAGCACTATGATTAATGACGTCATCTCCCCGGAATTTGATGAGAACGGCCGCGCGATGCGCCGTATCCGCAGTTTTGTCCGCCGCCAGGGGCGGCTGACCAAAGGCCAGCAGCACGCGCTGGAGAACTATTGGCCGGTGATGGGCGTGGAGTATCAGGCTGACGCTGTCAATCTCGCCGCGCTGTTCGGCCGCGACGCGCCGACGGTGCTGGAGATCGGTTTTGGCATGGGCGCCTCGCTGGTGACCATGGCGGGCAACAACCCGCAGCAGAACTTTTTAGGGATCGAAGTGCACTCGCCGGGCGTGGGCGCCTGCCTGGCCGACGCCCACGAGGCGAAGCTGAGCAACCTGCGCGTGATGTGCCACGACGCGGTTGAGGTGCTGGAAAACATGATCCCGGACGGCTCGCTGGACATGGTGCAGCTGTTCTTCCCCGATCCGTGGCACAAGGCGCGTCACAACAAGCGCCGCATCGTGCAAACGCCGTTTGTCGAACTGGTGCTGCGCAAGCTGAAGACCGGCGGCGTCTTCCACATGGCCACCGATTGGCAACCTTATGCGGAACATATGTTAGAGGTTATGAACGGGGTCGCAGGCTACCGTAATCTTTCCAGCGATAATGATTACGTGCCGCGTCCGGATTCGCGCCCACTGACGAAATTTGAATTACGCGGCCAGCGCCTGGGACATGGCGTTTGGGACTTGATGTTTGAGAGGAAAGAATAATGGCTAAGAACCGCAGTCGTCGTTTACGTAAAAAGTTACACATTGAAGAATTTCAGGAGCTGGGTTTCTCCGTAGCCTGGCGCTTCGCCGAAGGCACGTCGGTGGAAGACATCGACAGCACGCTGGATACCTTCATCGATGAAGTGATCGAGCCGAACGGCCTGGCGTTTGACGGCAGCGGCTACCTGCAGTGGGAAGGTCTGATCTGCCTGCAGAAGATCGGCCACTGCACCGACGAACAGCGCGAGCTGGTGAAAAACTGGCTGGAAGCGCGCAAACTGACTGACGTTAAGGTCAGCGATCTGTTCGATATCTGGTGGGATTGATCGCGCTTGCCCGATGAGCGCGGCTTCGCGCCGCGCCGTTTTATTGATCTAAGGTGCCTTAACGGCGCCTTTGTTTTGCCCGGAGTGTGACCGAGGTGGTAACAACATTGGATAACGCGTTGCTGGAGGAGATCCTGCAACAGGTACGCCCGCTGATTGGCCAGGGGAAAGTGGCCGACTACATCCCGGCGTTGACGGAAGTGCCCGCCGATCGGCTGGCGATCGCCGTCTGCACGGTGGACGGCGAACTGTTCCAGGCCGGCGACGCCGCGGAGCGCTTCTCCATTCAGTCGATCTCCAAAGTGCTGAGCCTGACGCTGGCGTTGACGCGCTATCAGGAGCCTGAGATTTGGCGGCGCGTCGGCAAAGAGCCTTCCGGCCTGCCGTTCAACTCGCTGCTGCAGCTGGAGATGGAGCAGGGCAAACCGCGCAATCCGTTTATCAACCCCGGCGCGCTGGTGGTGTGCGACATGCTGCAAACCCGGCTCAGCGCCCCCAAACAGCGCATGCTCGAGGTGGTGCGCCAGCTAGCCGGCGAAGACGACCTGGCCTATGATCTGCGGGTGGCGCGCTCCGAGTTTGAACACTCCGATCGCAATGCGGCCATCGCCTATCTGATGAAGTCGTTCGGCAACTTCGAGAACGACGTGATCACCGTGCTGCAAACCTATTTCCACTACTGCGCGCTGCGCATGAGCTGTGTGGAGCTGGCGCGCAGCTTCGTCTATCTGGCCAATCACGGCCGCGATCTCAACGGCGAGGCGGTGATCAGCCCGCTGCAGGCCCGGCAGATCAATGCTCTGATGATGACCAGCGGGATGTACGACGGCGCCGGCGAATTCGCCTATCGGGTGGGAATGCCGGGCAAGTCCGGCGTGGGCGGCGGCATCGTGGCCATCGTGCCGGGCGAGTTGTCGATCGTCGTCTGGTCGCCGGAGCTGGATGCTTCCGGCAACTCGCTGGCGGGAACTGCGGCGCTGGAACTGTTGTCTCAACGTATCGGTCGTTCGATTTTTTAATCCCAATCTGGATGGGAGTCAGGAGAAGCTATGTTGAAGAAAACCGGATTAGCCTTACTGCTGCTGGCGGCGACTGCCGTGCAGGCCCACGCCGAGTACCAATGCAGCGTTAAACCCCAGGATGATGTGATCATCAGCCCGCAGAGCGTGCAGGTGAAAGGCGCCAGCGGCGACCTGCAAATTTCGCCGGATGGCGACGTGATCCGCAATGGCCAGGCGCTGAGCCTGAACGACAGCCAGCGGCAGAAAGCCTTCAGCTACCAGAGCGCGCTGCGCAAACAACTGCCGTGGATCGACGACGGCGCGCAGCAGCACCTGGAGAAAGCCCGTTCGTCGCTGGATAAAGTGATCGTCAAAGAGCTGGGCAGCAACAGCAACGTGCGCAACCGGCTGACCACTCTGAACGGCCAGTTGAAACAGCAGATGAACCGCATCATCGAACACCGCAGCGACGGCCTGACCTTCCACCACAAGGCGATCGACCAGGTGGAACAGGACGGCCGCAACATCGTGCAGCAGAGCATGGGCGGGGTGCTGCAGGACAGCCTGAACGAGATGGGCGTCAAACAGGCCGCCAACAGCGGCGGCAACCCGCTGCAGGCGATCATGGGCAATCTGGGCGGCTTGCAGAAGGCGATCCAGAACGAATGGAACAACCAGGAGCAGGACTTCCAGAACTTCGGCCGCGACGTTTGCAACCGCGTCACCGCACTGGAAACCCAGCGCAAGGATCTGCTGAAGGCGTTGAAGTGATTTAAGAACCTTCTCGGTAGTATGTTTTTTGACCTTCTGAAGCTTGTCTGACAGACTGGTCAAACTACGTACAGATTTATGGATGTTTACGGAGGACGCTATGAGCCATACACGTTACGAAACCGATGTTGTTGCCTGGGCAAATGAACAGGCCGCTCTTTTGCGCTCCGGAAAATTGTCTGAGATCGATATTGAAAAGATCGCCGAGGAGATTGAGGACGTGGGGAAGAGCGAGCAAAGGGAACTTGCTAGCCGGATGACGGTGCTGATTGCACATTTGCTTAAATGGAAATATCAGCCGGCCAGGCGTGGAACCAGCTGGGAGAGAACGATTAAAGCGCAGCGTAAAGAGGTGCTTTACAGCTTGAAAGAATCGCCCAGCCTAAAAGGTAAACTGAGCGATGCTGATTGGCTGGATGTCGTCTGGTCGAAGGCCGTTGCGCTCGCTACGGCCGAAACTGGGCTGGATGTATATCCGGAAAACGGCATCTGGGAAACTCAGCAGATTCTGTCTCAGACGTTTTACCCGGATTAACACCAATAAAAAAGCGCTGATTATTCAGCGCTTTTTTTTACTCGTCGTCCGCCAGGAACAGTTCCAGCAGCGAGTTGAGGAACAGTTTGCCCTTCTCGGTGATCTGCCAGTGCTCCGCGGTTTCTTCCAGATAGCCTTTGGCCAGCGCTTCGTCCAGCTGCGGGCGAATGACGCTTTCCGCCAGCCCGGTATAGTTGACGAAGTCGGCGCGCGGCGCGGCTTCCAACAGGCGGAAGCGGTTCATGAAGAATTCGAACGGCCGATCCGCCGCCGCCACCTCATGCTGCTTGTCCATGTAGTCGCCGCGCATAAAGCCGCGCGGGTGCTTGGTCTTGGCGGTGCGCAGGATGCGCCCGTCGCTGAAGGTCACCTTGCCGTGCGCGCCGCAGCCGATCCCCAGGTAGTCGCCGAAGCGCCAGTAGTTGAGGTTGTGCTGGCATTGGAAGCCCGGCTTGGCGTAGGCCGAGGTTTCATACTGTTGATAGCCGGCGGCGCTCAGCAGCTGGTGGCCGCGTTCGAAGATATCCCACAGCGCGTCGTCGTCCGGCAGAACCGGCGGGCGCGAGCTGAACAGGGTGTTCGGCTCGATGGTCAGCTGATACCACGACAGGTGCGGCGGATTGAGGGCGATAGCCTGGCGCAGATCGTCCAGCGCCTCTTCCAGCGACTGATCCGGCAGGCCGTGCATCAGATCGAGGTTGAAGCTGCGTAGGCCAAGGCCGGTCGCCAGCGTCGCCGCGCGCTTGGCCTCTTCCGGGCCGTGGATGCGTCCTAAGCGGGTCAGTTTCTCGGCGCTGAAGCTTTGCACTCCGATGGAGATGCGGTTGACGCCGGCGCGCTGGTAGCCGCTGAAGCGATCGGCCTCCACGGTGCCGGGGTTGGCCTCCATGGTGATTTCGGCGTCGTCGGCGACGCGAATGCGCGCCCGCACGCCGTCCAGCAAGGCTTGCATCGCCTCGGCGCTCAGCAGGCTGGGGGTGCCGCCGCCGATGAAGATGGTGCTTATCTCCCGGCCGCCGGCCAGCGGCAGATCGGCATCCAGATCCGCCAACAGATGATCGACATACTCCTGATGCGGCACGTCACCCTTCAGCGCATGGGAGTTGAAGTCGCAGTACGGGCATTTCTGCACGCACCACGGGATGTGGATGTAGAGACTCAGCGGGGGCAGCTTAAGCATTGCGCATGGCTTCCAACATCAGCGTCAGCGCCTTGCCGCGGTGCGACATCGCCCGCTTCTCGTCGCGGCTCAGCTCGGCGGCGGTGCGGCCCAGCTCCGGCACGTAGAAGACAGGATCGTAACCGAAGCCGCCTTCACCGGCGGCCTGCTCGGTGATTTCGCCGGCCCAGCAGCCGTGGAACACCAGCGGCGTCGGATCTTCTGCATGGCGCAGATAGACCAGCACGCAGTGGAATTGCGCGCCGCGCCGGCCCGGTGCCACGTCTTTCAGCGCCGCCAGCAGCTTATCGAGGTTCTGCCGATCGTCGGCGTCTTTACCGGCATAGCGTGCGGAGTAGATGCCCGGCGCGCCGCCCAGCGCGTCGACCGCCAGGCCGGAGTCGTCGGCGATCGCCGGCAGGCCGGTGACCTGTGCCGCATGGCGCGCTTTCAGAATGGCGTTTTCGATAAACGTCAGCCCGGTTTCTTCGGCGGATTCCACGCCCAGATCGGTTTGCGCGACCACGTCCAGGCCGAAATCGGCCAACAGGTCGGCGAGTTCGCGCACTTTGCCCGGGTTACCGGTGGCAAGAACGACTTTTTGCATAATGACTACCTTGAAAATTATTCGATGAGCGCCGCGACCACGGCGGGGATCTGTTGCGGATTCACGATGCGTAACTGTTTATGCCGCCCCAGTTCGCCTTTCTCGATGGTGACGTTGCTTTTCGCCACTTTGAACTGCTTGGCGATAAACTTGATCAAATGGGCGTTGGCTTGGCCGTCGACCGGCGGGGCGGTGATGGCGACTTTCAGTTCGTCGCCATGCAAGCCGATAATTTGGTCGCGGCTGGCTTTCGGCTGAATATATAGCCTGATCGCCAGCCCGTCCAGCACCGGAGTGACTGCACTCACAGCAGGAACCAGATCTCGCCGAACAGATCCATGCCCAGGTAGTTGATCAGATAGAGGATCAGGATCACCACCATGGCGGAAAAGTCGATGCCGCCCATCGCCGGGATGATGCGACGGATCGGCGCCATCAAGGGTTCGGTCAGCTGGTACATCACGTAGTCGATCGGGCTGCGGCCCTGACTGATCCAGCTCATCAGCGCACGAATGATCATCACCCAGAAGATCAGGTAGCCGGCAGACTTCACCAGCGAGATCAGGCCGAACAGCAGGTTATAGGGGCTGAGCGATATCGCGCCGCCCTGGATCAACAGCAGCAGCGGGTACTTGATGGTCATCAGCAGGAACGCCAGCAACAGCGAAGCGCTGTCGATAGGCCCCAGCGACGGGATGATGCGGCGCAGCGGGCCGACGACCGGCTGAGTGATCTTCACCACAAACTGCGAGAACGGGTTGTAAAAATCGGTGCGCGTCCATTGCATCCAAATGCGCAGCAACAGCACCATCACGTACAGATCAATAACGGTCTTGACCAGGAAAGTCAGCGTTAGCATGAAGTGGTCCTTCTCCTTAACTCATGGTTATTTAAAATAATTTTTCCATCTCTTGGGCGCGGGCAACGGCGGCCTGCATCGCTTGTGCCACGGTTTCCGGCAACTGGCGTTCGTTGAACACCCGCAGCGCTTCGGCGGTGGTGCCGCCTTTGGAGGTGACCTGCTCGCGCAGCGTGCCCAGCGGCGTATCCGGGTTGGCTTCTACCAAGGCGGCGGCGCCGGAAGCAGCCTGCTGCACCAGATCGCGCGCGGTCTGGCTGTCGAAGCCCATGCGTTCGGCCTCTTTTTGCATCGCTTCCATAAACAGGAAGAAATAGGCCGGGGCGCTGCCCGCGGCGGCGATCACGCCGTTGATGCCATTTTCGTCATCGACCCAGCAAACTTTACCGACCGATGCCATTAAATCGCCGGTGTAATCGCGATCCTGCCGGCTGACCTGCGACGGTGCGTACAATCCGCTCATGCCCTTGCCGACCAGCGACGGGGTGTTGGGCATGATACGCACGATGTTCAGCTTGTCGCCGAGCAGCTGATAGAAACGGCTGACCTGAATGCCGGCGGCGATCGACAGCACCAGTTTGCCGCCGAAATCGACCTGCTCGCGCAGCGGTTGGCAAACGTCGGCCATCAGCTGCGGTTTGACCGCCAGCACCACTACGTCGGCCTCGCGCGCGCAGGCGACGTTATCGCCGCTGCTGACGATGCCGTAGTCCGCCGCCAGCGCGTCACGGTTTTTCGGTGAAGGGGCGCAGACGCTGATGGATTTGGCCGGATAGCCGCCCGCCACCAGGCCGGCGATGATTGCACGCGCCATGTTGCCGGCGCCGATAAAGGTAATCTTGCGATGTTGCATCAAATCCCTCGTCTGTTTGTCAGGCCTGCGAGTAGTCGCGGGCGCCAAAAATTGCGGTGCCGATGCGCACCAGTGTGCTGCCTGCGGCGATCGCCGCCGCCATATCGTCCGTCATGCCCATCGATAGCGTATCGGCCTGCGGATAACGCTGACGCAGGGCGAGAAAGGCGTCGTGCATCCGGCTGAATACCGCCAGCTGCCGCTGGTAATCCGCTTCCGGCGCCGGAATGGCCATCAGGCCGCGCAGCGTCAGGTTCGGTAGTGCGGCAATCGCTTCCGCCAGCGCCGGCAGCTCGGCCAGCGCGATGCCGGATTTGCTTTGCTCGTCGCTGATGTTGATTTGAATCAGCACGTTGAGCGGCGGCATGTCGACCGGGCGCTGATCGCTCAGGCGCTGGGCGATGCGCAGCCGATCTACGGTATGGCACCAGGCGAAGTGTTCCGCCACCAGCCGACTCTTATTGGATTGCAGCGGGCCGATAAAGTGCCACACCAACTCGCCGCCCTGCGAAGACTCGGCGAAATGCCGGATCTTGTCTACCCCTTCCTGCACGTAGTTCTCGCCGAAGGCGCGTTGGCCGGCGGCGATGGCTTCTTCGATCGCCGCCACAGGTTTGGTTTTGCTGACTGCAAGCAGGGCAACTTCTTCTGGCGCCCGCGCGCAGTTTTGCGCGGCGGCCGCGATGCGGTTTCTGACATCCTGCAGGTTCTGTTGGATAGTGCTCATTATTGACCCAGGAGAGTGATATGGATATCGATGAATTCGTGGCCCTTAGTGTAAAGCATAACGCTTCCGATCTGCACCTTTGTGCCGGCCATCCGCCGATGTTGCGCATCGACGGCGAACTGCACCCGCTGGCAGCGGTGCCAATGCTGACGGCGCAAGGCGTGCAGGCCCTCTGCGACGGATTGCTGAATGCGCAGCAGCGCGAGAGCCTGCTGCGGCTGGGGCAGGTCGATCTGGCACTGCACAGGCCGGGTGGGGAGCGACTGCGGGCCAACGTTTTTCAGCAAAACGTGGGGATGTCTCTCGCATTGCGGCGTGTCGCCGGGCAGGCGCCTTCGCTTGCCGAGCTGGCGGCGCCGGCCATCGTATCGGCGCTGCTGCGGCGCGACGATGGGCTTCTCCTGGTCACTGGTGCCACCGGCAGCGGCAAGTCCACCACGCTGGCGGCGATGATCGACGAGATCAACCGGCACCAGCCGCGGCACATTTTGACGCTGGAGGATCCGATCGAATTCCTGCACCGCAGCCGACGTTCGCTGATCCAGCAGCGGGAGATCGGCCGCGACACTCACAGCTTCGATGCGGCGTTGCGCGCCGCGCTGCGTGAAGATCCGGATGTGATCCTGCTGGGTGAGCTGCGCGATATCGCCACCATCCGGCTGGCGCTCACCGCGGCGGAGACCGGGCATCTGGTGCTGGCGACGCTGCACACCCGCAGCGCGCCGCAGGCGGTGGAACGGCTGGTGGACGTGTTTCCGGCGGAAGAGAAACCCTATGTGCGCGCCCAACTGGCCGGCAGCCTGCAGGCGGTGATCGCGCAAAAGCTGATGAGGCGGCCCGGCGGCGGGCGAGTGGCAATCTTTGAGGTGCTGACGGCGACGGCGGCGGTCAGCAACCTGATCCGCGAAGGAAAAACCCATCAGTTGGCGAGCGTGTTGCAAACCGGCGCGCAGTCCGGCATGCAAACCTTTGAGCAAGGTTTGCAGCAGCGGATCGACGCCGGCGTGTTGGGGGAGTGTGCGGGGGAGGGAACGGAGGGTTAACTCAACTGCCGTTCGAACCAGCTTTCGAGGATCACCACCGCAGAGGCGGAGTCCACGCTGCCTTTGTCGAGCGCGCGGAAGCCGCCGCGATCGAACAGGTTGGCGCGCGCTTCCACGGTGCTCAGGCGCTCGTCATGCAGATCGATCTGGATGCCGAAGCGGCCGTGCAGGCGGTTGGCGAACTTGCGCGCCTGGGCGGTCACCGGTTGTTCGGTGCCGTCCATGTTCAGCGGCAAGCCGACCACCACCAGATCCGGCTGCCACTCCTTCAGCAGCTTTTCGATTTTCAGCCAGTCCGGCGAGCCGTCCTGCGCTTTGAAAGCCGGCAGGGCGCGGGCGCTGCCGGTCAACTCCTGGCCGACGGCCGCGCCGATGCTTTTGGTGCCGAAGTCGAAGGCGATAATGGTGCGGTTGCTCATCAGGCGTGTCCTGCGTGGTTGGCGATGCTGCGAATGTCGATACCCAGGAGGTTCCCCGCCTCGCGCCAACGGCTGGCGATCGGCGTGCGGAACAGAATGTCGGTGTTGGCTTCGATGGTCAGCCAGGCGTTCTCCAACACCTCCTGCTCCAGCTGGCCCTTTTCCCAACCCGCATAACCCAGCGCCACCAGCACGTCGTCCGGTTGTTCCGGGGTGCCGAGCGTTTCCAGCACGTCTTTCGAGGTGGTGATCATGGTGTTGGGGGAGATTTGAATGCTGGCGCCGAAGCCGTGGCGCGGCGTATGCAGGATAAACCCGCGATCGTCCGCCAGCGGGCCGCCGGCGAACACCGGCTTGTCCAGGCTGATGGCCGGATCGCGCGCAGGTGGCATGATCTTCAGCTTGCTCAGTACCGTGGCTACCGTGAACTGCTCCACCGGTTTATTGATCACCAAACCCATGGCGCCTTCTTCGTTATGCTCGCAGACGTAAATCACCGAGCGCTTGAAGCGAGGATCCTGCAGGGTGGGCATGGCGATCAGAAAATGGTGCTGTAAATTCATGGCGTTAGTATAAGGTAATCAATGGGTGAGAAAATAAACAGCCGACAGTATGCGGCTATACCCGCTGCCTTTCAAGCCGCGTGCAAAGGCGCGCTTTGGCGGGCGCGATGCTGGATAGCGGGCGGCTTGCCGCCCGCATGCGCATTACTTCGCCGCCAGGCGCTTTTCAATCGCGTCCATCAGCATGCCGGTAATCGAGATGGGGAATGCCGCCTCAATTTCGCGCGCGCAGGTTGGGCTGGTCACGTTGATCTCGGTCAGGCGATCGCCGATCACGTCCAGGCCGACGAAGATCAGCCCTTTCTCTTTCAGCGTCGGCGCGACGGCGCGGGCGATTTTCCAGTCGCTCTCGCTCAGCGGACGCGCTTCGCCGCGGCCGCCGGCCGCCAGGTTGCCACGGGTCTCGCCCTGCGCCGGAATGCGCGCCAGGCAGTAAGGCACCGGCTCGCCGTCCACCACCAGGATGCGTTTGTCGCCGTCCTTGATCGCCGGCAGGAAGTTCTGCGCCATGCAGAAACGGCCGCCGTGTTCGGTCAGGGTTTCGATGATCACCGACAGGTTAGGATCGTCCTGCTTCACACGGAAGATAGACGCGCCGCCCATGCCGTCCAGCGGCTTCAGGATGACGTCGCCGTGCTGCTGGTGGAATTTGCGGATGTGCGCGGCGCTGCGGCTGACCAGCGTGTCCGGCGTCAGTTCCGGGAACCAGGCGGTGAACAGCTTCTCGTTGCAGTCGCGCAGGCTTTGCGGCTTGTTGACCACCAGCGTGCCTTTGACCTCGGCGCGCTCCAGAATGTAGGTCGCGTAAATGTATTCGGTATCGAACGGCGGATCCTTGCGCATCAGGATCACGTCCAGATCGTGCAGCGCCAGATCCTGCTCGGCGCCGAAGTTGAACCAGTTCTCCTTGTCTTCCTTCACGCTCAGCAGGCGGGTGCGGGCGCGCCCGTCACCGGCGTGCAGATAGAGATCGTTCATCTCCATGTAGTGCAATTCGTAACCGCGGCGCTGCGCTTCGAGCAGCATGGCGAAGCTGGTGTCTTTCTTGATGTTGATGGAATCGATAGGGTCCATCACGATGCCGAGCTTAATCATCTTTTCTCCT
Organism: Serratia sp. Nf2; assembly: GCF_003028435.1. NCBI lineage: Bacteria > Pseudomonadati > Pseudomonadota > Gammaproteobacteria > Enterobacterales > Yersiniaceae > Serratia > Serratia sp. Nf2. The sequence goes on along the minus strand of NZ_PYTW01000004.1, from coordinate 76,985 downwards.
TTAACCCAGGTCGCCGAAACGGACCTGCAGAGCGGTAATGGCGGTGAGCGCTGTGGTTTCGGTACGCAGAACGCGTGGTCCCAACAGAATATCAGTAAATCCGTGGTCGGTGGTCATGGCGATTTCGTCGGCGGACAAACCGCCTTCCGGGCCGATCAGCAGGCGGACGCGGTCTACCGGCTGCGGCAGGGTGTTGATGCTGTGACTGGCGCGCGGATGCAGGTTGAGCTTCAGGCTGCCGTCCTGCTCGGCGCACCAGGCTTCCAGCGACATTGCCTCGCGGATTTCGGGAATGCGGTTGCGGCCGCACTGTTCGCAGGCGGCGATGGCGATCTTTTGCCATTGCTGGATTTTCTTCGCCAGACGCTCGCCGTCCAGTTTGACGCCGCAGCGCTCGGAAAACAGCGGGGTAATGACGTTGACGCCCAGCTCGATGGACTTCTGAATGGTGAACTCCATCTTCTCGCCGCGCGAGATGACCTGGCCCAGATGCAGGTTGAGCGGCGATTCGATGTCATCCACGCGGCCGTCGCCGAGGCGCACCAGCACGCTCTTTTTGTCCACCCGGACTATCTCGGCGTCGAACACCTGGTTGCTGCCGTCGAACAGCTGCAGCGCCTGGCCGGCGCTCATGCGCAGCACGCGCCCGACGTGGTTGGCGGCGTCTTCGCTCAGGGCGATCTCCGCCCGATCGGTCAACGGCTGCGGATGGTAAATGCGGGGTATGCGCATGGGTAGTCTGATCCTGACGAAACGGCGCCGCGGGTTGGCGGCGCCATGAAAGATAAAGGCTATAGTAGGTTAGCTTTTCTGCTGCTGACAAGCCTGTTGAATATAGGGGTTGTGGTTGCCCTGCACCTTGGCGATACGTGCTTCACGCTGACATTCCCATTGGCTCACCGGATATTGCCGGTTCCACACCTCGAACAGCTGGGTTTGCTGGCGTGACAGCCGCAGTTGGTAGCGATCGCGCATGTAGAAGTAGGTGCGGGCAATAGCGCCGCGTGCGCGGGCGGGCGGCTCCGCCTGTTTATGCTTGAAGTCCACCTTCATCGGGCATTGCCCGTATTGGCCTGCGCCGCCGTTCCATTGGCTGTACATGAAGTTATTGCGGTCGCCGTTCACTTCGCCAATCGCCGGCTGCAGGTTGTGCAGATCGGTTTCTATCTGGCGATAGGTGGCGTCTTTGTTACAGTTCTTGCGCCCGCCGTCCTGCCAGCACTGCAGCTGGTGGCCGAACTGCCAGGCCGGCACCACGTGTTCCCACTCGATGCGCTGCGCGCGCTGGGCATTTTTTCGCACCTGATAGCCGCAGCCGGCGAGATCCGGGATGCCTTTCTTGCCTTGCCAGTCGATGCGGCAGCCGCAGTAAAAACTGCCCGGCGCATCCTGGTTAATCTTGGCCGCTGCCGCCTTGGCCTGAGAAAAGTTATTGATGCCGTGCGCCTGAACGGCGCCTGCGGCGAAAACCGCCATAAACAAAATTCTGCGAAGCATATTCCAAAACAGCTCAAAATTGGAAAAGCAGGCAGGGTAACGGAACTTGCCGGCAGTGGCAAATGGCGATATTTGCTTGTTTTAACGTATAAATCGTTTAACTAAAGGTTCTCGATAGCGAGAAATTTCAGTTTTTCGCCGCACCGGCGGCAGCGGTACTCGCTTTCGCCGCGCAGCACGCGGTTATGGCGGCGAATGGTGAGCTGGTGCTGCCCGCAGCCGCAGCGGTAGGGGAAGGTTTTGCTTTGCACCGAGGCGGTTTCGAAGCGGTGAGTGCGGCTGGCGGGGGTCAGTAGTACGCTTTCCATCATCCAGCGCCATTCGCGGCCGTGCGGCGCCACCCGGCCGAATTGGCGAAATACCAGCAGGTGCGCCAACTCGTGCGGCACCACTTCATCGATAAACGGCTGTTGGTTTTCCAGCAGCAGTACCGGATTCAGGCGGATTTCCCAGCTTTGCAGCCAGGCGGTGCCAGCGCTGGTGCCGCGTTGCTGATAGACGATGCTGGGTTCGGGGAACTCGACGGCAAAATGCCGGCGTGCCAACTGCAGCTTTTCTCGCAGGCAGCGCATCACCGCTTGTTGCAGCGCGATGGGGATTCTTGGTTTGTTCATTGCGGCCTAGCTTAAGCAATGGCGCGGCGGCTGACAATATGCCCCGGCCTAAATCCGCATCCGACGCTTTCTTGGCGCCGCGCGCCGGTTTTTCGCCACATTGATAAGGCGATCGCCGCCGATGGATTGTAATCAATGTGTTAACTGCGGGATAATAAAGCGTGCATGATGAGCCTGTACCCGCAGTTCTCACCGAGCAAGGTTGAAACGCCGCCTGTGGTAACCCCTTACGCAAAGAGCGGTTATTTTGCGATTTGGCGCAATAACTGACTGATTAAAAATACGTAAGGTGGAGGCAGTTTTTTGACAAGGCGCCGAGCCGTGCGCCGCAAGTGTGAATTTAACGCAGCTGATGTTGCAAGTGAGAGATCAATGTCGAATAAACCGTTCCACTATCAAGATCCGTTCCCGCTGAAGAAAGACGATACCGAATACTACCTGCTGAGCCGCGACCACGTTTCCGTGAGCGAATTTGAAGGCCAGGAAATTCTGAAAGTTGCCCCTGAAGCGTTAACCCTGCTTGCCCAGCATGCGTTCCACGACGCCTCGTTCATGCTGCGCCCGGCGCACCAGCAGCAGGTGGCCGATATCCTCGACGATCCGGATGCCAGCGAAAACGACAAGTACGTTGCGCTGCAATTTTTGCGTAACTCAGAAATCGCCGCCAAGGGTATTTTACCGACCTGCCAGGACACCGGCACGGCGATCATCGTCGGCAAAAAGGGCCAGCGCGTCTGGACCGGCGGCGGCGATGAAGCGGCGTTGTCGCGCGGGGTGTACAACACCTACATCGAAGAGAACCTGCGCTATTCGCAGAACGCCGCGCTGGATATGTATAAAGAGGTCAATACCGGCAGCAACCTGCCGGCGCAGATCGATCTCTACAGCGTGGACGGCGAAGAGTACAAGTTCCTGTGCATCGCCAAGGGCGGCGGTTCCGCCAACAAAACCTATCTGTATCAGGAAACCAAGGCGCTGCTGTCGCCGGGCAAACTGAAAAACTACCTGGTCGACAAGATGCGCACGTTAGGCACCGCGGCTTGCCCGCCGTACCACGTGGCGTTCGTCATCGGCGGCACCTCGGCGGAAGCGACGCTGAAAACCGTCAAGCTGGCCTCGACCAAGTATTACGATGGCCTGCCAACCGAGGGCAACGAGCATGGCCAGGCGTTCCGCGATCTGGAACTCGAAGCGGAACTGCTGCAAGAAGCGCAGAATCTGGGTCTGGGCGCGCAGTTCGGCGGCAAATACTTCGCGCACGATATCCGCGTGGTGCGTCTGCCGCGCCACGGCGCGTCCTGCCCGGTCGGCATGGGTGTTTCCTGCTCGGCGGACCGCAACATCAAAGGCAAGATCAACCGCGATGGCATCTGGCTGGAAAAACTGGAGCACAATCCGGGTAAATTCATTCCTCAGGAGCTGCGTCAGGCCGGGGAAGGTGAAGCGATCAAAGTCGATCTCAACCGCCCGATGGCCGAGATCCTCAAACAGCTGTCGCAGTACCCGGTTTCCACCCGTCTGTCGCTGAGCGGCACCATCATCGTCGGCCGCGATATCGCGCACGCCAAGCTGAAAGAGCGTCTGGATCGTGGTGAAGGGCTGCCGCAGTACGTCAAGGATCACCCGATCTACTACGCCGGCCCGGCCAAAACGCCGGAGGGCTACGCGTCCGGTTCGCTGGGGCCAACCACCGCCGGGCGTATGGACTCTTACGTCGATCTGCTGCAGTCCCACGGCGGCAGCATGATCATGCTGGCGAAAGGCAACCGCAGCCAGCAGGTGACGGATGCCTGTCACAAACACGGCGGTTTCTATCTCGGCAGCATCGGCGGCCCGGCGGCAGTGCTGGCGCAGCAGAGCATCAAGAGCCTGGAGTGCGTGGAGTATCCTGAGCTGGGCATGGAAGCGATCTGGAAAATCGAAGTGGAGGATTTCCCGGCGTTTATCCTGGTGGATGACAAAGGCAATGACTTCTTCCAGAAGATCCAGGCCGGCCAGTGCTCCAGCTGCCTGAAATAAGCGCTGCCCCCTTCGCCGCCTGCGGGCGGTGAAGGGGAGTATGTAAAGTCCTGTAGCTTGCTGGACGTCGAGTTTTAACCTGTATACCCTACGCGGATAGCACTAAAATTCGACTAATGGAATATCGGCAACAGAAGGTTCGGCAAGCACATGGGTACGCAGGAAAGTCATATCAAGGAATTGCTGGTCTGGATTGAAGATAACCTGACCAATCCGCTGTCGTTGGATATCGTTTCCGCCAAGTCAGGCTATACGAAATGGTACCTGCAGCGCATGTTCAAGAAGCAGACCGGATTATCGTTAGCCTCGTACATCCGCGCTCGCCGTCTCTACCTGGCCGCCTTCGCCTTGCGTTTCACGCAGAAGAGCATCCTCGATATCTCGGTCGAATACCAATTCGATAACCAGCAGACGTTTTCGCGCTGTTTCAAAAAACACTTCGCCGAATCGCCCAGCGTCTATCGCCATGCCCGCAAGCAGGACTTCAGCAATCTGGTGCGTTCGCTGGCGGCCAGCCAGCCCGGCGATATTCAGGTTGAACGCGTCAGCATCGCCCGCGGGCAATACGCCTTTCACGGCAAACAGTACGCTTATCACCTGGATATCGAGAAGCTGGACAAGTCGCACCTGCCGCAGCGCAGCGCGCTGCGGGGGCAGTTCTACACCTTGTTGGGCGAGCGCCCGACGCAAACCTATTCGTTTACCCAGCTGGTGCCGGACGGCGAGCGGGTCAGGGTCGATTATACCCTGGGCGTGACGACGGAATACCCGCTGCGCGAAGGCGTGGTGCTGGAGGCGCTGCCGGAGATCCACGGCGAGTTTTGCCTTTTTCGCTATTCCGGCAAGCCGGTGGCGCTCAACGACCACATCATTCAAATCTACACGCAGGTGTTGCCCGAAATGGGGCTGGCCCGCGGTGACGGGCCGGACATGACGGTGTTCAGCTATTCGCTGAGCGGGAAAGAGGAGCTGTATTTGGAGCTTCAACATCTGGTGCCGGTGGTGCCGCTGCATTGATCCCGTCGGCGGCCGGCAGCCGGTTTTTTTGCTGCACGATCGCCGCCATCACCGCCAGGGCGATCTCCGCCGGGGTTTTGCTGCCCAGCGGCAGGCCGATCGGCGCATGGATGCGTTCCAGCTCCTGCGGCGTGAATTCGGCAATCTGCTGCAAACGCTGGCGCCGCCGCGCGCTGTTTCTGAGCGATCCCATGGCGCCGATGTAAAACGCCGGGGTGTGGATCGCTTCCATCAGCGTCAGGTCGTCCATGCGCGGATCGTGGGTCAGCGCCACGACGGCGGTATTGGCGTGGCATCCCCCTTCCTCAATAAATTTGGCCGGAAACTGACGCAGCAGCGTCACGCCCGGTTTCAGCTCGGCGGCAAAGTTATCCAGTACTTCCGGACGGCTCTCGCACACCAGCACCTCAAACCCCAGCGCCACGGCGAAATCGGCGCAGTACAGCGCCACGCTGGACAGCCCGGCGATCAGCAGGCGCGGCGCGGCCGCGATGTGCAGGGTGATCTGCTCGAGCCGGCGTTCGACCTGCGTAGCACTGGTGAAGTGGCTCTGCTCGAGGCAGTGGCAGGCGTTGGGCAGCGTCAGGCGTTTGATCAACGCGTGATGCCCTTCCAGCGCGCCGGCGATGCGTTGCAGGTAAGCGATGCTGTCTTCACCCGCCGGCAGGTATTCGATCAGCACGTCCAGCACGCCGCCGCAGGGCAGCGCCACGTTGGGCGTCATGCCGCCTTCGCCGTAACGGATCACCTGGCTGGCCGCCTGATACTCCCCGGCGGCCACGCGGCGCAAAAAATCCTCCTCCACGCAGCCGCCCGACAGCGAACCACTGTAGCGGCCGTCGCGAGTCGCCGCCATCAGCGCGCCCGGCGACCGCGGCGAAGAGCCATAGGTACTGAGCACGGTGCATAACCAGACCGGCTGTTGCTGCAGCCAGCTTATCGCCTGGCTGACCACGGTGACATCAAGATGTTGCATAGGTGAATTTACTCGCTGGCCGGGAGTTGCGATGGAAGATCAATATCCTGCACGACGCCGGGGTGCTCAAGCGGCAGCAGGTGCACTGCCGCGCCTTGCAGCAGTTCACGCGCGCCATTATCGCCGCGCAGTTGGCAAAGGGGTTTGCGCAATAGGGCGGAAAAGCCGACCGGGTGGCCGGGCTGTTGCGCATAGCAGGGGCGCACGATCGCGTGCTGCCGTAAGGCATCCGCCACCTGCCGGAAAACCTCGGCGCCGACGAACGGCATATCGGCCAGGTGGATCAGCCAGCCCTGCCAGTGCGGCGTGGCGGCAACGCCCGCGGCGATCGAGTCGCCGAGGCCCGAACTGGCGAGCAGGGTGACCGGCACCTGATTGGCGGCGCAGGCTGCCAGCACCGGCAGATTATCCGGCCGGGTCACCACCTGTACCGGCAGGCCGGAAGCCAATGCCTGGCGCAGGGTGTGTTCGAACAGCGATCGCCGCTCGCCCGCCGCGTCGGTAAATCCGGCGTTCAATTTGTTGCCCTGGCCGCCGGCCTGAATAAAGCGCTCCCCGCGTCCGGCGGCGGTAATGACAATGCCCGTGGTCATGGTTGAAGTCCGCGTTTGCGCAAATTATTTATTAGCCTACAAACTACCTGTGTTTTGCAAATGTTTTTTTGTTGAAAACAGCCTGTTAATCATCACATAATTTTAGTTATAAGCATATGCTTATGACGTCTACGGCAAGGTCGTCAGCGTTTGCGCAACAACACCGCGAACAAAAACCAATTACAAGAAAGACGTGAAGGACTTATTTATGAGCAATTTCAACCCGTCGCGGCGCCGCTTTATCAAAAGCGCCGTGATTGCGGGGGTGTCTGTGTATCTCGCGCCCCTGTACAGCCGCGCCTACGCCGCGCTGTTCGAGCAAAAAATCCTCCAGTCACCCAACTGGGATCCGCAGACCAAACGCGTCCGTTTCCGTATCGATGGCCGCGCCAAGGTCATGGGGCAGAAGGTGTTCGCGCGCGATATCCGCGTGGTGGACATGCCGCACTGGCCGCAGAAACAGGCGCACGCCTTCATTCTGCGCGTCACCAAAGCCGACCGGCTGTTCGAAGGGGTCGATCTGTCGCTGTTGGGGGACGACCTGCAGCCGGATCGCCTGGTGACGGCGGAAGATCTGGCGCGCGACGGCCTGGCCTTCCCGGCGTTCTACGGTGACGACATGCTGCTGCCGAGCGGCAAAACCCCTGCCTACCTCGGCCAGGCGGTGGCGATCCTGATCTATCACGACTTCGCGCGTTTCCGCTTCGCCAAGGACAAGCTGAAATTCCGCGAAGAAACCATCAAATACGGCGCGGTCACCGGCCCGCTGGAGCGCGATCCCTGGGGCAGCTTCCGCTATGTGCGGGTAGGGGGCGATCAACCGTTCGACGACGATCGCTTCTCCAGCCTGAAGGACACGCCAATCTTCCCGGTGTCGATGAAAAAACACCTGCCGGTGTGGCCGGAAGGGCGCGAGGGCGGCAAGCTGGATCAGGAAGGCATGCGCTATGCGGGCCTGATCGCCGACGAGATGGCCAATCCGCCGGCCGATTGGCTGGTGATGTCGCGCCGCTACACCACGCAGTCGATCGACACCTCGGCGCTGGAGCCGGACAACGCCAACGGCTGGTTCGATGCCGAGACGCAAACGCTGCATCTGGTGGTGCCGACCCAGTCGCCGCAGGAAGTGGCCGACGAGATGCCGCGCATGCTGGCCAAGCGCAACCCGCCGGTGAAACAGCTGATCTTGCACCCGTGCTACACCGTGGGCTACGGTTCGAAAGATCACTACAACTTCCCGTATTATGGCGCGGTGGCGGCGATGTACGGCGACGGCCACCCGGTGCGCCTGGCCAATGACCGCTTCGAGCAGTTCCAGACGGCGCTGAAGCGCCATGCGTTCGATATGAATTACCGCATCGCGGTGAATCGCCAGACCGGCGTTATGCAGTCGTTCCTCGGCGACATGACGGCGGACGGCGGCGGCCGCAGCAACTTTACCCCTTCGGTGGTGATGGTCGGCGCGACCGCCGCCCAGTCGATTTACTACTTCCCCAAAAGCGATCTGTCGTCGGTCGGGCTGGCCTCGCGCGCCATCGATGCCGGCTCGGCGCGCGGTTACGGCACGCTGCAGAGCATGGCCGCCACCGAGATGATGGTGGACGAGCTGGCCGCCGAACTGAAGATCGACCCGATCGAATTCCGTCTGCGCAACGTGCTGAAATCCGGCATGAAAAACACCCAGGGAGCGATCCCGGCCGGTGCGATCCGCGCCGATGAAGTGCTGGAGAAGGCGGCGAAGCATGAGATGTGGCTCAAGCGCGCCGAACGCAAGGCCGAGTTTGAGAGCCGCCATCCCGGCAAGCGCTATGGCGTTGGCTTCGGCTGCGTGCAAAAAGACTTTGGCACCGGGGCGGAAACCTCATTCGCCCGGGTGGAGCTGAGCGAAGACGGCCGCATCACGCTGCATCACAGCGGCGCGGAGATGGGCACCGGCATGTCGACCTCGCAGTCGGTGCTGTGCGCGCAGTGGCTGGGCAAACCGGCCGACGAAGCGCATTTCTCGGTCACCGACTGGTCGGTGCTGCCGATGGTCACCAGCGGCGATCCCTACCTGATGTCGCAAGAAGAGCAGGACAAGCTGCAAACCAACCCTAACTGGACGCCGAGCTACTGTTCGCCGTCCAGCGCCAGCAACTCGGCCTATTACTTCTCGCACAGCACCCGCGAAGCGGCGCGCCTGATCTTCGATCACGGCCTGTGGCCGGCGGCGATGGCGTTGTGGCAGGCCGGCATCGGCGGCGGCCAGGCGGCGCCGCTGGTGGTGCGGCGTGAAGATGCGCGTTGGGTCGAAGGCGGCCTGACGGCGGCGGGCATGTCGGTGCTGAGCCTCGAACTGCTGGCCAAGACGGCTTATCAGATGGGCGGCGTCACCGGCGCGGCGGTACACGTCTTCAACCGCTGGCAATGGGCGGAGGCTGATTTCACGATGAACGGCAAAAGCGAACGCCTGCCGATCGACGGCATGGCGCTGCGCAATGCCGGCGGCGAATTCAAACCGCTGGCGCGTGGGCAGGTCTACTACCCGCCAACCCAGCGCAACAATGCGGCGGTGACCTACTACAGCGCCGTCGGCACGCTGGCAGAAGTGGCGGTGGATATCGCCACCGGCCAGGTGGAATTGCTGAATCACCATTCGATCATGGAGTGCGGCAACCTGATCGTGCCGGAACTGGTTTCCGGCCAGCTGCAGGGCGGGCTGGCGATGGGTATCGGCCATGCGCTGCACGAATATTTACCGCTGTACGAAGACGGCCCGGGCAACGGCACCTGGAACTTCAACCGTTACCATCTGCCGCGCGCCAGCGACGTGGCGGTGTGGAAGCAGAGCGGCGACATCCTGCCGGCGCTGTCGGAAACCGATCCGCCGAAAGGCATGGCGGAGGTGGTGATGATCCCGATCGTGGCCGCGCTGGTCAACGCCATCGCCGATGCCACCGGCCACCGTTTCCGTGATTTGCCCGTTCGTGCAGAAAATATTCGTGAGGTATTACAATGAGCATTAAAACCCAGCCGATTTCCCTGATCATCAACGAGAAACCGTACGGCCCGATCGAGGTGCCGGAAGGCTTGATGATGATCGATTTCCTGCACGAGTATCTCGATCTGACCGGTTCGCGCCTCGGCTGCGGGCAGGGCATTTGCCACGCCTGCGTGGCGATCGTCGATCACCCGAGCGGCACCAGCGAAGAGGTGCGCACCTGCATCACCGGCGCGCATTTCTTCAACGGCAAGAAAGTGCGTACCGTCGAAGGCCACGCCAAGGTGGACGAGCAGGGCGAGGTGGTTGAACTGTCGCCGATCCAGCAGGCGTTTCTGGAACACTACAGCTTCCAGTGCGGCTACTGCACACCGGGCTTCGTCAACGCCGCCACCATTTTCGTGGAAAAGCTCAAGCGTGAGCCTATCGCTCGCGAGCAGCTGGAAAGCGCCATCGAGCAGGCGCTGGACAGCCACATCTGCCGCTGCACCGGCTACGTCCGCTACTACGAGGCGGTGCGCGACGTGGTGCTGAAAACGCCGGGCCTGCTGAAGGAGACGGCGCAATGAAAAAACGTCTCGCAGTGTTGATTTTGCTGGTGGCGATCGTGGTGATTGCGCTGCTGTGGTGGCGGGAAAACCGCCGTTACGACGGCCCGGTGCAGCAGGTGACCGCCGACGCCGAACAGATCGTCCGCGGCCGCTATCTGGCGCAGGCCGCCGACTGCGCCGCCTGTCATACCGCCAGCGGCGGGGCGCCGTTGGCCGGCGGCTATCCGCTGGAAACGCCGTTCGGTACGATTTACGGCAGCAATCTGACGCCGTCGGCCGACCACGGCATCGGGCGCTGGACCAAGGACGACTTCTTCCTGGCGCTGACGCAGGGCGTGGCACCGGGCGGGCGGCACCTGTACCCGGCGATGCCTTACACCTCGTACAAGGGCATGTCGCGTCAGGACGCCGACGACATCTACGCTTACCTGATGACGCGCCCGGCGGTGGACGTCGCCATTCCGGCCAACGAGATGCCGTTCCCGTTCAACCAGCGCATGGCGCTGATCGGCTGGAACCTGCTGTTCCGCAGCCAGGATCCGCTGCCGGCCAGTTCGCAGGGCAGTTCGCCGCAATGGCAGCGCGGCCGCTATCTGGCCGACGTGCTGGGGCACTGTGGCGAATGCCACACGCCGCGCGGCGCGCTGGGGCAGATGGATCTCGCCAAGCCGATGCAGGGCGGCGATCTCGGCCGCTTCATGGCGCCGGACATTACGCCGCACGGTCTGGCGCAGCGCGGCTGGACGCCGCAGGATGTCAGCCGCTTCCTCAGCACCGGCCTCGCGCCGCAGGGTTCCGCCTTCAGCGAGATGCACATGGTGGTGGATCTCAGCACCCGTCATTTGACGCCGGAAGATCATCAGGCGCTGGCGCTGTATCTGATGGGCGAGCAGCCGCCGGCGGCGGTGCCGGTGAAAATGGGCCAGGGCAGCGATGCCGGGCGCATGGCCTATCTGGATCAGTGCGCCGGCTGTCACGCGCGTGAAGGCGAGGGCAAACCGCACGTGGCACCGGCGATGCGCGATAATGCCACGCTGCGCCAGGCGGACGGCAAGAACCTGATCGTGTCGGTGCTGGATGGCCTGCCGGCCCAGCAGTTCCCGAACGATGAAAGCATGCAGAGCATGCCGGGCTTCGGCGAGCGGCTGAGCGATGCCGAAGTAGCGGAGCTGGTGAATTACCTGCGCGTGACCTGGGGCGGCTTGCCGGCGGATATCACCGCCGAGCAGGTGAAAGCGCTGCGCAAGTAAGCGGCGTTCAGGCGAAAAAAATGGCCCGCATCTGCGGGCCATTTTATTGCGCGATCACGGGGGTCAACGGCTGGTGACGCCATCGACGCGTTGGCTACGCTGTTTGATAGCGTAACCGACGGCCAGGATCGCCACCCACACCGGGATCAGCAGCACCGAGATTTGAATGCCCGGCGTCAGGTACATGATCACCAGGATGCCGGCCATGAACAGCAGGCACAGGTAGTTGCTGAACGGGTACCAGAAGGCTTTGAACTTCGGCACCACGCCTTCGCGGTTTTTGGCGGCGCGGAACTTCAGATGCGCCAGGCTGATCATCGCCCAGTTGATCACCAGCGCCGATACCACCAATGCCATCAGCAATTCGAAGGCCCGCCCCGGGATCAGGTAGTTAATCAGCACGCACAGCGCGGTGGCGAGGGCGGAGATACCGATGGCCACCACCGGCACGCCGCGGCCGTCGACCTTCAGCAGGCTTTTCGGGCCGTTGCCCTGCTGCGCCAGGCCGTACAGCATACGGCTGTTGCAGTAGACGCAGCTGTTGTACACCGACAGCGCGGCGGTGAGCACCACGATGTTCAGCACGGTCGCCACCAGGTTGCTGTTCAACGCGTGGAAGATCAGCACGAACGGGCTGCCGCCTTCGACCACTTTGCCCCACGGGTACAGCGACAGCAGAATGGCCAGTGAACCGATATAGAAGATCAGGATGCGGTAGATCACCTGATTGGTGGCTTTCGGAATGCTTTTTTGCGGGTTGTCGGCTTCGGCGGCGGTGATGCCGACCAGCTCGAGGCCGCCGAAGGAGAACATGATCACCGCCATCGCCATTACCAGTCCCATGACGCCGTTGGGGAAGAACCCGCCCTGCGCCCACAGGTTGGTGACGGTGGCCTCCGGGCCGCCCATGCCGCTGAACAGCAGGTAGGCGCCGAACACGATCATGCCGATAATCGCCACCACTTTGATGATGGCGAACCAGAACTCCATCTCGCCGTAAACTTTAACGTTGGCCAGGTTGATGGCGTTGATCGCCAGGAAGAACACCGCGGCGGAGACCCAGGTGGGGATCTCCGGCCACCAATACTGCACATAGATGCCGACCGCGGTCAGCTCCGCCATCGCCACCAGGACATACAGCACCCAGTAGTTCCAGCCGGAAGCGAAGCCGGCAAAATTGCCCCAGTATTTGTAGGCAAAGTGGCTAAAGGAACCGGCGACCGGCTCTTCCACCACCATTTCACCCAGCTGGCGCATGATCAGAAACGCGATGAAGCCACCGATGGCGTAGCCGAGAATAACCGATGGGCCGGCCATTTTTATTGTTTGAGCGATACCGAGAAATAACCCGGTGCCGATTGCGCCACCTAAGGCGATGAGCTGAATATGGCGGTTTTTCAGGCCGCGTTTCAGCTGGTCACCATGCTGTTGACCATCCATCAATCTAACCCTCTGTCGTTGTGAATGCCCACATGCCCGTAAAGCAGTGGTTACGATGTGTGTTTTGTTTTATTTACGGCGTTATAGCTATTAATTCCACGGCGCCGCTACCGTTTGGCAGAGAATAATGTTATGCGCGTCGGTTTGCACCTGCTTTGTCGTGTGAGTGATTAAGATTGCAGCAGTTTAGGAAACAAAATGCGGGTTGTGTGATGGCAGGGGGGATTCAGTGCATGAAATAAGCAACAAATCACATAATGCGCAAAAATAACGTAGATCTGAACGGCGGCGTACGTTCAAATAATGAACGAACTCCCGTTGCGCTGCTCGCCAAATAGTCATTCATCAAAGCGTCATAACCATGCAATAAAACTCGGGCAAAAAGTTTGCACTCTGCCTTGCGTAAGGTTTGGTAAAAGTTAAATCCCCAACCCGGCGCGTAAATGGTAATACCATCACGGCGTTACCGGTTTGCAGCGGGGTTTTCAGCGGGGTGTTAAAATGTGCGGGTAACCTGATTTCGATCAAGGCCCGTATGGACAGGAGGTGAATACTTTGTTACTTTACCGTCACGTTTTTGAAATTGGTATTACCAATTGACTCCGCGCCATTCGCAGAGAAGAATTCACTCATGGCCTACAGCAAAATCCGCCAACCCAAGTTGTCAGATGTTATCGAGCAACAGCTCGAATACCTGATCCTCGAGGGGACACTCCGCCCAGGCGAAAAACTGCCTCCGGAGCGCGAGCTGGCGAAACAATTTGATGTCTCCCGTCCTTCTCTGAGAGAGGCCATTCAGCGCCTGGAAGCGAAAGGGCTGCTCCTGCGCCGTCAGGGCGGCGGCACCTTCGTGCAAACTAATCTGTGGCAGAGCTTCAGCGATCCGCTGGCCGAGCTGCTGGCCGACCATCCCGAATCACAGTTCGATCTGTTGGAAACCCGTCACGCGCTGGAAGGCATTGCCGCCTATTACGCGGCGCTGCGCGGCACCGATGAAGATCTGGCGCGCATCCGCGACTGCCATATCGTGATTCAACAGGCTCAAGACAGCGGCGATCTCGACGCCGAAGCCGATGCGGTCATGCAGTATCAAATCGCCGTGACCGAAGCTGCCCACAACGTTGTGTTACTTCACCTGCTACGCTGCATGGGGCCGATGCTGGAACAGAACGTGCGTCAGAACTTTGAATTGCTCTACTCGCGCCGTGAGATGTTGGCAAAAGTGAGCAGCCACCGCGCCGGGATTTTTGAGGCGATTGTGGCACGCGAGCCGGAAAAGGCCCGTGAAGCCTCGCATCGCCACTTGGCGTTTATCGAGGAAATCTTGCTGGATCTCAGCCGGGAGCATACTCGGCGCGAGAGATCGCTACGGCGTCTCCAGCAACGCAAGGATTAAGAGCTGTCCTCTTCAGGGTACACCAGCCTGCGGGGGTTAAGTTCGAGGTACTTAGTTAAGTACTTAAGCGGCAACTAAACTGATGGGCCTGTCTTCGTGTGTTTTTGCACAGAACACAGGAAGACAGGCTCCAAACAAACCATTAGACAGATAAGGAATACCACCATGTCAGAACGTTTAAACAATGACGTGGATCCGATCGAAACCCGCGACTGGCTGCAGGCGATCGAATCGGTCATCCGTGAAGAGGGTGTTGAGCGAGCTCAGTTTCTGATTGATCAGGTATTGGGAGAAGCCCGCAAAGGCGGCGTTAACGTTGCGGCCGGTGCTGCAGCGCACAACTACGTCAACACCATCGCGGTAGAAGACGAACCGGCCTACCCAGGCAACCTGGATCTGGAACGCCGCATTCGCTCTGCGATCCGTTGGAACGCGGTCATGACCGTTCTGCGCGCATCCAAAAAAGACCTGGAGCTGGGCGGCCACATGGCTTCCTTCCAGTCTTCCGCGACCTTCTATGAAGTCTGCTTTAACCACTTCTTCCGCGCACGCAACGAGAAAGACGGCGGCGACCTGGTGTACTTCCAGGGCCACATCTCTCCGGGCGTTTACGCGCGTGCCTTCCTTGAAGGCCGCCTGACCGAAGAACAAATGAACAACTTCCGTCAGGAAGTGCACGGCAACGGCCTGTCCTCTTACCCGCATCCTAAACTGATGCCGGAATTCTGGCAGTTCCCGACCGTTTCCATGGGCCTGGGCCCAATCAGCGCCATCTATCAGGCGAAGTTCCTGAAATATCTGGAACACCGTGGCCTGAAAGATACCTCTGAGCAGACCGTTTACGCCTTCCTGGGCGACGGCGAGATGGATGAGCCGGAATCCAAAGGCGCCATCACCATCGCGACCCGCGAGAAGCTGGACAACCTGGTGTTCGTCATCAACTGCAACCTGCAGCGCCTGGACGGCCCGGTCACCGGCAACGGCAAGATCATCAACGAACTGGAAGGCATCTTCTCCGGCGCAGGCTGGCAGGTGCTGAAAGTGATCTGGGGCGGCCGCTGGGACGAACTGCTGCGTAAAGACACCAGCGGTAAACTGGTTCAGCTGATGAACGAGACCCTGGACGGCGACTACCAGACCTTCAAATCCAAAGACGGCGCTTACGTGCGCGAGCACTTCTTCGGCCGTTACCCGGAAACCGCGGCGCTGGTCAAAGACATGACCGACGACGAAATCTGGGCGCTGAACCGTGGTGGTCACGACCCGAAGAAAATCTTCGCTGCACTGAAAAAAGCGCAGGACACCAAAGGCAAACCGACCGTTATCCTGGCCCACACCATCAAAGGTTACGGCATGGGTGAAACCGCGGAAGGTAAAAACATCGCTCACCAGGTGAAGAAAATGAACATGGAAGGGGTTCACCACTTCCGCGATCGTTTCAATGTGCCGGTTGCCGATGCTGACATCGAAAAACTGCCGTACATCACCTTCGAGAAAGAGTCCGAAGAGTACAAATACCTGCACGAACGTCGCCAGGCGTTGAAAGGCTACGTGCCGACGCGTCTGCCGGAGTTCACTCAGAAGCTGGAAATGCCGGCGCTGGAAGATTTCAGCTCGCTGCTGGAAGAGCAGAACAAAGAGATCTCCACCACTATCGCCTTCGTGCGTGCCCTGAACGTGATGCTGAAGAACAAGTCGATCAAAGATCGCCTGGTGCCAATCATCGCCGACGAAGCGCGTACCTTCGGTATGGAAGGTCTGTTCCGTCAGATCGGTATCTACAGCCCGAACGGCCAGCAGTACACCCCGCAGGACCGTGAGCAGGTGGCTTACTACAAAGAAGACGAGAAAGGCCAAATCCTGCAGGAAGGCATCAACGAACTGGGCGCAGCCTCTTCCTGGCTGGCCGCAGCGACTTCCTACAGCACCAACGATCTGCCGATGATTCCGTTCTACATCTACTACTCGATGTTCGGTTTCCAACGTATCGGCGACCTGTGCTGGGCAGCGGGCGACCAACAGGCGCGCGGCTTCCTGATCGGCGGGACCTCGGGCCGTACTACCCTGAACGGCGAAGGTCTGCAGCACGAAGATGGCCACAGCCACATTCAGTCTCTGACCATCCCTAACTGCATCTCTTACGATCCGGCTTACGCGTACGAAGTGGCGGTGATCATGCACGACGGTCTGGTGCGCATGTATGGCGACAACCCGGAAAACGTGTACTACTACCTGACCACGCTGAACGAAAACTACCACATGCCTGCGATGCCGCAGGGTGCGGAAGAGGGTATCCGCAAGGGTATCTACAAGCTGGAAACGCTGGAAGGCAGCAAAGGCAAGGTACAGCTGCTGGGCTCCGGTGCCATCCTGCGCCACGTGCGCGAAGCTGCGCAGATCCTGGCGAAGGACTACGGCGTGGGTTCCGACACCTACAGCGTGACCTCGTTCACCGAACTGGCGCGCGACGGCCAGGATTGCGAGCGCTGGAACATGCTGCACCCAACCGAAACGCCACGCGTGCCTTACATCGCTCAGGTGATGAGCGACGCGCCGGCGGTAGCTTCTACCGACTACATGAAACTGTTCGCCGAACAGGTTCGTACTTATGTGCCGGCCAGCGATTATCGCGTACTGGGCACCGACGGCTTCGGTCGTTCGGACAGCCGCGAAAACCTGCGTCACCACTTCGAAGTCGATGCATCCTACGTGGTGGTTGCTGCTCTGGGTGAACTGGCTAAACGCGGTGAGATCGAAGCTTCTGTGGTTGCCGATGCAATCAAGAAATTCGACATCAACCCGGAAAAAGTTAACCCGCGTCTGGCCTAAGAGGTACTGAATAATGTCTATCGAAATCAACGTACCGGACATCGGTGCAGATGAAGTCGAAATCACCGAGATCCTGGTGAAGGTCGGCGATAAAGTTGAAGCGGAACAATCGCTGATCACCGTGGAAGGCGACAAGGCCTCCATGGAAGTGCCCTCCCCGCAGGCGGGTGTGGTGAAAGAGATCAAAGTGGCGGTCGGCGATAAAACCGAGACCGGCAAACTGATCATGATCTTCGAAGCGGCAGGCGCAGCGGAAGCTGCACCGGCGGCGAAAGCGGAAGAAAAACCGGCGGCAGCAGCGGCCCCGGCCGCCGCTGCGGCTAAAGACGTTGCCGTGCCGGACATCGGCGCTGACGAAGTCGAAGTGACCGAGATCCTGGTGAAAGTGGGCGACAAGGTGGAAGCCGAGCAGTCCCTGATCACCGTAGAAGGCGACAAGGCTTCCATGGAAGTTCCTGCGCCGTTCGCGGGCACCGTGAAAGAGATCAAGATCGCGACCGGCGACAAAGTGAAAACCGGTTCCCTGATCATGGTGTTCGAAGTGGCCGGCGCCGCTTCCGCTGCGGCCCCGGCTGCGGCGCAAGCACCTGCCGCCGTTGCAGCGCCTGCGGCCTCTGCGGCCAAAGACGTCGCCGTGCCGGATATCGGCGGCGACGAAGTCGAAGTGACCGAAGTGATGGTTAAGGTGGGCGACAAGGTTGCCGCCGAGCAGTCTCTGATCACCGTGGAAGGCGACAAGGCCTCCATGGAAGTGCCTGCACCGTTCGCGGGTACCGTGAAAGAGATCAAGATCGCGACCGGCGACAAAGTGAAAACCGGCTCCCTGATCATGGTGTTCGAAGTGGAAGGCGCTGCGCCTGCCGCTGCCGCCGCTCCAGCCGCTAAAGCGGAAGCTGCGCCGGCACCGGCCGCCGCTAAAGCCGCCGCACCGGCTGCGAAAGCTGACGACAAAGGCGAGTTCGCCGAGAACGCGGCATACGTGCACGCGACCCCGGTCATTCGTCGTCTGGCGCGTGAATTCGGCGTTAACCTGGCGAAAGTGAAAGGCACCGGTCGTAAAGGCCGCATCCTGCGCGAAGACGTTCAGGCTTACGTGAAAGACGCGGTGAAACGCGCTGAAGCGGCTCCGGCTGCTGCCGGCGGCGGTCTGCCAGGCATGCTGCCATGGCCGAAAGTGGACTTCAGCAAGTTCGGCGAGATCGAAGAAGTCGAAATGGGCCGCATCCAGAAGATCTCTGGCGCGAACCTGAGCCGCAACTGGGTGATGATCCCGCACGTGACTCACTTCGACAAAACCGACATCACCGATCTGGAAGCGTTCCGCAAACAGCAGAACGAAGAAGCGGCCAAGCGCAAGCTGGACGTGAAGTTCACGCCTGTCGTGTTCATCATGAAAGCCGTTGCTGCCGCTCTGGAGCAGATGCCGCGCTTCAACAGCTCGCTGTCCGAAGACGGTCAGAAGCTGACGCTGAAGAAATACATCAACATCGGCGTGGCGGTTGATACCCCGAACGGCCTGGTGGTTCCGGTGTTCAAGGACGTGAACAAGAAGAGCATCACCGAGCTGTCTCGCGAACTGATGGCCATCTCCAAGAAAGCGCGCGACGGCAAGCTGACCGCGGGCGAGATGCAGGGCGGCTGCTTCACCATCTCCAGCCTGGGCGGCATCGGGACGACTCACTTCGCGCCGATCGTCAACGCGCCGGAAGTGGCTATCCTGGGCGTCTCCAAGTCTGCGATGGAGCCGGTCTGGAACGGTAAAGAGTTCATGCCGCGCCTGATGATGCCGATGTCGCTGTCCTTCGACCACCGCGTTATCGACGGTGCCGATGGTGCGCGCTTCATCACCATCATCAACAACATGTTGTCCGACATTCGCCGTCTGGTGATGTAATGCAAAAGGGGCGCAGCATGCTGCGCCCCTGACGATTCTGTAGCAGTTTTGTCGGATTTTGCACAACTCGACAAAATTGTTGAGACACGGGTCACTCGAACACGCTTTGCAGATTATTAACAATTCTGTAAACTGCTCGCGGTGTAAGCGTCCCGGTGGATGAAGGGCGTTATGAGATCGATTAGCAATAAAAATGACGTCTGACCCGCCGGACAATCAATTAAGAGGTCATGATGAGTACTGAAATTAAAACTCAGGTCGTGGTACTTGGGGCGGGCCCGGCAGGTTACTCTGCAGCCTTTCGTTGCGCTGACTTAGGTCTTGAAACCGTTCTGGTTGAACGTTATTCCACTCTGGGCGGGGTTTGCCTGAACGTGGGATGTATCCCTTCCAAAGCACTGCTGCACGTTGCCAAAGTGATCGAAGAAGCCAAAGCGCTGGCCGAACACGGCATCGTTTTCGGCGAGCCGAAAACCGACATCGACAAAGTGCGCGTCTGGAAAGAAAAAGTCATCACTCAGCTGACCGGCGGTCTGGCTGGCATGGCGAAAGGCCGTAAAGTGAAAGTGGTCAACGGCCTGGGCAAGTTCACCGGCGCTAACACCCTGGTTGTGGAAGGCGAAAACGGCCCAACCACCATCAACTTCGACAACGCCATCATCGCTGCAGGTTCTCGTCCGATCCAACTGCCATTCATTCCTCATGAAGATCCACGCGTGTGGGATTCCACCGATGCGCTGGAACTGAAAACCGTCCCAGAGCGTCTGCTGGTTATGGGCGGCGGCATCATCGGCCTGGAAATGGGCACCGTATACCATGCGCTGGGTTCACAGATCGACGTCGTTGAGATGTTCGATCAGGTTATCCCGGCGGCAGATAAAGACGTGGTGAAAGTCTTCACCAAGCGTATCAGCAAGCAGTTCAACCTGATGCTGGAAACCAAAGTGACCGCGGTAGAAGCCAAAGAAGACGGCATCTACGTCACGATGGAAGGTAAAAAAGCGCCGGCAGAGCCACAGCGTTACGACGCGGTGCTGGTGGCGATCGGCCGCGTGCCGAACGGCAAACTGCTGGATGCCGGCAAAGCCGGTGTTGAAGTTGACGAGCGTGGCTTCATCAATGTCGACAAACAGCTGCGCACCAACGTGCCGCACATCTTCGCTATCGGCGACATCGTCGGTCAGCCGATGCTGGCGCACAAAGGCGTGCACGAAGGCCACGTTGCCGCAGAAGTTATCGCCGGCATGAAGCACTACTTCGATCCGAAAGTGATCCCATCCATCGCTTACACCGAGCCGGAAGTGGCATGGGTGGGTCTGACCGAGAAAGAAGCGAAAGAGAAAGGCATCAGCTACGAAACCTCCACCTTCCCGTGGGCGGCTTCCGGCCGTGCGATCGCTTCCGACTGTGCAGACGGCATGACCAAACTGATCTTCGACAAAGAAACTCACCGCATCATCGGTGGCGCGATTGTCGGCACCAACGGCGGCGAGCTGCTGGGTGAAATCGGTCTGGCTATCGAGATGGGCTGCGACGCGGAAGACATCGCGCTGACCATCCACGCTCACCCGACCCTGCACGAATCCGTGGGCCTGGCGGCGGAAATCTACGAAGGCAGCATCACCGACCTGCCTAACCCGAAAGCCAAGAAGAAGTAATTCTGCTGGTTTGACCGGTTAACAAGCGGCTCCTGACAAGGGGCCGTTTTTTTGCTCAAATTCAGAAAGCGGTATTTTTGTGGCCGCAGCGCCAAATTCCGATCTCTCTTCTTATATCCATTCCAACTATATGGATATAATGCCCTGCTAGTCCGGCAGCCGATTACGCTGCGCTCAACGATTCAGCAAAGATTTAATGTTGCTTTTATGTGAACGAATTAACAACCGTTTCAAATCCTGATATGCTGGCTGAGCGGAACCGGGCACTGTACCTTACAGTCCAGGACATCGACAGCAGTGCCCCGTCAGGATAGATGGCATCAATATCGCCGTGCGCTCTACCCATCAGTCTTTCATGCTGTAACGCTGTTTGACCGTGCTTGTTTGCCCCAATCACCGTTTCGGGGCCTTTACGGGCCGATCGCCTAGCCACAGAGTGAAACCCCAAGGGTATAAACCCGGTTTGCATATACGCCAGGCACAATAAATGACAATGAGAGCGAGGAGAACGTCGTGCTAGAAGAATACCGTAAGCACGTAGCCGAGCGTGCCGCTGAGGGCATCGCCCCTAAGCCGCTAGACGCCACCCAAATGGCCGCGCTGGTCGAACTACTGAAGAATCCGCCAAAAGGCGAAGAAGAATTCCTGTTAGACCTGCTGATTAACCGTGTTCCACCGGGCGTCGACGAAGCCGCCTATGTCAAAGCAGGTTTCCTGGCGGCCATCGCCAAAGGCGAAGCGACATCCCCCCTGGTTTCCCCCGAGAAAGCCATTGAACTGTTAGGCACCATGCAGGGCGGTTATAACATTCACCCGCTGATCGACGCCCTGGACAGTGAAACGCTGGCGCCCATCGCCGCCAAAGCGCTGTCCCACACGCTGCTGATGTTCGACAACTTCTACGACGTGGAAGAGAAGGCCAAGGCCGGTAACCCGCACGCCAAGCAGATCATGCAGTCCTGGGCCGATGCCGAATGGTATCTGTCGCGCCCTGAGCTGGCGGAAAAGATCACCGTCACCGTGTTCAAAGTCACCGGCGAAACCAACACCGATGACCTTTCTCCGGCGCCGGACGCCTGGTCGCGTCCGGACATCCCGCTGCACGCGCTGGCGATGCTGAAAAACGAACGTGAAGGCATCGTGCCGGATCAGCCAGGCAGCGTCGGCCCGATCAAACAGATCGAGCTGTTGAACAAGAAAGGCTTCCCGCTGGCCTACGTCGGCGACGTGGTCGGCACCGGTTCTTCCCGTAAATCTGCCACCAACTCCGTGCTGTGGTTTATGGGCGACGACATCCCGCACGTGCCGAACAAGCGCGGCGGCGGCGTGGTGCTGGGCGGCAAGATTGCGCCTATCTTCTTCAACACCATGGAAGATGCCGGCGCCTTGCCGATCGAAGTGGACGTGTCCGAGCTGAACATGGGCGACGTGATCGACGTTTACCCGTACAAAGGTGAAGTGCGCAACCACGAAACCGGCGCGCTGATCGCCAACTTCGAGCTGAAAACCGACGTGCTGCTGGATGAAGTGCGCGCCGGCGGCCGTATCCCGCTGATCATCGGCCGCGGCCTGACCACCAAGGCGCGCGAAGCGCTGGGTCTGCCGCACAGCGAGGTGTTCCGTATCGCCAAGCCGGTTGCCGCCAGCAGCAAAGGCTTCTCGCTGGCGCAGAAAATGGTCGGCCGCGCCTGCGGCGTCGCCGGCATTCGCCCTGGCGAGTACTGCGAACCGAAGATGACCTCCGTCGGTTCTCAGGACACTACCGGCCCGATGACCCGCGATGAGCTGAAAGACCTGGCCTGCCTCGGCTTCTCCGCCGATCTGGTCATGCAGTCGTTCTGCCACACCGCCGCGTACCCGAAACCGGTCGACGTGACCACGCACCATACGCTGCCTGACTTCATCATGAACCGTGGCGGCGTCTCGCTGCGTCCGGGCGACGGCGTGATCCACTCCTGGCTGAACCGTATGCTGCTGCCTGACACCGTCGGCACCGGCGGCGATTCCCATACCCGCTTCCCAATCGGCATTTCCTTCCCGGCCGGTTCCGGCCTGGTGGCGTTTGCCGCCGCGACCGGCGTGATGCCGCTGGATATGCCTGAGTCGGTGCTGGTGCGCTTCAAAGGCAAAATGCAGCCGGGCATCACCCTGCGCGATCTGGTGCACGCCATCCCTTACTACGCGATCCAGCAAGGGCTGCTGACCGTCGAGAAGAAGGGCAAGAAAAACATTTTCTCCGGCCGCATTCTGGAGATCGAAGGTCTGCCGGACCTGAAGGTCGAGCAGGCGTTTGAGCTGACCGATGCGTCCGCCGAACGTTCCGCCGCCGGTTGTACCATCAAGCTGGACAAGGCGCCGATCGAAGAGTACCTGAACTCCAACATCGTGCTGCTGAAGTGGATGATCTCCGAAGGTTACGGCGATCGCCGTACGCTGGAGCGCCGTATCCAGGGCATGGAAAAATGGCTGGCGGATCCGCAGCTGCTGGAAGGCGATGCGGATGCGGAATACGCGGCGGTGATCGACATCGATCTGAACGAGATCAAAGAGCCTATCCTGTGCGCGCCGAACGATCCTGACGATGCGCGCCTGCTGTCCGACGTGGCCAACAGCAAAATCGATGAAGTGTTCATCGGTTCTTGCATGACCAACATCGGCCACTTCCGCGCGGCCGGCAAGCTGCTGGATCAGCACAAGGGCCAACTGCCGACCCGTCTGTGGGTGGCGCCGCCAACCAAGATGGACGCGGCCCAGCTGACCGAAGAAGGCTACTATAGCGTCTTCGGCAAGAGCGGCGCGCGTATCGAGATCCCGGGCTGCTCGCTGTGCATGGGCAACCAGGCGCGCGTGGCGGACGGTGCGACGGTGGTCTCCACCTCGACCCGTAACTTCCCGAACCGTCTGGGCACCGGTGCCAACGTTTATCTGGCGTCTGCCGAACTGGCTGCGGTTGCGTCCCTGTTGGGCCGCCTGCCGACGCCGGACGAGTACCAGACCTATATGGCGCAGGTCGACAAAACGGCGGCGGATACCTATCGCTACCTGAACTTTGACCAGTTGGGGCAGTACACCGAAAAAGCTGACGGCGTGATCTTCCAGACCGCCGTGTAAGCCGCTATATTGCGCAACTGTTTAACGGGAGGCCTTGGCCTCCCGTTTTATTTTGCTCAGTTGCCAACTTTGCGAGCGCTCACTGAGTTAGCAATCAATTTATGTTTACACTAAGAAAAAGGGCTCAGGAGGGCATGCTATGGATTACGAATTTCTGCGTGACGTCACCGGTCAGGTGATCGTCAGATTTTCGATGGGGCATGAAGCGATTGGCCACTGGATCAACGAAGAAGTCAAAGGCGATTTCAACCTGCTGGACCGCATCGAAGCCGGTGCGGCCGAGGTCAAAGGCAGCGAACGTCAATGGCAGCTGGAAGGCCATGAATATACGCTGTTGATGGATGGTGAAGAAGTGATGATCCGCGCCAATCAGCTGGAGTTCGAGGGCGATGAAATGGAAGAGGGGATGAACTACTACGACGAAGAAAGCCTCTCATTCTGCGGCGTTGAGGATTTCCTGTTGGTGTTGAAGGCCTATCGTTCTTTCATGCTGAAGTACTAAGCATCAGGGCGCGGCGTACCGCGCCCTTTCCATCACAGAGGCGGGATATTGCGGCCGTAATAGATTTCCTGCATCTCTTTCCATAGCAGATCGGTGATCTGTTTGCGTTCGGCGGCGCTCAGCGCTTCCGGCTCCGCGTTGAACAGGTAGTGCTTCAGATCGAAATCCTTCAGCAACATCTTGGTATGGAAGATATTTTCCTGGTAAACGTTCACGTCCATCATGTGGTACAGCGCCTTGATGTCTTCCGACATAAAGTTCTGGATCGAATTGATCTCATGATCGATGTAATGTTTCACGCCGTTCACGTCGCGGGTAAAACCGCGCACGCGATAGTCCATGGTGACGATGTCGGATTCCAACTGGTGAATTAAGTAGTTCAGCGCCTTGAGGGGCGAAATGACGCCGCAGGTCGAGACCTCGATATCGGCGCGGAAGGTACACAGTCCGCCTTCAGGATGGCTTTCCGGGTAGGTGTGTACGCAGATGTGGCTCTTGTCCAGGTGCGCGACGACCGTGTTCGGCAGCGGGCCGGGGTGTTCCGACGTATCGACGTCTTTCGGATCGATCGGCTCTTCGCTGACCAGGATGGTGACGCTGGCGCCCTGCGGCTCGTAATCCTGACGCGCGATGTTCAGAATATTGGCGCCGATGATTGAGCAGGTCTCGCTCAGGATCTCGGTCAGCCGGTTGGCGTTATATTGTTCGTCTATGTAGGCGATATAGCCGTCGCGATCGTCCGCGGTCTTGGCGTAACAAATATCGTAAATACAAAAACTCAGGCTCTTGGTCAGGTTGTTGAAGCCGTGCAGTTTTAGCTTATGCAATTTGGGCCACCTCCTTTATCTTCTCGCTTAACGTGTTACGTTCAGGGCATTGAGCAAATATTGCGGCAGGGCAAAGCTGCCGACGTGAATTGCCGGGTTGTAATAACGGCAGTGTAGGCCGCTTTGGTTAAAGCGCTGTTGCAGGGTAGGCAGATCGCGCTGGCGCAGCGCCGGGTTCTGGCTCGCCCAGGCAAAGGTCATGATGCCGCCGTAATAGGTCGGGATCGCCGCCTGATAGAAGCTGACGTCGCTAAAATAGCCGCTCAGTTTGGCGTGGCTGTTGACCGCTTCGTCCTGCTGCAGGAAACAGACGCCGTTTTGCGCGACGAAAATACCGCCCTCATTCAGGCAGCGGGCGCAGCCTTCATAAAACGCCGAGGTGAACAGGCTTTCGCCGGGGCCGATCGGATCGGTGCAGTCGGAGATGATCACATCGAAGGTTTCGTCGGTTTGGTTCACGAAGTTGACGCCGTCGTCGATCACCAGCTTGAAGCGCGGATCGTCATAGGCGCCGGCGCTGTGGTTGGGCAGGTACTGGCGGCAGAACTCGACGACACCGGCGTCGATCTCGACCATGGTGATCTGCTCTACGCCAGGATGCCGGCTGACTTCGCGCAGCATGCCGCCGTCGCCGCCGCCGATGATCAGCACTTTCTTCGCCGCGCCGTGCGCCAGCAGCGGCACGTGGGTCAGCATTTCGTGATAGATAAACTCGTCACGCTCGGTGGTTTGCACCACGCCGTCGAGCGCCATCACGCGCCCCAGTACTGAGTTCTCGAAGATCACCAGATCCTGATGATCGGTCTTCTCGCGGTACAGCACCTTCTCTACCGAGAAGTACTGGCCGAAGCCCGTATGCAGCGTTTCGTACCAAATTTCTTTCTGGGTCATGTGCGGGAAACTCCGTAATAACAGCCATGAAAAATCGGCGCAACATCATAGCTAACTCTGTCTGGCGATGCACGGTTGAATTTCAGACAGAGAGAGCGAAAGGCGGGTGGGGGAGAGGGGCGGAATTAGTTGGCGTAGGCCAGCAGGCTCAAAGAGTCGCGCGCCAGCGATTTGCACTTCTTAGGCGTTGGAATGGCGATACCGCTGAGATCGCGATAGCTGTCTTCGCCCAGCGCCTTCATGTTAAAGCTGTTGTAGTTGCTCAAATCCCAGCGGTTTTGTTGCGCGAAATAGACGATGGCGCGTTTGATTTGCGCATTTGGCAAATCGTTGTAGCCGCAA
This sequence comes from Serratia sp. Nf2, assembly GCF_003028435.1. Taxonomy (NCBI): domain Bacteria; kingdom Pseudomonadati; phylum Pseudomonadota; class Gammaproteobacteria; order Enterobacterales; family Yersiniaceae; genus Serratia; species Serratia sp. Nf2. The sequence goes on along the minus strand of NZ_PYTW01000004.1, from coordinate 50,598 downwards.
TCATTTTTCAAATAAATAAATACCGCCGTCAGGTCGGCCAGATCTTCCGCCTCGGATTCATTCAGCGCCAGACTGGCGTTGGAGAAGCCCAGCGTCGCCAGCAACAGCATCGATAACGTTGTTTTTTTCATCATGAAATAGGCCTGTTTGTCGTCTGCTGACGTTACCACACTTGCCTGTAAAGGCACCAAATTTTATTGCCGCTGGGCGCGGCCTCGCGTTCGTCAATGGCGCTCTCTTGATTGTGAGGCATAGCTTAAAATACCGCCAGGAAAGGCTTGACCTTCCGCCAGGGGGAAGGTTTAGGCTGGCGGCATTGAGTTATATCACTGAGAAAAGGGAGTCAGCGATGTTACGCCGTGATTTTATTAAATTAACCGCTGCGCTGGGTGCCGCGAGCGCATTGCCATTATGGAGCCGGGCCGCCTGGGCGGCCGATCGGCCGGCACTGCCGGTACCGCCGCTGTTGACGCCGGACGCGCAGGGAAAGATTGCGCTGGCGCTGCAGGCGGGGGAAACCCGCTGGTTGCCCGGCGCGGCCACCAAAACCTGGGGATTTAACGGCGCGCTGCTCGGGCCGGCGGTGAAGCTGCAGCGCGGCCGGCCGGTGACGGTCGATATCAAAAACAGCCTGGCTGAGGCCAGCACCGTCCACTGGCACGGCCTGGAAATCCCCGGCGACGTCGATGGCGGCCCGCAGGCGCTGATTCACCCCGGCGCGACGCGCACGGTGAATTTTACCGTCGATCAACCGGCGGCCACCTGCTGGTTCCACCCGCATACCCACGGTAAAACCGGCAGCCAGGTGATGATGGGGCTGGCGGGGCTGGTACTGCTGGAAGACGAAGAGAGTGCCAAACTGCCGCTGCCGAAAACCTGGGGGCAGGATGATATTCCGGTGATCCTGCAGGATAAGCGGCTGGGCAAAGACGCGCAGATCGAATACCGCCTGGACGTGATGAGTGCGGCGGTGGGCTGGTTTGGCGATCGCATGTTCACCAACGGCGCGCAGTATCCGCAACATCTGGCGCCGCGCGGTTGGTTGCGTCTGCGTATCCTCAACGGCTGCAACGCCCGCTCGCTGAATCTGGCGGCCAGTGACAACCGCCCGCTGTATGTCATCGCCAGCGACGGCGGTTTTCTGGCGGAGCCAGTGAAACTGACCGAGCTGCCGATGCTGATGGGCGAACGCTTTGAAGTGCTGGTCGATGCCTCCGACGGGAAAGCGTTCGATATCGTGACGCTGCCGGTGAAGCAGATGGGCATGACGCTGGTGCCGTTCGATCAAGCGCTGCCGGTGTTGCGCATTCAGCCGTCGCTGGCGCAGGGCATCAAAACCATGCCGGACAGCCTGGTGAAGCTGCCGACGTTGCCTGCCACCACCGGCATCCAGGAGCGTTGGCTGCAGCTGATGATGGATCCGCAGCTGGATATGCTCGGTATGCAGGCGCTGATGGATCGTTATGGTCACCAGGCGATGGCCGGCATGAGCATGAATCATGGCGCGACGGGGGGCGCAGATATGAAAGGCATGGAGAAGGGCGACATGCAGAGCATGGACCATGGCAACATGCAGAGCATGGAACATGGCAATATGGCCGGGATGGATCACGGTAACGCGCAGGGCAAAGCCAAACCGTTCGATTTCAGCCACGGCAACATGATCAACGGCAAGGCCTTCGATATGACCAAGCCGATGTTCGCCGCCAAACGGGGCCAGTATGAAAAGTGGACCATTTCCGGCGAGGGCGACATGATGTTGCACCCGTTCCACATTCACGGCACCCAGTTCCGCATCTTGTCGGAAAACGGCAAACCGCCGGCGGCGCATCGCAGCGGCTGGAAGGACACGGTGCGCGTCGAAGGGTGGCGCAGCGAAGTGCTGGTGCGCTTTGACCATCCGGCCAGCAGCGAACATGCGTACATGGCCCACTGCCACCTGTTGGAACATGAAGATACCGGCATGATGATGGGCTTCACCGTCGCCGATTGATCGCGGCCCGGTGCTCAGGCGGTGGCGCGCTCGCGTCGCCACCGCTTGGTTCAATGAAAGAAGCCGTTATACTGATTAAAATATCAGCTGTTGAGGAGTGCGTCATGCCGACAAAATTGGATCCCATCGTTTCTGAGTTTGAGACTCAAGAGCAGGCTGATAGCTACGATCGTTGGTTCAGAAGCACCGTGGAATCTTCCATCAATAGCGACTCCCCCCGTATTCCCCATGACGAAGTCATGGCCGGCGCTCGTCACATTATCGAGCAGGCGAAAGCCAAAAGAAAATCGGCCTGACCCTTATGTTAACCGTCAAATGGACTGACGAAGCAAAAACGGGTTTATATACGCTGCTGGCTTTTATCGCTGAGCGAAATCCAGTTGCCGCTAAGGCTTTGTTGCAACGCATTGAATAGTCGGTTATCCCGTTAGCGGAACATCCTTATCTATTCAGGCCAGGCAGGGTGAACGGGACTCGTGAAATGGTTGTTCATCCTAATTACATTGTGGTTTACCGCGTGCTGGCTGCACATATTGAAATAGTGAGTGTCCTGCACGCTCGTCAGGAATACCCTTAATAAAGAAAACTCCCCTGTCCGGGAGAGAGGCAAGTCGTAACGGCCTATGCTAAACTCTGCGCCTTTCTTCCGGCAACTGACCTGAATACTATGAAACACACTGTAGACGTAATGATTTCCGAGCAGGAAGTTAAGACCCGTATCGCCGAACTTGGCCGCCAGATCACCGAACATTACCGCGACAGCGGTAGCGACATGGTGCTGGTCGGGCTGCTGCGCGGCTCCTTCATGTTCATGGCCGATCTCTGCCGCGCGATCGACGTGCCGCACGAAGTCGATTTTATGACCGCCTCCAGCTACGGCAGCGGCATGTCCACCACCCGCGACGTGAAGATCCTCAAGGATCTGGACGAAGACATTCGCGGCAAAGACGTGCTGATCGTGGAAGACATCATCGATTCCGGCAACACGCTGAACAAAGTGCGCGAGATTTTGGCGCTGCGCGGGCCGAAGTCGCTGGCGATTTGCACCTTGCTGGACAAGCCTGAGCGCCGTGAAGTGCAGGTGCCGGTCGAATATGTCGGCTTCTCGATCCCGGATGAGTTCGTGGTGGGGTATGGCATCGACTACGCTCAGCGCTATCGTCACCTGCCGTACGTCGGCAAAGTGGTGCTGCTGGACGAGTAATCGATGTGAGGCGCGGCCAGCCGCGCCTGCGGCGGGGTTATACGCCTTTATCCTGCTTCAGTTTGGCTATCGCTTTGCGGTAGCCCATCTCCAGGCTCTCGCGGCTGGTCGCCAGCACTTCCATATCGCGCAGGCGGCCGTCCTGAATGCCGTACACCCAACCGTGGATCATCACCTTCTGGCCGCGCTTCCAGGCGGACTGCATGATGGTGGAGTGGCCCAGGTTGTACACCTGCTCAATGACGTTGATCTCGCACAGCATGTCGAAACGCTGTTCCGGCGGCAGCTCGCCCAGCAGCGAGCTGTGCTTGTACCACAGATCGCGAATGTGCAGCAGCCAGTTGTCGATCAACCCCAGCTCCGGGTTTTCCACCGCCGCCTGCACGCCGCCGCAGCCCAGGTGGCCGCAAATGATGATGTGTTCGACTTCCAGCACATCTACCGCATACTGCACCACCGACAGGCAGTTAAGATCGGTATGGATAACGAGGTTTGCCACGTTGCGATGGACGAACAGTTCACCCGGCTCGAGGCCAGTCAGGCGTTCTGCGGGAACGCGGCTGTCAGAGCAACCAATCCATAAGAAGCGGGGCTTTTGCGCCTGGGCTAAACGTTCAAAAAATTCCGGGTCTTCCTGACTGATATTGGCCGACCAGGCCTGGTTGTTGGCGATAAGCGCTTCGATTTCTTTCATGGAGATGATTGACCCGTAACGAACAGATTGCGATGGGGTAATATAGGGTAAGCGTCACAATTTGGAAATCGGAACAGTGGTGCAGCCTCATTTTCCGCACGGATTCGACTCAGTGAAAACGTCGCCGATGCTAGGATTATCGTTAGTGTTTCAAGCCTCGCAAACAGGGGCGTGGCGGCATACTCATCGTCATAAGGTACTATTTTACATATGAATTATGCACTGGAATTAGCGCAGCTGACCAAGACTTACGCCGGTGGCGTCAAGGCGCTGCGCGGCATCGACCTGAGCGTCGAAGCGGGGGATTTTTATGCCCTGCTGGGGCCAAACGGCGCCGGAAAATCCACCACCATCGGCATCATCAGCTCGCTGGTGAACAAAACGGCCGGCAGCGTGCGGGTGTTCGGTTACGACATCGATAAAGACATCGTCAACGCCAAGCGCCAGCTCGGCCTGGTGCCGCAAGAGTTCAACTTCAACCCGTTTGAGACCGTGTTGCAGATCGTGGTGAACCAGGCGGGTTACTACGGCGTCACACGGCGTGAAGCGATGGCGCGCGCCGAAAAATACCTCAATCAGCTGGATCTGTGGGGCAAACGTAACGAGCGCGCCCGCATGCTGTCCGGCGGCATGAAGCGCCGCCTGATGATCGCCCGCGCGTTGATGCATCAGCCGAAGCTGCTGATCCTCGATGAGCCGACCGCCGGGGTGGATATCGAGCTGCGTCGCTCGATGTGGGGCTTCCTGAAAGAGCTGAATGCCCAGGGCACCACCATTATCCTCACCACCCACTATCTGGAAGAGGCGGAGATGCTGTGCCGCAACATCGGCATTATCCAGAACGGGGAACTGGTGGAAAACACCTCGATGAAGGGGCTGCTGGCCAAGCTGAAGTCGGAAACCTTTATCCTCGATCTGGCGGCGAAGAGCCCGCTGCCGAAGCTGGACGGTTACCACAGCCGCCTGACGGATACCTCGACGCTGGAAGTGGAGGTGATGCGCGAGCAAGGGCTGAACGGTCTGTTCGCCCAGCTGAGCGCGCAAGGGGTGCAGGTGCTGAGCATGCGCAATAAGGCGAACCGCCTGGAAGAGCTGTTTGTCACCCTGGTTAACGGCAATGGAGAGAAAGCATGACGCGTTTGTATTGGGTGGCCTTACAGAGCATCTGGGCCAAAGAGGTGAACCGGTTCGCGCGCATCTGGATCCAGACCCTGGTGCCGCCGGTGATCACCATGACGCTGTACTTCATCATCTTCGGCAACCTGATCGGCTCGCGCATTGGCGATATGCACGGCTTCAGCTACATGCAGTTCATCGTGCCCGGCCTTATCATGATGTCGGTCATCACCAACTCTTACGCCAACGTCGCCTCGTCGTTCTTCAGCGCCAAGTTTCAGCGCAACATTGAGGAACTGCTGGTGGCGCCGGTGCCGACCCACGTGGTGATCGCCGGCTATGTCGGCGGCGGCGTGGCGCGCGGCATCTGCGTCGGCGTGCTGGTGACCATCATCTCACTGTTCTTCGTGCCGCTGCAGGTGCACGCCTGGTGGGTGATTGCGCTGACGCTGCTGCTGACGGCGATCCTGTTCTCGCTGGCAGGGCTGATCAATGCGGTGTTCGCCACCACCTTCGACGACATCAGCCTGATCCCGACCTTCGTGCTGACGCCGCTGACCTATCTGGGCGGGGTGTTCTACTCGCTGTCGCTGCTGCCGCCATTCTGGCAGGCGGTGTCCAAGCTGAATCCGATCGTCTATATGATCAGCGGCTTCCGCTACGGTTTTCTCGGCATCAACGACGTGCCGCTGGCATTCACCATGGCGGTACTGGTGGCGTTTATCGCGGTGTTTTACCTGCTGTCCTGGTACCTGATCGAGCGCGGCCGCGGCCTGCGCAGCTGATCGTATCGCCCCCCCGTTTTCCCGGCGGGGGCGCTTTCCTTGATTTGGCGCAGGCGGCGCGTAAATCAATAGAATTGCTCAGATAACCGCTAGTTCCCCGTTGTTCAAATCGTGCTATGCTGGCGCTCCACATTTCCTTCACTTTTGTCATTACGCACTCGTAAGCAGAACATCATCATGCGGTCTCAATACACGTTAACGGCTGGGTTGCTCGGCATTCTGATGTCGTTGGTTTCCCCTGTGAGCCTGGCTAATCTGCTGTCGGAAGACGGCGCGGTTAAATCTGAATACATGGAAGCGCAGCGCGATAGCGAAGTCTATGCGTTGGTGGGCGAACACGTGATCCCGGTAGGGGAAGTGAAGCGCGGGCAGCTGATCCAGGTGTTCCCGGCCGATGCGGAATACTACGAATTCAAATTCGGTCACGGCACCGGTTTTATCGATAAAGACGACGTGCGTGAGCTGAAGAAGTCGCGCAAGGTGCAAGACGATCTGGGCGAGCTGAACAAACCGCTGACCAACCAGAATCTGATCACTCAAAAAACGATCGACGTTTATACCGCGGCGGACAAGGACAGTGACGTCTTGGGCACGCTGGAAGGCAACCTGCGTTATCCGATCATCGGCAAGCTGAAGGATCGCCTGAACAACACCTGGTACGAGGTCAACATCGGCGAGCGGCTGGGGTTCATCAATGAGCTGGACTGCGAGATGGATAACGGCATACCGGTGCTGACTTACCATCACCTGCTGAAAAACGAAGAGAACAAGCGTTTCCGCCACACCTCGACCACCACTTCAGACGTGGCGTTCAGCAACCAGATGACCTATCTGAAGCAGGCGGGCTACGACACCATTTCGCTGTATCAGCTGGAAGCCTATCTGAAGAACCAGATCAATTTGCCGGGCAAGGCGATTGTCTTGACCTTCGACGACGGGCTGAAATCGGTTTATCGCTACGCTTACCCGGTGCTGAAGGATTACGGTTTCCGCGCCACGGCGTTCATCATCTCTTCGCGCATCAAACGCCACCCGCAGAAATGGAACCCGGACTCGCTGCAGTTTATGAGCGTCTCGGAGCTGAAGCAGATTCAGGACGTGTTCGACGTGCAGTCGCATACCCACTTCCTGCATCGCACCGACGGCAACCGCCAGCCGATTTTGCTGAGCCGTTCGTTGCACAATATCGAGTTCGATTTTGAGCGCTCGCGTCGTGCGCTGTCGCAGTTCAACCCGCACGTGCTGTATGTGTCCTACCCGTTCGGCGGCTATAACCAGCGGGCGATCCAGGCGGCGCAGGACGCTGGTTTCCATCTGGCGGTGACCACGGTGCAGGGCAAGGTGAAACCGGGGGATAACCCCTATACGCTGAAGCGGCTATATATTCTGCGTACCGACTCGATTCAGACCATGGCGGATCGGATAGCCAACAAGCCGGGCACGGTGGTGGTACAGTAAGGAAGAACGGGCGCGCAAGGCGCCCGTTTTATTGTCAGGCGACCTGAACCGGCACGGCTTTCGCCTTGCGTTGCAGGTTGTTGTCACCTTCGAAATAGGCGACTTTCGGGTGGTGTTGGCGGGCGTCGGCGTCGGTCATTTGCACATAGGAGCAGATGATCAGTTTGTCGCCCACGCAGGCGCAGCGCGCGGCGGCGCCGTTGACCGAAATGATGCGCGAACCGCGCTCGGCGGCGATGGCGTAGGTGGAGAAGCGCTGGCCGTTATCCACGTTGTAAATATCGATCGCTTCATATTCCAGAATGCCGGCGGCCTCCAGGAAATCCTGGTCGATGGCGCAGGAGCCTTCATAGTGCAAGTCAGCCTGAGTGACTTTGACGCGATGCAGCTTGCCTTGCAGCATAGTACGTATCATAGCTTTACCTAACTGAATATCGGCCTTCACAGGCGCTGGGGTTGAACATCTCTCCTGCATCCCTGCAATTTCTATCGTCACCGATTGCTCCACTATTGTCTACCAATGGTCAGGGCTTCAGGGTGACGACAGTATAAAAAACGGCTTAGAGCGTCAGGTCGACCTGTTGGTTGTCGATAAGACGCGCCTTGCCCAGCCAGGCGGCCATCAGTACCACCGCCCGCTGGCTGTCCACCGTCAGCGGCTGCAGGCTGTCGGCGTCGCGAATAAACAGTTCATCCGGCGTAAAGCCGGCGGCGCGCAGCTGCTCGGCGGTCTGCTCCAGCAGCGCTTCGACCTGGCGTTCGCCATTGGCCAACTGCTGCGCCAGCGTGTTCATGATTTTGCTCAGCTGAGGCGCTACCTTGCGCTCTTCGGCGGTCAGGTAACCGTTGCGCGAGCTGAGGGCCAGGCCGTCTTTGGCGCGCACGGTCGGCACGCCGACGATGTCGATGTCGTAACCCATGTCCGCCACCATTTTGCGGATCAGCGCCAGCTGTTGGTAATCCTTCTCGCCGAAACAGGCTAAATCAGGCTGCACCAGGTTGAACAGCTTGCTGACGATGGTGGAAACGCCGCGGAAGTGGCCCGGCCGGCTTGCGCCTTCCAGGATGCTGGAGATGCCCGGCACGTCGACGTAGGTCTGCTGCTCCAGCCCCTGCGGATAAACCGCGGCCGGGGCCGGCGCGAACACCAGATCGACGCCGCGGCGGGTCAGCTTCTCGCTGTCTTCCTGCAGCGTGCGCGGGTAGCGCGCCAGATCGTCCGGCCGATCGAACTGCATCGGGTTGACGAAGATGCTCACCACCACCACGTCGGCGCGGGCACGTGCTTCATCGACCAGCGTCATATGGCCGTCGTGCAGATTGCCCATGGTCGGCACCAGCGCGATGCGTTTGCCTTCCTGGCGCCAGCGGCGGATCTGCTGGCGCAGCATCGGCAGAGTTTCGATAATAATCATTGGGTGACTCCTGGAACCATCGCTTAGTTAAAAGAGTGTTCAGCCGCCGGGTAGAGGCCTTGCTCCACTTCCTGAATGTAGTGCTGCACCGCCGTGCGGATATCGCCGCTCTGCGCCAGGAAGTTCTTGGCGAACTTCGGCGTGTGGCCGCCGGTGATGCCGAAGGCGTCGTGCATCACCAGGATCTGGCCGTCGGTGCCATTGCCGGCGCCGATGCCGATGACCGGAATGGACAGCGCTTCGGTGATCTGGCGCGCCAGTTCGGTCGGCACGCATTCCAGCACCAGCAGCTGAATGCCGGCCAGTTCCAGATTCTGCGCGTCCTGCAGCAGCTGTTTGGCGGCCAGTTCGTCGCGCCCTTGCACCTTATAGCCGCCGAACACGTTGACCGACTGCGGCGTCAGGCCCAGGTGGCCGCACACCGGCACCGCGCGCTCGGCGAGCATTTTCACCGTGTCGCACAGCCAGCTGCCGCCTTCCAGTTTCACCATGTTGGCGCCGGCACGCATCAGCTCGGCGGCGTTGGCGAAGGTCTGTTCCGGGGTGGCGTAACTCATGAACGGCAGATCGGCCAGCAGCAGGCAGGCCGGCGCGCCGCGGCGCACGGCGCGAGTGTGGTAGGCCACGTCGGCGACGGTGACCGGCAGCGTGGAGTCGTGGCCCTGCAGCGTCATGCCCAGCGAATCGCCCACCAACAGGACTTTGATGCCTTGCTCTTCAAACAGTTTGGCAAAGCTGGCATCGTAGGCGGTAAGGGTAGCAAACTTGCGCTGCTCCTGTTTCCACTGGCGCAAGTGGGTCACGGTGGTGGGTTTCATCACAACGTCTCCTGAAACGGGCCGTGCGGCGTACGCAGGCCCAGGCTGCAAAAAAGTGCAGTCATTCTACTGTAACCCGATCGGGGTGGGTAGCGCGGATCGCCATGCTTAAGCGGTTCTTAAGAACCTTGTGGTGCAATGGCGCCAAGACTCAAAAGGGATACTCATGCGAATTTTGCTGATCGAAGATGACAAACTGATCGGGGACGGCATCAAGGCCGGGCTGACCAAACTCGGCTTCAATCTGGACTGGTTCACCGACGGTGTCGTCGGCAAAAATGCGCTGGACAGCGCGCCGTACGACGCGGTGATCCTCGATCTCAGCCTGCCGGGCCTCGATGGCCTGGATCTGCTGCGCCAGTGGCGCCAGGCCGGGCAGGACGTGCCGGTCTTGATCCTCACCGCCCGCGATGCGCTGGAGCAGCGGGTCAGCGGGCTGCAAAGCGGCGCCGACGATTATCTGTGCAAGCCGTTCGCGCTGGCCGAAGTGGCGGCGCGCCTGCAGGCGCTGATCCGCCGTCGCCACGGTCAACTGATGCCGCAGCTGACGCACGGCAACGTGGTGTTCGACAGTGCCACCCGCAGCGTGAGCTGCAACGGCGAGCCGGTGACGCTGACGCCGCGTGAATTGGCGGTGCTGGAGCTGTTTCTGCACAACAAGGGGCGAGTGCTGGCGCGGCCGTTGATTCAGGAGAAGCTGTACAACTGGGACGACGAAGTGAGCAGCAACGCGGTGGAGGTGCATATTCACCACCTGCGGCGCAAGCTGGGTAACGGCTTCATCCGCACCATCCACGGCGTGGGTTACACGCTGGGGGATGCGCCGTGAAGCGTCTCAGCCTGCGACTGCGCCTGATCCTGATCTTCAGCCTGTTGGCGCTGCTGACCTGGAGCACCGCCAGCGTGGTGGCCTGGGTGATGTCGCGCAACACCATCAACGAAGTGTTCGACACCCAACAGATGCTGTTCGCCAAACGGCTGGCGACCGCCAACCTCGGTGATCTGCTGGCCGATGAAAGCGCGCGCAGCCTGCCGAAAACCAAGAAGCTGGTGCATCACGGCAAGCGCGGCGAGCAGGACGACGACGCGCTGGCGTTCGCTATCTTCGATCGCCAAGGCAAGATGCTGCTCAACGACGGCGAGAACGGTGCCGACTTCCTGTTCGACGGGGAGCGTGAAGGTTTTACCGACGGCGAGCGCAAAGGCGATGACGACAGCTGGCGCCTGGTATGGTTGACCAGCCCGGACGGGCGCTACCGCATCGTGGTTGGCCAGGAGTGGGATTACCGGCGCGATATGGCGCTGGGCATGGTGACCGGCCAACTGGTGCCCTGGCTGGCGACGCTGCCGGTGCTGATGTTACTGATCGCGCTGATGGTCGGGCGCGAGCTGAGGCCGCTGCGCGCGGTGGCGGCCAGTTTGCGCCGGCGCGCACCCGATGACGCGACGCCGCTGGACGCGCACCAGGTGCCGACCGAGGTGCGCCCGCTGGTGGATGCACTCAATGCGCTGTTCGCCCGCATCAACGCTCTGCTGGTGCGGGAGCGGCGTTTCACCTCCGATGCCGCGCACGAGTTGCGCAGCCCGCTGGCGGCGCTGCGGGTGCAGACCGAAGTGGTGCAGTTGGCGGGGGACGATGCGCCGATGCGCGAGCACGCGCTGGACAACCTGACGCTCGGCATCGATCGCGCCACCCGGCTGGTGGATCAGCTGCTGACGCTGTCGCGGCTGGATTCGCTGTCGGATCTGGCCGAACTGGCGCCGATCGACTGGAACGATCTGGTGACGATGACCCTGGCGGAGCAGGATCGGCAGGCCCATGCGGCGGGCGTGACGCTACGCTATGAACATCGGGGAACGCCGCCGCCGCGTCAGGGGGAAACCTTGCTGCTGTCGCTGCTATTGCGCAATCTGCTGGATAATGCGGTGCGCTACACCCCGCAGGGCGGCGCCGTCACCGTGACGCTGAGCGAACGCTCGCTGACGGTGGAGGACGACGGTCCGGGGGTCACCACGGAGCATCTGGCGCGGCTCGGAGAACGTTTCTATCGCCCGCCGGGGCAGGAGCAAACCGGCAGCGGGCTGGGGCTCTCTATCGTGCAGCGTATCGCTGGCTTGCATGGTTTACAGATCGGCTTCGCCAATCGCCCGGCGGGCGGGTTCGTTGCGCGGCTGGCGCTGTAGGCGGGTCAGGACTTGGGCTGTGGTTGATGCCACAGCGCCATGCCGTTTTCCGGCACGCGCTTGAGGCAGCTGGCGAGCGGCTCGCCATCGGGGAAAATCAGGTCGGGGGCGATTTCCGCCAGCGGGTAGAGCATGAATTCGCGCTCTTTCAGGCCGTAATGCGGCACCGTCAGGCGCTCGGTATGGATCACCTTGTCGCCGTACAGCATGATGTCCAGATCGAGCGTGCGCGGCCCCCAGCGTTCATCCTTGCGCACGCGCCCCTGATTGCGTTCTATCGCCTGGGTATGGTCGAGCAGCTGTTCGGGTGGCAGCAGGGTATCCAGCGCCACCACCGCGTTGAGGAAGTCCGGCTGGTTTTGCGGCCCCAGCGGCTTGGTGCGGTAAAACGAAGAACAGGTGACCAGCCGGGTGCGCGGGAGATGCTCCAGCGCCTCCAGCGCGGCTTTAACCTGTTGCAGCGGCTGCGCCAGGTTACTGCCCAGCGCGATATAAACGCGGATCATTATGCCCCTTCTTTACGCGGTGCCCGGCGGCGGGGGCGGCGTTGACGCGCGCGGCGCGGCGCCGGATCGTCCCCCAGGGTGCTCAGCATGGCTTTCTGCCGCGCCGGCGTGGCGTCCTGGAACTCGCCCCACCACTCGGCCAGACGCAGCATTTCCTGATTGTCTTCCACTTCCGCACGCAGCGCCAGCAGATCATAAGCGGCGCGGAATTTCGGGTGCTCCATCAGCTTGTGTGCGCGTTTGCCCTGGCGGCGGGACAGGCGCAGCTGCAACTGCCAGATATCGCGCACCAGCGTGGTGATGCGTTTTGGGATGGCCAGCGAGCGGCACTGCTCGTCGAGCACATCGTTCATCGCCAGCGCGAAGGCGTCGTAGTACGCCAGGCCGCTTTCCTGCGCCAGCTTCTGCGCGTGCTCCAGCAGCGGGTACCACAGCATGGCGGCAAACAGGAAGGCCGGGTTGACGCGCATGTCGTTCTGCAGGCGGTGATCGGTGTTCTTCAGCACCTGCGCCAGAATGCGCTCCATCGGCGTATCGTGGTTCGGCGTGAAGTTACGGGCGATCAGCGGGAACAGCGGTTGGAACAGCTGGTATTCGCACAGCTTCAGGTAGGTCTGGAAACCGTAACCCGCCTGCAGCAGCTTGAGGGATTCTTCGAACAGGCGCGCCGGCGGGATCTCGTGCAGTAGCGAGGCCAGGCGCGGGATCGGCTCGGCGGTCTCTTCACTGATGCGCATATCCAGCTTGGCGGCGAAGCGCACCGCGCGCAGCATGCGCACCGGATCTTCGCGGTAGCGGGTCTCCGGATCGCCGATCAGGCGGATCACGCCTTGCTTCAGATCGTTCAGCCCGCCGACGTAATCGCGCAGGGTGAAATCCGCCACGCCGTAGTACAGGCTGTTGATGGTGAAATCACGGCGCTGGGCGTCTTCCTCGATCGAGCCGAAGATGTTGTCGCGCAGCAGCATGCCGTTTTGCGCCTGCTGGGACGAGTTCTTGTCGGACTCCTGATTCTGTTCGTGGTGGCCGCGGAAAGTGGCCACTTCGATGATCTCCGGCCCAAACATCACGTGCGCCAAGCGGAAGCGGCGGCCGACCAGGCGGCAGTTGCGGAACAGCTTGCGCACTTGCTCCGGCGTGGCGTTGGTGGTGATGTCGAAGTCTTTCGGCTTTTTGCCGAGCAACAGATCGCGCACGCCGCCGCCGACCAGATAGGCCTCGTAGCCGGACTTGTTCAGGCGGTAAAGCACTTTCAGCGCATTTTCGCTGATGTCTTTGCGGGAAATCGAGTGCTGTTCGCGCGGGATCACGGTCATCGAGTCGTTGCTCTCGGCGAGAGGAAAAGGCGGACGCTTGCGCGGCGTTGAGCGGCGGGCAGGGGCGTTGCTGCCGTTATCGGCGGCGCGCTGCTGCGGCGCAGGGCGGCTTGGCGCCGCGGCACGCTCTTCGCGGACTACGTTTTTATCGCCGGCCGCCGCGTCGTCGCGGGGCAGCTTGTCATCGCGGGTCAGTACCTTACGACAGAAGTTGGCTACTCGGGTAAAAATGGTACACCTCGATAGTGACTGATAAAAATGGAGCTAACAAAAAATAGCGGCTAATCATAGCTCACCATGGCTCCTTTGAGAATGCCGGCGTGTTTTCATCCAGAGGGATAGCCTCCTGACGCGGCACGTTTTCCAACCGCCAATGTGCGACCGCCCAGCTCAATAATAATGGCAGGTCAAGATCTTGCCAGCTTTCCGGCAGCGGTTGGCGCAGAAATTTCAGCGCGGCGATCAGCACCGGGCGCGGATCGCCTGCGGGCAACGCCGGCGCATGGTTTTGCTTCGACAGCTTAATGCCGTTGGCGCCCAGCGCCAGCGGCAGATGCGCATAGGTAGGCACCGGCGCCTGCAGCTGGCGGTAGAGGGCAATTTGGCGCACCGTCGGTTCGATCAGGTCGGCGCCGCGCACAATCTCGGTCACGCCCTGAAAATGGTCGTCGATCACCACCGCCAGGTTGTAGGCGAACAGCCCGTCGCGGCGGCGAATGATAAAGTCTTCCCCCGCCAGCGCCGGATCGGCGTGCAATTCACCCTGCAGGCGATCGTGGAACCTGTAGACGGGCGCGGTCTGGCGCAAGCGGATGGCGGCGCCCTGCGGGCCGAGCTGCAAATCGCGGCAGTGGCCGTCGTACAATCCGCCGATGTGCTGGATGCGGCTGCGGGTGCAGGTGCAGTAATAGCTGAGCCCCTGGCGCTGCAACAGATCCAGCGCGGCGCGATAGGCGTCGTGACGTTGGGATTGATAGATGACCTGGCCGTCCCAGTGGAGACCATAATGTTCCAGCGCGGACAGGATGCGAGCGGCGGCGCCGGGGACTTCGCGCGGCGGGTCGATATCTTCGATGCGAACCAGCCACTGCCCGCGTTGGGCGCGAGCCTGAAGGTAGCTTCCCAGAGCGGCAATCAGCGAACCGAAATGCAGATCCCCGGAAGGCGATGGGGCAAAGCGCCCCACATAATGACTTTCTTGCATATCAGAGGGGAGAGGTTCCCTTTTCTCTGTGCGGCGCACGCAGGTGCGCACGCCGCAGCGGTAACATACTCGTTATGCTTGAAACTGCATCTGTGTTAGCTGCGCCTGCTTACCCGAATCACTTACTTGAGTAAGCTCATCGGGATGCGCATTCTTGCCGCCTTGATGCAGCTCCAATCATTTAGAGTAGCGGTATTAGCCGGCCATCTGCTTTTCGCGGATCTCAGCCAGCGTCTTGCAATCGATGCACAGATCGGCGGTCGGACGCGCTTCGAGGCGACGAATGCCGATCTCCACGCCACAAGATTCGCAGTAGCCGAAATCATCGTCTTCCACTTTCTTCAGCGTTTTCTCGATCTTTTTGATCAGTTTGCGTTCACGGTCACGGTTACGCAGTTCAAGGCTGAACTCTTCTTCCTGGGTAGCACGGTCGGCCGGATCAGGGAAGTTGGCTGCCTCTTCTTGCATATGCGATACAGTACGGTCCACTTCGTCCCTGAGCTGGTTGCGCCACGCTTCAAGAATGCGCTTGAAATGCGACAACTGGGCGTCGTTCATGTACTCTTCGCCCGGCTTCTCTTGGTACGGCTCCACCCCAGCGATGGCGAGAATGCTCAAGGACGAGGTTTTACGGTTTTGCCCTTCTTGCATGTTGCTTCTCCTACATACACACGCACTATCGAATCCCCAATGCGGGGGAAAAACAGGCCGCTATAAATAACAGAAGGAAGGTAGGTTGGCAATTATTCCTGTCGCCCGCTTGACAATCGTGTGAAGGAGGGCGTATTTGGCGATCGTGCTGGCCGGTTGTCTATTTATAGGGACCCGACTGCGCTAATCGATAAAAAACGGCAGCTTATCGCAGAGATAAATACCGTCAGGTGATAATTTTGCCCCGTAGCAAACCACTTCCACTCCCAACTGCCGGACCTGTGCCAACAGCGCCGCATAGCGCTCATCTATATGATGTGCCGGTGCGACCTGCTCAATACCGCTGTGTAACACGGCAAAGAACAACACCGCCCGTTGCCCGCTTTCAACCACGCTGAGCAACTCACGCAGGTGCTTTTGCCCTCTGAGCGTTACCGCATCAGGAAAGTAACCACGTTGTTGTTGCAGTAATGTGACTGACTTAACTTCAATATAGCAGTTAACCCGATTTTCTGCCTGTAATAACAAATCGATACGGCTGTTTTCACCGCCGTATTTCACTTCGCCGCTGATTTTACTGTAACCGGATAATTCATTGATTAAATTGTGTTCAATGGCCTCACGCACCAGCGCGTTGGCGCGCAGGGTATTGACGCAGATCCAGTGCCCCTGTTGGGTATGGGTCAACTCCCAGCTGTGGGCGTATTTGCGCTTGGGATTGTCCGAGGTGGAGTACCAAACGGTGTCGCCGGGCGTGGCGCAGCCGGTCATGGCGCCGGTATTGGCGCAGTGCAGCGTAAAGGTTTCCCCTTCCGGGGTGATCACGTCCGCCAGAAAGCGTTTGTAACGTTTGATCAGCGTGGCGGAACGCAGCGGTGGAGAGAAAATCATGCGGATGCCTGCTTGGCCAGCGGCCACTGTTCGAGGTGTTGATAGCGGGTGCGGCCGTTTTCGAACACCGACTCATATAAGGAAAAGGCATCGGCGCTGAACGCCCAGCCCGGCGTCGCCGGCGGGATCGCCACCGGCTGGGTGGCGGCGCGCAGCAGCGTGATGTGCGGATGGAACGGCAGCGCGCTTTGATGGCAGCCGTTGCGGGCGGCCTGCGAACGCAGCAGCTCGGCCAGCTGCAGCAGCCCGCGCGGCGCGCGGCGGGTGCCAAGCCAGACCACGCCGGGGCGCGGCCAATGGCCGAGATCGTCGAGCCGCATGCTGAAGCCGGGTTGAACGATGCGGCCAGCCAGTTTGCGCAGCGCCAGTTCTTTCTGCGCGGTGACCTCGCCGAGAAACGCCAGCGTCAGGTGCAAATTAGCCGCCGCCACCGGTCGACCGGCCTCTGGCGCAAACGCCTCGGCGCGCCAGCGGATCACCTGCTGTTGCAGGGCATCAGGCAAGGACAGGGCGAAAAACAGGCGGCGCGAATTGGACATGGGGGCTCGGTAAATAATGACAAATCCGTCGGGACAAATTCGTCAGGAACAGATTTGAATGCGACTTGCAGCGGTCTCGCGCGAAGCGGGACGCATGGACGAGCTCCGTACTATAGCTAACGCCGCCGCAGTTTGAAAGGCTACGGGGACAAAGCTAATGCTACACTGTACGCCGTTTAACGTTAACCACCACGGAGAGCTCAGTGTCTTCATTGCCCGTCAGCGCGGTGCTTGATGAGTTGCTGGCTGCATTGCAGTCCGCTCCTCAGGTGCTGTTGCACGCCCCGACCGGCGCCGGTAAATCCACCTGGCTGCCGCTGCAGATCCTGGCTAAGGCCGGGTTGCCGGGGCGTATTATCATGCTGGAGCCGCGGCGGCTGGCGGCGAAAAACGTCGCCTATCGCCTGGCGCAGCAACTGGGGGAGGAGCCCGGCCAGACCGTGGGCTACCGCATGCGCGCCGAAAGTAAAAGCGGGTCGCAAACCCGGCTGGAAGTGGTGACGGAAGGCATACTCACCCGCATGCTGCAGCAGGACGCCGAGCTGCAGGGCGTGTCGTTGGTGATCCTCGATGAGTTCCACGAACGCAGCCTGCAGGCCGATCTGGCGCTGGCGCTGCTGCTCGACGTGCAGCAAGGGCTGCGCGACGATCTGAAACTGCTGATCATGTCGGCCACCCTGGACAATGCTCGCCTGTCGCAGCTGCTGCCGGAAGCGCCGGTGGTGGTGTCCGAGGGGCGCAGCTTCCCGGTTGAGCGTCTGTATCAGTCGTTGGCCAGCCATCAGCGGCTGGAGGATGGCGTAGCGGCGGCGGTGAAGCGCCTGTTGGCCGAACAGCCGGGATCTTTGCTGCTGTTCCTGCCGGGCGTGGCGGAGATCCATCGGGTGCTGGAGCGATTGACCGGCGAGGTGGCGAGCGATACCGATCTTTGCCCGCTGTATGGCGCTTTGCCTTTGGCGCAGCAGCAAAAAGCGATTCAGCCGGCGGCACCTAGCCGCCGCAAGGTGGTGCTGGCGACCAACATCGCCGAAACCAGCCTGACGATCGAGGGCATTCGGCTGGTGGTGGACAGCGGTCTGGAGCGCGTGGCGCGCTACGACGTGCGCAATGGTTTGACGCGGCTGGTGACGCAGCGCATCAGTCAGGCCTCGATGGTACAGCGTGCCGGGCGCGCCGGGCGCCTGGAGCCGGGCATTTGCTGGCATCTGTTCGCCAAAGAACAGGCAGAGCGCGCGGCGGAACACGCCGAACCGGACATTTTACAGAGCGATCTCACCGGCTTCTGGCTCGAGTTGCTGCAGTGGGGATGCCACGATCCGGCGCAGCTGACCTGGCTGGATGCGCCTCCTGCCGCCGCATTGGCGGCGGCCAGGGCGTTGCTGCACCGGCTGGGGGCCACGGATGACGGTGACAAACTCACCGCACCGGGGCGCCAGATGGCCGCGCTGGGATGCGAGCCGCGGTTGGCGGCGATGCTGGTCACCGGCGCGGCGCTGAGTGCCGACGGCCTGGCGACGGCGGCGTTGCTGGCGGCATTGCTGGAAGAACCGCCGCGCGGTGGGCAGATGGATATCGGCTACTGGCTGAGCCGCCCGCAACCAAACTGGCGGCAGCGCGCCGTGCAGTTGGCCAAACGCCTGCCGCAACGAGCGGGGCAAGTCGACGTCGATCTGGCGCCGCGCCTGTTGGCGCAGGCATTTACCGATCGTATCGCCCAGCGGCGTGGGCAGGATGGCCGCTACCTGCTGGCTAACGGCATGGGGGCGGCGATGAACCAGGACGAGGCGCTGTCGCGTGCACCCTGGCTTATCGTCCCCAGCCTGTTGCAGGGCCACAACAGCCCCGATGCGCGTATCCTGCTGGCGCTGCCGGTGGACATCGAAGCGCTGGCGGCGCAGCTGCCGGCGATCGTCACGCAGCGCACTGTGGTGGAGTGGGATGAAGAGAAGGGCACGTTGCGCGCCTGGAAGCGCCAGCAGATCGGCCGTCTGACGCTGCGCGCCCAACCGCTGGCCAAACCGGCGGACGAAGAGCTGCAGCAGGCGCTGCTCGACTGGGTGCGCGCGCAGGGGCTGGCGGTACTCAACTGGGAGGGGGCCGCCGAACAATTGCGGGTGCGCCTGCAGTGCGCGCAAGCCTGGTTGCCGGAGGCGGAATGGCCGGCGATGGATGAAGAGCCGCTGCTGGCGGCGCTTGAGCAGTGGCTGTTGCCGTCGCTGAACGGCGTTCGCGATCTGCGCGGCTTGAAGCAGGTCAACATCGCCGAGGCGCTGTCCCGCCTGCTGGACTGGCAGCAAAAGCAGCGGCTGGATAATGCGCTACCCACTCATTACACTGTGCCGACCGGTAGCCGCCTGCCGATCCGTTATGAGGCCGGCAAACCGCCGGCGCTGGCGGTGCGTTTGCAGGAGGTGTTCGGCGAGCAGCGCAGCCCGATGTTGGCGGAGGGTCGCATCCCGGTGGTGCTTGAGTTACTCTCACCGGCGCACCGGCCGTTGCAAATCACCGGCGATCTGGCGGCCTTCTGGCAAGGCGCCTACCGCGAGGTGCAAAAAGAGATGAAGGGCCGCTATCCGAAACACGTTTGGCCGGACGATCCGGCCACGGCGGTACCGACGCGCCGAACGAAGAAATATCAGTAGGTCGCGATCATTCAAGGTTTGGAATTCAGATGTTTCTTCTGGTCAGCGCTGCGGCGTAGGCACAGATTAAGCGACTAATCATGGCCGGCAGTGTCGGCAAGCTCGGAGAACAACAGCCATGGCTGGGGATGACCGCGAGCCCATCGGGCGCAAAGGAAAACAACCAAAAAACACCGCGTCGCGCAAGCCGCCGCGCCGTCGCCGAGACGACGATTATGACGATTACGAAGAAGACGAGTATGACGATGATGAGTATGAAGAGGAGGAGGAACGCATGCCGCGTAAGGTAAAAGCGACTCCGCCGCGTAAAAAACGCCGCTGGCTTGGCCTGATAATCAAACTGATCCTGGTGCTCGCCGTGCTGTTGGCGATCTATGGCGTCTATCTGGATTCGCAGATCCGCAGCCGCATCGACGGCAAAGTCTGGCAGTTGCCGGCGGCGGTGTACGGCCGCATGGTCAACCTGGAACCGGGCATGCCGTACAGCAAGAAGGAGATGGTCAACCTGCTGGAAGGCATGCAGTATCGCCAGGTCAGCCGCATGACGCGACCGGGCGAATTCACCGTGCAGGCCAACAGCATCGAGATGCTGCGCCGCCCGTTCGACTTCCCGGATGGTAAAGAAGGGCAGATCCGCGCCCGTCTCGATTTCCAGAACAACCGTCTGGCGAAGATCGAAAACCTGGACAGCGGCCGCAGCTTCGGCTTCTTCCGCCTCGATCCGCGTCTTATCACCATGCTGCAGTCGCCGAACGGTGAACAGCGCCTGTTCGTGCCGCGCTCCGGTTTCCCGGATCTGTTGGTGGATACGTTGATCGCCACGGAAGACCGCCACTTCTATGAGCATGACGGCATCAGCCCATACTCCATCGGCCGTGCGGTGCTGGCCAACCTGACCGCCGGTCGTGCGGTGCAAGGCGGCAGTACCCTGACGCAGCAGCTGGTGAAGAACCTGTTCCTGACCAACGAGCGTTCGCTGTGGCGTAAGGCCAACGAAGCCTATATGGCGCTGCTGGTGGATTACCGTTACAGCAAGGACCGCATTCTGGAGCTGTATCTGAACGAGGTGTACCTCGGTCAGAGCGGCAGCGACCAGATCCGCGGTTTCCCATTGGCCAGCCTGTATTACTTCGGCCGTCCGGTGGACGAGCTGAGCCTCGATCAGCAGGCGCTGCTGGTCGGCATGGTCAAGGGCGCGTCGCTGTACAACCCGTGGCGTAACCCGAAGCTGGCGCTGGAACGCCGCAACCTGGTGCTCAAACTGCTGCAGAACCAGGGCGTGATCGACGGCGAGCTGTATGACATGCTGAGCGCACGCCCGCTGGGCGTGCAGCCGAAAGGCGGCGTCATTACGCCACAGCCGGCGTTTATGCAGATGGTGCGTCAGGAACTGCAGAGCAAGCTCGGCGATAAGGTGAATGATCTGTCCGGCGTGAAGATCTTCACCACGCTGGATCCGGTGTCGCAAGACGCGGCGGAAAAAGCGGTCGAAGACGGCATCCCGGCGCTGCGCGCCGCGCGTCATCTGCAGGATCTGGAGGCGGCGATGGTGATCGTCGATCGCTTCAGCGGTGAAGTGCGCGCCATGGTCGGCGGCGCCAACCCGCAGTTCGCCGGCTTCAACCGCGCGATGCAGGCGCGCCGCCTGGTCGGCTCGCTGGCCAAACCGCCGACGTACCTGACCGCGCTGTCCGAACCGGATAAATACCGCCTCAACACCTGGCTGGCGGATGCGCCGCTGTCGCTGAAACAGCCGAACGGCGCCGTCTGGCAGCCGAACAACTATGATCGCAAATTCCGCGGTCAGGTGATGCTGGTGGATGCGTTGGCTAACTCGCTGAACGTGCCGACGGTGAACCTCGGCCTGTCGGTCGGGCTGGATCAGATCAGCGCCACGCTGCAACGCCTGGGCATCCCGAAAGCGGAGATCAACCCGGTGCCGTCGATGCTGCTGGGGGCGATCGGCCTGACGCCGATGGAAGTCGCGCAGGAGTACCAGACCATCGCCAGCGGCGGCAACCGTGCGCCGCTGTCGGCGGTGCGTTCGGTGATCGCCGAAGACGGCACGGTGCTGTACCAGAGCTTCCCGCAGGCGGAACGCATGGTGCCGGCGCAGGCCGCTTACCTGACGCTGTACGCGATGCAACAGGGCGTGGCGCGCGGGACTTCCCGTTCGCTGTCGGTGAAGTTCCCGAACTACAACCTGGCGGCGAAAACTGGTACCACCAACGATCTGCGCGACAGCTGGTTCGCCGGCATCGACGGCAAGGAAGTGGCGATCGCCTGGGTAGGGCGCGACAACAACGGCCCGGCCAAGCTGACCGGCGCCAACGGCGCCTTGACCCTGTATCGCCGTTATCTGGAAAACCAGACGCCGCTGCCGCTGATGCTGCAGCCGCCGGAAGGCATTAACCAGATGAGCATCGACTCTGCCGGCAACTTTATCTGCGGCGGCAGCAGCTGGCGCACCATCCCGGTCTGGACCGACAATCCGCAGGGATTGTGTCAGGCCAGCCAGGCGGCGGTGCAGCAACAGCAGCAACCGGCGGCGGGTGAGCAAAAAGATGGCGATGGCGTCGCCGGCTGGATCAAGGATATGTTCGGCCAGTAATCGCTACCGGGGCGTCGGCCCCGGTGAAAATTTTTTCTTTGTTATTAAGCCCGTAACCTTGGTTGCGGGCTTTTTTATTTTTCTGCTCGTTTTATTTCCCTGCTAAGTGCAAGGCTAAGCGCCTAATCCTTAACCTATTTGCCCTATGAATTCGGCTTGCAGTTTAATTTGGCTTCTGCATAAAATGCGACGCTTATAATAATTATTATCGTTTACATTCGTCATTTAATAATTCATCAGAGAAATCAACTATGCCGACCAAGCGTCTTTCATCATCCGCGGCCAAGCTGAGCCGTACCCCTGCCAGCGCGTTAGCGCTCACCGTCGCTGCGGCGC
Source organism: Serratia sp. Nf2 (assembly GCF_003028435.1). Taxonomy (NCBI): domain Bacteria; kingdom Pseudomonadati; phylum Pseudomonadota; class Gammaproteobacteria; order Enterobacterales; family Yersiniaceae; genus Serratia; species Serratia sp. Nf2. Next base: position 28,235 of record NZ_PYTW01000004.1, on the reverse strand, counting down.
TGGGCACGTTGGCGATGCCGGCTTTCTCCGCCGACGCCAAGGAAGACACGATTACCGTTGTGGGCGGCAGCAATACCGCCCAGCAGGAAAGCGCCTGGGGGCCGGTCGGCACCTATGTCGCCAAGCGCAGCGCCACCGGTACCAAGACCGATACGCCAATCGAAAAGAACCCGCAGTCCGTTTCCGTGGTAACGCGTGAAGAGATGGACATGCGGCAGCCGGATACGGTGAAAGGCGCGCTGGCCTATGCGCCGGGCGTATTCGCCAGCCGCGGCAGTTCCACGACCTATGACGCGGTGGCGATCCGCGGCTTCCCGGCCACCAACACCACCCAGTATCTGGATGGTCTGCGGTTGTTGGGCGACAACTATAGCGAAGCGTCCATCGATCCTTATTTCCTCGAGCGCGCCGAGCTGCTGCGCGGCCCGGTCTCGGTGCTGTACGGCAAAAGCAATCCGGGCGGTTTGGTCTCGATGGTCAGCAAGCGGCCAACCACCGAGCCGCTGCGCGAAATCCAGTTCAAAATGGGCACCGATAATCTGTTCCAGACCGGTTTCGATTTCAGCGACGCGCTGGACGATCAGGGTATCTATTCTTACCGCCTGACCGGCCTGGCGAAAGACAGCGATACGCAGCAGACCATGAGCAAAGAGAAGCGCTATGCGATCGCGCCGTCCTTTAGCTGGCGTCCGGATGACAAAACCAACTTCACGCTGTTGGCCAACATTCAAAACGATCCCTATACCGGTTATTACGGCTGGTTGCCGAAGCAGGGCACGCTGATCCCGTTGCCGGACGGTAGCAAACTGCCGACCGATTTCAACGAAGGCGAAGCCAGCAACTATATGGCGCGCAAGCAGCGGATGATCGGGTACAGTTTCGAACATGCCTTCAACGATACCTGGGCGGTGCGACAGAACCTGCGTTATATGCAGGTGGACACCGATATGAAGAGCATCTACGGATTCGGCTTGTCATCACCGACGACGATCAATCGCGCTTACGTTCAGTCGAAAGAGCATCTGAACAATTTTGCGGTTGATACTCAGGCGCAGGCGAAGGTGAAAACCGGCGATATCGACCATACACTGTTGTTTGGCGTAGATTATTCGCGTATGCGCAACGATATCAATTCTGACTATGGTTCCGCAGATGGCCTGAGCATGACCCAGCCGCAGTATGGCAATGACGTGGTCAATATCAACTTCCCATACAAATACTTGAATCGCCAGGAGCAAACCGGCCTGTATGTGCAGGAACAAGGGGAGTGGAACCAGTGGCTGTTGACGCTGGGCGGGCGCTATGACTGGGCGAAAACGTCGGCCAATAACCGCGTTCTCGGGTACACCAACGAACGCTCCGATGGGCAATTCACCTGGCGCGGCGGCCTGAATTACCTGTTCGACAACGGCGTGACGCCGTATTTCAGCTACAGCGAATCGTTTGAACCGACCCTAGATACGTCAATCAATGGCCAGACCTTTAAGCCCTCGATCGGCAAGCAGTATGAAGCCGGCGTGAAATACGTGCCGAAGGATCGCCCAATCGTGCTGACCGGCGCGCTGTATCAGTTGACCAAGAACAACAACCTGACGCCGGATCCGGATAACGCGCAGTTCAGCGTGCAGAGCGGCGAGATCCGTTCGCGCGGCGTGGAGCTGGAAGCCAAGGCGGCGTTGAATGCCAACGTCAACCTGATCGCCTCCTATACCTATACCGATGCGAAGTACACCAAGGACAATACCTATCAGGGCAAACCGACCGTCGAGGTGCCGAAACACATGGCTTCGCTGTGGGCGGATTACACCTTCCACGAAACGGCGGTGAGCGGCCTGACGCTGGGTTCCGGCGTGCGTTACGTTGGCTCCAGCTCGAGCTTCAACAGCGATAACACCACCTTCAAGGTGCCGGACTACACGCTGGTGGACGCGACCATTAAATACGATCTGGCGCGCTTTGGCCTGCCGGGCTCGTCCGTGGGCGTCAACATCAATAACCTGTTCGACAAGACCTACGTGTCGAGCTGCTACCGCGATTACGCCTGCTACTGGGGCGCAGAACGCCAGGTGGTCGCCACCGCAACCTTCCGTTTCTAACCGGATAGCCGGGGCGGCGCTGCGTCGTCCCGGACAAAGCAGGATCTATGCAGGACAAACTTCTTAATCCCGGCGCGACCTTCGCGCTGGATAACGCCAGCTTCGCCGTCCCCGGCCGGGTGCTGTTGCAACCGCTGTCGCTCAGTTTTCCCCAGGGCAACGTCTGCGGCCTGATCGGCCATAACGGTTCAGGTAAATCCACCCTGTTGAAACTGCTCGGGCGGCACCATGCCCCCAGCAGCGGTCAGGTCTTGCTCAATCAGCAGCCGTTGGCGCAGTGGGACAGCAAATCCTTCGCCCGCCAGGTGGCTTACCTGCCGCAGCAGTTGCCGGCGGCGGAAGGCATGACGGTGCGCGAGCTGGTGGCCGTCGGCCGCTATCCGTGGCACGGCGCGCTGGGGCGTTTTGGTGCCAACGATCGCCAATTGGTCGAAGAGGCCATTTCACTGGTGGGGCTGAAGCCGTTCGCCAACCGCCTGGTGGACAGCCTGTCCGGCGGCGAGCGCCAACGCGCCTGGCTGGCGATGATGGTGGCGCAGGACAGCCGCTGCCTGCTGCTTGACGAACCGACGTCGGCGCTGGACATCGCGCACCAGGTCGAGGTGCTGGCGCTCATCCAGCGTTTGAGCCGCGAACGCGATCTCACGGTGATCGCCGTGCTGCACGACATCAACATGGCGGCACGCTACTGCGACCATCTGGTGGCGCTGCGCGGCGGGGAAATGATCGCCCAGGGCGGCCCGCTGGAACTGATGCAGGGGCCGGTGCTAGAGCAAATTTACGGTATTCCTATGGGCACGTTGCCACACCCGAGCGGTGGCGCGCCGGTGAGTTTTGTCTACTGATGTCTTCTGCATTCACTTCTTCTCACGATCCGCTGCGCCGCCGTTTGTTGATGGCGCTGGCGCTGTCGCCGCTGTTGGGCTCGTTGCCCGGCCGAGCGGCGGATGCGCCGCCGGATATCGCGCGCGTTGCGGCGCTGGAATGGCTGCCGATCGAGCTGCTGTTGGCATTGGGCGTGACGCCGCTGGCGGTGGCCGATGTGCATAACTACAACTTGTGGGTGGCGGAGCCGAAGCTGCCGGCGACGGTGGTCGACGTTGGTCAGCGCACCGAACCTAACCTCGAACTGCTGCAGCAGCTCCAGCCTTCGCTGGTGTTGCTGTCGCAAGGCTATGGCCCGACGCCGCGAAAAATCCAACCCATCGCGCCAACCATGAGCTTTGGCTTCAACGACGGCAGCGGCAAACCGCTAACCGTCGCCCGCCAGTCGCTGATGGCGCTGGGCCAGCGGTTGGGCATCGAAAGCCGGGCGGTAAACCACCTGGCGCAGTTTGACCGCTTTATGCAGGATGCGCGTCAGCGCCTGCAAAGCTACACCCGGCAACCGCTGCTGTTGTTTTCACTGATCGACACGCGCCATGCGTTGATCATCGGCCAGAAAAGCCTGTTCCAGGAAGCGATGGACCAACTGGGCATTCGCAATGCCTGGCAGGAGCAAACCGACTTTTGGGGCACGGCGGTGGTGGGTATTGAACGGTTGGCCACGGTGCGTAACGCCCGGGTCATCTACCTCGATCACGGCAATCAGGCGATGATGGATAAGGTCAGTGCGACGCCGTTATGGCAGTCGTTGCCCTTCGTGCGGCAAAACCAGCTGCGGCAGGTGCCGGCGGTGTGGTTCTACGGCGCCACGCTGTCGACGATGCGGTTTTGCCGCCTGTTGGCGCAGGCCCAGGAGAGTGGGGCATGAATTCGGGCATCCGGAGATTACCGCTGACGCTGATCCTGCTGTTGCTGGCGGCGGCAGGTGGCCTGACGATATACAACCTGGCGCAGCAGCTGCCGCCGGCGCACTGGGCGCGGGCGCTCAGCGCGCCGGACATCGACGACGTGCGGCAAATGCTGTTCCATTACAGCCTGCTGCCGCGGTTGACGGTGTCGCTGTTGGCCGGCGCCGGTCTGGGGCTGGTCGGCGTCCTGTTCCAGCAGGTGTTGCGCAATCCGTTGGCGGAGCCGTCGACGCTCGGCGTTGCCGCCGGCGCGCAGCTCGGCCTGACCATCGCCACGCTGTGGGTGCTGCCGGGGGGCGAATTCACCCGCCAGCTGGCCGCTATGGTGGGTGCGATTGTGGTGGGCGGGCTGGTGTTCGGCGTCGCCTGGGGCAAGCGGATGTCGCCGGTCACGCTGATTCTGGCCGGGCTGGTGCTGGGGTTGTACTGCGGCGCGGTCAACAGCCTGTTGGCGCTGTTTCATTACGATCAGCTGCAGGGCATGTTCCTGTGGGGCACAGGTGCGTTGAACCAACAGGACTGGAGCGCCGCGCAGTTCATTCTGCCGCGCTTGCTGGTGGCCGGTGCGCTGGCGGCGCTGTTGCTGCGCCCGCTGACGCTGCTGGGGCTGGACGACGGCGTAGCGCGCAACCTGGGGCTGGGGCTGTCGATGGCACGCTTCTGCGCCTTGGGGGTGGCCATTATCTTCAGCGCCATGCTGGTGAGCGCGGTGGGCGTTATCGGCTTTATCGGCCTGTTTGCGCCGCTGATGGCGAAGATGCTGGGCGCGCGCCGCCTGGCGCACCGAATGATGCTGGCGCCGTTGCTGGGGGCGCTGTTGCTGTGGTTGACCGATCAGGTGATGCTCGGGGTAACGCAGGTGTGGCGCGAGATCCCGACCGGTGCGGCCACCGCACTGTTCGGCGCGCCGTTGCTGCTGTGGCTACTGCCGCGCCTGCGCAGCGCCGCTACGCCGCCGCCGATGAACCTCGGCGACAAGGTGCCTGCCGAACGTGGGAATCTGCCTACCTGGATCCTGGTGGGCGGCCTCGTACTGCTGATCGGCCTGACGCTGGCGCTGATGCTGGGCAAAAATGCCGGCGGCTGGCACTGGAGCCTGGGCACAGAACTGGACGCTCTGCTGCCGTGGCGTTGGCCGCGCGTGCTGTCGGCGCTGGCGGCGGGCATGATGCTGGCGGTCGCCGGCACGCTGATCCAGAAATTGACCGGCAACCCAATGGCCAGCCCGGAAGTGTTGGGCATCAGTTCCGGTGCCGCTTTTGGCGTCGTGATGATGCTGTTTATGGTGCCGGGCGACGCCTTCGTATGGCTGCTGCCCGCCGGCAGCCTGGGGGCGGCCGCGACGTTGCTGATCATCATGATCGCCGCAGGCCGCGGCGGTTTCTCGACCGAACGTATGCTGCTGGCCGGTATCGCGCTCAGCACCGCCTTTACCACCGTCATCTTCCTGCTGTTGGCCAGCGGCGATCCGCGTATGGGGGGCTTGCTGACCTGGCTCTCCGGTTCGACCTATTCGGTGGAGCCGGCGCAGGCGCTGCGCACTGCGCTGGTGGCCGCCGGATTGATGGTATTGGCGCCGCTGTGCCGCCGTTGGTTGACCATCCTGCCGCTCGGCGGCGCCACCGCCCGCTCGGTGGGCATTGCGCTGACGCCGGCGCGGTTGGCCATTCTGTTGCTGGCTGCCACCCTGACCGCGATGGCGACCCTGACCGTAGGGCCGCTGAGCTTTGTCGGGCTGATGGCGCCGCACATGGCGCGCATGTTGGGCTTCCGCCGTGCGCTGCCGCAGATGGTGATCGCCGCGCTGCTGGGCGGCTTGCTGATGGTGTTTGCCGACTGGTGCGGGCGGATGCTGCTGTTCCCGTATCAGATCCCCGCCGGGTTATTGGCGACCTTTATCGGTGCGCCGTACTTCGTTTATCTGTTGCGTAAGCAGACGTCGTAAGCGGCGTCTCGGCCGTGCTTTTTCTGTCATCAAAGGCTCAGCGTCGCTGGGCCTTTTTTTATTTTTCAGGGTGTTGCAAGGGGCTGCGAACGGGTGAGCAAAAACGATATTGCGTGCGAAAAGGAACACGAGGCGTGGCGGTGAGATGAATATACTGCGGGCGGGTGCTCTGGATCTTTGTCTCTGGAGCTTCTGCGAAAGATACAAAGAGAAAAGCCCCGAGTCGATATTCATCAACCCGAGGCCTACTCTAACGCACGACAACGTTAAGTTAGCCTCTTACCCGCCGCGAGGCAAGGAGAAGAAGGCATGATGCCGAACAAACGCAGCCCGTTAAAACTGGTGATTATTTGTGTCACTGTAATATCACTGGCATGGATAACCCGCAGCACGCTGTGTGAGCTGCGGATCCGAGCGGGCACTACGGAGATTGCGGCCATTTTGGCTTACGAATCCGAACGGTAAGGCAACCCGGCGGCGGGGACTTTGCCTCCGCTTGCCGGCAGTCGATGCGTTGATCCAGGAGCACCCATCCGCTCAAAAAAAAACGGCGAGCCCAGGCTCGCCGTTTTCATGTTGATGTCGGGGCTTATTTCAGGCCGGCGGCATCGCGCAGCAGCGCGGCTTTGTCGGTCGCTTCCCACGGGAAGTGCTCGCGGCCGAAGTGGCCGTAGGCAGCGGTTTCGCGGTAGATCGGCTGCAGCAGATCCATCATCTGGATCAGGCCGTATGGGCGCAGATCGAAGAATTCGCGCACCAGCAGCGTCAGCTGTTCGGTTGGCACTTTCTCGGTACCGAAGGTTTCCACCATGATGGAAGTCGGTTCTGCTACGCCGATAGCGTAAGACACCTGGATCTCGCAGCGATCGGCCAGGCCGGCGGCGACGATGTTTTTCGCCACGTAGCGCGCCGCGTAAGCCGCGGAACGGTCAACCTTGGACGGATCCTTACCGGAGAAGGCGCCGCCGCCGTGGCGCGCCATGCCGCCGTAGGTGTCGACGATGATCTTACGGCCGGTCAGGCCGCAGTCGCCCATCGGGCCGCCGATGACGAAACGGCCGGTCGGGTTGATGTGGTATTTGGTGCCTGCCGTCAGCCATTCCGCCGGCAGGACCGGTTTGATGATCTCTTCCATCACCGCTTCTTGCAGATCTTTCAGCGAGATATCTTCGGAATGCTGGGTGGACAGCACCACGGCGTCGATGCCGACGATTTTGCCGTCGTCGTACTGGAAGGTCACCTGGCTCTTCGCGTCCGGACGCAGCCACGGCAGGGTGCCGTTTTTACGCACTTCGGACTGGCGCTGCACCAGACGGTGCGCGTAGGTCACCGGGGCCGGCATCAGCACGTCGGTTTCGTTGGTGGCGTAGCCAAACATCAAGCCCTGATCGCCGGCGCCCTGCTCGAGAGGATCGGTACGGTCAACGCCCTGATTGATGTCCGGGGATTGTTTGCCGATGGCGCTCAATACTGCGCAGGAGTTGGCGTCAAAGCCCATGTCCGAATGAACGTAGCCGATCTCGCGCACGGTCTTGCGGGTGATCTCTTCGATATCGACCCAGGCGCTGGTGGTGATTTCACCGCCGACCAGCACCATGCCTGTTTTCACGTAGGTTTCGCAGGCGACGCGCGCTTTCGGATCTTGTTCCAGGATGGCGTCGAGGACGGCATCGGAGATCTGATCGGCGATTTTATCGGGATGTCCTTCGGAGACGGATTCGGACGTGAAGAGGTGTTTAGCCATTGTGTTCTGTACCTTGCATAAGACGGGTTAGAAATTACTGCACAGCGCTGGAGATCCGGCATCGAAGCGAAGGGTCTTCCGCTGATGGCGCGAGATGCATCCTGCAACGCCCCTCAGGCAAAGCCGTTAAGCAGTTTATCAGTTAACCAGTATAGATGGATTAACATCTGGACGTCTATTTTAGGTCAGGGTTTAGCCAGATTGCCAGTAATTTTTTGCGCTTTCGCTCTTTTGCGCAAACGGGTTGGCGCCATTTTCATCGCTTGAAACAGTTTTCGGCGAATTTTCATTTTGCTTTTTCACCTGCTTACCGGTATAAACTGCGCGCGCGGTTCATTTGCTGCACAGTACGGCGGTCTGGCGTGGGGGAAGGTGCGATAAACTTCCGCTTTGCATTCGCCGGCGTTGCGCTATTATCCGTCGCGGGCGTTCGCCGTGGCGCCGCCGCTTCATCGAACGGTCACGTTCTTACACTATTTTAGAGGCTGGGTCGTTCACTCCGAACGGCGTGCGTGGAGGTGGTTGGATTAATGATCCGTTGTCTACCGGTTGTGGGTTCCCAACAGCAGTGCCGTTCTGGCGCACATTCTTCTGCTATTTCCCGTCTTGTCTCTCTGTCACTTACCAGGTGCGATAAACACTTGGCCGCTACTCAGGATTCTCGGGCCGGCTAACGGTCGTCTGAAGAACTGAACAAGGGTAGCCTGCAGCCTTCCTGTGGGATGTTTCTTGGCCCGATTCACGAGGTTTGAACAGGGTGTCTTACAATTATATGAGTGATAAACCGATCGCTGACCGCGAACGGCAGTTCTCTTCGCTGCCGCCGGCGCGGCTTGTTGGGTTGTTCTCGCGGGTTGTAGCTGCGATAGTGGCTGACGGTTTCGTCAGTGCGGAATGTGAGGCGAACCATGTCTGATGATCTGTTGATTCACCGTCCGCCGGTTGCGGGCGAGTCTTTATCTTTGCGCTCCATGCAGGAGGTTGCCATGAATGATCGTAATGCCAGCAAGATGCTGCGTACTTATAACGTCGCCTACTGGGGCAACAATTACTATGACGTCAACGAGCTGGGCCATATCAGCGTGTGCCCGGACCCGGATGTCCCGCAGGCGCGCGTCGATCTGGCAGAACTGGTGAAAACGCGCCAGCAAGACGGGCAGCGTTTGCCGGCGCTGTTCTGCTTCCCGCAGATCCTTCAGCATCGCCTGCGCTCGATCAACGCCGCGTTCAAACGCGCGCGTGAGTCCTTCGGCTACCAGGGCGGCTATTTCCTGGTGTATCCGATCAAGGTGAACCAACATCGCCGCGTGATTGAGTCGCTGGTGAACTCCGGCGAACCGCTGGGGCTGGAAGCCGGCTCCAAGGCCGAGCTGATGGCGGTGCTGGCGCATGCCGGCATGACCCGCTCGGTGATCGTCTGTAATGGCTATAAAGATCGTGAATACATTCGCCTGGCGCTGATCGGGGAAAAACTGGGGCACAAGGTGTACCTGGTGATCGAGAAGATGTCCGAGATCAACCTGGTGCTGGAAGAAGCCGAACGGCTGAACGTCATACCGCGTCTGGGCGTGCGTGCGCGTCTGGCGTCGCAAGGCTCCGGCAAATGGCAGTCGAGCGGCGGCGAAAAATCCAAGTTCGGCCTGGCGGCGGTGCAGGTGCTGAAGCTGGTGGAAACCCTGCGCGAAGCGGGCCGCCTCGACAGCCTGCAGCTGCTGCACTTCCACCTGGGCTCGCAGTTGGCCAACATTCGCGATATCGCCACCGGCGTGCGCGAATCGGCGCGCTTCTACGTTGAACTGCACAAGCTGGGCGTCAACATTCAGTGCTTCGACGTGGGCGGCGGATTGGGCGTCGACTACGAAGGCACCCGCTCGCAGTCCGATTGCTCGGTGAACTATGGCCTGAACGAATATGCCAACAACGTGATTTGGGGCATCGGCGACGCCTGTAACGAACACGGCCTGCCGCACCCGACGGTGATCACCGAGTCCGGCCGCGCCGTGACCGCGCACCACACGGTGCTGGTCTCCAACGTGATCGGCGTCGAGCGCAACGAGTTCAGCGAACCGCTGCCGCCGGAAGCCGACGCGCCGCGCGCGCTGGAAAGCATGTGGGAAACCTGGCTGGAAATGAACGAGCCGGAAAACCGCCGCTCGCTGCGCGAATGGCTGCACGACAGCCAGATGGATTTGCACGACGTACATACCCAATACGCGCACGGCATGCTGGATCTGACCAAGCGCGCCTGGGCCGAGCAGCTGTATCTGAACATCTGCAACAAGATCCAGCAGCAGCTCGATCCGAGCAACCGTGCGCACCGTCCAATCATCGACGAACTGCAAGAGCGCATGGCGGACAAGTTCTACGTCAACTTCTCGCTGTTCCAGTCGATGCCGGATGCCTGGGGTATCGATCAGCTGTTCCCGGTGCTGCCGCTGGAAGGGCTGGATAAACCGCCGGAAGGCCGTGCTGTGTTGCTGGACATTACCTGTGACTCCGATGGCACTATTGACCACTATGTCGACGGCGACGGCGTGGCGACCACTATGCCGATGCCGCCGTACGATCCGGAGAACCCGCCGGCGCTGGGCTTCTTCATGGTCGGTGCGTACCAAGAGATCCTCGGCAACATGCACAACCTGTTCGGCGACACCGCCTCGGTTGACGTGTACGTGTTCCCGGACGGCAGCGTCGAGACCGAGCTGTCCGACGAGGGCGACACCGTGGCGGATATGCTGGAGTACGTGCAGCTCGATCCGAGCGCGCTGCTGGCCAAGTTCCGCGATCAGGTCAAAGAAACCGATCTGGACAGCGAGCTGCAGGCGCAGTTCCTGGAAGAGTTTGAGGCCGGCCTGTACGGTTATACGTATCTGGAAGACGAGTAACCGCCCTCTTCAGGGGGGCAATGTCGGCCCCCTTGAAGCATGAACAAAATGCGGCCATAATCTGCCGTATCGGTAGCACCGAAACAAACATCGAATTACCCGTCATACTTGAAGTAGCCTCTGTGTTGGCTGCGTGCGTTCACCCCAGTTACTTACTTGAGTAAGCTCCTGGGGATTCCCGCCCTGGCCGTCTTGATGCAACTCCAATTATCCAGGGTATCAATCCCTTTCTCGTCGGGCTAACGACGCGGGAGGGATTTTTTTTTGTAACGGCCCGGCGTCTGCGCCCGGCAACTTGTTGAACTACGAGGGTTTACTATGAGTACCTTAGGCCATCAGTCCGATAATTCATTAGTGTCCAACGCCTTTGGTTTCCTGCGCTTTCCGCTGAACTTCATGCCTTACGACAGCGATGCAGAGTGGGTCATCACCGGCATTCCGTTTGACATGGCGACCTCCGGTCGCGCCGGCGGCCGTCATGGCCCGGCGGCCATCCGTCAGGTGTCCACCAACCTGGCCTGGGAAGGCAACCGTTGGCCGTGGAGCTTCGATCTGCGCGATCGCCTGAACGTGGTTGACTGCGGCGACATCGTGTTCAATTTCGGCGATGCGCAGGACATGAGCGACAAGCTGCAGGCGCACGCGGAGAAACTGCTGAAGGCCGGTAAGCGCATGCTCTCGTTCGGCGGCGACCACTTCGTGACTCTGCCGCTGCTGCGCGCGCACGCCAAGCATTTCGGCAAGCTGGCGCTGGTGCACTTCGACGCCCATACCGATACCTACGCCAACGGCAGCAAGTTCGACCATGGCACCATGTTCTATCATGCCCCGAACGAAGGCCTGATCGATCCGCACCACTCGGTGCAGATCGGTATTCGCACCGAGTTCGATCATGACAACGGCTTTACCGTGCTGGACGCCGCGCAGGTGAACGATCGCAGCGTGGATGACCTGCTGACCCAGATCAAAGGCATCGTCGGCGATATGCCGGTGTATCTGACCTTCGACATCGACTGCCTGGATCCGGCGTTCGCACCGGGCACCGGCACGCCGGTGATCGGCGGCCTGACCTCCGATCGCGCGCTGAAACTGGTGCGCGGCATGCAGTCGCTGAACATCGTCGGCATGGACGTGGTGGAAGTGGCGCCGGCCTATGACCAGTCCGAGATCACCGCGCTGGCCGCGGCGACCCTGGGCCTGGAGATGCTGTACCTGCAGGCGGCGAAGAAACACGCCTGACACCAGGCCACTCCTCGCTGAAAAAGCGGCTCCCATCGTATGGGGGTCGTTTTTTTTTGCCCCGAACCGCTCATTTGGCGCCTCTCGTCGTCCCTTTCATTCCGTTGCAACGCCTTTGCGCAACCCCGCGCAGAAATGAAACTGAGTCAGAGAAAAGGAACCGGGAGTGCGAGGAGGATGAATATACTGCGCGCGGGTGCTCTGGATCTTTGTATCTGGAGCCTGCGTGAAAGGTACAAAGAGAAAAGCCCCGAGTCGATATCCATCAACCCGAGGCCAACTCTAACGCCAGACAACGTTAAGTTAGCCTCTTACCCGCCGCGAGGCAAGGAGAAGAAGGCATGATGCCGAACAAACGGAGCCTGTTAAAATTGGTGGTTATTTGTGCCACGGTAATATCACTGGCATGGATAACCCGCAGCACGCTGTGTGAGCTGCGGATCCGATCGGGCAACACGGAGGTTGCGGCCATTTTGGCTTACGAATCCGAACGGTAAGGCAACCCGGCGACGGGGGATGTCCCCCGTCTGCTGATTGTTGGCGTCCAGATCCATGAGCACCCTCTCAACGCTGTCGGTTTTCCGCCGAACAGGACAGGAAAACGGGTTTATGCCCGCTTCACCTGCCGCGCCAGCAACATGCGGCCAAACAGTGCGCCGCCCGCCAGCAGCGTCAGCAACTGCGAGGCGATCAGCACCGCAAAGCCTGAAGACACCTTGCCCTGGCTGGCCATCACCATGCCCATCGCCATTGGCACAAACGCCGAGAATAGATTGCCGATGCCGTTGATCAGCCCATAGGCGCTGCCGACCGCCTCCGGCCGCGCATAATGTTGCAGTAGAGTGGGTATCGCTGCGCCCTGCGCGCCCCAACAGGCATTGGCCGCCAGCAGGAAGAAGGCGATCCAGCCAAGCTGATGGCTGTTCATCACGCCATAGATGCACAGCGCGGTCGCTGAACCGCCGCAGACGAAGATGAGCGGCGCCTGATAAGGGCGGATACGATCGAGCAACACGCCGCCGAGGTATTTGGAGGCGATGCTGACGATGAAAGGCAGCGCGGCCATCCAGCCCATCTGCTTGATGGAGAATCCCTTTTCATCGGTCAGATACGCCGGCAGCCAGGCGCTGGAGCCCCACAGATAGCTGAGCGTGGCGATCTCGATCAGCAGGATCCAGCCGAGCATCGGCGTGCGCCAGGCCAGCGCAAAGGTGTGCCAGACGCGGCTCAGCACCGGTTGCGGATCGGCTGGGCGCGAGGATGAAGACAGAGCAAGGGGATGAACGAACAGCCGCACCAGCGCCAACCCCAGCAGCAGGTTGAGAAGCGCCAGCAGGTGAAACGACATCGCCCAGCCGAAGTGCGCCATCAGAAAACTCACCAGCGGAAAGCCGAGCACCAGCCCCAACGAAACGCCCAGCGTGCTGACCGCGTTGGGCTTGCCGCGCTCGTCGGCGGAGAAATGATCGCCGATGTACATGGTCTTCAGCGAGAACAGCGGCCCTTCGCTGACGCCAAGCAGCGCGCGCACCACGCACAGTAGCATCAGCGATCCCGCCAGCGGCGAGGCGGCGGTGAGCAGCGCCCACAGCACCACGCTCAGCGTCAGCGCGCGGCGGTAACCCATCAGCGTTTCCAGAAACGGCGTCAGCAACATGGCGGACAGGCCGTAGCCGAGCAAAAACACCGTCATCAGCGTGCCCTGGTGAGCGCGGTCGCCGCCGAGTTGGAAGTGTTGCAGGAAGTCGGGATTGACCAACATCACGGCGATATTGACCCGATCCGCATAGGCGATAACGATCAGAAACAGCAGGGCGATCACCCCAAACCAGCGTTGACGTTGTTGCACGGTGCATTCCTCAGTGCGAGCGGTTGACGAATTCAGGCAGCAGTAAATTCACCCGAGGATGCCATTTAGCACAAACGCGGGGGATAAGGTCGATTGATGTAAATTTATTGTTATCAAATAGGGTGTGAAAGACAGTGAGAAAACACTTTTACGCGCAATGCATCGTCGGAATCAACGCATTTTTTGCCATAAATTAGTGATAGGGCGCACAACTGACATAGGTTTTTCATATCGGTGCATGATTTCGTGATCCTTCCCGCATTTGTCATTTTTAAACAACTTTTCATTAACATTTGCCGTTCCGCTCGCTTGACGAAAGTTTCGCCAGACTTATAGTGACTGTATTAAATAAGAAACTGAGTTTCATATATGAAACAATCAGATAGAGGACAAAAGCAATGAGCTGGAAGAATGTGTGCGAAGTGTCTCAGGTGAAAGAAGATTTTCCTTTTTCCGGCAAAGTGGAAGGAAAAGAGATCGGGGTGTACCTGCTCGACGGTAACTACTACGCGTTGGAAGACGTTTGCCCGCATGCTTATGCCTTGCTCAGCCAGGGGTTTGTAGACGACGGCAAGGTTGAGTGCCCGTTGCATGAAGCGTTGTTTGACGTGCGCACCGGCCAGTGCCTGCGCGAGCCGGGCGGCCGCGATCTGCAAACCTATCCCACCCGGGTGGTCGACAACCAAATCCAGATCACCTTTATCCCGGAGGAGTAATCATGCAGCACATCACCGATTTCAATCCCTGGCTGCCGGACACCCAACAGGTGACGCCGGCCCGTGAAGGCGGCAACGGCCAAATCCACCAGCCGGGCCAATTTCGCAACGTGATCTGGCAAACCCGCGCTCGGGTGCCGGACGGTTTCGAAACCGCCCTGGTGGCGGCGCTGGAAGCCATCTTCGAGCAGGGGGCGGAAGAGCTGGATCAGATCGTCAGCGCGTTGAACGAGCGCCGTCTGTTCGATCGCAGCGGCCAGCCGTGGAATGAGACGACGTTCCGCGAGTTCCTTCACGTTAACGGTTTTTGAGCCGCATCCGGGAGAAGACAATGACAGTAAACACAACATCATCCTCTGCACACAGCTTGCAGGACTATCTTGACCAGGGGTTGCGCGGCATGTGGTATCCGGTGCTGGCCAGCTGGGAAGTAGGCAACAACCCGGTCGGTATCACCCGTCTGGAACAGCAAATCGTGGTGTGGCGTGACGGTGAAGGCCAGATCCACGCGCTGGAAGACCGCTGCCCGCACCGCGGCGCGCGGCTTTCCATGGGGTGGAATCTCGGCGATCGCATCGCCTGCTGGTACCACGGGGTGGAGGTTGGCGGCGACGGGACGGTGAAAGACGTGCCGGCGGTGGATCGCTGCCCGCTGGTGGGCCAAAAATGCCTGCGTTCTTACCCGGCCAAAGAAGCCTATGGCGCGGTGTTCCTCTATTTCGGCGTGACGGCGGATGAAGCGCCGGCGGAGCTGACTTTCCCGCAAGAGCTGGCGGACGAAGCCGCTTACAGCAACTTCCTGTGTACCGCCAGCTGGGACTGCAACTACCAGTACGCGTTGGAAAACGTGATGGATCCGATGCACGGCACCTACCTGCACTCTTCCTCGCACTCGATGGCGGAAGGGGATCGCAAGGCGGATATGGGGCTGGAGCCGACCGACAGCGGGTTTATCTTCAAGAAGAACGGCCAGATCGGCGTCAACTTCGACTGGGTGGAGTTCGGCAGCAGCGGCGCCTATTGGATGCGCCTGTCGATCCCGTACAAGAAGCGCTTCGGGCCGGGTGGTCACTTCTGGATCATCGGCATGGTGGTGCCGGAAGACAAGGATCACTGCCGGGTATTCTTCTGGCGCATCCGTAAGGTCAAAGACTGGCAGCGCGACATGTGGCGCTTCATGTACCGCAACCGCCTGGAGTCGCTGCATTGGGACGTGCTTGAGCAGGATCGCATCGTGCTTGAGAACATGGCGCCTAATGCCCGCGGCCACGAATATCTGTATCAGCACGACGTCGGTCTTTCTCGCCTGCGCCGCATGATGCAGAAAGAAGCGCAGAAACAGCTGGCGACGTTGCGCGAGCGCGAGGCGGCGCAGTGAACGGCCTGCTGAACGGTAAACGCATTGTTGTCACCGGCGCGGCGCGCGGCCTGGGCTACAGCTTCGCCGCCGCCATCGCCGCGGCCGGCGCGCAGGTGGTGATGTGCGACATTTTGGCGGATGAGCTGATGGCGGGCGGCGCCGCGCTGCGTGAGCAGGGCGCTCAGGTGGAAACGCAGACGATCGATCTGGCGTCACCGGATTCGATCCGTTCGGCGTTCGAGAAGATCGCCGCAGGCGGCGGGATCGACGGCCTGGTGAACAACGCGGCGCTGGCGACCGGCGTCGGCGGCAAAACCATGATGGAATACGATATCGATCTGTGGGATCGGGTGATGCAGGTCAACGTGCGCGGCACCTGGCTGGTGAGCCAGGCGGCGGTGCCGCTGCTGGCGCGCAACCCGCACGCCAAGATCGTCAATGTGGCGTCGGACACCGCGCTGTGGGGGGCGCCGCGCCTGATGGCCTATGTCGCCAGCAAAGGCGCGCTGATCGCGATGACGAGATCGATGGCGCGCGAGCTGGGCCCGCAGGGCATCTGCGTCAACGCCATTGCGCCGGGCCTGACGCGGGTGGAGGCTACCGAGTATGTCCCCGCCGAGCGTCATCAGCTGTACGAGCAGGGGCGCGCGCTGGCCGGGGCGCAGCACCCGGACGATGTGAACGGTACGGTGCTTTATCTGCTGTCGCCGCTGGCGGATTTCGTCACCGGCCAACTGCTGCCGGTCAACGGCGGCTTCGTATTCAATTGACGGCCCGTAGGGCAGGCGCACAGCGCAGGAGCGAAACATGGCGGACGAGCAAGCATGTAAATATCTGATCCCGGGACTGGATCGCGGGTTGCAGTTGCTGCTGGCGTTTGGCGAGCAGCATAAGGAAATGACCTTCGCCGAGTTGCATCGTCTGGTCAACATGCCGAAGGCCACTGCTTACCGCGTGGTGCAGACGCTCGAGCACCTGGGCTTCCTGGAGCGCAATCCGCGCACCAACACCTTTGCGCTCGGCATCAAGGTGCTGCGCCTTGGCTTCGAATACATCGCGTCGCTGGACGTGGCGCAGGCCGGTCAGCCGGTGATCGAGCAGCTGCGCGATCGCAGCCAGTGCAGCAGCCATCTGGCGATCCGCGACGGGCGCGACGTGATCTACATTGCCCGCGTCAGCGCCGCCGGTTCGCAGATCAATCAGGTCAGCGTCGGCACCCGCTTGCCGGTACACCAAACCTCGCTTGGGCGCATGCTGTTGACCAGCGCCACCCGCAGCGAGTTCGAACAACTTTATCCGGACGCGCAGCTGCCGGGCAATGCGCCGGGCACCCCGGCGGATCGCGAAACGCTGTGGCAGATGGTGCAGCAAGACAAAGCGCGCGGCTATGTGATCGGCGAATCGTTCTTCCGCCACGGCATCTCCTCGATCGTCTACCCGATCTTCAACCGCGAGCAGCGGGTCGAGGCGGTCGTCAGCATCATGGTGCCGTCCGATGAGATCCCGAAAGCGGATCGCGAGCGGCTGCGCATGGAAGTGCGCGACGCGGCGGAGAAAATTTCCGGCTTCCTCGGCGCGCCGCCGCAGGCCAACGTCGGCTAACCGACAGGACCGACTCTTTTACTCAGGCAGGGATAAGGCCCGTAGCAAACAGGGGCCGGGGTTCACTCATGCCTGAAAACCGTATGCAGCGAGAACGTGAGGCTGAACAATGAGCGTAATCGGAATCGAAAAACTGGAATTTGGCGTCGAAGATCTGCCAACCTGTGAAAAATTCATGCAAGACTTCGGCCTGCAACCCGCCACGCAACATTGGGGCGAACCGCAGCGCGAATTCACTACCCTGAGCGGGGCGCGGATCGTCCTGCATCCGTTGCAAAGCGCGGCGCTGCCTGCGGCGTTTGAGGGCGGTTCTACCCTGCGCCGCATGACCTGGGGTGTGGCCTCGCCCGCCGATCTGGCACGCCTGCAGCCGCGTTTGGCGTTGATGCCCGGCTTCCGTCAGGTGGGGGAAGAGCTGGAATGCCTCGATCCCAACGGCATGACGCTGCGCTTCGTCGTCAGCCGCCAGCAGGCGGTCGAGGTGCCGGTCACGCCGATCAACCAATGGGGCGACGTGCGCCGCATCGATCAACCCAGCCCAGTCTATTCGCAGGCGCAGCCGATCAACATCGGCCACGTGGTGTTCTTCGTTGAGGATCTGGCGGCGACCGAGCGTTTCTATCGCGAGCTGTTGGATTTCCAGGTTTCCGATCGCTATATCGATCGCGCCGTCTTCCTGCGTACCCAGGCGCGCGGTGGCCACCATAACCTGTTCCTGCTGAAGCTGCCGAACCGCCCACGGGGCCTGAACCACGTGGCGTTCACCGTGCGCGATATCCACGAAGTGATCGGCGGCGGCATCGCCATGAACAAGGAGAAGTGGAGCACCTTTATCGGCCCCGGCCGCCACCCGATCTCTTCGGCCTATTTCTGGTACGTCAACAGCCCGACCGGCGGTGCGTTCGAGTACTACACCAACGACGATTATCTGACGGAAAACTGGCAGCCGCGCGAGCTGGAGCATTCGCTGGTGTCCTTCACCGAATGGGCAGTAGAGGGCGGCATCGATCACGACACGCGCCGCCAGCATAAAAAGGCGGCGGCGTTATGAACCGGCCGGAACACGCGGGCATCGTCATCGTCGGCGGCGGTCAGGCCGGCGGCTGGGCGGCCAAGACGCTGCGCGACCGCGGTTACAGCGGCCGGCTGACGGTTGTCAGCGACGAACCTTACGATTTTTACGAGCGGCCGCCGCTGTCGAAAGCGGCGCTGCTGGATGCCGCGGCTCCCCTCAGCCGGCTGTTCAGCGAACAGGCGGTGGCGGAGCTGAATATCGACTGGCGTCGCCCGCTGCGCGCCGAGTCCATCGATGCAGAACAGCAAATCGTCACGCTCAGCGACGGGCAACGGCTGCAGTTCGAGCAGTTGCTGATCGCCACCGGCGGGCGGCCGCGTGTGCCGAGCGCCGCCTGGGCGCAGCACCCGCGCGTGATGACGCTGCGTTCCTGGGACGATGCGGCCCGGTTGCGGCAGGGCCTGCAGGGCTGCCGTCGCCTGGCGATCGTCGGCGGCGGTTGGATCGGGCTGGAGATCGCCGCTTCCGCGCGCCGTCTCGGCGCCGAGGTGACGGTGTTTGAACGCCAGCCTGCGCTGTGCATGCGCAGCGTCGGCGCCGACGTCTCACAAGCGTTGCTCGAACTGCATCGCCGGCAGGGCGTCACGGTGCTGTGCGGCTGCGGCGAGATCTCGCTGGAAGATCGCGACGGCGCCGCCTGGATCGGCAGCGAAGTCAGCGATCCGCAGGCCTTCGATCTGGTGGTGGTGGGGATCGGCGTCGAGCTGAATCTCGAACTGGCGCGCAGCGCCGGGCTGGCGATCGAGTCCGGCATCGTGGTCGACGGCCAGGGGCGCACCAGCCATCCGGCGATCTTCGCCGCCGGCGACGTGGCGCGCCACCCGACGCTTGGCCTGTGCCTGCAGTCTTGGGCCTACGCGCAAAATCAGGCCATTAGCACCGCCTGCGCGATGCTCGACGCCTTCGCCGCCCCGTATGACGACGTGGCCTGGCTTTGGTCGGATCAATACGACGCCAATATCCAGATCCTCGGTGTGCCGAGCGGCGGCGTGCACCATGTGGTGCGCCGCACGCCGCAGTCGCAGGTGTTCTTCACGCTGAACGCCGACCGGCAGCTGGTGCAGATGGTGGCGTTCAACGACGCGCGCACCATTAAGCTCGGCAAGCGTTGGCTGGCGAGCGGCCGGGTGCTGGATCCGCAGCAGCTGGCGGATGCGGAGTTTTCTTTGATGGCGTTGAAATAACGCCCGAACCTCGGGAGCGTTTTATGACTACGCAAGACATTGACGCCCGCGCTGGACGGGCGGGGGAAGCCGTTGCCGAAAATCCGCAGCAGCGGGTGCGCTGGTCGGTGCCGATCGCGCTGTTTGCCTGCGTGTTGCTGGCGTTTTTCGACAAGATCAGCATCGCGGCGCTGTTTTCCAATAGTGAGTTTCAGCAGGCGTTAGGGATCGGTTTTGACCCGGCGCGGCTGGGCTTGCTGATGAGCGCGTTTCTGTTCTCCTACGGCATTTCCTCGATGCTGCTCAGCGGCATCGGCGATCGGCTTAATCCGGTCAAGGTACTGATTGGCATGATGGTGGTGTGGGGCGTGCTGATGGTGTTGATGGGGATGGTGCGTTCCTATCACGCCATGATGACGCTGCGCATTCTGCTCGGCATCGCCGAAGGGCCGCTGCTACCGATGGCCTACGCCATTATTCGTCAGGCCTTCCCGCCGCAGCTGCAGGCGCGCGCCACCATGCTGTGGCTGCTCGGCACGCCGCTGGGCGCCGCGCTTGGCTTCCCGGTCACCCTGTACATTCTCAATACCTTCGACTGGCAGGCCACCTTCTTCTTTATGGCGTTTCTGACGTTGCCGGTGATGTTGCTGGTGCTGTTCGGCATGCGCCACCTGAACGTCGCGCGTCCGGCGGCGGCGACCAAGCCGGCGGTGTCCGAACGCAAACAGCATCGCCGAGAGCTATTGCGCAGCCCGCACTTTTGGATGATCTGCCTGTTCAACATCGCCTTCCTGACCTACCTGTGGGGCATGAACGGCTGGTTGCCGAGCTACCTGATCAAGGGGAAAGGCATTCATCTGGAGCATGCCGGTTACCTCTCTTCGCTGCCGTTCATCGCTATGCTGCTCGGCGAAGTGCTGGGCGCCTGGCTGTCGGACAAGCTGGATCGGCGCGCGCTGGCCTGCTTCCTGTCGCTATGCGGTGCCGGCCTCGGTCTGGCGGTGGTGCTGCACCTGCAGGGCACCTACAGCGTGATCGCTGCCATGGCCTTCAGCACCTTTATGTGGGGCGCCGGTGCGCCGAATATTTTCGCGCTGTTGGCGAAGGCGACCAGCAGCAAGGTCAGCGCTACCGCCGGCGGTATCTTCAACGGGTTGGGCAATTTTGCCGGCGCGCTGGCGCCGGTGCTGATGGGGGCGTTGATCGCCGCCACCGGCAATATGGATAACGGCCTGCTGTTCCTGGTGGTGATGGCTTTCGTCGGCTGCCTCATTCTGCTGCCGTTACTGAGAAAGTACTGAATTAACAATTGCTAAGCCCAATGGATTTCATGCTGTGGCTAGGCGGCAAGTTCGGGAGTCTCCAGGAGCTTACTGCGGTAAGTGACTGGTGCGAACGAATGCAGCCAACAACGCCACAGCGTGAAAGACGAAGGGGATAACCATTTGATTCAACAGAGGAGTGACAACATGTCTCAGGTTGAGAACAAAGCCGGCGTCAAGCCGCAGGATCTGTCGATGGAAAATTGGGTAGAGTCGCGCATCGCGCGTTTCGAAGGCCGTAAATACGACTGGAACGCGCTGAAATTTCAGGCCGATTTCGACCCGAAATACCGCCGCGCGCAGATGCGCTACATCGGTACCGGCGCCACCGGCGTGGCCAGCGACGCCAACACCATTCCGGCGGGCAACTTCACCTTCTCCACCATGGTGCTGCCGTCGAAGTGCGAGGGCCCGTTGCACCTGCACGACGACGTGGAAGAAGTGTTCTTCATGCTGAAAGGCAGCATCACGCTGATGATCCAGGATGGCGAAGAGTATTACGAAACCAGGCTGAAAGAGCGCGATCTGATCTCGGTGCCGGCGGGGGTGTATCGCGGCCTGTTCAACCACGGCGAGGAAGAGGCGCTGATGTGCGTGATGCTCGGCACCGCCAAGCCGGAGATCCCGACTTACCCGGCGGATCACCCGCTGTCCAAAGTGAAGCGCAACTGATGAACGGCCTGGCGCAACGCCAGCGCGCGCGCTGCGGGGCGTACACCCTGAGCTGGCGCGAGGCCGGGCAGGGGCGGCCGGTGGTGTTGCTGCACGGCATCAGCTCCGGATCGGCCTCGTGGATCAAGCAGCTCAACGATAGCGGCCTGACGGACGGCCACCGTCTGTTGGCGTGGGACGCGCCGGGCTACGGCGGTAGCCTGCCGTTGGCGGATCCTCAGGCCGATGCCGCCGGTTATGCGGCGGCGTTGGCGGCGCTGATTGAAGAGCTGCAGCTGGCGCAGCCGCTGATCGTCGGCCATTCGCTGGGGGCGCTGATCGGCAGCGCCTATGCCGCCGGCTATCCGGACGGGTTATGTGGATTGGTGTTGGCGGATCCGGCGCAGGGCTATGCCACGGCGCCGGAGGAAAAACGTCGGCAGGTCTATGGCCAGCGCCAACAGATGATAGAGACGCTGGGGCCGATGGGCTACGGCGAGCAGCGGGCGGCGGCCTTGCTGCGTGAAGGGGCGGATCCGCAGGATATCGCCTGGGTGCGCAACGGCATGCAGCAGCTCGATCCCGACGGTTTTCTGAGCGCCGCCTGGATGCTGGCCAACGACGATATCGGCCGCTATCTGGCGCGCTATCGCGGCCCGCTGGAAGTGTGGTGCGGTGAACAGGATCGCATTACGCCGCCGGAGAAGGCGGCCGAGCTGGCGCGTGAGCAGGACGCGACGCTGCGTTTGATCGCCGCCGCCGGCCATGCCAGCTACCTCGACGCGCCGGCGTGTTTCAACCGCTATCTGCGGGACTTTACGGGAGCAATCCAACGATGAATTTTCAGCTTGAGAATCGGGTGGCGGTGGTGACCGGCGGCTCGTCGGGCATCGGTTTCGAAACCCTGAAGCTGCTGCTGGCCGAAGGGGCGAAGGTGGCGTTCTGCGGCCGCGATCCGGACAAACTCGCCGGCGCAGCAGCCAGCCTGCGCGCGGAGTTTCCGCAGGCGGAGATCCTGGCGCTGCGCTGCGACGTACTGGACGCGCAGCAGGTGGCGCAGTTCGCTGACCAGGTGACGGCGCATTTCGGCGGCGTGGATCTGCTGATTAACAACGCCGGTCAGGGCTTCGTCGCCCATTTTGACCAAACGCCGCGCGAAGCCTGGCTGCATGAGGCCGAGCTGAAGCTGTTCGGCGTGATCAACCCGGTGCAGGCGTTTTTACCGGCGCTGGAACGGTCGACGATCGCGTCGATCACTTGCGTGAACTCGCTGCTGGCGCTGCAGCCGGAAGAACACATGATCGCCACCTCGGCGGCGCGCGCCGCGCTGCTCAACATGACGCTGACGCTGTCGAAAGAGCTGGTGGGCAAAGGCATTCGCGTTAACTCGATCTTGCTGGGGATGGTGGAGTCGGGCCAGTGGCGCCGCCGTTTCGACGAGCGCAGCGATAAAGATCAAAGCTGGGAGCAGTGGACGGCGGCGATCGCCGAACGGCGCGGCATCCCAATGAAGCGCCTCGGCAAGCCGCAGGAGCCGGCGCAGGCGCTGCTGTTCCTCGCTTCGCCGCTGGCTTCCTTTACCACCGGCGCGGCGCTGGACGTATCCGGCGGCTTTAACCGCCATGTGTAGCAGGGGCCGATAAAGATGAAGAAGATCATGATGATTGGCTACGGCGCGATGGCGAAGGAAGTGATCGCCCGTCTGCCGGAAGGCGTGGAGGTCGGTTGGATCCTGGCGCGCGTGGCTCATCATGCGGCGATCGCCGAGGCCTTTGGCGGGCGGGTGCAGGCGCTGACCCATCCCGAGCAGTGTTTGCAGCGGCCGGATCTGGTGCTGGAGTGCGCCAGCCAACAGGCGGTGGCGGAGTTCGGCGAAGCGGTGCTGCAGCGCGGTTGGCCGCTGGCGCTGATCTCGACCGGCGCGCTGGCGGACGCCGCATTGCAACAGCGGCTGCAGCAGGTTTGCCGCCGCCATCACGGGCAGCTGATCGTGTTGTCCGGTGCGGTGGCGGGGATGGATGGGCTGGCGTCGGCGCGCGAAGGCGGGCTGGAGAGCGTGACCTATCAGGCCAGCAAAAGTCCGGCCAGCTGGCGCGGCAGCCCGGCGGAGCAGCTGATCGACCTCGATGCGGTGAGCGAAGCGCAGGTATTTTTCGAAGGGTCGGCGCGCGAAGCGGCGCGTTTGTTCCCGGCCAATGCCAACGTGGCGGCCACCATTGCGCTCAACGGCCTGGGGATGGACGCCACCCGGGTACGTCTGCAGGTCGATCCCGCCACCCGGCGCAATACCCATCGTCTGCAGGTGTGCGGCGACTTTGGCGAATTTCACATCGAGCTGAGCGGCACCCCGCTGGCGAGCAATCCCAAAACATCAACCCTGGCGGCGCTGAGCGCGGTACAAGCCTGTCGCCGTCTGGTGGACGGCGGTTTTATTGCCTGAACGGCAGGAGCGGAGCATGGAACGATTGAATATTTTTGTCGCCGGGCGCTGGCGTGAAGGGCGTGGCGAAGAGATGGCGTCGGTATTCCCGGCCGACGGCAGCGTCAACGCGCGGCTGCGTGCCGCTAACGTCGAGGACGTGAACGAGGCGGTGGAAGCGGCGGAGCGCGCCTGGCGCGCGCCGGAATGGCGTGGGTTGGTGCCGCATCAACGCGCCTCGATCCTTTACCGCGTCAGCAACCTGATTCTGGCGCAGCAGGAACAGCTGGCCGAGCTGCAGACCCGCGACAACGGTAAGCCGCTGGCGGAGACCCGCGGGCTGGTGGCCAGCGCGGCGGCGACCGCGCGCTACTTCGCGGCCGCCTGCGAGGTGTTGGAAGGCGAGCTGCCGACCCCGCGCAGCGCCGAGGTGATGACGCTAAGCCAGTATCAACCGATGGGTGTGATCGCCGCCATTACGCCGTGGAACTCGCCGATCGCCAGCGAAATGCAGAAGGTGGCGCCGGCGTTGGCGGCGGGCAACGCGGTGGTGCTCAAACCGGCCGAAGCCACGCCGCTGATGGCGCTGAAGCTGGCCGAGCTGTTCGAACAGGCGGGTCTGCCGGCCGGGCTGCTCAGCGTGTTGCCGGGCAAAGGTTCGGTGATCGGCGAGGCGTTGGCGCGCCATCCGCTGGTGAAAAAGATCTCCTTTACCGGCGGGACCAGTACCGGGCGCCATTTGGCGCACATCGCCGCCGACAAGCTGATCCCCACTTCGCTGGAATTGGGCGGTAAGTCGCCGACCATCGTGCTGGAGGACGCCGATCTGGAGCAGGCGGCGCGCGGCATCTGCTACGGCATTTTCAGCTCCGCCGGCCAGGCGTGCATCGCCGGTTCGCGGCTGTTCGTGCATCGTTCGCTGTATCAGCCGCTGCTGGCGCGCTTGACCGAACTGACGGCGGGGCTGCGCATCGGCAACCCGCTGGTGCCGGGCGTGCATCTCGGCCCGCTGATCAGCGCCAAACATCGGCAAAGCGTGGCGGACTACGTGGCGCTGGCGCGGCAGGAGGGCGGCCTAGTGATCATCGGCGGCGAAGCGCCGGCCGATCCGCAACTGGCGAGCGGTAGCTATTACCTGCCGACCATTATTGAAGGCTTGAACAACGACGCCCGCGTTTGCCAGGAAGAGATCTTCGGCCCGGTGCTGGTGGCGTTGCCGTTTGACGACGAGCAACAGCTGATCGAACAGGCCAATGACTCGGTGTACGGCCTGGCGGCCGGCATCTGGAGCCGCGACTTCCCTCGCACGATGGCGCTGGCGGAGCGGCTGGAAACCGGCACCGTCTGGGTCAATACCTACAAAACGTTCTCGATTTCCACGCCGTTCGGCGGTTTCAAGGAGAGCGGGCTGGGTCGCGAAAAGGGCCTGAACGGCATCAAGGCCTACATGCAGCAAAAAAGCGTGTATCTGGCGCTGAGCCATCAGGTGAACCGCTGGAGCGACTAGGCCGACACCTTTACGCATAACCCTAATAACGAATACCTTAAGAAGGCAGATGATGAGCGATAAAATCACGGTTGGCGAGGCGATAGCCCGGACTCTGGAACAGTACGCGGTGTCGGCGATGTACGGCATCATTTCGATTCATAATCTGCCGATCGCCGATGCGGTGGGGCAGCGCGATAAAATTCGCTTCGTGCCGGCGCGCGGCGAAGCGGGGGCGGTCACCATGGCCGACGCACACGGGCGTTTCTCCGGCCTGGGCGTAGCCTTGACCAGCACCGGCGCCGGCGCCGGCAACGCGGTGGGGGCGATGATTGAGGCGCTCAACGCCAACACGCCGCTGCTGCATATCACCGGCCAGGTGGAAAAAGCCTATCTGGACGCCGACGCCGGTTTTATTCATGAAACCCGCGATCAGCTCGGCTTCCTGCGCGCCTGCTCCAAGCGCGCTTACCGGGTCAATTCGCCGGAGCAGGCGGTGGCGGTGATCCAGCGGGCGATCCTGGATGCGCAAACCGTGCCCTGCGGCCCGGTGGCGGTCGAGATCCCGATCGATATTCAAAGCAGCCTGGTTTCCCGTTCGGTGCTGACCGAGCCGTTGGCGCCGGCGCCGCTGCCGAAGGCGGACGATGCGGCGGTGGAACGGCTGCATCAGCGGCTGAAACAGGCCAAGCGTCCGCTGCTGTGGTTGGGCGGCGGCGCCTTGGCCTGCGGCGACGCGGTGCGCAAGCTGGCGGACGCCGGCGTGGCGGTGATCTCCAGCACCCACGGGCGCGGCATTCTGCCGGACAGCCATCCGCGCAGCCTGCGGGCGTTCCATAATTCACCGAGCATCGAAGCGATCCTGACGCAGTGCGACCTGACGCTGGTGGCTGGTTCGCGCCTGCGCAGTAATGAAACCCGTACCTGGACGCTGCAGCTGCCGCGCCCGCTGGTGCAGATTGACATCGATCCGGCGGCGGCCAACCGCAACTATCTGGCCGATGAGCAGATCAACGGCGACTGTGCGGCGCTGCTCGCGGCGCTGGCGGCGCGGCTGAGCCCCGGCGAGAAGGTCAACGCCGAGTGGGATGCCGAGATCGCGGGGGCGGTGCAGCAGGCGGAGCGCGTGCTGCGCCAGCAGTCCGGCGAATACGCCAAACTCAACGACGCCATCGACGCCGCGCTGCCGCAGGACGGGCTGTTGGTACGCGATATCACCGTTTCCGGCAGCGTCTGGGGCAGCCGGCTGTTCCGGGCGATCTCGCCGCTGTGCAACATTCACTCGCTGGCGGGCGCCATCGGTATGGGGCTGCCGATGGCCATCGGCAGCGCGATCGCCAACCCGCAGCGCAAGGTGGTGGGGCTGGTGGGCGACGGTGGTCTGGCGCTGGGCCTGGGCGAGTTGGCGACCATGGCGCAGGAACAGGTGAATATCACCCTGCTGATCATGAACGACGGCGGTTATGGCGTGATGCGCGGCATTCAGGACAAGTATTTCTCCGGGCGCCAGTATTACAACGAGCTGCATACGCCAGCCTTTACCCAGGTCGCCGAAGCGATGGGGTTGAAAGCCTGGAAAGTGGACGCGGCGTCGCAGTTCAACGGCGTGCTGGCCGAGGCGATCAACTACCCGGGGCCGTCGGTGGTCGAGGTGGACATGAAACAGGTCGGGCCGCTGACTTTCGCCGGGCCGCCGCAGAAAACGCTGTATTAATACGATAAAAAACGCCCGGCGATTGCCGGGCGTTTTCGTGGTTATTTCTCTGCCGCGATGCGATCGCGAATGTGCTGCGCACGCGCTTGGGAAGAAGGGTGGTCGTCGAACATGCTGCTCTGGCGGCCGGCTTCCATCTGGGCCAGCTTCTCGAAGCTGGTGGCCAGGCCGTTCGGATCGATGCCGCGCTTTTTCAGCAGATCGAACGAGTAATCATCCGCTTCGCTTTCCTGCTTCTGTGAGAACTGGGCGCTGACCAGCTTCTCGCCGATGTCCGCCAGCTGCGACTGCGACAGCGAGCCAATGACGCCGCCGGCGGAGGACGCCGCGGTGCGCAGCGCCACGGTGCCGTAAGCCACCTGCATCGCCTTGCGGGTGTGGCCCAGCGCCACGTGGCCCATTTCGTGGCCCAGCACGCCTTCCACTTCGTTGTCGTTCATGATGTCCATCAGGCCGCTGTAGACGCGAATGCAGCCGTTGGCCATCGCCCAGGCGTTGACGTCTTTGGTCACGTAGACCTTGTAGTTGGCCGGGGTGCCGTTGATGTTGTCGCCCAGCGCCGCGGCGATTTTGTTGAGACGCTTGGCGTAGGTGCTGTCGGCCGGCGCGATTTGTGCCTTGCTGTCCATCTCGGCACAGGATTTATCACTCAGGGCCTTAACGTCGTTGTTGCTCAGGGTCGCCGCCTGGAACGCCTGCGCGCCGGACTGCATCAAGGTTTCGGTATTCAGGTTTTGACAGCCGGTTGCCAAGGTGGCAATGCCCAACGCAATCAAAGAGGTACGGATCTTCATAACGCCATCTTCCTGTGAAGGTAACAAGGTAAAAGAGTCATTTTGCTTTGAGGAAATCTTGTCGCAAGAGCCTAGTGTACGCCAGCCAAGGCGAGAATAGTGTTATTCCGAAAAAGCGTCCAATCGTGCTAATAAGTGGTGAACTCGCTCTCATTTGGCATTAGGGATTGCCGTTGTGATGTGGAGTCTGAGAAAATAGGGAACTTGACTGCTTTTTTTATCCGACCTGGAGTAAAACATGTCCTCTCGTAAAGAGCTTGCCAACGCCATCCGCGCACTCAGCATGGACGCCGTACAAAAAGCAAATTCCGGCCACCCGGGGGCCCCTATGGGCATGGCGGACATCGCCGAAGTCCTGTGGCGTGACTACCTCAACCACAAC
>NZ_PYTW01000048.1:0-575 GCF_003028435.1 Serratia sp. Nf2 | reverse complement strand
TGGCGCGCAACCAAACCATTTAAAGGGCATGCGGGTTTTCACATTTGGGCGGGTTACAGCCTGTTCCCGAACGCGGCCTGGAAATATCTGGTGGCTGAGTGGCTACGGGTGAAAAACGATCCGCTCATGCGTCAGACCTTTATCAACCTGGTGCTTGGCGAGCCGTATGAAGACCGCGGCGAAAAAGCGCTGAGCGAGAAACGCTTGCTGGAACGCTGTGAAGTCTATGCAGCAGAAGTGCCTGACGGCGTGGCGGTATTAACGGCCGGCATCGATACCCAGGATGGTCGCTTTGAAATTGAGGTGACGGGTTGGGGACGTAATGAGGAGAGCTGGTCGATTGCCTTCGACGTGATTGAGGGCGATCTGGAAACCAACGAACCGTGGCAACGCCTCGATGCGTATCTCAAGCAGGTCTGGCGCCGGGCTGACGGGCGTGGATTCACGATCATGGCGGCCTGCATGGACTCCGGTGGCCACCACACCCAGAAAGTTTACGAGTTTGCCAAAGAGCGCCTTGGCCGCCGAATTTGGGCGATCAAGGGCGAATCGGCGCGCGGTGGTAAACGTTCGCC
>NZ_PYTW01000047.1:0-622 GCF_003028435.1 Serratia sp. Nf2 | reverse complement strand
CGCCCTTCATCGCCTCTGACTGCCTAGGCATCCACCGTGTACGCTTAGTCACTTAACCTCACAACCCGAAGATGTTTCCATCGTTCGCGCTGCAAACATTTGAGAGACTCTATGACAGGTTACTCTTTATCCCAATACATCTACGGAGGGATAAATTTCAGCCGTCATGTTTCAATTTTCAGCTTGTTCCAGATTGTTAAAGAGCAATATCTTAAACATGACTCGCAAGTCATCTTTAAGATTTTTTCGGTTATCGCTAACCGGTGATAATGTCTTTCACTCATTATCGGAATGGCGTCCCCAAGGGGATTCGAACCCCTGTTACAGCCGTGAAAGGGCAGTGTCCTAGGCCTCTAGACGATGGGGACACGAAAATCCGATTAAACTGAATAACTTAATCGGTTCGTATCAGCATGAATGACTCATGGCATCAACAGGTAGCGCTTTGCTCGTTACTTTTCATCAGACAATCTGTGTGAGCACGCCACTCGAATCAATATCTTTAGGTAAGGAGGTGATCCAACCGCAGGTTCCCCTACGGTTACCTTGTTACGACTTCACCCCAGTCATGAATCACAAAGTGGTAAGCGCCCTCCCGAAGGTTAAGCTACCTACTTCTTTT
>NZ_PYTW01000046.1:0-642 GCF_003028435.1 Serratia sp. Nf2 | reverse complement strand
CTGCTGTGCCATCAATGTCTCCGATTGCCCTGTTCAGGTCAGAGAGGAAGATCTTGCCATTGCCGACCGGCGTTCCACCTTCGAAAAAGACATTGTCGATAGCCGCCGCAATGGCCGTGGTAATGTCGCTGCCAACATGTGAAATGCCGCTGATCTCAAAATCCACCGTCTTGGCCACTGGCGAACAAACGTAAACAAGCGCAGTGACGGGCGCGCGTGGGTAGATGTAATCAGCCACACGCCCCTGATCTCCGGTAGCCTTCTGTGCGCCCCAGTCATCCAGCCGAGAAATACCGTCAGTCCCTACCGGGAAACCGTGATTGGTTTCGTCGTTGCCATCGCACATGATGTAAACACCAACCGTACCTGCCCCCATCAGGCGCCGTTTTACCCAACAACGGGTAACACCGGGTACCGCCAGCGCCCACTGCTCGTAATCTGTATCGCTGCCACCCTGAGGCGGATGTTGATAGGCAAGCAGCATGCGGGCGCGGAAGCTTTCCTGTGTCTCAATATCTGCTCCGCCGGTGGCAGGCTCGAGCATTACGCCGCTGGCATCAATGCCGGGTAGAGAAACATCCAGTGTCAGGGTCGTGCCGGCATCCGCATTGCCGTCAATACCGCCCCCTGTCGGGTCGTCGA
>NZ_PYTW01000045.1:0-645 GCF_003028435.1 Serratia sp. Nf2 | reverse complement strand
AAAAGAAGTAGGTAGCTTAACCTTCGGGAGGGCGCTTACCACTTTGTGATTCATGACTGGGGTGAAGTCGTAACAAGGTAACCGTAGGGGAACCTGCGGTTGGATCACCTCCTTACCTAAAGATATTAGTTCGAGTGGCGTGCTCACACAGATTGTCTGATAGAAAGTAACGAGCAGAAATACCTTTATAGGCTTGTAGCTCAGGTGGTTAGAGCGCACCCCTGATAAGGGTGAGGTCGGTGGTTCAAGTCCACTCAGGCCTACCACTTCTTCGAAGTGGAAAAGGTACTGCACGTGACTGTATGGGGCTATAGCTCAGCTGGGAGAGCGCCTGCCTTGCACGCAGGAGGTCAGCGGTTCGATCCCGCTTAGCTCCACCATATAGTCCGGTATTTCAATACTTCAGAGTATATTGGAAACAGTATGCTGCGAAGTATTTTGCTCTTTAACAATCTGGAACAAGCTGAAAATTGAAACATGACGGCTGAAATTTATCCCTCCGTAGAAGTATTGGGATGAAGAGTAACCTGTCATAGAGTCTCTCAAATGTTTGCAGCACGAACGATGGAAACATCTTCGGGTTGTGAGGTTAAGTGACTAAGCGTACACGGTGGATGCCTAGGCAGTCAGAGGCGAT
Source organism: Serratia sp. Nf2 (assembly GCF_003028435.1). Classification (NCBI taxonomy): domain Bacteria; kingdom Pseudomonadati; phylum Pseudomonadota; class Gammaproteobacteria; order Enterobacterales; family Yersiniaceae; genus Serratia; species Serratia sp. Nf2. The sequence continues at coordinate 8 of NZ_PYTW01000045.1, read as the reverse complement.
GAAGGGCG
>NZ_PYTW01000044.1:0-762 GCF_003028435.1 Serratia sp. Nf2 | reverse complement strand
TGAGCGGATCGTTTTTCACCCGTAGCCACTCAGCCACCAGATATTTCCAGGCCGCGTTCGGGAACAGGCTGTAACCCGCCCAAATGTGAAAACCCGCATGCCCTTTAAATGGTTTGGTTGCGCGCCATTCGCCGCGCTTAACCATGCCCGACTTTTCGTTATGGTGGATCACGCAACCATTATGCCGGCATACGTAATAAGCCGATTCTGGGATGCCTTCTCCATTTTCATCCTTGTCCCACTTGATGCCGTATGGCGTCTCAGGGCCACCCCACTCCAGTACCTGAAATTCACCGCAGTGCGGGCACGGGACGTAATAGCGGCGCTGATCGCTTTCCTCATACGCCTTTTCAATCCGGCTGGTGCCTTTCACCGTTGGCGTCGAACCCAGGGCAATTTTGCGGTTCCAGAATGTTTCGGAACGCTTAATGCCCAGTGCAATCTGATCACCTTCCACCCCGGCGCCGCCGGACGGATAACCGTCAACTTCGTCAAACAAGATGATCCGGCATGTAATACGGCGGAAACCGCCGGGGCTGTTTGCCCCCACCAGCGTCAAATTGGCACCGTTGGCAAAGGTCTTTTTGAGGATGGTCTGATTACTGTCCTTGGCCTTGGGATCACCACAGATTTCTGCCAGCACCGGGGTATCACGCAACATCGGCGCGATCTCGGTTTTACTGTAATCTTCGGCATCTTCAACACGCGGCTGAACGATGAGGATCGGCGACGGGTCATGCGCCAGGTAATAGCCGACAACGT
>NZ_PYTW01000043.1:0-762 GCF_003028435.1 Serratia sp. Nf2 | reverse complement strand
TGAGCGGATCGTTTTTCACCCGTAGCCACTCAGCCACCAGATATTTCCAGGCCGCGTTCGGGAACAGGCTGTAACCCGCCCAAATGTGAAAACCCGCATGCCCTTTAAATGGTTTGGTTGCGCGCCACTCGCCGCGCTTCACCATGCCCGACTTTTCGTTATGGTGGATCACGCAACCATTATGCCGGCAGACGTAATATGCCGATTCAGGGATGCCTTCTCCATTTTCATCCTTGTCCCACTTGATGCCGTATGGCGTCTCAGGGCCGCCCCACTGCAGTACCTGAAATTCACCGCAGTGCGGGCACGGGACGTAATAGCGGCGCTGATCGCTTTCCTCATACGCCTTTTCAATCCGGCTGGTGCCCTTCACCGTTGGCGTCGAACCCAGGGCAATCTTGCGGTTCCAGAATGTTTCGGAACGCTTAATGCCCAGTGCAATCTGATCACCTTCCACCCCGGCGCCGCCGGACGGATAACCGTCAACTTCGTCAAACAGGATGATCCGGCAGGTAATACGGCGGAAACCGCCGGGGCTGTTTGCCCCCACCAGCGTCAAATTGGCGCCGTTGGCAAAGGTCTTTTTGAGGATGGTCTGATTACTGTCCTTGGCCTTGGGATCACCACAGATTTCCGCCAGCACCGGGGTATCACGCAACATCGGCGCGATCTCGGTTTTACTGTAATCTTCGGCATCTTCAACACGCGGCTGAACGATGAGGATCGGCGACGGGTCATGCGCCAGGTAATAGCCGACAACGT
>NZ_PYTW01000042.1:0-766 GCF_003028435.1 Serratia sp. Nf2 | reverse complement strand
TTCCACAAGCGATAGATTCAATAACGACATTAGGATAACCTTCCCATCGAGAGCTGGAAACAAAAATGTCAGCTTTCTTCATATATGCATAAGGGTTATCTGTAGAGTCAATAAATGATACATGCTCAACAATCCCCAGTTTTTCGGCAAGCGCAAGTAGCTCATTTTTTTTCTCACCATTGCCAATCAATGTTAAATGATAATTCTCTTGAGCAAGATTTGAAAATGCATATAAAAGGAGATCAAAACCTTTCTGGTAAGTGAGCCGGCCAATTGACAATAAATTTATTTTATCTAACGGATATAGTTCTTTTTCAACAAGTAAACTCATTCTTACGATACGCTCAATATCGACAGGATTATTTATTTTGACCAGTTTTTTACCTGGGATCCCCATCTTTTCACATAAGTCTAAATGCATCTCGTTACTTTGAACAACTATAGAATCATAATTTTTGTAACATGATCTGTAGAGAAATTTAACCAACCTGCTTCTTTCAAATAAAGTTGGAAGATTGGACTCACGTGCAATTTTTTTCAATCGATTGCCAAACAAAAAAAGAAACGGTGATAAAGCAGCGTTCGATACGCCATCACTAATAAAGAGTGTATCAATGCTGTTACGACTGCAGTATTTTCTAATACCAAAAACAAACTTCAAAATGGATGTTCTTATTCTCCCGTCCAAATTCAAATATGAAACAGTGACATCAGGTGATAAGTGTTGAACTAATGAATTCCTATTGTCATCATTTTTATAGAGCAG
>NZ_PYTW01000041.1:0-923 GCF_003028435.1 Serratia sp. Nf2 | reverse complement strand
GCCAGCACCGGGGTATCACGCAACATCGGCGCGATCTCGGTTTTACTGTAATCTTCGGCATCTTCAACACGCGGCTGAACGATGAGGATCGGCGACGGGTCATGCGCCAGGTAATAGCCGACAACGTGGTCAAGGATTTTGGTGTAGCCAACGCGCGCCGACTTCATCACCGACACCTGCGTCACCGCTGGATCAGTAATGGCGTCCATCATGCCATCCTGATACGCGAAAGACCGGAATCGGCCCGTTTGCGCACTGGTTTCTTTCGAGAGCACCGCGTATTTATTAGCCCATTCGCTCAGTGACAGCGGTTCGGGCGGGCGAACATCGGAGCGACGCTGGCGCAGCTCCCCGGTGAAATTCTGCCAGGCTGCAGCGTTAGTTCTCTCCTCGGTTGTTATCTGCATCAAGGCTCAATTCCTCCATCGCCTCGTAAACCACCTCCTGCAGTGCCTGGACAAACTCCGCATCGTTGGTGGTAGAAGCCAGCACCCGTAACCGGGGGCCATGTTCAGGAGCAATCGCAATGAGACGGGTGCGCATGCGGGCGTATTCATTACCTACGGCCTCGATCATGTCTTTGTACGGCAGCACCTGCCCGGATTTAATGTCGTACTCGAGCTGGGTAAGCAACGCGAGGAAGTTTTCTTTCATCTGGCGCGCTTCATCAAGCGTCATCGTCACGCCGTGCTCGGCGATCATTCGCTCAACGGTTTTCGTCGGAGACTCGGCCAGATCCTTATCGTTTTTGTTACCTGACTTGTTACCCGAGGATCTGTTACCTGTTTTGTTACTCTGCTTGTTACCTGCCGGTTTTTTCTCTGGTCGGGTAACAGTTTTTCGGAAGCGCTCGATGTTCGCATTCGACGCTTCAACGTCAATGTCGTCTCCGGCCAGAACCAGCCAGCCGCGGGCCTTCCAGG
>NZ_PYTW01000040.1:0-1045 GCF_003028435.1 Serratia sp. Nf2 | reverse complement strand
GCGGTCACAAAACCTACTGCGAAGCCGAAAAATGCTGGCTGATGCACAACGACGACGGCAGCTGGCAGCTGTTTGACGTCGGCGAACAGATTTTCCACTACCCGCCGCTGGCGGGCGACCAGCCGAGTCGGCTCAGCATGATCACCGACGCCATCGGCAACGCCACCTCACTGTTTTACGACGACGAAGGGTTGCTGAGCGAACTGGTGGACAGCGCCGGGCAGCGCCTGATGTGCCGTTATGCGCAGGGCCGCCTGCGCGAAGTGGCGCTGCAAACCGCCGAAGGCGAACGGACGCTGGCGCGCTACGGCTACGATGAGCAGGGCCAACTGACGACGGTGAGCAACCGCGCCGGTGAGGTAACGCGCCGCTTCGGCTGGCGCGACGGTCTGATGATCAGCCACCAGGACGCCGCCGGGCTGCTGAACGAATACCAATGGCAAGAGATCGACGGCCTGCCGCGCGTGACGGCCTACCGCAACAGCGCCGGGGAATCCCTTGAGTTCGGCTATGACTTCGCCGGCGGGCGCCGCAGCGCGGTGCGTGGCGACGGCAAGCGGGCGGAGTGGCGGCTGGATGACGACGACAACGTGGCGCAGTACACCGATTTTGACCAGCGCCGCTACGGTTTTATCTACCAACGCGGCGAGCTGTGCAGCGTGCTGCTGCCCGGCGGCGCGCAGCGCCAGAGCGAATGGGATCCCTACGGCCGCCTGCTGTCGGAGACCGATCCGCTCGGCCGCGTGACGCGCTATCAATATTCGCGCAACAGCGGCCGACTGTTCGCCGTCGCGTACCCGGACGGCAGCAGCGAAGCGCAGCACTGGGACACGCTGGGGCGCCCGACGCGCTATGTCGATGCGCTGGGCAACGCCACGCTGTACCGCTATCCGGATGACGAAGAGAGCCTGCCGGGCAGCGTGATCGACGCGCTGGGCGGGGAAGTGAAGCTGGAGTGGGACGCCCGCGGCCAGCTGACGCGCTACACCGACTGTTCCGGCAGCGTGACGGCTTATACCTACGATGCGCTGGGGCAACTGACGGC
>NZ_PYTW01000039.1:0-1045 GCF_003028435.1 Serratia sp. Nf2 | reverse complement strand
GCGGTCACAAAACCTACTGCGAAGCCGAAAAATGCTGGCTGATGCACAACGACGACGGCAGCTGGCAGCTGTTTGACGTCGGCGAACAGATTTTCCACTACCCGCCGCTGGCGGGCGACCAGCCGAGCCGGCTCAGCATGATCACCGACGCCATCGGCAACGCCACCTCGCTGTTTTACGACGACGAAGGGTTGCTGAGCGAACTGGTGGACAGCGCCGGGCAGCGCCTGATGTGCCGCTATGCGCAGGGCCGCCTGCGCGAAGTGGCGCTGCAAACCGCCGAAGGCGAACGGACGCTGGCGCGCTACGGTTACGATGAGCAGGGCCAACTGACGACGGTGAGCAACCGCGCCGGTGAGGTAACGCGCCGCTTCGGCTGGCGCGACGGCCTGATGATCAGCCACCAGGACGCCGCCGGGCTGCTGAACGAATACCAATGGCAAGAGATCGACGGCGTGCCGCGCGTGACGGCCTACCGCAACAGCGCCGGGGAATCCCTTGAGTTCGGCTATGACTTCGCCGGCGGGCGCCGCAGCGCGGTGCGCGGCGACGGCAAGCGGGCGGAGTGGCGGCTGGATGACGACGACAACGTGGCGCAGTACACCGATTTCGACCAGCGCCGCTACGGCTTTATCTACCAACGCGGCGAGCTGTGCAGCGTGCTGCTGCCCGGCGGCGCGCAGCGCCAGAGCGAATGGGATCCTTACGGCCGCCTGCTGTCGGAGACCGATCCGCTCGGCCGCGTGACGCGTTATCAATATTCGCGCAACAGCGGCCGACTGTTCGCCGTCGCGTACCCGGACGGCAGCAGCGAAGCGCAGCACTGGGACACGCTGGGGCGCCCGACGCGCTATGTCGATGCCCTGGGCCACGCCACGCTGTACCGCTATCCGGATGACGAAGAGAGCCTGCCGGCCGGCGTGATCGACGCGCTGGGCGGGGAAGTGAAGCTGGAGTGGGACGCCCGCGGCCAGCTGACGCGCTACACCGACTGTTCCGGCAGCGTGACGGCTTATACCTACGATGCGCTGGGGCAACTGACGGC
>NZ_PYTW01000003.1:0-500897 GCF_003028435.1 Serratia sp. Nf2 | reverse complement strand
GCCAGTTTACCGTAAAGGAGTATTCGCGCGCGCTACAGGCGTTGATCCCGACCGGGTTAGCGTGGCCGCGCGACCCTGGCGGGGTTCAGGGGGCAGTTATTCGGGCTCTGGCTACAGGGTTTCAGCGCAGCGATAACGATGCGATAGCGCTACTTGTCGGAGCCTTCCCTGAAACCGCAACCATCATGCTGACTGAATGGGAGAAAACGCTGGGCTTGCCAGATGATTGTTCGATCGGTGAGGTTGACACGATAGCGAAACGCCAGGCGGCTGTAGTGTCAAAATTTATCAGCACGGGCGGCCAGTCACGCACCTATTTTATCGGTATCGCCAGAGCGCTCGGTTACAACATCACTATCAAAGAATACCGCCAGGCGCGCGCCGGGCTTTCAGCCTGTGGTGATGGCCTAAATGGCGATGACTGGCCTTTTGTATGGTTGGTTGAGGCGGAGGAAACAACCATCTCCTATGCCCGAGCCGGAATGAGTTACTGCGGCGATCCGTTGCGCTCATGGGGAAACCGGCAGCTTGAGTGCCGAATGAATGCGCTATCGCCTTCGCATACGATCGTTAAATTTGGCTATATCAATTTTGGATTTAATGACGAGGGCGTTTACGACGTTACCCCAGAATTTGCCGATATGTTCGACACTGCATCGGGCTATCTCTAATCAAATCTATATTAAATTTCAGGAGTTATCATGAGAAAAGTAGGAAGCACAACTGATACAGCAGATGCAAACGGCGAATATACGAATGGCAATGTGGCGCAGGGCATCCCGCCGACCATTATCAATGCCGAGATGTTGAACACTTTCCAGCGCGAGTTAATTGGCGTGGTTGAAGGCTCTGGGCGACAACTAGATCCGGATAACGATAATCAGTTAAAAGAGGTGATCGGTGAGCTGAGGGTGACCTCTCTTCTGTCTGATCCTATCGTTGGTGCTCTTACTTCTCAGGGGTATTGCATCATCCCTACTCAGACTCCATCTGGCGGAAAGAAAAACATTATTGTTCAAATGGGAACCGGCACTATTAATGCGCCGTCAGGGACAGTGCAATATCCGATCCCCTTCCCAAAGCGGGTTATTGCTATCGTGGCAACGAAATATGCAGATGGAAACCGTTCCGTGTCCGTAACCAATGATACCAACTCAGCATTTGGCGCATATGGCTGGATCAGTGGTGGTGCCGGTAATGCTGATAACTTTGGCTGGATCGCGATTGGGGAATAACCATGTATCAATTTAGCGCATCAACAGGGTGTTTTTATCCAGATGAATTATTACCGGCCTACCGGGATAACCATTCGTTGCCAGCAGATCTTATGGCTGTCGGTGAAGAAGTATTTTTTGAATTTACTGGGATACCGCCAGAAGGTAAGCAAAGGGGAGGAGGCCCTGATGGGAAACCTGCCTGGGTAGATGTACCGCCACTCACTAAGGGCCAATTAACTGCGCTGGCCGCCGCGGAGAAAGAGCAGTACCGAATAGAGGCTGAAGATATCATTTCCCCGTTAGCGCGTGCAGAGAAATATGGCATCGCAACGTCAGAAGAGTTGAGAAGCTTGGAAAGATGGGAAAAGTATTCGGTATTGCTAAACCGAATTAATCCCAATGATGCTCCAGATATCACTTGGCCAGAAAAACCGAAAAGATAAACGATTTTTCAACATTATATAGCCCGCATTTATGCGGGTTTTTTATGGAAATGACTATGGCTCAGAGATACAACACCGGAAACCCACGTCCTTCTAACAGCATGAAGGATTTAAATGATAATGCTCTCGCGTATGATGACTTCCTTAACGGCGAACAAGATGAGGCTTACGATCGTTTTCAAAAACCATTTCCTACAGTACGTAAGCAGGTATCTGAGCGTATAAATGAAATTATTGGTGCTCAGCAAGACGCAGAAGTTTATGCAAAACAGGCGAAACAGAGTGCTGAAGATGCTCAGAACATCGCAGATGCCAACACCTTTTACACATCACCGACTGATCCCGATGGCACGATTGCGGGTATTGCCGGGACGCCAAACGGTAAAAGCTTCCGAGTTGGACAGGGTGTCGGGAATGGATTCAAAACATACATCAATAAAGATGGTGTTGCTGTTGAAGTTGCTGGGTCGCTCGGAGCAAATGATCTAGCTGTATATGTTAGCCATGATGAGAATGATAATATTGAGTTATCATCTGATGCGAATGGCAACACTATTGCGGTGAATGATGAGTTTGGAGGCTCTCACGTTGTTGGTATTGATGGTAGTCTTCAGGATAAAATGGAGTCCCTTGACAAAAACAAAGGCCCCTACCTTAACCTTCTATCTGACGCCAATAATGCCGCATATGGTGCTGTTGATGAGTATGGACACCTCCACTTACCTGATATGCAATCGTCCATTCAAGACATGATGAGTTCCCAACAGAAAAAGATTGATGGTCTGATTAAAAATCGCCGGGTACTCGATGTCAGGGAGTGCGGGTTTAATGCAAAAACAGGAGAAAATGCGACGTACGCCATTCAGCGTGCGATCGATTGGTTGAGCTGGAACGGTGGTGGCGTGGTTTATTTACCAGAGGCTTATTATCCGCTATCTACTTTCATCATCCCGCGCAACAATGTGTCAATTGTTGGTGATGGTGATAGGTCTGTTTTACTTCCATACAAACAGAATACAGCAATAAAGTATGCTGGAACGCTGACGAATTATCTTGAAAACGTTCTGATGAGTAATTTCACCATCGATGGTGAAAATCAGGTTCTGCTTCCTGGTGCTCAGTACGTACCAGATATTAAAGGGACGTATATTAAGCACTGGCGAAATTGCGTAATGGACAGGATCACCATGTTGAACATCGGCGCGACAGCGCTGGGTAACGATATGGGAGACAACTGTTCCGTCATTCGCTGTCGCATTGAAAACTATGGTCGTCTGGCACCGAATGCTGAAAGTGCTGGAATATGGGAGCGCCCTCTGGGAGCCTCGGGCATAGGAATTGGCACAGGTGCTCTTGATGATGAACCGTTGTACATTGCCTTCAATACGGTCAAGAACGGTACTAACTTCCCGTTATTCCTGGAGCCGCAGGGTGGTGGCGCAGCGCGCGGAGCGATTGCTGTTGGCAATGTTCTTATGGGGGGCTATGCCGGGCTTGCTGATTGTGGCGTGGATGGATTCCAGGCTATCGGTAATCAGATGCGTTTGAATAAATTCGGGATCCTTCGTTACCCTGGAACAAATAATGATGGAAAACCCGGTCGCCGTGCACAATTTATCAGCAACATTATTGATTCCAATACAGAGCATGGTGTTTATTCGTATAGTACGAAAACAGACCCACTGATTGGGTGGAACATATATTCACAAAATCAGATAACAAACAATGGTAAGGATGGGGTAAATTTCCGCTACATCGATGAAAATGTCGTAATGCAAAATGAAACAGTCGATAGCAATCATATCTATGGAAATGGTCGCCACGGAATTAACATTGAAGCTGCTAAAGAGGTTATCAACTGCGACTTCACTAACAATAAAATTTGGGGTAACGGGAAGAATGAATTGGGAAATGGCGTGAACAGTTCGGTTCCATTTACGGCATGCTCAATCAATAACAATAAAATCCGCGACACTCAGGCAACGGTAACTCAGCAATATCCTGTAAATCTCGCCGGGGCGCTGACCGATGTCGATATCTCGTTTAACCACTGTGTCGGTAACGCACAGAATTCACTAAACCTTAGCGGCACCCAAACGCGAGTGACAACCAACTTTAATGCGGGAATTTAATAATGGCTACGATACTAAAAAGCAACGGAACGTTTAAAGGCTCTCAGCGCAGCTTACCCAGTTCAAATGCGCCGTTACCGGTTGGCGCTGCATTGTTTGCTGACTTCTCCAGCTCTCGGTATGTGATGCAATATGCCACCGGCCAGGTTAAACGCTCAGCAAATATCTCAGATGTGCTTGGATTTTCGAGAGCCAGTACAGCCACACGCGTTGGAGCTACCGGGTTGATCGAGTACCTTGAATCTGGCGAACCAGCAATTGAATACCATCCGATCACAGGTGAATGTTTGGGCATTCGTACAGAGTCTGTGTCGAATAACCGCTTGGCATACAGCCAGGACTTTACGCAGGCAACGAGCTGGACAGCGTCCGATGTTGCTGTGACTGCCAACGGTGAAAAGTCTCCAGATGGGAATGTTACGGCCACCAAATTGATTGAAACCGCTGGGAGTACAGCATCAGCGCATACCCTGCTGGCCATTACCACAATGGATGCCACTGCATCGCAGCCCTATACCTTCAGCATTTGGGCAAAGGCGCACACTGGCAGTGTGTTGCAGATAGCTGCCCAGGGTGCCGTGGCCACAACGCAGTTTGTGAACTTTGACCTGGGCAATGGGAAGATCGGTAAGTCCTCACCGCAAGTCCTTCAGGCGACTATGGAGCAACACGCTAACGGATGGTATCGCTGTGCTATTACCATAGCACCGACGCTATCCGTATCTCCGCAGTTTACACTGGCGCTGACAAAGAGTGACAGCAGTGCGGCGGCTTTGCCGTCGTATGTGCCTGATGTTCCTGGGTCTGTATGGATTTGGGGCGCTCAGGCAGAGCGCCGGGATGGGGCTTCGTCGTATATCCCAACATCTGGCGCTGAGGGCTCGCGCGCGGCAGATATTTGTACTACGCCAACGAGTGCTGATTTCGTCTCTGCTACAGGCGGCACGGTGCTGATGACATGCGTACATCCGCACAGTATTCAGTCGGTGAGTGGAGAATACAACAAGCTGGCATGTACGGCCGTTCTTGATAACACCGCGGCAGGTGCAAACCTTCGTTTCTCATACCGAAACCTGACAACGAACAACGGTCGGGCACAGTGGGCGGCAGCGGATGCGGCGGGTGTGTCTCAATCGCTGGAAATTTACAGTCTTTCCCCGGTCAGGGACTCAGAGCAGTCTGCTATTTTTTCCTTCGACAAGCCGAGTCTGAACCTTAAATTGTTCGACGGGTTCAATTGGTACTCTCAAACGGTTACCGCCTTGCCTGATGCACTTAATCGCCTGGCTATCGGGCGATCCTACATCGGCCCAGAGAACTGGTTTAACGGCCACATCAAGAAAGTAGTGTATTGGCCTACCGCGTTGAGTGCTGAAGAAATGGAGCGAGCGATTTCGTACCTCGCATAAAGACTGCCGGGAGGGAACCCGGCTATTTGTAAAGCGTGGCAAAGTCGAATGCGAGTGCTGCATCAACGGCTTTGCCCTCTGTTTCGAATGGCGTTTCTGATACGAGCGGCCAGCGGCCCTTGTGCCAAACATAAAGCCAGTGCTGCTGCTCTTCGTCTTCGCGGATTGCAAACATCGGAGGGCTGTTCTGCTGGGGTTTTGGGTATCTGTCGTTTTCGTTGAGAATGAAGATCTGCCGGCCGGCGAGGGTGATGCTACCCATTTGACTGCTCCGCTGGTGAGTGTTCAGTAATGGTAGCACCTAAGAAAAAGCCTTCATAATTTTGCGGGGTAGCGTTACGTAACGCTTTGATTTAAATGTTAGTAAAATATTATAAATATTCTGAATATCGCAATCAAGTGGTTGTTATTTAATGATAACAGTAGCAATTTAAAATCCCTCGGCTTATGGCTGTGCGGGTTCAAGTCCCGCCCCGGGTACCAGGGAATGAAAATACCGAATAATCAAAGCAATAAGTAGTAATGTCGTAGACCGCCGAGAGGCGGTTTTTTTGTGCCTGAAATTCGTATTATACCTGCATCCTTTCTTTTCGTGCTGCCACCCTGCCTGTACGGAGCCCCTCAGGGCTCCGAAATACAACTCATAAGAAACCGAACGCCGCGGCGAGGATCCAGCCGAAGACGCAGGAGACGCTGACGCCGATCAGGCCGGGCAGAATAAAGCTATGGTTGATCACGAAGCGGCCGATGCGGGTGGTGCCGGATCGGTCGAACTGGATTGCCGCCAGATCGCTGGGGTAGGTTGGCAAAATGTAATAGCCGTAACAGGCCGGCGCCGAAGCGACGATATAGGCCGGGTTGACGCCGATCGCCAGCGCCACCGGCACCAGTGCCGCCAGCGCGGCGGCCTGCGAGTTGACGAACTTCGACACCAGCAGCAGGATCAGCGCATAGGCCCAGGGGTATTCTTTCACCAGCACGCCCAGCGTGGCTTCGATCTGCGCCAGATGCGCGCCGAACATGGTTTCCGCCATCCAGGCGACGCCATACACCGCCACGATGGCGATCATGCCGGAGCGGAACACTTCGTTTTTAGAGATAGACGCCGGGTTGGTGCGGGTAATGATGACGATCAATGCCCCGGCCATCAGCATACACATCTGGATCACCAGGACCATGGAGAGCGGCTTGCCGCCGAAGCTGGGCCGCAGATCGGAAAACGCCCCCAGTACCGCCACCAGTGCGATGGTGGCGAGGAAAATCCACATGGCGATCCAGTTGCTGCGTGGCAGAACCCGGTCCAGTAAGGTGGCGGCATCGCCATAGACGTAGCGATGGTTTTCCGGCACCGAGATGAATTTCTGGAACTCCGGGTCTTTGTCCAGGTCTTTGCCGCGGAACCAACTGAAGATGCCGATCGCCAGAATGCCGCACAGGGTAGACGGGATGGTGATAGACAGCAGATCGAGGAATTCCAGATGGCGGCCATTGAAGGTGTAGCTGCTGAGCATCGCCACCAGCGAGACTACCGCCACTGAAACCGGGCTGGCGATAATGCCCATCTGCGCGCCGATCGAGCTGGCCGCCATCGGTCGCTCCGGGCGGATGTTGTTTTTGATTGCCACGTCATAAATGATCGGCAAGATGGTGTACACCACGTGCCCGGTGCCGCACAGAATAGTGAGAATGCAGGTCACGAACGGTGCGATGATCGAGACATAGCGCGGGTTACGTCGCAGCATCCGTTCGGCGATCTGCAGCATGACGTCCAACCCGCCCGAGGCCTGCAGGGTGGCGGAAGCCGCCACCACCGCGATAATCACCAGCATCACGTCCACCGGCGGTTTGCCGGGCTGCAGGTGAAAGCCGAACACCAGGATCATCAACCCGATCCCACCCAGTAACCCCAGCGCAATGCCGCCCTTACGCGCCCCATACAGCAGGCATGCCAATATCACCGCTAATTGCAGAAAGAAATCCATGATAGATACGCCTTAATAATGTTGAACTTAACTGCGTTCAGTTTCCGGCTGCGCTGGCAGCAGAAAGTTGTTTTAAATCTAAAGGCGCTAAAAAATTAGGGTTATTAGCGCTAAAGAGTGATGACGGTCACGTTCAGAGAATCTGAAGAGCAGGCGGCTGACGACATCAGCACGAAAAAACAAGTCAAGAGGTCAGACCTCTCCTATATAACGGGTTTATCACCAGAGGAGAGATCAATGGATCCGACAAAAATGACAGGACTGGCGCTATTACAGGCTGCGATGGCCGGTAAAACTCCACCGGCCTCGATCGCTGATACCGTGCCCATGAAACCGGTTGCGGTGGAAGAGGGGTATATCCGCATCGTGGCGCGGGCCGACGGGCGCCACCTGAATCCGCTGGGAGGCGTTCATGGCGGCTTTGCCGCCACGGTCTTGGACTCGGTGACCGGTTGCGCGGTGCACAGTATGCTGGGCGCGGGGATTGGTTATGGCACCGTCGATCTGCAGGTTAAAATGTTGCGCCCTGTGCCGAAGGAAACTGACCTGATCGCCGAGGGGCGTCTGGTCTATGCGGCGAAAAACGTCGCTTTCGCTGAAGGCACGCTCAAAACGGCGGAAGGGAAGCTGCTGGCTTCGGCAACCGCCACTTGTTTTATCATTCGCCCTACCGAACAAGCACCGCAATAATCTGCTTTTTGTCGGGCTTCGGGCTATCAACCCGGGGCCTGATGCAATTCTCTTCGGCTGCATACCTTGCTGCGCTACGATGACAGGCGCGATACACCATTGTGGTCTAGTATTCTTGGGTAAAAATTTATCGGGGTGATTATGCAGCCGTATAAAGAGATTGAGTTTGATCATGAGCTTTGTCTGGCGATCGGCAAAGCCGTATTAGACGTGGTGGCGCAGGGGGAAGAAACCAGCGCTCCGGGGGTGATGAGCGCGATCGAGCGGTCGATGGAGCAGGGGCTGAATGACGACGAAATCGCCGCTGCTGACGATGCCCTGGATTTGATGGCGCGTCTCATCCACGGCTGCCGGATTGTTAACCTACCGGGTGAAGAGGAGACTTCCCATGCATTGGTTGAATTTCAAGCGCTACAAGAGTGACGTTGCCAAACAGGCCGTGCCGCCGCATTTGAATGCGGCTGAATTTGCGCGGCATTACGCCGATAAGCCGCAAACCGATACGGAAGAGTATCTTTCGCTCAGCGGGGAGATGTGCTGGGATGCGGTGGTGCTTTGCGCTCATCGTTCAGGCGCGCTCAGTAAGGCGAAATACAAGCAGCTGTGGCAGACGGTGTTCGATAAGCAATACAAACATTTCGTCAGCCCTGACGATAATGAGATCCGCACCATGGCGGATATGCTGCGCGCGCCGCAGGGATGTTTTATCGGCATATTCTCCCTGCGTGACGCGGCGGCGCCCCGTTTGCTGCATGCCATGATCGGCACCGGTGCAGGATTTGCCGCCGGCAATAAAAATCTTTGCATCGGCGTGGGGGGCGCGGTCGGTTGGGAAAATCTCAATCTGGCGCGCGATCTGCGCTGGCAGCCGGAAGGCGGTTTTTTACGCCAGGGCGACAACGAAGTGCTGCGCATTTTTTATCGGCCTTTCCCCGCCTGAGTTGGTTCGCATGCTTCTGGGATAAAAAATCGCCGTCTGGCGGTTTTTTTGTTGGCGCGTGTCGCCCTTATTTAAACCCGCCGTTGCGGATGAACTCGAGACCGGCGGCGGTGATCCGCGTTTGATGCGGGTCGATATCATAGTTGTTCTCATCGATGTCGCTCATCACATAGGCCTGTATCAGCCCTTTGGTTTTGAGATAGGCGAAGGGATCGGCGAAGGCATGCGGGCTAGTGGCGTCTTGTTTCCACAGTTCGTAGTTTTTTTCATCCAGCGTGCCGGGGTGATTGGCGGCCAGTCGGGTCAGGATCTGATTGTAGAACGCATAATCGGTCATGATGCAGTCCCCTTATTGCGAGCGATAATCGTGGAAAATGGCGGTAACGTCTTTTAATCATAGCCGATGTTTTCCACCGCCTGCGTCGGCGTGGGGTTAGCTGCGTTGGCTCTCAATCCAGTGAAACAGGCGTGAAATGCTGAAGGTGATATCGCCAATGTTGAAGAACGCGCCAAACCAGAGGGCGAGCATAACAAGGATGCTGATGATGACGGGAAGATCCATTTTGCTCATGATCATGTTCTTCATCAATAAAGCGTGTGCTGCAAAGCGTACCACCAATCCCGATGGTCATAAAATGCGCTGCGCATTATTTCGTTTGAAATCAAAATAAAAAAGCCACCCAATCGGGTGGCTTTTGCCTTTCAGCGCCGATCAGTCCAGCTTGGGATGCTGGTCGATCAGGATCTGTTTTTTCTTTTCCAACTCGGCGATCTGCGCGTTGATGTCCTCGACTTTCTGTTCGATGTTGTCGTAGGTCTCCTGCAGCAGCTCTTTCGCCTCTGAGCGGTCAGATGCCGCCGGCGTCGCGCCGCGCAGCGGCTTGTTGGCGGTCTCTTTCATGTACAGACCGGTGATAAGACCGATCACCGCCACCACCATCAGGTAGTAGGCCGGCATGTACAGGTTGCCGGTCGCTTCGACCAGCCAGGCAGCGGCGGTCGGCGTCGCACCGGCGATCAGCACCGAAATGTTGAACGAAATCGCCAGCGCGCTGTAGCGAATGTGCGTCGGGAACATCGCCGGCAGGATGGAAGCCATCACTCCGGTGAAGGAGTTGAGCAGCACCGCCAGCACCAGCAGACCGACGAAGATCAGGCCAATCACGTTGCTGTTGATCAGAATGAAGCACGGGATCGCCAGCGCTAACAGGCCGATGCTGCCGCCGATGATAAACGGCTTACGGCCGATGCGGTCGCTGGTCAGGCCAATCACCGGCTGCACGAACAGCATGCCGATCATGATGGCGATGATGATCAGAACGCCGTGATCTTCCGAGTAGTGCAGGTTATGCGACAGGTAGCTCGGCATATAGGTCAACAGCATGTAATAGGTCACGTTGGTGGAAATCACGATACCGACACACACCAGCAAACTTTTCCAGTGTTTGGCCGCGATCTCTTTGAACGAGGTTTTCGGCGGATTTTCGATGGCGTTGCGGTCTTCTTTCTCCATCTTGTCCACGTGCTGCTGGAACGCCGGGGTTTCTTCCAGCGCATGGCGCAGATAGAGGCCGATCAGGCCCAACGGCGCGGCGATGAAGAACGGAATGCGCCAGCCCCAGTCGAGGAAGTTGGCTTCGCCGACGATGCTGGAGATCAGCACCACCACGCCTGCACCCATCACAAAGCCGGCGATGGAGCCGAAGTCCAGCCAACTGCCCATAAAGCCGCGTTTGCGGTCCGGCGAGTATTCGGCGACGAAAATTGCCGCACCGGAATATTCACCGCCGACGGAGAAGCCCTGCGCCAGTTTGGCCAGCAGCAGCAGGATCGGCGCCCAGATGCCGATCGACGCATAAGACGGTATCAGACCGATACAGAAGGTGCTGACCGCCATGATGATAATGGTGACCGAGAGGACTTTTTGACGGCCGAACTTGTCACCCATGGCGCCGAAGAACAGACCGCCGAGCGGACGCACCAGGAAGGGCACGGAGAAGGTCGCCAGCGCGGCGATCATTTGCACGCCGGGCGAGGCGCCGGGGAAGAAGACCTGGCCAAGCGCATAGGCGACAAAGCCGTATACGCCGAAGTCGAACCACTCCATCGCGTTGCCCAGGGCTGCCGCGGTGATCGCCTTCTTGAGTTTGCTGTCATCGATGATGGTGATGTCGTTAATGTGCATCGGTTTATGTCGTTTTTTTCTTAACTTCATATAATCATCCCTTAATGAATTATTCGTTGTTCGTGAAAGCGTAATCTCCGTTCACTGTTGTTTTCGAGTTATCAAATCGGCTAATCGAATCGCGGTTCAAGACGATTCATTATCCACATTTAAGTTGGGATGTGGATCACAAAATATCGTCTTTTATGCCAAGGTTATGTCATTTAGGTGACTAATTATTTTGCATCTATAGCTTAACGTTATATCTTGCGCCGATCAAATCCAGCAGTTTAACTTAAGTGTTTGCACCGATTTGGTGCGATAATGGTCTAATAAATGCGCAATTTGACGATTTTTCGTCTCATTGATGATGTTTCAAGTATAGAGAGTGCGGGAGATAAAACAGGGAAAATTGATGTATTCGCCACCAAAAAGACGCCTGACCCAATGGCCAGGCCTTTTGGTTTAGGGTACCGGCGAACCGCCGAATTCCAGATAGAGTTTCGCCAGGTTCTGGTACTGCGCGAAGCGGTTTTCGTCCACCGCCAACTCCGCCTGACGGCGCTGCTCCTGAGCATTTAGCCAGTCGGTAATGGTGACGGCGCCCTGCCGATAACGCACCTCGTTCAGCCGTTCCGACTTGCGCGCCAGCGCCAGCGAGGCCTGCAGCTGCGTCTCTTGCGCCAGCAGCTGCGCACGCAGCGACAGGGCGTTATTCACATCGCCCATCGCCTTGTACAGTGCCTGCCTGAATTCCAGCACTTGCTGTTCGTAGTCATTACGGGCGATCTTGATATCCACGCCCATTTGCCGCCATTGCAGGAACGGCAGCGTCAGGCCGGCACCGAGGCTGCCGGTCGGGTTGCGCAGAAACTCCAGCAGCGCGCTGCTGCTGGCGCCCAGCGAGCCGGTCAGACTGAATGCGGGGTAGTATTGCAGACGTTTTTCGTCGACGTTGGCCAGCGCGGCGCGCAACCGCAGCTCTTTGGCGCTGAGATCCGGGCGATGGCTCAAGACGCTGGCGGGAATGCCGGTGCTGATCTGCGGCATTGCCGCCGTCGGCAAACGTGCGGGCGTGATGGTGGCCTGGCCTGAAGGCGCGCCCAACAGCACCGCCTGTTCGTTCAACGCCTGTTGACGCTCGTGTTGCAACGTCAGCAGCCGGCTTTCCTGCGTCAGCACGTTCTGTTCCGCGTTCACCACGTCCAGCGCCGAGATGCTGCCGGCCCGATAGCGGGCGTTGGCCAGCCGCAGCGTCTCTTTGGCATAGTCGATGCTCGCCTGGCTGACACCGATCTGCTGATTGAGGAAGCCGATGCGCCAGTAATTCGTGGCGGCGTTGGCCAGCAACGTTAGGCGGGCCGTCTGCAGATCCTGCTCGGAAGCCTGGCTGGCCCACTCGGCGGCGTCGCGCTGGCGCGCCAATTTGCCCCACAGATCGACTTCATAGCTCGTAGAGAGCGTTGCGCCGCTGGTTTTATTCCAGGCGGAGGACTCCGACAGCGGGCGATTGATGTTGCTGTTCAACGAGGCGTTGACGTCGGGCGCGGTGCTGATGCCGACGCGTTCCGCCTCGAGGCGCGCGCGGTAGACGCGCAACACGGCGACGGCCAGATCGTTGTTGCTGGCCATCACCTGTTGCAGCCAGCGGTCGAGCTCGGGATCGTGGAAATCGCGCCAGTCGAACGGCGTCGGCGTGGCGTTTTCGGCGGCGTGCTGCCAACTCGTCGGATAGTTGATCTGTGGCGCCCGGTAGTCGCTTTTCAGGGCGTTGCCGCAGCCGGCTGTGAGCAGGGCGGCGAGGCTTAATGCCAGGGGAGAGAAAATTTTCATGGGTTACTCGCTGGCCAATGAAACGACCGGATCCATCCTTGCCGCTTTGCGGGCGGGGAGATAACCGAAGATCATGCCGATTAAGGTTGAACAGAAAAACGCCGTCGCGGCGGCTTGCCAGGAATAGATGGCGGTGAACATGCCGCCCGCCAGCGAGGTGAACAGCGACCCGGCGGCGAACGACAGCGCGATGCCCAATGCGCCGCCGATCAGACAAACCAGCACCGCCTCGATCATGAACTGTTGCATGATGTCACCGCGCCGCGCGCCGACCGCCATGCGCACGCCGATTTCGTGGGTGCGTTCGGTAACCGAGACCAGCATGATGTTCATCACGCCCAGGCTGCCGATCACCAGCGCGATGGATGCCACCATCAGGATCAGCAGGCTAAAAGTCATTGACGTGCGTTCGATGGACTTTCGGATTTTATCGAAGTTGTACAAACGGAAATCTTTTACGGCGTGGCGTTGGGTCAACAGCTGTGTGATAGCGGTGACGGCCGATTCGCTGGCGACATTGTCCTTTAGCCGAACGGTGATGCCGCTGAGCGTCGGTTTGCCTACCATGCGATACATCACCGTGCTGTAGGGCATCCATACAGTGATGCGATTGGGCGCGTAGTTGCGATTGCTTTTAGCCACACCGATCACCCGGGCCGGCACCGAGCCGAGAAACACGATCTGGCCGAGCGGCTCGACGCCGAAATCGCCGAACAGCGCCTGGCGTGCATTGTCGTCGATGATCACTTCCTGCAGCGCATTACGATCGTCGCGGAAAGTCACGCCTTGTAACAGCTCGACGCCGTTAACGCGGAAATAGTCGCGCCCGACGCCGGTGATCGAGGCGGTGGCAGATTTGCTGCGAAAACGGATGCTGTCGGAAGCGTCTACTTCCGGGCTGACGCTGTCGACGAAGCTTTGCTGCGCCAGCGCGTCGGCATCGGCCGGTACCAGGGTGCGGATGCTGTCGATGGCGTCGTCGAAGAAATCGCGGCCCGGATAGATGCTTACCACGTTAGTGCCGAGATCTTTGAGGTTTTCCAGCGTGCGCTGTTTGGCGCCTTCGCCCAGCGCCACCACCGTGACCACGGCGGCGATGCCGAAGATGATGCCGGTCATGGTCAACGCGGTACGCAGGCGGTGGGCGTTCATCGCCTTCAGCGCCATGTGCAGCGACTCGCGGGTGCGGTCGATCAGGCTTTGCCAGCCGCTTTGCCGGCTGCGGTTCGGCGGCGGCAGCGCTGCGACGGGCGCCGATTGGCGGCCGCTGTCAGCGATGATCTCGCCGTCCCGCAGCTCGATGACGCGCTGCGCATGTTGCGCCACGTTCATATCATGGGTGACGATCACCACGGTGTGGCCGCGCTGATTCAGTTCGCTCAGGATCGCCAGCACCTCCTGGCCGGATTGGGTGTCCAGCGCGCCGGTCGGTTCGTCCGCCAGGATAATTTCGCCGCCGTTGATCAGTGAGCGCGCGATGCTGACGCGCTGCTGCTGGCCGCCGGAAAGCTGGCCGGGCTTGTGGTCTTCGCGTCCCTCCAGGCCCAACCGCGCCAGCAGTTGCGCCGCCCGCTGCCGCCGCTGATCGCGCCGGGCGTTGGCGTAGATGGCCGGAATTTCGACGTTGCCCAGCGCGCTGAGGTCGGGCATCAGGTGATAACGCTGGAAGATAAAACCGATGTGCTCGCGGCGCAGGCGGGCCAGTTCGTCCGGCGACAGGTGGGCGGCGTTCTGGCCGCTGATGTAGTAGTCGCCGCGATCCGGTACGTCGAGACAGCCCATGATGTTCATCAGCGTCGATTTGCCGGAGCCGGAGGCGCCGATGATCGCCACCAGCTCACCGGCGGCGATGGTCAAATCGATGTCTTTCAACACCGTCAGCGCCTGACCGCCGTTGGTGTAGGTCCGGCTGATGCCTTTTAGCTCGATGATCGCGTTCACAGGAAGATGCCATCCTCAGCCGACTTGGCGGCAGGCTGCGACAGCACCACGGTTTCACCGGCTTTCAGGCCGCTGAGGATCTGAATGTCGACGTTGTTGGTGATGCCGGTGGTCACGTCGCGCGTTTCCAGCCGCTGATCCTGGGTCAGTACCTGCACCTGTTGCCCTTTTCCTTCGGTTTTATGCACGGCCTGGATAGGCACCAACAGGGCATTCTTCGCTTCGCCGAGCAGCAAGGAAACCTGCGCGGTCATGGCGATGCGCAGGCGGTTTTCCGGGTTGGGCACGTCCAGCAGCGCGTTGTAATAGACCGACGCGTTCGAGGTGCCGGAGCCGGACGCGGAGCTGGTGCCGGCGAGCGAGTCGTCCTTCATCACCGATTCCGGCGCCAGTTCGATGGTGCGCAATGTGGCGTCGTAGCGTTTATCCGGATCGGAGAAAATGGTGAAGTAAGCCTTTTGCCCCGGCGAAATGCGGGTGATGTCGGCTTCGGAGATCTGCGCCTTGATGGTCATCATATCCAGCCGCGCCAGCTTGACGATGGTCGGCGCACTTTGGGTTGAGTTGACCGTTTGCCCCTGCTGCGTGACCACGGCGATGACGATGCCGTCCATCGGCGCGACCACGCGGGTATACCCCAGATCGATCTTTTTCTTGTCGACTTCAATCTGCGCCTGCACCAGGCGCGCATTGAGCGAAAGCAGCTCGGCGCGGGTGGTGGCGAGCGTGGCTTCGGCGGTTTCGAAGTCTTCACGCGAGCTGGCTTCGTCGTTCAGCATGCGCCGCTGGCGTTTGAAACGCGACTCGGCCTGCTTAAGCTGTGCCTGTTTGGCCTGCAGTTCGGCTTTGATGACGTTCAGCGCCGCCTCGGCGTTGCGCAGATCGTTGCGCTGTTGCAGATCGTCGATGTCGGCGATCGGCTGCCCTTTGGTGACGCGATCGCCCAGTTTGACCTTCAGCGATTTGACTTCACCGGAGACCCGCGCGCCGACGTTAACGCGTTCGACGGCATCCAGCCGCCCGGTGGCCAGCACGGCGTTCTCGATATCGCCCTGGCGGGCCGGCGCGGTAACGTAATCCTGCTGCGGCGGGCGTTGCCAATAGAGGGCCAGCGCGATGGCGACGGCGATGAAAACGATGACGGCGATCAACGCCAGACGACGGGGTGTGAGTTTCAGTGATGGCATGCCCAGGTTTTCCATAACGATAAAAGCGGCGGTTGCAGTCTGCCATCATGGCAGCGCCAGCTTGAACTGGCGCTAAACGTGAGGCGCTTTCCCGCTGGAAAGGGGATAGTAAAGGCTTTCCCGCTAAAGATCACGGCGAGTTATTATCCTTCGAGTGTGCAACCGGCTGCGCGGCGCGTTATACTGGCTAAAAAACCAGTGTTCATTCATCCGCAGGATAACGCCGCCGCCATGATGCCAAATCGCCTCGAGCCGGAACTCGATATTTACCACTACCCGGAGCACCTGCGCGCTTGCCTGGCGCCATTGCCCAAGGGGCCTGGCGTCTATCTGTTCCACGGCGAGAGCGACAGCCTGCCGCTTTACATCGGTAAAAGCGTCAACGTACGCAGCCGGGTGATGGCGCATTTTCGCGCGCAGGATGAGGCAAAAATGCTGCGGCAAACCCGGCGCATCAGTTTTATCGAGACCGCCGGCGAGTTGGGGGCACTGCTGCTTGAGGCGCAATTGATCAAGCAACAACAGCCACTGTTTAACAAACGCCTGCGGCGCTCGAAACAGCTGTGCGCACTGCGTCTGCAGGCGGACAGGGTGACGATTGCCCATGCCAAAGAGATCGATTTCGCCGTCACGCCTCATCTTTACGGGCTGTTTGCCAATCGCCATGCCGCGCTGGAAAAACTGCGCGCCATCGCCGACGAGCATCGTTTATGTTACGGCAAGCTGGGGATCGACAAGCTGCCCGCCGGGCGAGCCTGCTTCCGCTACAGCCTGCGCAAGTGCGCCGGTGCCTGCTGCGGCGTGGAGTCGGCGCAGGAACATGCGCGGCGGCTCGGCGCGGCGCTTGAACAGCTGCGCATCGCCTGTTGGCCGTTCGCCGGGCGCGTGGCGTTGGAAGAGCAGGGCGAAACGCTGCGCCAGTACCATGTGATTCACAATTGGTTTTATCTGGGTTCGGTCAGCACCCTGGCGCAGGCGCAGCGGCTGCAAAGTGCGGCCAGCCACTTTGACAGCGATGGCTACAAGATTTTGTGCAAGCCGCTCATCGCCGGCGATTACCGGATTATTGAGCTGCCGTAATGCCATAACGCTATCGATAACCTAAGACTTATCTGTAAATTCAGGGTATTATGCTAAAAAAGCTTGAGTCCATAATGTTGTTATGGATAATGGCGCCCCGAAGCGAAGGAACGCGCTATTAACTCAGTTGGCAGAGTGATTGGTTTTATAATGGCTTGTTTTGGCTTGAAAATTGATAGACGCGGGTTCGAGTCCTGCATAGCGCGCCAGCTTTCTTCCCTTCATCTCACCGCGCTTACCGTAAAGCGCACCCGGGTTGATTTGCACTATCGGCTCCTCGTTGGGATTTTCGGGTGTGCTTTACCGTAACCGCTGGCTTTCCTTCCTCTTCCTCTTTCTCTTTCGATCCTTTGCTAAACTGTAATCAGGCAGGCTTGCTGCCCGGCAACAGGAGGTCGATATGTCTCACTCCGAGCAACTGCAGGAACTCTTGCAACGCGTCGCCGCCCTCGAGGCGAGAGAGAAAGCGCTGAGCGCCGCGTCCAATGCTTATCAGGCGATTATCACCACCATGTTGGGCAATATGGAGAAGACCGAACGAGATCGGATCATTGCGATGATCGATCAGGCCCACGAAATCGCTTACGCCCGCGCCATTCATCGCAGCAACGAACCGCAAAAGCAGAAAATCAAACAGGCCGACGATGTGGCCCAGCGTATGTTCATGTTTGCGCAAGGCAAGGCCGCCCAGCCGCGTTGAAGCCGAACTATAACAGTTGCCGCCATTAAGTTGGCTAACTGATCTACCCGGCGAAACTGTACTTGTGTTACTTTTAGCGGTGAGATTTGATGGCAATGCTGTTTCCAGCATAAGGTTGTAACGATGGACGCGATTAAAAGCATCTTGGTTAAAGAGATTGAACAGATCAATCGGCGCGAAGGGCGGGACGGCAAGCCGCGCTTCAACAGCGAATTCGCCCGCACTCACCGCTATTTGTGCCTTGCCATGTTCGCCGGTTATTTCGCGGTGATCGCCGTGATGTACCAGGTGCCGTACATGGGGATATATGCCTTCCTGGGCTTCACCGCTTTCGTACTGTTCATGTTCGCCATGCTGCTGATAGAGATCCGGCCGGTATACCGCTTCGAGGACATCGGGGTGCTGGATCTGCGGGTTTGCTACAACGGAGAGTGGTATTTTACCCGCGCGCTGTCGCCTTATGCGGTGCAGCAACTGCTGGATGAGCCGTCTATCGGCGCCGCGTTGAAACAGAAGATGCGCGTGATCATCGGCAATAAGGGCGAAATCGACTTCTACGACGTGTACGACATGGCCTACGGAAAAAAGCCGCAGGATGAGCCACCGCAGTTGGCGGCGGCAAACTGAAAGGTTTCCGGCCGGCGGCTTGTCGATTATACTCAGCGTTTGAACACGAAGCAGAATGAGGACCAAGCGATGAGTGATGATATTTTCGATTTTGATATCGATGCCGAACTGGCGAAAGCCGAAGAAAAAGCGGCGCAGAAGGTAAAAGAGGTCCCTGAGTTCCTCGAGGACGAAGCGGACTGCGAAGGTTGCAAGATCTGATCGCCTGACCCATAAAAAAAACCGCCGCGGCGGTTTTTTTATGTCTGAGTGTCGTGCGATATCAATCCAGCACGAATCCCCAGATCAGGAACGCCGCCACCAGAATCAGGCAAAGCGCGGACACCGTCACCAGTATTTTCCCCAGAATGTCTTTTTCTTGTTCCTGCTGCGTCACGTTAAAATTATCCAATTAAAAGTCTATGGACCAAACCGGCGATGCCGAGATCGGCTGCCGCTACGCCCAGGGCCATGAGCATCATCACCGAAAGAAATCGAGTCTTGCCGTTCACATCCCTAATCCCTGACGGCGCCACTGCTAAATTGTTTTTATATCAAATGGATATAATTCAGCGGCGCCGTACTTCATGCATCATGATAGTGATTAAGAACGTTCTTAAGGCCAGAAGTTCCCTCGTCTGATAACGCAGACAGTGCGGCAGCGTCAGTCGGTTACGATCCGCACGCCTATCTTGCTGACTTGGTTGCCGTCCATTTCGGCGATGGTCCAGGTCAGGCCGTCCCATTCCACCTGGTCGCCGATCACCGGTTCACCGCCGATCAGCTGAATGACGAACTGGCCAAGCGTCTGCTGCTCGTCCACGTCGTCTTGAAGGTTGAGGCCATAAAGCTGAGAAATGTCGCTTAAACGGGCGTCGGATTGCAGGATAAAGTCGCCGAAAAAGCGTTCGTCGAGCGTCACGGCCGGCGCCTGGCTGAACAGCTTGCCGAGGATCGGCAGATCGTGCTCATGGCCGATGACGCACAGAATATCGTTCTCCCGCAGCCGGGTACTGCCGCTAGGGTGCAGCAGCTCTTTGCCGCGGAACAGGGCGGCGATGCGGGTGTTGGGGGGCATTTTCAGCTCACGCAGTGCTGCACCGACGCACCAGTTTTCCGCCGAAAGCTGATACACGAACTGTTCCCACTGGTTCTCCGGGTGTACATCCAGCCCAACGCGGGAGATCGGCGTCAGCGCCGGTGGCACGATCACCTTGGCTTTTTTGGCGGCAAACGACAGCGTGGTGCCTTGCAGCAGCAGGGAGACCAGCACCACGAAGAACGCCACGTTGAAGAACAATTGGGCGTTGGGCAGCCCGGCCATCATCGGGAACACCGCCAGGATCACCGGCACTGCGCCGCGCAGGCCGACCCAGGAAATAAAGCCGCGTTCGCGCAGGGTAAAGCTGCGGAACGGCAGCAGGCCGATAAACACTGACAGCGGGCGGGCGAACAGGATCATCCACAGCGACAGCAGCAGGGCAGGGATGGCGATCGGCAGCAGCTCGTGCGGGTTGAGCAGCAGGCCGAGTACCAGGAACATGCCGATCTGGCTGAGCCAAGCCAGGCCGTCGAAGGTTTGTACGATGCCGTGACGGTTGCGGATCGGCCGGTTGCCCAGCAGCAGGCCGCACAGGTACACCGCCAGAATGCCGCTGCCGTCCAGCGCAGTGGTCAGCGCGAAAATAAGAATACCGCCGCTCACCGCCAGCAGCGGATAGAGGCCGTCCGCCAGTTTGATGTGGTTGATCAGCGTCAGCAGCAGCCAGCCGCCGCCCAGACCGAAGACGATACCCATGCCGAACTGCTGCATCAGATGCAGCGGGAAGGTCCAGCTCAGCGCGGTTTCTCCGGCGGCGATCATCGCAATCAGCGTGATGGTGAGAAACACCGCCATCGGATCGTTGCTGCCGGATTCGATCTCCAGCGTGGCGCTGACGCGTTCGTTCAACCCTTTGCCGCCCAGCAGCGAGAAGACCGCGGCGGCGTCGGTGGAACCGATGATGGCGCCGATCAGCAGCCCCTGTAGCAGATCGAGGTTGAACAGCCAGGCGGCGGCCATGCCGGTCAGGCCGGCGGTGATCACCACGCCGATGGTGGCAAGAGACAGCGCCGGCCACAGAGCGACGCGGAATGAGCTGACCCGGGTTCGCATGCCGCCGTCGAGCAGGATCACCGCCAACGCGAGGTTGCTGACCAGATAAGCGACAGGATAATTGCTGAAGACGATGCCGCCGGGGCCATCGACGCCGGCCAACATGCCGATCGCCAGGAAGATCACCAGGATCGGAATGCCGAGCCGGGAAGAAAATGAGCTGAGCAGAATACTTGCCCCCACCAGCACGGCACCGATGACGAACAAACTGTTAATGGTGCTGGCATCCAAAATATTGCTCTCCTGAGGCTGGGAATCGGTGGGGCACTGCGCGTGTGTCGATGATAGCGTGTTTAGTGGGTAAAACGCCAAGGCTGATTGCGAAAACAACCGATCAATTATTGCCCTTTGATGCGATTAACCGAAGAAAGTGAGGAGAAGAGAGAGAATCCTGCCTTTTATCCAACATTATCAGGCTGCTGTATTTCTGCTTTGGCAACAATTTCCGATCGTGGCGGAGGGAAAAACCATTAAGCCCGCGCTGGCAGGCTTAATGGTTTGTAGACGCGGTAGGGTTAGTGGTCGAGCGATTCCAGCGCCCGTTTGATCAGCTCGTTGGCCAACTTGCTTTCCGTTTCGGAAATGCCGTCGAGATTGAAGTTGGAGAGCTCAGCGACCAAAAC
The DNA here is from genome assembly GCF_003028435.1 of Serratia sp. Nf2. Lineage (NCBI taxonomy): Bacteria > Pseudomonadati > Pseudomonadota > Gammaproteobacteria > Enterobacterales > Yersiniaceae > Serratia > Serratia sp. Nf2. Next base: position 479,795 of record NZ_PYTW01000003.1, on the reverse strand, counting down.
GCTGCGTTCTTTGCCGCTGATTGAGGCGTCCAGTGCGGACAGCAACCTGCCGAGGATCTTCAGCAGGGTGGCGTTTTCCGCTATGGCTTCCTGAGCCGGGGTGTGCTTATCGGTCATTCAAAATCCTCTCTGTCGTGACGGAAGGGAGATGCAGCTAACGCCATCGAATAAATTCAACGATCGCGCAGCCCTTCGGGGGTGTTGAGCCCAATCACTACCGTAAGGCAGGGATCCGGATTTCTACTTATGCATTGCAGTTATAACGGCTAGGTTATCTATGCAGCCGTATCACTTTGCCCTAACGGGCGACGCCAGGCTGAGCAATGTGTGCTCTGCATGCAAACCACCAGTATAGGCTTTTTGCACGACGGCAAGATGACGGGAAACCCCTGCAAACTTTCGGGTTTACAGGGGCGGAAGGTTATTGCGGCTTGCCGGAGAACAGGAAGCGCAGTACCGGAATACGCTTGTGCAGTTCATATAGCGCGAAGGCCAGCGAGAACACAAACAGCAGGCCCAGCAAGAATCCCAACAGGTTGTTGCCGATATAAGGCGTCACGAAAGCGCCATATATCAGGGTCAACGGATGGTGCACCAGATATATAAACAGCGAGGCGTTGACCAGATAGGTGATGCGCGGCGAGTGATAATTCAGCAAGTTATGCCCGAAAGAGAACACGACGTTGGTCATCAGGATCCCCATTAGGGTTTTGATCACCACTTCTACCTCGAACATATAGCTGCTGTGCGCCAACAGCTTTTGATTCAGCATATATGCGATAAACAGCAGCAGCGAACCGAGCAGCGCCAGCGGTGAGCGGCGCAGAAAAATCTCCTTAAGCCACACGTACTTAAACGCATAGGCGCCGAGGATGAAGAACGGCAGGTAGAACATCGTCTCCATCACCACGAAATTTAACAGGCCGTTGGATAATAGCTGCGGGGCGAAAATTAAAATAATGCGGTGCGCGGCCGAATAGCATACCGCATAAATAAAGAAATACAGTGAGATGTTTCCTAATCCGTGCATTCGGTTTATTAACGCCGGAATAGGCTCACGGGGTTGATGCTTGATTTTGCGGAACAGATAAAAACAGGCGCAGGTTAACAATGACAGTGTCAATAAGAACCAGAGATGAGAAACCAATTCCCAAACTGTTACATTTATTTTCTGATAGAGAGAAAATTCATCCCAGCCGTTTAATTTATCGGTGAAGTATTTCAGCATGAAAAACTGCGGTACCGTGATTAGCGGGATGGAGCTCAGCAGCGGGATCGCCACCCGTTCCAGCCTGACCTTCAGCCACTGGTGGCGCTCGTAGCGCTCGTAAAGCATGTAGGAGAAGTAGCCGGATATCACGAAGAACACCTGCATGCGGAAAGCGTGAATGAAGTCGTTCAGCACCGTAAGCGAGAAAGAGGGCGACGCGCTGTTCACCGCCCAGGCATGGCTGGAATAAATCAGGGAGAGGTGAAACGGAATCCCGAGCAACATCAAATAGGCTCGGATCGAATCGAGAAAAAACTCGCGCTGTTTGCTGCCTTTAGTCATAGATTACCGCTGGTGATTTAATCGAGAGTTCATTAACACGCTTAATAAGTCGTCAAACGTTAAATTGTTATCCGGAACCCTACTATAGCCCCCCGCATTTTTCCATAGCGTCTTGTTGCGCGGCTTGCTACGCTGGTGTTCCATCAGCTGCTTAAACAATGAGCCGTAAACATGAACCATCCATTTATCATGTTGTCGGAAAGCTGAGTAATCCATTAATATGGATTTAAATGATTTGAGCACACGAATAGGGGGGGATGTGCTAGTTAATATATTATCCGGACAACCACGCGCCGCGAGCGTTCGTTGGTTAGGTGCTACCGTATTGTTCACGCTGTTCAGTTCGCCGGCTTGGGCCTTTTCTATTGATGATGTGGCCAAGCAGGCGCAGGATCTGGCGGCGAAAGGTTTCGAAGCCCCGAAGAGCAACCTTCCTTCTCAGTTCCGCGAGATGAAGTTCGCAGACTATCAGCAGATTCAGTTCAATCACGATAAAGCCTATTGGAGCAAGCTGAAAACCCCTTTCAAGCTTGAGTTTTATCATCAGGGGATGTACTTCGACACGCCGGTGAAAATCAACGAGGTCACCTCTACCAGCGTAAAACAGATCAAGTACAGCCCGGATTACTTCAACTTCGGTTCGGTCAAACACGACCCAGAATCGGTGAAAAACCTCGGCTTTGCCGGTTTTAAGGTGCTTTACCCGATCAACAGCGCCGACAAAAACGATGAGATCATGAGCCTGCTGGGCGCGAGCTATTTCCGCGTAGTGGGTAAAGGGCAGGTTTACGGGCTTTCCGCTCGCGGCCTGGCTATCGACACCGCTTTGCCGTCCGGCGAAGAGTTCCCGCGTTTCCGCGAATTCTGGGTTGAGCGTCCGAAGCAGGGCGACAAGCATCTGGTGATCTATGCGCTGCTGGATTCCCCGCGCGCCACCGGCGCTTACCGTTTCACGGTGATCCCGGGCCGCGACACCACCGTGGACGTCGAGTCTAAAGTGTTCCTGCGCGACAAGGTGGGCAAACTGGGCCTGGCGCCGCTGACCAGCATGTACCTGTTCGGGCCGAACCAGCCGTCGCCGACGTTGAACTATCGCCCGGCGTTGCACGATTCCAACGGTCTGTCTATCCATGCCGGCAACGGCGAGTGGATCTGGCGTCCGCTGAACAATCCTAAACACCTGTCCGTCAGCACCTATACCGTCGAGAATCCGAAAGGCTTCGGTCTGCTGCAGCGCGGTCGCAACTTCAAAGAATATGAAGACCTGGACGATCGTTACGATCTGCGCCCTAGCGCCTGGATCGAACCGAAGGGCGACTGGGGCAAAGGCAAGGTCGAACTGGTGGAGATCCCGACGGCGGATGAAACCAACGACAACATCGTCGCGTTCTGGACGCCGGATACCTTGCCGGAAGCCAAAAAGCCGCTGACGCTGAGCTACCGTCTGAACTTCACCCGCGATGAAGACAAACTGCATTCGCAAGACATCGCCTATGTGGCGCGGACCATGCGTTCGACCGGTGACGTGAAGCAGTCCAACCTGATTCGCGAGCCAGACGGCAGCGTGGCCTTCCTGGTCGACTTCGTCGGTCCGGTGCTGAAAGGGCTGGATGCCAATACCCCGGTCGCTTCTCAGATCAGCATCGGCGACAACGGTGAAATGGTAGAAAACAACGTCCGCTATAACCCAGTGACCAAAGGCTGGCGCCTGACGGTGCGTCTGAAAGTGAAAGACGACAAGAAGCCGGTAGAAATGCGCGCGGCGCTGGTCAATGGCGATAAGACTCTGTCGGAAACCTGGAGCTATCAGCTACCTGCCAATGAATAAGCCTACTCAACCCGCCCAGGATTATCTTGCGGCGCTGCCTCTGACCGCCGAGCGGTCGGAGGCGCTCAACCCTCAAACGGCGGATGACGCTCAGGCACTGGAGGCGCTCCATCGGCAGATGGGCGCCGCCGACGCCAACGTCAATAGCCTGTCGGCGGATGACGTGGCGCTGGCCTCGGTCAAACCGCGCATCGAAAACGCCTGGCCGGATGCGGTCAGCGATGACGACTTCGATACCGACGCAGAAGGGCGCGCCATTCTGAAGGCGACGCCGCCGATCAAACGAACCACCATGTTCCCGGAAGCCTGGCGCACCAACCCGGTGGCGCGCTTCTGGGATTCTCTGCTGGGGCGTTCGCCGCACAATCGGCACGCCACCAAAGAGGAGGCCGAGGCTGAGAACCGCTGGCGCGTTGTCGGCTCCATGCGCCGCTATGTGCTGCTGGTGCTGATGCTGGTGCAGACCGGCATCGCCACATGGTACATGAAAACCATCTTGCCTTATCAGGGCTGGGCGCTGATCGATCCTATCGCCATGCTGGATCAGGATCTGATGCAGTCGGTGCTGCAGCTGCTGCCGTATGTGCTGCAAACCGGCATTCTGATCCTGTTCGCCGTGCTGTTCTGCTGGGTCTCGGCCGGTTTCTGGACCGCGCTGATGGGCTTCCTGCAGTTGCTGATCGGTAAAGACAAATACAGTATTTCCTCCACCATCAAGGGCGATGAGCCGATCAACCCGGCGCACCGCACCGCGCTGATCATGCCGATCTGCAACGAAGACGTCGAACGCGTGTTCGCCGGCCTGCGTGCGACCTATGAGTCCGTCGCCGCCACCGGTCAACTGGAGCACTTCGATATCTACGTGCTGAGCGACAGCTACGATCCGGACATCTGCGTGGCGGAGCAAAAGGCGTGGATGGAGCTGTGCCGCGATGTCGACGGCCACGGCCGCATCTTCTATCGCCGCCGTCGCCGCCGCGTAAAACGCAAGAGCGGCAACATCGACGACTTCTGCCGTCGTTGGGGCGGCGAGTACAGCTACATGGTGATCCTGGACGCCGACAGCGTGATGAGCGGCGAATGCCTCACCGGGCTGGTGCGTCTGATGGAAGCCAACCCGAACGCCGGCATCATCCAGTCCGCGCCGAAGGCGTCCGGTATGGATACCCTGTATGCGCGCGTGCAGCAGTTCGCCACCCGCGTTTACGGGCCGTTGTTCACCGCCGGCCTGCATTTTTGGCAACTGGGCGAATCGCACTACTGGGGCCATAACGCCATCATCCGCGTGAAGCCGTTTATCGAGCACTGTGCGCTGGCGCCGCTGCCGGGCGAAGGCTCCTTCGCCGGCTCAATCTTGTCGCACGACTTCGTTGAAGCGGCGCTGATGCGCCGCGCCGGCTGGGGCGTGTGGATCGCTTACGATCTGCCGGGCAGTTACGAAGAGCTGCCGCCAAACCTGCTGGACGAGCTGAAACGCGACCGTCGCTGGTGCCACGGTAACCTGATGAACTTCCGCCTGTTCCTGGTGAAAGGCATGCACCCGGTGCACCGCGCGGTGTTCCTGACCGGCGTCATGTCCTACCTGTCGGCGCCGCTGTGGTTCATGTTCCTGGCGCTCTCCACCGCATTACAGGTGGTGCACACCCTGATGGAACCGCAATACTTCCTGCAGCCGCGGCAGCTGTTCCCGGTCTGGCCGCAGTGGCGGCCCGAGCTGGCGATAGCGCTGTTCTCCACCACGCTGGTGCTGCTGTTCCTGCCGAAGTTGCTCAGTATCGTGCTGATCTGGGCCAAGGGCGCGAAAGAGTACGGCGGGGCGTTCCGTCTGTTCATTTCGATGCTGATGGAAATGCTGTTCTCGGTGCTGCTGGCGCCGGTGCGCATGCTGTTCCATACCGTGTTCGTGGTGAGCGCCTTCCTCGGTTGGGAAGTGGTGTGGAATTCGCCGCAGCGTGACGATGACGATACGCCTTGGGGCGAAGCGTTCCGCCGCCATGGCTCGCAGATGTTGCTGGGCCTGGTGTGGGCCGGCGGCATGGCGTGGCTGGATCTGCGCTTCCTGTGGTGGTTGGCGCCGATCGTGTTCTCGCTGATCCTGTCGCCGTTCGTGTCGGTGCTGTCGAGCCGCGCGACGCTGGGCATGAAAAGCAAACGTGCCAAGCTGTTCCTGATCCCGGAAGAGTACAACCCGCCGCGCGAGCTGCTGGCGACGGAAGAGTACCTGCATCTCAACCGCAACCGTGCGCTGACCAACGGCTTTATGCACGCGGTGGTCAACCCGTCTTTCAACGCGCTGGCGACGGCGTTGGCGACGGCGCGTCACCATCTGCGCGCTACCCTCGATCGCAACCGCGAGGAGCGGGTGAACGAAGCGCTGCAGCTGGGGCCGGAGAAGCTGGTGAAGGGCAAACGTCTGGAGCTGCTGAGCGATCCGGTCACGCTGGCTCGTCTGCACCAGCGCGTCTGGCTGCTGCCGGAAGGCGCCGCCTGGCGTGAGCACTATCAGCAGTTGCCGCACAACCCGCTGGCACACCCAACGGGCCGACGTTAATCGCTGAACGGCAACGCTCAGACGGGGAATGCGCATGGCGCGTTCCCCGTTTTTTTTACCTTTTGCTTACGTGCGCCGGTGCCGGCAGAAAAAGGGAACTGTGGTAGACTGCGGCCGATGCGTTGTTCACTCGCGAAACAACCCTTTGCTCAGAGTCAATGTCGTGAAGCTCTCTTCCTACCTTCGGCTGGCTTGCGTGGCGGCCGGCGTGATGGCCTTAACCGGTTGCGGCAGCATCATCAGCCGCACCGTGCCCGGTGCGGGGCATGGCCACCAGTACTATCCCGGCGTGCAGTGGGATTTGCGCGATACGCCCTGGCGCTACGTCACGGTGATAGACGTGCCGCTGTCGATGGTGGTGGACACCTTTATGCTGCCATTCGATGCGCAGCATGGCCCCTATGAATAAACCCGTTCAGCGGGTGGCGAACACCACCAGCTGATAGCCTTTCTGCCCACAATGGAAAGGCGCCAGCGCCGTCATGCCCAACCCTTGCACGTGAGCCGCCAACGAATGCGGATTGTCGTCGTCGATAAACAGCGCGCCCACGTCGTAGTCATGACGGGTGTGCGCTTTGACCGCGGCGTAAAGGCGCTTTAGCACACCTTTGCCGCGCCAGGCGGCGTCGAGGCAAACCGGGCCGTAGAGAAACACCCGCTGTTCACTCAGCGCCCGCCCGGTGAAGGATTGCGTGGCGAGCGTCGCCAGCATCGCGTCCACCACCGGCGGCCTCGGGTGCACGTCGGCGGGCATCAAGCAAACGAACCCTGCCAGTTGGTTCTCCTGTTCGGCCACTAGTATGCCGATGCCGCGGTTGATCGCCGTCAGTTGTGCCTCATTCATGCGCGATACGATAAATCCCTGCCGTTTTTGGCGCTCGTCGAGCGCTTCCGGCACGTTTTCCCCCTGCAGCTGCAAAATGGCAGGGTAGTCGGTGGGGCGGGCCCGACGAATGATCATGCTGCCTCCTTGGCGATGAAAGCGTGGTGCGGGTTAACGCTCATCCCATTCATCGGCCGCGGCCTGGCCTTCTTCGGTATCCAGCGGCGGTTCGAGCTGAAAGTCGCCTTCTTCCCATTCGTAGAGGGTGTTTTCGTCTATCCACTCTGCGGTAATTTCCACCTCGTCGTAGTCACCGTCAAAGATCGCCTGCGCCGCCGCACCGCTGCGCAGCGTCAGGCATTCCACCGCCTCACCTTCTTCTTCGAAGAACTCCGCCTGCCACATCGTGTCGCCATCCTGCATCACGTACTTTTGCAGATTGAACTGTTGCGGCACCGGTGGTTCGTCACCGCTGCCGCCTTCGGCGGTGTCGATAAACGCTTCGCGTGCGGCCTCGATGGCTTCTTCCAGGGTTGCATACAGGCTCATGTTTGCCTCCGTTGACGATGAGAGTAAAGCGCCCGGCGGTGCTGCCGTCGCGTGGGTGAAAACGTCAAAACTAATTGTTGTCTCACTGGCGCAGGATGCAAATTTTTTTGTTGTCCGCTTTGCGACGATGATTGTCCGCAAAGCGGGAGAAGAGGCGGCGATGGCGGGAAATAATGGCGCTATCGTTCACTCAGGCGTCAGGAGAAGCCCATGTTAATCGACCCTTCAAGCAAATACCGACCGTTCCCGCCGGTGGCGTTACCGGACCGCGAGTGGCCTGCGCGTACGCTGCGGCAGGCGCCGCGCTGGTGCTCCAGCGATCTGCGCGACGGCAACCAGGCGCTGGCGGAGCCGATGGATAACGCGCGCAAACGCGAATTCTATCAACTGCTGTTGCAGTGCGGTTTCAAAGAGATCGAGGTGGCTTTCCCTTCGGCATCGCAAACGGATTTCGATTTTGTGCGCACGCTGATCGACGAGCGGCTGATCCCGGACGACGTCACTATTCAAGTGCTGACGCAGTCGCGCGACGATCTGATCGATCGCACCTTCGAGGCGCTGCAGGGAGCACCGCGGGCTATCGTGCATTTGTACAACGCCACGGCGCCGATGTTTCGCGATATCGTGTTCCGCCAGGATAAGGCCGCCACCGTGGCGCTGGCGGTGAACGGCGTGCGGCGCATCCGCCGGCAGTGCGAGGCACAGCCCGATACCACCTGGTGCTTTGAGTATTCGCCGGAAACCTTCTGTTTTACTGAATTAGAGTTCGCGCTGGAGATCTGCGAAGCAGTGGCGGAGGTGTGGCAACCGGGGCCGCAGCGGCCGATGATCATCAACCTGCCGGCGACGGTGGAGGTGAGTACGCCCAACGTGTATGCCGATCAGATCGAATGGTTTTGTCGCCACTTCAGCCGCCGCGCCGATGTGACGATCAGCGTGCATCCGCATAACGATCGTGGTACCGGCGTGGCCTGCGCGGAGCTGGCGCTGTTGGCCGGCGCCGATCGGGTCGAAGGTTGCCTGTTCGGCAACGGAGAGCGCACCGGCAACGTCGATCTGGTTACGCTGGCGTTGAATCTCTATACCCAGGGCGTAGCGCCGGGCCTGGACTTCAGCCGCCTGAAGCAGGTGGTGGAGGTGGTGGAGCTGTGCAATCAGCTGCCGGTGCATCCTCGCCATCCTTATGCCGGTGAGCTGGTGTTTACCGCCTTCTCCGGTTCGCATCAGGATGCGATCAAAAAAGGCTTCGCTGCGCAACGGCAGCGACAGGATGGCTGGTGGCAGGTGCCTTATCTGCCGCTCGATCCCGCCGATGTCGGCTGCAGCTATGAGGCGGTGATCCGGGTCAACAGCCAGTCCGGCAAAAGCGGCGCCGCCTGGTTGTTGGAACAGAATCATGGGCTGGCGTTGCCGCGCGGCTTGCAGATCGATTTCAGTCAGGTGGTACAGCGGGCGACCGACGGCAGTGGCAAGGAAATGAGCGGCGCGCAGCTGTGGCGCTTGTTCCGCGATACCTACGGGCTGGTGGAGCAGCCGCGTTTGCAGCTGTTAAGCTACCAGACGGAAAGTCACGGGGTAGAGGCTTATAGCTTCAACGCGCGAGTTGCCTGCGAGGGAGTGCCACTGCGCCTGCAGGGCGCCGGCAACGGCCTGCTTTCCAGCGCGGTGGATGCGCTGCGCCAACGCTTCGGCTTGCCGCTGGCGATCGAGGATTACCACGAGCATACGCTGGGGCATCAGAGCGACAGCCGAGCGGTGGCCTATATCCGCTGTACGCTGCCGCAAGGTGAGGCGACCTACGGCGTTGGCATCGACGTTGACTCCGCCAGCGCTTCGCTGCAGGCGTTGTTCAACGTTGCCGGGCGCTATCTGTCGTCGGCGCGGTCCGGCTGAAATAGTCGCTGGGCGCAACCCCCAATAACCGGCGGAACATGGCGCTGAACGCGCTGGGGCTGTCATAGCCAAGATCCAGCGCCACTTCCAACACCGAGCGGCCGGTCGCCAGCGCGTTCAACGCCGCCAGCAAACGGGCGCGCCGCACCCAATCACTAAAATGCAGCCCGGTTTCTCGCTGGAAGCGCCGCGACAGGGTGCGCCCGCTGACGCTGAGATGAGCGGCCGCCTGTTCCAGCATCCAGGGCTGTGCCAGCGTGGCCTGAATATGGCGGCACAGGGCGAGCAGAGAGGCCTCGCGCGGTTCCGGCAGGTGCAGCGGCAGGATCGGCAGCATTCTCAACTCATCCAGGATCAGTTCCATCACGCGCTCATCGCGCCCGCCGCTTGGATAGTCAGGCGCAATCTCCATCGCGCAAATAATCAACTCGCGCAGCAGCGGCGACACCTGTACCACCTGGCATTGGGCCGGCAGATCGGCACGCGCCAGCGGATCGACGAACAGCGTCCTGGCCGCTACCTGGCCGGTGATGCGCAGGCTGTGCACCATTTTCGCCGGTACCCAGACGCCGCGGCCGGGTGGCACCACCCAACTGCCGAGCCGGGTCGTGACCTGCACCACGCCGCTCAGGCTGTGAATCAGCTGCGCGCAATTATGGTAGTGGTCCGGCTCGCTGTCACCGTGGTGATAATCCCTGGCTAATGGCCGGACAGGCTGATCGGGCGGCAGAATGTCGTGAAACAACAGCATCGTAAGCAGGCTCCGCGCGGCAAAAGGGGGAGGACAGCATGCCATGCGGCGCTGTTTCACACCAGCCTGTGGCACGCGGCAGATAAATAGTTTATAAAATTATATTATATAATTTTATAAATTGATTGGAGGGGGGGATGGATATCGACGCGATGCGCAAGGCGGCGGCGCAGGCCGGTGCGATGCTGCGTACCTTGGGCAATGAAGATCGGCTGCTGCTGCTGTGCCGGCTCAGCCAGGGCGAAATGGCGGTGAGCGAGCTGGCGCAGACGCTGGCTATCCGCCAGCCGACGTTGTCCCAACAGCTTGGCGTGCTGCGCGAGGAGGGCTTGGTCTCCACCCGACGCGCCGGCAAGCAGATTTACTATGCGGTGGCCGATGCCAAAGCGCTGACGCTGCTCCATACCCTGTATCAACTGTATTGCCCACAGCCGGAGAGCCGCGATGACCATTGACTGGCAACACTTCACGCCTTATTCCGCGCTGGCGGGCGGGGCCATTATCGGCGGCGCGGTGGCGTTGCTGCTGCTGTTCAACGGCCGCATCGCCGGTATCAGCGGCATTACCGGCGGCTTATTGAGCGCGGGCGGCCGGGAGCGGGGCTGGCGCGCCGCATTTATTGGCGGGTTGCTGCTCTCCCCCTGGCTGTATGCCGCCGCTGCGGCTTTGCCGTCCGGTGAGATCGCGGCCGGCAGCGGCGGGCTGGCGATGGCGGGGCTGTTGGTGGGGGTGGGTACTCGATTGGGCAGCGGCTGCACCAGCGGGCACGGCGTGTGCGGCGTCGCGCGGTTGGCGCCGCGATCGTTGGCCGCCACGGCGGTGTTTATGCTGCTGGGCTTTACGACCGTGTGGCTGATGCGCCATCTGCTGGGAGGGTGAAGATGCTTAAGTCTCTGTTGGCGCTGCTGGGCTTTACGACCGTGTGGCTGATGCGCCATCTGCTGGGAGGGTGAAGATGCTTAAGTCTCTGTTGGCGCTGCTGAGCGGCGTGATTTTCGGCCTGGGGTTAATTATCGCCGGCATGGCCAATCCGGCTAAGGTACTGGCGTTTCTCGATATTACCGGCCAGTGGGATCCTTCGCTGGCGTTGGTGATGGTTGGGGCGATTGCGGTAGCGGTGCCGGCCTTTATGTGGGCGCGTCGACGCCAGCGGAGCCTGTTGGGGGAACCGCTGCAGATCCCGGCCGCCGGGCGTGTGGATCGCCGTTTGCTGGTGGGCAGCGCGTTGTTCGGCATTGGTTGGGGCATTGCGGGCATTTGCCCTGGCCCGGCCTGGGTGTTGGCGGGGGCGGAGATACAACGGGTATGGCCGTTCCTGCTGGCCATGCTGGCGGGCATGGCGCTGTATGAGATTATCATGAGATGGAGGCGTTCGTGTCGATAGCCAAGGCGGTGCTGCGCATTGCGCGCCCGACCGATAGGTTGCAAGAGATTGCCGCGCTGTATTGCCGGGGGCTGGGTTTCGAAAAACTGGGCGAGTTTGTCGATCATCAGGGGTTTGACGGCATGATGATTGGGCATCCGCAGCATGCCTACCATCTGGAGTTTACGCAGCATCGCGGGGTGCGGGTCGGGCAGGCGCCGACGCAGGATCATCTGCTGGTGTTTTACCTGCCGAATGAGAACGAATGGCGAGCCGCGTGTGAGCGGATGCGGGCGGCGGGATTCCTGGCGGTCACCGCCTATAATCCCTATTGGGATCGGGCGGGGCAAACCTTTGAAGATCCTGACGGCTACCGGGTGGTCCTGCAACATCAGGCCTGGCAGGCATAAAAAAACCGGCGCATTGAGCGCCGGTTTGCAAGATAAACGGGTTATCCGTCAGGCGTTGGTCGCCGGTTTTTGCGCGCTCTTGGACTGGGTATTTTCCAGCATGCGGCGAATCGGCACGATCAGCACGATCAGCACGGCGGCGCAGATCAGCAGCGCGACGGAGCAGCGAGCGAACAGATCCGGCAGCATATCCAGTTGGTCGGCCTTGACGTGACCGCCGATCAGACCGGCTGCCAGGTTGCCCAGCGCACTGGCGCAGAACCACAGCCCCATCATTTGCCCGCGCATTCTCTCCGGCGCCAGCAGCGTCATGGTGGCCAGCCCGATCGGGCTCAGGCACAGTTCACCCAGCGTCAGCATCAGGATACTGCCCACCAGCCACATCGGCGATACGCCGGCGCCACCGTTGCTCAGCACATTCTGCGCGGCCAGCATCATCAGGCCGAAACCGCCGGCGGCGCACAGGATACCGATCACGAACTTGGTGATACTGCTCGGGCGCACGTTATTGCGCGCCAGCGCAGGCCAGGCCCAGCTGAACACCGGGGCCAGCAGGATGATGAACAGGGCGTTGATCGACTGGAACCACACCGCCGGGATCTCGAAGCCGCCGACCATGCGATTGGTGTAATCGTTGGCGAACAGGTTGAACGAGGTCGGCTTCTGTTCAAACGCCGACCAGAAGAACGCGGCGGAGATCAGCAGGATGAAGCACACCAGCAGGCGCGCACGCTCTTTGCGGCTCAGGCCGGCAAAGGCGAACAGGTAGATGAAATACAGGGTGACCGACGCGGCGATGACGTACACCAGCACGCTGGCTACCTCAACCGGGTTGATGACGATGGTGCCCTGAGCGATCAGCACGATGACCGCAGCCAGGACTACCGCCAATGCCAGCAGCCAGGCGCCGACGCCTTTTTTCTTTGCGACCGGGCTGTTCCAGGTGGAATCCAGGCCCACTTCGCGGTCATAGCGTTTCATCGCCGGTACGGCGAATACCCGGAAGATCACCAGCGCCACCAGCATCCCGATACCGCCGATGCCGAAGCCCCAGTGCCAGCCGTGTGACTTGATCAGCCAGCCGGAGATCAGCGGGGCAATGAACGAGCCGATGTTGATGCCCATGTAGAACAGCGAGAAACCGCCGTCACGGCGCGCATCGCCTTTCTTGTACAGCGTACCGACCATCACCGAGATACAGGTCTTGAACAGGCCGGAACCGAGCACGATGAACATCAGGCCGATGAAGAACAGGTTGGTGCCCATCACCGCGGACAGGGCGATCGACAGGTGGCCGAGGGCGATCAGGATAGAACCGTACCAGACGGCCTTGCGTTGGCCGAGCCAGTTGTCCGCCAGCCAGCCGCCCGGCAGCGCCGCCAGGTACATGCTGCCGGCGAAGATGCCGACGATCGCCGACGCGTTCTCGCGCGCCAGACCCAGACCGCCGTCGTACACGGTGGCGGCCATAAACAGGATCAGCAGCGGGCGGATGCCGTAGAACGAGAAACGCTCCCACATTTCGGTGAAGAACAGAGAACCCAGCGGATAGGGATGGCCGAAGAAGGTCCGGCTTTCTGACTTATTGACAGAGGATTGCATAACGATTTCCCAATAAAAAGGCGCTGCATGGCTGCAGCCCGTACTGTGGTTGTATGTGTATTTAATGAAGGCGATCCGCCCAATGCGGATTACCCGACAAAACCGCGGCTGCAACGCTGATAAACCGTGGAAAGCGTGCTGACCTTTTTTCACTTGGCCGATGGTTCACATCTGGCGTGATATTATTTAACCATTTGATAACTGGTCGTTGGTTTTGTCTAGTACCTGTATCCCATTTTTTAGACGAAAAGTCGACAAGCATCTCCTTTTCTGGTTTTTCTGTTGGTTATGACAGGAATATGATTGACAGCGGGTTTTATGCGCTGAAGGCTAATTAATTGTTGATAAACAATATGTTGGATCAATAATGTTCCGGCTGGCGCGAAAATTCGCGGGCCCGAAGGAAGCATTATTAAAAGTAGGGGAAACGCGGCGTTGATCCGGCCAATCGCGGAAATTGGCGATAAATGCAGCTATTGTTCTTCCTGCAGCGTGTCTTCCCGCATGTAGCCCGGCCGCCGCCGCAAACACCACCAGGAATAACCGGCGTTGAACAGCACCACCAAAGCGGTGACGGCGAAGACCGCGCGAAAACCGTAGCCGGCGGAGACTGCGGCGCCAAGCAGCGGGCCGCTGACGTTGCCGACGTCGCGGAACGATTGGTTATAGCTGAAAATTCGGCCGGCCACCTGATTGGTGCAGTTGTAAATCAACAGCGTCTGTACCGCCGGCAGCAGCGCGCCGTCAGCCGCCCCCAGCAGAAAACGCAGCACCCCGAGCTGCCACGGGGTTTGCACGAAAGCCATCGGGATCAGCAGCAGCACCGAGACGATCAGCATACATATCAAAATGCGCTCCGGGCCGATGCGATCGCCCAGCTTGCCCAGCCTTGGGGCGCTCATCAATGCCGCGACGCCGGGCACCGAGGCGATCAGCCCGCTGATAAACGCCAGATTATGGGTGGCGCCGGCCAGATCGCGCACATACAGCGTCAGGATCGGCGCAATCGAGCCGGTGGCGATCTGGATAATCATGGTAGTCACGAACAGGCTGAGCACCAGCTTCGGGTTCTTCAGCGAGGCGAACACCTGCCGTGCGTGCAACATGTCGCGCTTTTGCACCGGGGTGAATTGCTCTTTGACATACAGCAGCGTCAGCACGAAGCAGACGAACAGCACTGCGGCGGTGATATAAAACACCGGGCGCAGGCCGTACAGATCGGCCAACAGGCCGCCGATCAATGGGCCGATCAGCGCGCCGCCGACGCCGCCGGTAGACAGGGTGCCGAGCGCCCAGCCGCTGCGGTTGCGCGGCACCTGAGTGGCGATCAGCGCGTTGGCGTTGGGTATGAACCCGCCGAGCAGCCCCAGCACCGCTCGCAGCGCGAGAAACTGCCAGACCGTTTGCGCCATGCCCATCAGCACCATGACGATCGCCATGCCCAGGGCGGAGCGCAGCAGCATCAGTTTACGGCCGCGTCGGTCGGCCAGGGCACCCCAGAACGGCGCGGCGATAGCGGAAAACAGGAAGGTGATGCTGAACAGCAAACCGGACCACATGTTGAGCGCCTGATGGCCGGTTACGCCCAGTGTCTCTACGTACAGCGGCAGAAACGGCATCACCAGGCTGAAGGCGGCGCCGGTGAGAAAACACCCGACCCAGGCGACGAAAAGGTTGCGTTTCCAGTTAACGGGTTCTGCTGCCGAAGCCATAAATGTCCACTGCCGAAAGGTGACGCGTTTTGCCGGCGGCAGGATGAAGGGGCAAAACGTGAAGGTTAGCCTGATAAGTATGCGCCGCCTGCGTGGCAACGGCAAACCAGGGGACGGAAATAGGGAGAAAAATGAAATAAAGTTTTAAAAATGGCGTTTAAACCTTATTCCGCGCTTAGCGCGCGGAATTTACAGCGTTTTATAAGCCGGCCAGCGCCTCGAAACCGGTGGCGGTGGTGGTGGCGCTAAAGTCGGTGACCTCGTAGTGGGCCACGGCGTTGAACGGATCTTCGGCCAGGATGGCGTCCAGCCGCGCACGCTCAATGCCTTTGGCCAGGATCACGCCGCCGGTGCGGGGATTCTTGCGGCCGGAGGCGATGAAGGTGCCGTCCTGAAAATATTTCTTAAGCCAGGCGATGTGCCCGTCAAGGTGGCTGTCGACGTCGGCAATGGGGCGATGGTAGGTCAGGCTGACAATGTACATAGCGGCTCCGGGGGGGGCGGTAAAGGCTTTACCATCCCACCCTCGCCGTCGATTCTCAAGGGGCGCGCAATAAAAAAACCCGCCGGCGGCGGGTTGGTTTGATCAGTACAACGAAGGCTCGCCTTCCGGGCGGGTCTTGAAGCGGCGATGCAGCCACATGTATTGGTCCGGCGCCATCAGGATCTCTTTCTCCACCACTTTGTTCATAAAGGCGGCGGCGTCGAGTTCGTTATCCAGCGGGAAGTTTTCCACCGCCGGCTGCATGATCAGCTCATAGCCTTTGCCGTCCGGCAGGCGGCGCGGGGTGAACGGAATGATCGCCGGTTTGCCCATCCGCACCAGCACGTAGCTGCCGGTGGTGGTGGCGGCTTTGTCTACCGCGAACAGCGGCGCGAAAACGCTGCTGCGCGGGCCGTAGTCGTGATCCGGGGCATACCAGATGATATCGCCCTGTTTCAGGGCGCGGATCATGCCTTTGATGTCTTTGCGGTCCAGCATCGATTTGTTGGAACGCATGCGGCCCCAGGTTTGCAGCCAGTCCATCAGCTTGTTGTCGTGCGGGCGGTAAACGCCGATGCCCGGGTTATGAATGCCGAAGATGCGCGCACCCAGCTCCAGCGTCAAAAAGTGCAGGCCAATCAACAACACGCCCTGCCGGTTGTCGCGCGCTTTTTGGATGTGCTCCAGGCCGCTGACCTTGAACCAGCGCTCGATGCGCCAGTTGGGCCAGAACCACGCCATGCCGGTTTCAAATAGCCCCATGCCGACCGATTCGAAATTCTTTACCACCAGCGCATCGCGTTCGGCCTGCGGCATGTCGGGAAAACAGAGCTCGAGGTTGCGTTGGGCGATAGCGACACGTCGCTTGAGAAAGCGCATGGAAAATCGCCCAATCGAGGTGCCGAGCCAGTAGATGACGGGGTAAGGCAGCAACACCAGCAGATACAGCAAGCCGATGCCGACCCAGGTCAACCAGTAGCGCGGGTGCAATAAGGAACGATTGAAAGTAGGAACTTGAGTCATGGGTTCTCTGTTTGAATACGGTTGTTTAAGTGTAATGACAGAGTCATCGCATGGTCTGGCAGCCGGGTGAGCTCGGCGGCAAGGTTCGTTTCTGCCGTTTGTTTGCGACTATTGTGGCATTTTTCTGGCGATCCGGGAAAACACAACGCATTAAAATCCCTCTTTGGGCGTTAAATATGCATCGAATGCCGAATTTTTCCACAATCTTTCCTGCCAAAGATAATGGCGATATTATTGCTGGTAATTATTCAGAGGGTAAATATTTTGGCACCATGGATCAGTGCGGGGCTGCTGGTTTTGGGCGCAGCGGTCGGCAGCGTCGGCGCGCATTTGCAGATGAACGCGATATTGGCGCTCGCCGGCGTGATGATGGCGCTCGGCATAGTGGCTTCCGCGTTTACCGAAGGCGGCGGAGGCTGAACGGGGCGTTTGCGCCAGGGCTGCGCGGCGGCGGTTTTTCGGGTATGATATGCGCCGCGCGTGGGTCGGCAGGCCGCGTGCGGTAAATCAGTCACCTCCCGAAAGACAGGAAAGTACACCATGCCAGTGTTACATAACCGAATTTCTAATGAGGAACTGAAGGCGCGCATGCTGGCGGAAACCGAGCCGCGCACCACAGTTTCTTTTTACAAATACTTCTCCATTGACGATCCCAAGGCGTTTCGCGACAGCCTGTACGTTCAGTTCGAAAAACTGAAGGTGTTCGGCCGTGTTTACGTGGCGAAAGAGGGCATCAACGCGCAGATCAGCGTGCCGCAGCATAATTTCGACGCGTTCAAAGCCGCGCTGTTCGCCTCGCACCCGGCGCTGGATCAGGTACGCCTGAATATTGCGCTCGAAGACGACGGCAAATCCTTCTGGGTGCTGCGCCTCAAGGTGCGCGAGCGCATCGTGGCCGACGGCATCGATGACGAGAGCTTTGACCCAAGTAACGTCGGCGAGTATCTGCAGGCCGATCGCGTCAATCAGATGATCGACGATCCGAATACGGTATTCGTCGATATGCGCAACCACTATGAGTACGAAGTCGGTCACTTCGAAAATGCCATCGAGGTGCCGTCGGATACCTTCCGCGATCAGCTGCCGATGGCGGTGGAGATGCTGCAGGACAGCAAAGACAAAAACATCGTCATGTACTGCACCGGCGGCATTCGCTGTGAAAAAGCCAGCGCCTATATGCTGCACAACGGCTTTAAAAACATCTACCACGTGGAAGGCGGGATCATCGAGTACAGCCGCAGAGCGAAAGAACAGGGGCTACCGCTGAAGTTTATCGGCAAAAACTTCGTATTCGATGAGCGCATGGGCGAGCGCATCTCCGACGATGTGATCGCCAACTGCCACCAGTGCGGTGCGCCGTGCGACACCCACACCAACTGCAAGAACGACGGCTGCCATCTGCTGTTCATTCAGTGCCCGAGTTGCGCCGCCAAGTTTGAAGGGTGCTGCAGCGAGATTTGCCGCGAAGAGCTGAAGCTGCCGCGTGAAGAGCAGCGCGCGCGCCGTGCCGGCCGTGAAAACGGCGTCAAGATCTTCAATAAGTCGAAAGGCTTGTTGCAGACTACGATGCACATTCCGGCACCGGAAGAAGAAGGCCCAGCCCGCTGAGCCTGAGGAAATGAGAAGCCCGGCCGCCAAGCCGGGCTTTTTTTTATTTCTCGCGCACGCCTTCTACGGAGATGATCAGCTCAACGTCTTGCGACGCCGGACCCAGATCGGTGGTGATGCCGAAATCTTTCAGCTTGATCTTGCCGTTGGCCTCAAAGCCGGCGCGGTAGCCGCCCCACGGATCGTTGCCCTGGCCAATCAGTTTGGCGTCCAGCGTAACCGGTTTGGTCACGCCGTTCAGCGTCAGGTTGCCGACCACTGCATAACCGTCGCCGCTTTTCTTCACTTCGGTGGATTCAAACTTGGCCTGTTTGTTCTTCTCCACATTCAGGAACTCGGCGCTGCGCAGGTGCTTGTCGCGCTCGGCGTGGTTGGTGTCGACGCTGGCGGTATTGATGGTCACGTTGACCTTGTCCTTGGACGGATCTTTTTCGTCGAAGGTGAAGCCGCCGTCGAAGTCTTTAAAGCTGCCGTACAGCCAGCTATAACCCAGGTGCTGGATGCGGAACTCGATAAAGGCGTGCTGGCCCTGTTTGTCGATCTTGTAGTCCGCCGCCAGTGCGGAACCGGCGCTCAGCAGCAGGGCGCCTGCGGTCAGGCCCAATACGGTCTTTTTCAACATAGCAATCTCCATAAATCCAAAGGTTAATCGGCGCTGCTACCCAGCATCCGTTTCAAAGTGACATCACGATCGATAAAGTGATGTTTAAGCGCGGCCAGCCCGTGCAGTACCGAGAGCACTACCACGGCCCAGGCCAGGTAAAGGTGTATGGCACCGGCGGTATCGGCCTGTTCCGCCATGCCGGTTACGGTGGCTGGCACGTCGAACCAGCCGAATACGCTGATCGGTTGGCCGTCGGCGGTCGAGATCAGATAGCCGCTGATAAGAATGCCGAACAGCACGGCATATAGCGCCAGATGCGCGAGAATGGCGCTGACGCGAGTGAGGCGACCATAACTGGCCAGAGGCTTGGGCGGCGGCGAGACAAAACGCCAGATCACGCGGATCACCATCACGCTGAACAGCAGCGCGCCGATGCTTTTGTGGATCTCCGGCGCCTGATGATACCAGACGTCGTAATAGCCCAGCGTGACCATCCACAGGCCGAGCGCGAACATGCCGTACACCGTCAGCGCCACCAGCCAGTGGATCAACACTGACACATGGCCGAAACGATCGGCGGTATTTTTCCAGAGCATCCTGTTTCCTTCGATTACCGATTGGCTGGCTGCAATAATTAAACTTTAGGAAACATAAAATCAATAATAAATTTAACTATGTTACTTCTTAGAAATATTAGTCAGTGAATTTGTTTGAGATGTTCGGGGTTCATCAGATAAATCGTTGAAGATGATATTATTTCTTTCACGTAACGATTATGCTAGTTGTTGAAAATTAGGCTTATTATCTATTAATGTCAGCTTTTGTCATTTTACGTAAATCGTCCATAAATTGCTCGATGGGATTATTTGCTGGCAAAGTTTATGCCTATTTCTCGCGGCGAAGAGCAGGGCGGAAAGATTAATTTTTTCGAACGGTTACGCGTAACCCTCTGCGGCATAACGGCGGACTTTGCTACCATTAGCGCCAAGCGTCGGCTCTTTGTGGCCGGTTAACCCAGTGAAATAACAAGGAAACGTGATGGGCCGAACCCGTGTAACCGACAACAGCCTGCGTTTGGCCGTCCTGCTGGCGATGTTGGTGATCATTCTGGCTGGGGTGAAAGCGGCCGCCGACATTGTGGTGCCGTTTTTATTGGCGGTGTTCCTCGCCATGGTGCTGAACCCGCTGGTGGCGATGCTGGAACGCCGCCGGGTGCCGCGCATCCTTGGGGTGACGCTGCTGGTGACGGCGGTGATTGTGGTCGTCATGCTGTTTATCGGCATGCTGGGCGCTTCGCTCAATGAGTTCGCCCGTTCGTTGCCGCAGTACCGCGGCATGATGATCGAGAAACTGCGCGAGCTGCAGCATTACGCCGATCGCTTCAATATCAGCCTCTCCAGCGAAGCGATGCTGCAATATGTCGATCCCAGCGCGGCGATGAATCTGGTTACCCGCATGCTGGGGCACCTGTCTGGCGCCATGACCAACGTCTTCCTGCTGCTGATGACCGTGGTGTTTATGCTGTTCGAAGTGCAACTGCTGCCTTATAAGCTGCAGGAGGCGCTGGATAAGCCGAACGAAGGCCTCGCGGCGATGCGGCGTGCGCTGGACGGCGTGACGCGTTATCTGGTGATTAAAACCATCATCAGCCTGGCCACAGGGGTGATCGTCTGGATCTTCCTGGCGGCGGTCGGCGTGCGCTTCGCCTTTATCTGGGGGCTGCTGGCGTTTCTGCTCAACTATATTCCCAATATCGGCTCGGTATTGGCCGCCATTCCGCCGCTGATTCAGGCGCTGCTGTTCAACGGATTGGGTGATGCGCTGGTGGTGGCGGGCGGCTTTATCGCAGTCAACATGGTGATCGGCAATATCCTCGAGCCGCGGGTGATGGGGCGCGGGCTGGGGTTGTCGACGCTGGTGGTGTTCCTGTCGCTGATCTTTTGGGGCTGGCTGCTCGGCCCGGTCGGCATGCTGCTGTCGGTACCGCTGACAATTGTGGCGCGCATCGCGCTGGAGACCACCGAGGGCGGCTATCGGCTGGCGGTTATCCTGGGCGACGGCCGCCCGCCACGCCAGCCTCCGGCGCCGCCGGAGTGAGGAGCGTTTTTGTAGCCACGTTGAGCCGTGCGTTGTTAATGAGTTTTGAATAAGCCACCCAACGGTGGCTTAACGCTTATACTGTTAGTGCAGACTGGGAGCATTGGCTAATCAGTAAAAAACTACAACCACTTAGACCACTTTACATAGGCGACACAAACGACAATGGCCCAGATGAGGGTGAGGTAAAAACCAGAGTTTGGGAACACTGAAACGAAAATAACCCCGCCGACAATAATGAGTACGATAGGGATTAGGTAAGCGAACGAGTTACCCAGCCATTCAATCAACCACTTCATTTTGTGAGCACCCAAAGTTCAGAAAGATTTTCTATTTTACGCCTAAAGACTATATGGGTAACAACAGGAATATTACTTCGGTAAATTAGCGGCATCCAAGGGTTCGTAAAATTTATCTTTATCCATATCATTTTCAATATATATAATGCGGTAGTGATTAATGACAGGAATTACGGATGATATAGCTAGTGAAATACTTTTACGAGAACAGTGATAACTGTTATACATACCAAGAAAAGCGGTAGAGTACATAAATGTACCAAGCATAAGGATATGTGCATGTTGATAATGAGGATGAGTTACAACGATCTTTCAAAAAACGGAGGAGAAGCGAAGCTCCACGTCTATGGGCTAGGTACTTTCCCCGTTTTTTCTGGTAGGCAGCCGTACACAAATGATCCTAACTGCACCTACATTGAGAACAGTGCAATACCTGTTGGTCGTTATTGGGTGGTTGACAGGCCGAGAGGTAGTCTAGCCAATCAAGTTCGTTCGTGGGTGCTTGACCAGTACACAGGAAACGATCATAGCGACTGGTTAGCTCTGTTCAGTGCTCAAACAATGAGTGACAGCATGTTTGTAAATAAGATCGCACGTGGTAGTTTTAGATTGCATCCGCTCAGACCCGATGGCCGCGGTTATAGTGAAGGGTGCATTACGTTTGTGAGTCGTCTGGAGTTTTACAAGGTTCGTCGCTTCATCCTTGGAATGAAGCTTATTAGAGTTCCTGGGTCACGCAGTACGTTGATGACCTATGGTTTTGTTGATGTGCAAGGGGAGAGCAAGTTTGAAAAATGCATCGCTCGTTAAGAATATAGTACTGTATATTGCATGTTTCATTACTGCTTTCTGTTTTTCTCGCTATGGGATGCCACTGTATGGCTTAACGTCACTCATCATCGATACCTCTCAACAACTCTTTGGCAGGTATCAAACAGGTTTCTATGAAATGGACGCAGATCCACTGACATTCAGCACGCTGATATTTACTGTGGTTCTCTATGCCTTGGTTATATTTGGTTTGGTAAAGATGGCATTAAGACAATTCAGATAAATACAGAATGTCCGATGTGTTAATAAAAGGGTATCTCACCACTAATAAGTTTGCATTAATGGAAAAAGCGCCTTTTCCTCCATTGCATTTTATTTATTGGGAACTCCGTTGAATAATGGTTAATCCACCGCAACCATCTCCGATGCCGTCGGCTTAAGAAAGATTTTGCCGTTCACACCGGGCTGCGCAGCGTGTTGCAGAGCAGCTGCGTACTGTTGCAAAGGGTAAATCGCGGCGGGTTGGCGCAGCGCCAGCTGGCCGCGCCGCAGCAGCTGGAATAGTTGATAAAACGCCGTTTGCCACTGCGCCGGCGCCGCCTGCGCATTCCATTTGCGCAAGTGGAACAGCGAAGCGCGCAGCTTCAATTCGTCCACCACGCGCCGCCAGTTCACCTGGCGCCCACCCAGCAGGCCCAGCGCGACAAAGTCGCCGCCGGCGCGAACCGCCCGCGCCAACTGCAATCCGTCTTCTCCGCCGATGCAGTCGATAGCGGCGCGGGCGCCAAAGTGGGTCATTTGCGCCAGCTGCGGCGCCTCAATAACGCGCCAGGCGCCGGCGGCCAGCAGCGCCGGGCGATGAGCGACGTTGCGCACCACCACCGCCAGACGAATGCCGCGCAGTGCCGTCATCTGCGCCAACAGCAGGCTAACGGCGGAGCCGCCGCCGTTGAGTAGCAGCACGTCACCGGCGTTGAGCGGCAGCCATTGCGTCAGCAGCACCCAGCAGGTGAGCGGGTTGATATATATTTGCGCCGCGCCGGCGTCGTCGATGTCGTCCGGCACCCAGACCATCCGATCCTCAGGCAGCGTGACGAAGGTTTGCCAGCTGCCGTCACCCGCTACCGCCAGCGCGCGTCGGCCGGTCGAGCGCCCGCTTTGCGGATCGACGATGACGCCTACGCCTTCATAGCCCGGCACCTGCGGCAGGGCGATGCGGTGCGCGTATTGGCCGTGAATCGGGATCAGGTCAGAAGGGTTGATCGGGGCATAGCGCATCTGCAGCAGCCGCTGGCCGGGGCGCAGCGTCGGCCTGTTCACCTGCTGCAGCGCCAGCACCTGGGCGGGATCGCCGAAGCGGCTGAAGCTCAAGCGGGGAAATGACGACGGCATGGGTTACATCACGAAGAAAAAATAAACATCCAGCGCCAGCAGTATCAGCCACAGGCAAAGGTACAGCACCAGGTGCTCACGCACGTTGTTGACGATAGCCGCCAGTATTCGGTTTAACATTTCAGCCGCCTGAAGAAAGAGACCTTTGATTATAGTCCTTTTCTTGGCGTCTTTTATAGCGCGCCGCGCGTGAGCGCTGGAAGAGTGGCGATAAAAAAGCCTGCGTTATCGCAGGCTTGATATTACACCGCCAGCAGCGCCAGCGGCGTCGAATTCGTTGGTGCGCTTGGCGGGTAGAAATAACGCAGCACGTTATACAGCGAGTAGAACTCAAGCCGGTTGCGCGCGTTGATCTTCTCCGTGATGTGACGCTTGTGCACGTACACCGTATGCGAGCTGATCTGCAGCTTTTTCGCGATGCGGTAGTTGGGCATTTCCGCCATCCAATATTTCATCACCGTCAGTTCCTGCGGGCTGAACAGGGAACGCTCTTCGCCGTCATCGGCCAGCGCCAGCGGATTTTCGCGCAGCGTGCGCAAGGTGAGCGGCAGAATGCTTTTATTGAACAGAAACGCGTTATCGGCGATGCGCATTGGCGCTTCGCTGTAGGGGTAAGGCGTGTCGAGATAGATAAACAGCAAAGCAGACTGGCTGGCTTCCATAAACGCCAGCAGCTGTGCGTCCGCTTCGTTATAGCGGCACTGGTTGCTGAGGTTCACCAGAATGTGGCTCGGCTGAAAGCTGGCCAACAGTGGCGTAGCGTACTCAATGCTGTGGCAGCACTTGATCGTCGTAATCCCACTATCAGCAAAGTAGCTGGCTATACCGACCCGGGTGAAGCAGCATTCGTCCACGACAAGTAGTTTCATGGTGACGTCCTTGTTGAAAGCCGATGGAGCATATCTTCTGTAAAATAGGACTTACACTGCAAGTGTTCAATTCGGAAATTCAAATGCTGAATACAAGAAATTTCCGTTATCAGAATTTTTACTTGGTATTTAAAAGAGTTAGCATGTTAATGAATTGTAACCGCCAAATTTCGCTGTCCAGGGCGCGGTGGCAACCTGGACAGCGAAATCCTTCGCTTAGCTAAATCGTTTCAGACCAAAGCTGGCGACATCGACCGGCGGCGCTTTGTCCTGCGCAAACAGCGCGGCAATCTCACCCAGCGCGCTGGCGAACTTGAAGCCGTGGCCGCTCAATCCGCTGATGACCATCAGGCGATCGCACTCCGGCAGGGTATCGATAATAAAGTCTTCGTCTGGGCTCATGTCATAACTGCAGGCTTCGCCGTGTAAACATACGCCTACACCTGGCAAAAACTGCCGCAGGAAGGTGAAGACTTCGGTGCCGTCGCTGGCGTAGCTGCCGAAGGGCTTGCGCTGCTCGGGGGCATCCATCGGCTGGCCGCCATCGTGTTTGCCCACTTTCAGGCCGTCGTTGTCCGCCGGGAAGCCGTAATAGTGCGTGCCGTCCTGCGCTTCGACGGTAAAGGCCGGGAAGCGGTTGTTCACACTGTAGCGGCCGTCCGCCTGATGCCAGGAGAATACCTTGCGCAATGGCGCGATCGGCAACTGCGGCAACAGCGCTTTCACCCAGGTGCCTGCGGTGACCACGGCTTTTCGCGCCGTGAAACGCCCTTCGCCGGTGACGACTGCAACGCCGCCATCGATAGGTTCCACCGCGCTGACCGGGCAATTGAACAGCTGGCTGCAGCCGGCCTCTTTCGCCAGCTTGATCAGGCTGGCAACCGCCAGCTCGGCGCGCAGGAAACCGGCGTCCGGCTCGAAAACGCCGACGTAACCATCCGGCGCACGGAATTCCGGCCAGCGTTGAGCGATCTGTTCGGCGCTGAGGGTTTGCGCGTTCAGGCGGAATTTCTGCGCGCTCTGCTGAGCATTACGAATGAATTCGGAGTGCAGCGGCCCCAAATTGAGCACGCCGCACGACTGGAACAGTTCCTCGCCGGATTGCTGAATCAGCGCATTCCACAACGCCTGCGCGCGCAGCACCAGCGGCACGTACTTTTCACCTTCGCCGTAAGCATGACGGATGATGCGGGTGTCGCCGTGATGGCTGCCATTGCGGTGCGGGGGAATGGCGCTGTCGATCATCAGCACTTTCAAGCCGGCTCGGGTAGCGTAATACCCTGCTGCCGCGCCGACTGAACCGCTGCCCACCACAATCAAATCATATTCCACGTGCCCACCCTCTCTGATAGCGATTTCTTATCGCCCCATGATAAAAGGTTGCCGAGCGCAATGCACTGATTGAACGGCGAAAGGCAAAGAAAAAGGCGCCGGGAATGGGCCACGGCGCCTTAGGGGTTAGGGGACGATGAATCAATGTTTTCTGCGATCAAGATCCTGGTAATCCGTAGCTTCAATCTTGGCGATGCCGGCCTCTAAGATATTGATTAATTGACGGGCGACATCTGTGGTCAGCCAAAGCGTTCTGTCTACTTGGGCTTCTTCAGGCGTTTGGTCTAGTGAAGACAGGTAATGAAGGCGTATCATCATGGCGTCGTAAACGTCGACAGTACTGATATCCCAACCGACAAGCGGGTGCGTCTGAATTACTTCATCATTTCTGTCCATAAAGACCCCTTATTGAGTAGTAACTACCGTGAGTGACTAACGAGGATCAATGCGGCTCATCATCATGAGAGCAATTACAGTATACGCATCCGCTTTCATCGGTGGAGGGGGTTGTCACCGAAATTTGCAAAATAAATATTTATTTGAACAATTATTCTACAAATTTGTATGTGCAGCGGTGGATGAGTAACGCGCAGCGCGTTATTCCGCGTCGGCAGGTGGCGATGCGCCATGCAGACATTTTTCCAGCTCTTCGGCCAAATGGGCGAAATGCTTTTGCGTTTCGGCGTCGCGATTCTGGCTGTGCGATTCCAGCTTCAGGCTGTGGATCAGCCTTTGATTGGCTTTATCATCCAGGCTGAAGGCCAGATAAGAGAAAGCCACTTCCAATACGTTCAAGCGCCTTTTCTGATCGGCTATCAGCGCCAGCAGTTCGCCAAACGTCATTGCGTCTTCGGATTTCACCTTGTCCGGGGCCATGCTTACTCCTTTGCGTTAAGTACAGCGCTGAGGCGCATTTTGTTCCAGAGTAAGGGTAAGCGATGAATGGGCAGGG
The DNA here is from genome assembly GCF_003028435.1 of Serratia sp. Nf2. NCBI lineage: Bacteria > Pseudomonadati > Pseudomonadota > Gammaproteobacteria > Enterobacterales > Yersiniaceae > Serratia > Serratia sp. Nf2. The sequence continues at coordinate 453,330 of NZ_PYTW01000003.1, read as the reverse complement.
CGCCAGAAACAAAAAAAGCCGGAGAGCGACCCCCGGCAAAAACAGCATTGCAGTGTTATTCTGCGCTGAACCACTCGTCAGCGCTTTCCCAGGTTTCCTGAAGGATTTCCTCGATCAGATCCCGGTCGGTTTTGGCGCCCCCCAGCACGGAGAGGCCGTTGGCGCCGGCATAACGTACTTGCACGACGGCGTCTGGAAACTGGCGATTGACCCGCTTGCCCAGTTCGCCGGTCAGCGCCTCAATGGCGCCCGCCGGCAGCGGCCGGGTTTTATCTATAGTGACTTCAACACGCATAATTGCCCCCGAAGCGATTTACTGTTTATTTATACAGTTAACCGGGCGCGGGGGCAAGAGGGCGAAACAAAAATATCAGTCTTTCAGCGACCAGTTCAGGGTTTCACCGGCGAGGAAGGGGATCACGGATTCATTGCCCAGGGCGATCTCTTCCGGTTGGGTGGTCGGCACGCGCTGCAACTCGATGAAGTCTTCGTTGAGCGGAAGGCCGTAGAAGCGCGGACCGTTGAGCGAGCAGAAGGCTTCAAAGTGCTCCAACGCGCCGAGCTGTTCGAACACGGCAGCGTAAGCCGGGATGGCATTCGGCGCGTTGAAGCAGCCGGCGCAGCCACAGCTGGACTCTTTGCGGTGCTTGAGATGCGGGGCAGAGTCGGTACCGAGGAAGAAACGGTCCGAGCCGCTGGCGACCGCCTGACGCAGCGCTTCCTGGTGGACATTGCGCTTGAGGATCGGCAGGCAGAACAGGTGTGGGCGAATGCCGCCCACCAGCATGTGGTTGCGGTTGAACATCAGGTGCTGTGGCGTGATGGTGGCACCGAGGAAACGATTGCCTGCCTGCACATATTGCGCCGCTTCTTTGGTGGTGATGTGCTCGAAGACGATCTTAAGCTCCGGGAACCGGCGGCGGATAGGCTCCATGACCTGTTCGATAAAGCGCGCCTCGCGGTCGAAGATATCGACGGCAGGATCGGTCACTTCGCCGTGGATCAGCAAAGGCATGCCGATTTTTTGCATCTGTTCGAACAGCGGGTAAATGCCGGTCACGTCGCTGACGCCGTGGCTGGAGTTGGTGGTGGCGTTGGCTGGATACAGCTTGGCGGCGGTAAACACCCCTTGCTCGAAGCTGTTGATCAGTTCACTGGCCGCCAGGGAGTTGGTCAGGTAGCAGGTCATCAGTGGAGTGAAGTTGTGGCCCTGCGGGACCGCCGCCAGAATGCGATCGCGGTAGGCGCGCGCGGCGGCCACGGTCGTTACGGGCGGAACCAGGTTCGGCATCACGATCGCCCGGCCAAATACCTGGCTGGTATAGGGCACCACGGTTTTCAGCATCTCATCGTCACGCAGGTGAATATGCCAGTCGTCTGGGCGGCGGATTTTCAGAACTTGAGGTTGTGCGGTCATCTAGCTAGGCTCCGGCGGTCAAATACGTCTAATGAAAAGCGAATAATGGGTTTATTCACGCCGGGGTGTAAGGATAAGCGGAAAGTGCCTGAGATGCATCTGTTTGTTGGCGACAAGTTGAAATCAGTAGGGCAGCGGGCGCATAGTAACAGGGATTTCAACGATGCCGACGCCAATACCGTCGACTTTCATCAAGTGGAAAGGGAGAAAGCAATGGAAGTACGCGTTATCGCCACCCTGCAAGCGAAAGCGGGATTTGAAGCCGTCGTCAGCGAAGCGGTGCACGACATTATCGAGCCGAGCCGCCAGGAGTTGGGTAACCTGCAATATGACTTGCATCGCGATCTGGAAAAGCCGGGCGTTTTCGTGTTCTTTGAGCGTTGGGCCAGCAGCGAAGCGCTGGATAAGCATAATGAGACGGCGCATTTTCAGCAGTTCGTCAGCCGGCTTGACGGCAAGTTGGATGTTTTGGACATCAAGAAACTGAAGAAGATCGCCTGAGCATTTTACAGGCAAGAAAAAACCCGCCGATGGCGGGTTTTTTTTAGGGTTGCAGATTAACTTATTCGTTAACCGGCTGCGGCTTGGTGGCCGGCGCGGTGGCCTGGCTCGCTGCCGAGTGACCGCCGGCTGAACCTTTGCCTTCAAAATTGAAGGAAGGGCGCTGCCAGTCGCTGTGCTTGCGTTCTTCCGGCTCGTAGGCCGGCGCAGGCGCTTTGGTCATCGGCGCAGTGGCGATGTGTTTGTACAGTACGTCCTGTACGGCTTTCACCGGAGCGGGCTGTTGAACAACAGCAGGTGCAGGCTCGGCGGCAGTTGGCTCCGGGGCTTTTTCCACCGGAGCGGCTTCCACGGCGGCTGGCGCAGGTGCGGCTTCTACCACTGGCGTTTCTTCCGCTGGCGTGGCTTCTACCGGTGCGGTTTCGACCACAGGCTCTTCTTCCACCAGCTTGGCTTCAACCACAGGCTCTGCCGCAACGACTTCAGCTACCGGCTCGGCTTCCACTGCCGGGGCAGTCTCTTCCGCTTTCGGTTCTTCAACTGCGGCAGGTGCCGGAGCGGCTTCTACCGGCGCCGGGGTTTCCTCGGCCGGGGTAGCAACGACAGGCGCTACGGCTGCAGCTTCTTCCGATACGGTAACGGCAGCAGTTTCAACGGCGGCTTCTGGTGCCGACTCGTTGACGCTGGCCGCAGCCTGAGTTTCTTCCACGGCAACGTTGTGCTGTTCAACCGCTGCGGCGACAACCGGTGCCGCTGCCTGTTCTACTTCTACGACTTCGGCCTGCACTTCGGCTTCTTCAACCTGAGCAACCGGGTAGCTTACCCAGACTTTGCCCGACGCCATTTCCGGCGAAGCGAACGCGCCCGCCAGTGGCATTGGGGATTGCAGCGGGTAACGCTCATCACGGTAACGGCGGCGGCGCTGGCCGCTGACGCGCAGGTGACGCGGTGAACGACGGGAGCGACGCGGCATGCCTTCACCATTGCCGCGGTTTTCGCCCTGGGCATCGTCTTCCGGCTGAGCGGCAACGGTTTCCGGCAGCAGCTTGACGCTGTCGTCGGCGGTCGACTGCGCGTCGGCGGCTTTCGCGACCGGCGCTTTCGGCGCCAACAGCTCTTCCGCTGCACGCTGCAGTTCTTCTTCCGCAGACAGGATACGCACTTTCTGCGACAGAGGGCGGCGCTGACGGCGCTGCATATTCTGCTGCTGGCGTTCTTCCTGCTCTTCGTCGGTGCTCTCGACCGCTTCAACGCTTTCCAGCGCTTTCACTTCCTGCTGAGCCTGGCGCTTCTCTTCCTGACGACGACGCTGGCGTTCAGCACGTTGCTCACGACGCTGCTGCTGATCTTCGCGCGGCGCTTTAGCGCTTTCTTCCGAGGCGGTTTCCTCCGCTACCGGTGCGTTCTGCTGCTGGTTGCGGCGGTTGCGGCGCTGCTCATCGCGGGATTCACGCGATTCACGGCCTTCGCGGTTCTCACGCGGTTCACGGTTGTCGCGCTCGCGATTGTCACGGCCTTCACCGCGCTCTTTACGCTCGCCGCGTTCCGGACGATCGCCACGCTCACCGCGCTCTTTACGGCCGGTGCCTTGACGGCGCTGACCGCGACGATCCTGACGACGGTTTTCACCGTTGCCTTCCGCCTTCGGCGTTTCGGCCGGTTTGGCTTCTTCGACGGCAGGTTGTTCTTCACCGGCGAACAGGCTCTTCAGCCCCCCGAACAGGCGGCCCAGGAAGCCCGGCTTGGCGGCGACCGGCGCTGCGGCTTGAGCCTTGGCGGCGGTAGCGGCAGGCTTGGCCACGGCGACGGGTTCTTCAGCCGGCGGCGGCGCATCGGCGGACAGTGAGAAGGAAGCCAGGGCCGGTTGCTCTGGACGTTTGCGCTCCATCGGCGCATCTTCCAGCGGGCGCTCCATGTCTTCTTCATGCAGCTTCGGCAGCAGGTAGCTGAGGGTAGAGGTTTCCTCTCCCTTGCGCACGCGCAGCACCGAGTAGTGCGGGGTTTGCATCTGATCGTTCGGCACGATGACGGCTTTCACGCCGCCCTGGCGTTTTTCGATCGCGCTGACGGATTCGCGCTTTTCGTTCAGCAGGTACGAAGCGACCTGAACCGGCACGATAGCGTGAACTTCTTTGGTGTTTTCCTTCAGCGCTTCTTCTTCGATCAGGCGCAGGATGGACAGCGCCAGCGATTCGTTGTCGCGGATGGTGCCGGTGCCGTTACAGCGAGGGCACACGTGGTGGCTGGACTCGCCCAGCGACGGGCTGAGGCGCTGACGGGACATTTCCAGCAGACCGAAACGGGAAATGCGGCCGATCTGGATGCGCGCGCGGTCCTGGCGCACGGCGTCGCGCAGGCGGTTTTCCACTTCGCGCTGGTGGCGAACCGGCGTCATGTCGATGAAGTCGATGACGATCAGGCCGCCAAGGTCACGCAGGCGCAGCTGGCGAGCGATCTCGTCCGCCGCTTCCAGGTTGGTGTTGAACGCCGTCTCTTCGATGTCGCCGCCGCGGGTTGCGCGGGCGGAGTTGATGTCGATGGCGGTCAGCGCTTCTGTACTGTCGATGACGATCGAGCCGCCGGACGGCAGACGCACTTCGCGCTGGAAGGCGGATTCGATCTGCGATTCGATCTGGTAGTGGCTGAACAGAGGGATTTCACCGCTGTACAGTTTGATTTTGCTGCTGAAATCCGGGCGGCCCAGCGCAGCGATGTGCTCTTTGGCCAGATCGAGAATTTTCGGGTTGTCGATCAGGATTTCGCCGATGTCCGGGCGCAGGTAATCGCGGAAGGCGCGCACGATAACGTTGCTTTCCTGGTGGATCAGGAACGGCGCAGAGCGGCCTTCGGCGGCTTTTTTAATCGCTTCCCAGTGCTTGAGGCGGAAGGAGAGATCCCACTGCAGCGCGTCGGCGGATTTGCCTACGCCCGCGGTGCGAACGATCAGGCCCATGCCGTCCGGCAGTTGCAACGAGGAGAGCGCTTCTTTCAGCTCGGTGCGATCGTCGCCCTCGATGCGGCGAGAAATACCGCCTGCACGCGGGTTGTTCGGCATCAGCACCAGATAGCTGCCCGCGAGACTGATGAAGGTGGTCAAGGCGGCGCCTTTGTTGCCACGTTCTTCTTTGTCTACCTGAACGATGACTTCCTGGCCTTCGCGCAGCACATCTTTGATGTTTGGGCGGCCATGGGAAGAGTAATTGCTAGGGAAGTATTCGCGGGCGATTTCTTTAAGGGGGAGGAAACCATGTCGTTCTGCGCCGTAGTCCACGAACGCTGCTTCAAGACTTGGTTCAATGCGGGTGATTTTGCCTTTGTAAATATTCGCTTTTTTCTGCTCATGACCCGGACTTTCGATATCCAAATCATACAGCCGCTGTCCATCTACGAGGGCAACACGCAACTCTTCCTGCTGAGTTGCGTTAATCAACATTCTTTTCATCTTAACTTACTCGTTATTTTTACATTATCGACAAAGCTGCGGGCAAAATAACCTCATGGCCGGAGTTAAACCGAAAGCCCCGTGTCTTCTCGCAAAGCCGTCAACCTCACGGTTGTCGCCTGCATAGGGGCGCATTATCTCGGTAAGCCTGCTTTTCTTTGTGAAAGACAGCACTTTTACTAGGGGAATAGCCTCTGATTTACGTCGACAGATCTGATTCCATTTGCCGGCCAAGCTGCAACCCGCAGCCCGCTAATTGTTTGATTTCGCATTACGTCTTACGCCATTGCTGCGTTTTTGCGCGATCAGACAAATTTTATAATTCCACCGTTTTCCCTGTTTAACGAGAATCAACGCGGAAAGTAACTGCATTATTCCACTGCTGATGCCGTTATAGCAAGGTGACTTTTCCTTAACTGCGGAAGAAATCGCAAACGTTCAAATCGGCTTGCTGCCTTATTGTCCGCTGGGGTTTCGCCCGCCGTCAGAGAGACAGTTAAGCACAGAAAAAGATGTGGCGCTATTCACGCGCTCTATTTAGAATCCCGCACCATGAAAACGAACAATCCAGCAGTACAATTCATCACGATTTCCGACGACGAAGCCGGTCAGAGAATCGACAACTTTCTGCTCGCTCGCCTGAAAGGCGTGCCGAAGAGCATGATTTACCGCATCGTGCGCAAAGGCGAGGTGCGGGTCAATAAAGGACGCATCAAGGCCGAATACAAATTGGCGGCCGGCGACGTGGTACGCGTGCCGCCGGTGCGCGTGGCCGAGCGTGAAGAGACGCCGGTGTCGGCCAAGCTGGATAAGGTAGCCGCACTGGCGGACTGCATCCTCTATGAAGACGACCACCTGCTGATCCTCAACAAGCCTTCCGGCACCGCGGTGCACGGCGGCAGCGGCCTGAGCTTCGGTGTGATCGAAGGGCTGCGCGCGCTGCGCCCGGAAGCCCGTTTCCTCGAGCTGGTGCACCGTCTGGATCGCGATACCTCCGGCGTGCTGTTGGTGGCCAAGAAGCGTTCCGCGCTGCGCTCGCTGCATGAACAGCTGCGGCTGAAAGGCATGCAGAAGGATTATCTGGCGCTGGTGCGCGGCCAGTGGCAGTCCCACTGCAAGGCCGTACAGGCGCCGCTGCTGAAAAACATTCTGCAAAGCGGCGAACGCATCGTGCGCGTCAGCAGCGAAGGCAAACCTTCGGAAACCCGCTTCAAGGTGGAAGAGCGTTACGAATTCGCCACTCTGGTGAAGGCCAGCCCGATCACCGGGCGTACTCACCAGATCCGCGTGCACACTCTGCATGCCGGGCACCCGATCGCCTTTGACGATCGCTATGGCGACCGTGAGTTCGATCGCCAACTGGCGGGTACCGGCCTGAAGCGGCTGTTCCTGCACGCCGCGGCGCTGCGCTTCGAGCATCCGTCCACTGGCGAAACGATGCGCATCGAAGCGCCGATGGACGAAGAGCTGCGCCACTGCCTGCAGATGCTGCGCCGGCAAGCGGCCAAGTAATCCGCGTCAGACCAGCGGGTTGATGCCTTCAGCCCGCAACATCTCCAACAGCGCGATCAACGGCAGGCCGATCAGGGCGTTCGGGTCCCGGCCTTCCAGCCTGTCGAACAGCGCGATCCCCAATCCCTCGCTCTTGAAACTGCCTGCGCAGTTCAGCGGCTGCTCCAGACGAATATAGGCAGCGATCTCCGCTTCGCTCAGCGCGCGAAAATGCACGTGGAACGGCTCGCACAGGGCCTGCAGTTGCTTGCTGCGCCCGTTGTACAGCGCCAGGCCGGTATAGAAAGTCACGGCTTGGCCGCTGGCCTGGCGCAGCTGCGCCCGGGCGTTCTCCTCGGTATGGGGCTTGCCGGTGATGTTGCCATCGATCACGCAGACCTGATCGGAGCCGATGATCAGATGTTCGGGATAGGCGAGGGCCAGCGCCTGAGCCTTCGCCGCCGCCAGGCGCAGCACCAGCGCTTCGGCGGTTTCGCCCGGCAGTGGGGTTTCATCCACCTCGGGTGCGGCGCAGTCGAAGGGCAGCTGCAGCTTCTCCAGCAGCATTTTTCGATAGGGGGAGGTGGAAGCTAAAAGCAATCTCTGCATAATTTTTTTCGCAAACCGTAGCGTAAATGGGTACGGCATTTTAAACTGTCGGCCGCTGTGGAAGCGAATATTGGTGAAAGGAGCCGTTTTACGGCCTTTTTCTTTGACTCTATGTCGTTACAAAGTTAATATGCGCGCCCTATGCAAAAGGTAAAATTACCCTTGACCATTGATGCGGTACGTACCGCTCAGAAACGCCTGGACTATGCTGGTGTCTATGCGCCTGAGCAGGTTACTCGTGTTGCCGACTCTGTGGTCAGTGTGGACAGTGATGTCGAGGTGTCGTTGTCGTTCAATATCGACAATCAGCGCCTCGCGGTGATAACAGGGCATGCGGACGTCACGGTAACGTTGATGTGCCAACGCTGTGGAGTCCCGTTCGAACATCAGGTTCACACAACATATTGTTTTAGCCCGGTCGTCAATGATGAGCAGGCTGAGGCATTACCGGAAGCGTACGAACCGATCGAAGTTGACGAGTTTGGCGAAGTCGATCTGTTGGCAATGATTGAAGACGAAATTATTCTTTCACTGCCTGTCGTTCCGGTACATGAATCTGAACACTGTGAAGTGTCCGAAGCGGACATGGTATTCGGCCAACTGCCTCCCGAGGCGGAGAAACCGAATCCGTTTGCCGTATTAGCCAGTTTAAAGCGTAAGTAATTGAGGAGTAAGGTCCATGGCCGTACAACAGAATAAACCAACCCGTTCCAAGCGTGGCATGCGTCGTTCTCACGATGCTCTGACCACGACTACTCTGTCTGTAGACAAAGTATCCGGTGAAACTCACCGTCGTCACCACATCACTGCCGACGGTTTCTACCGCGGTCGCAAGGTTATCGGCTAAGTAGCGATACCTTGACTCGTCTAACCCTGGCGTTAGATGCAATGGGCGGGGACTTCGGTCCCTGCGTCACAGTGCCTGCTTCGTTGCAGGCACTGGCCTCTAATTTACAGCTTCATCTCCTGCTGGTCGGCAATCCCGACGTCATCTCCCCTTTGCTTGCCCACGCCGATCCGGTTCTTCTGGAGCGTTTGCAAGTCGTGCCCGCCGAGTCCGTGATCGCCGGCGACGCCAAACCTTCACAAGCGATACGCGCCAGCCGCGGCACGTCGATGCGCATTGCGCTCGAGCAGCTCAGCAGTGGAAATGCACAGGGCTGCGTCAGCGCCGGCAATACCGGTGCGCTGATGGGATTGGCGAAGCTGTTGGTCAAGCCGCTGGAAGGCATCGAACGCCCGGCGCTGATGACGGCGATCCCGAATCAGCAACGCAGTAAAACCGTGGTGCTGGATCTGGGCGCCAACGTTGAGTGCGACAGCACCATGCTGGTGCAGTTTGCCGTGATGGGTGCGGTGATGGCGGAAGAGGTGATCGGCATTGCGCAACCGCGGGTGGCGCTGCTGAATATTGGCGAAGAAGAGACCAAAGGCCTGGATAATATCCGCGAAGCGGCCGCTGTGCTAAAAAATACTCCGGCAATCAACTATATTGGTTACCTGGAAGGAAACGAACTGCTCACCGGCAAGACCGACGTGTTGGTTTGCGATGGCTTCGTGGGCAACGTCACCCTGAAAACCATGGAAGGGGTGGTCAGGGTGTTCTTATCGCTGCTGAAATCGTCCGGCGACGGAAACAAGCAAGCGTGGTGGCTGAAATTGTTGGGCCGTTGGTTGCAAAAACGGGTGGTTAAGCGGTTCGGCCACCTGAACCCCGACCAGTATAATGGCGCATGTCTGTTAGGATTGCGCAGCACCGTAGTCAAGAGCCACGGCGCTGCGAACCCTCACGCGTTTGCAGTCGCAATCGAACAGGCTGTGCAGGCGGTGCAGCGGCAAGTCCCGGAAAGGATTGCTGCGCGCCTTGAGGCTGTATTACCTAAGAGTGACTGATCGTACATGTATACAAAGATTCTCGGTACGGGGAGTTATTTGCCCGTACAAGTGCGCACCAATGCTGATTTGGAAAAAATGGTGGATACCTCTGACGAGTGGATCGTCACGCGTACCGGTATCCGCGAACGTCGCATCGCCGCTGCGGATGAAACCGTTGCGACGATGAGCTTCCAGGCCGCTGAGAAAGCGCTGGAAATGGCAGGTGTGGCTAAAGAAGACATTGGGCTGATCGTCGTGGCGACCACCACGACCACTCACGCGTTCCCGAGCGCGGCGTGTCTGGTGCAGCAAATGCTGGGCATCAAAGACTGTGCGGCGTTCGATCTGGCTGCGGCCTGCGCCGGCTTCACTTACGCGCTCAGCGTGGCCGATCAGTACGTGAAAAACGGCGCGGTCAAACATGCGTTGGTTATCGGCGCGGACGTCTTGTCGCGCACGCTGGATCCTGAAGATCGCGGCACCATCATTCTGTTTGGCGATGGCGCAGGGGCGGTGGTGCTGGGGGCTTCTGAAGCGCCGGGCATTCTGTCTACCCATCTGCATGCCGACGGCAGCTACGGCAACCTGCTGACGCTACCGTACAAGGATCGTCAGAATCAAGACAAGCCGGCCTATGTCACCATGGCGGGCAACGAAGTCTTCAAGGTTGCGGTTACCGAGCTGGCGCGCATCGTCGACGAGACGTTGCAGGCCAACAACATGGACCGCAGCGAGCTGGATTGGCTGGTACCGCACCAGGCCAACCTGCGCATCATCAGCGCAACGGCGAAAAAACTGGGCATGGGAATGGACAAAGTGGTGGTGACGCTCGATCGTCACGGCAACACCTCTGCCGCCTCGGTGCCTTCCGCACTGGACGAAGCCGTGCGCGACGGGCGAATTCAGCGTGGCCAACTGGTGCTGCTGGAGGCCTTCGGCGGCGGCTTTACCTGGGGCTCGGCGCTGGTTCGTTTCTGATTTGGACAGGAAGAAAAAATGACGCAATTTGCTTTTGTTTTCCCGGGCCAGGGGTCGCAGACCGTTGGCATGCTGGCCGAGTTGGCCGCACAGTTCCCGATCGTCGAAGAAACCTTCGGCGAAGCCTCTTCCGCCCTGGGTTACGACCTGTGGCAACTGGTGCAGCAAGGCCCGGCGGAAGAACTGAACAAAACCTGGCAGACCCAACCGGCTCTGCTGGCCGCCTCGGTGGCGATTTTCCGCGTTTGGCAGCAGCAGGGCGGTAAAGCGCCTGCGCTGATGGCGGGCCACAGCCTGGGCGAATACTCGGCGCTGGTCTGTGCCGGCGTGCTGGACTTCAAGGCGGCGATCCGTCTGGTCGAGCTGCGCGGCAAGCTGATGCAGGAAGCGGTGCCGGAAGGCACCGGCGCGATGTACGCCATCATCGGTCTGGACAACGACGCAATCGCCAAGGCGTGTGAAGAGTCTGCGCAAGGGCAGGTGGTTTCTCCGGTCAACTTCAACTCGCCGGGCCAGGTGGTCATCGCCGGCAACAAAGAAGCGGTTGAGCGCGCAGGCGCCGCCTGCAAAGCCGCCGGCGCCAAACGTGCGCTGCCGCTGCCGGTGAGCGTGCCTTCGCACTGCGCACTGATGAAGCCGGCCGCCGACAAACTGGCCGTGGCGCTGCAGGACATCACCTTCAACGCGCCGCAGGTGCCGGTGGTGAATAACGTCGACGTGCGCACTGAAAACGATCCGGAAGCGATCCGCAGCGCGCTGGTGCGTCAGCTGTACAGCCCGGTACGTTGGACCGAGAGCGTAGAATTTATCGCAGCACAGGGAGTGACGTCGCTGCTGGAAGTGGGGCCGGGCAAAGTGCTGACCGGCCTGACTAAACGTATTGTTGACACCCTGACGGCTGCGGCGGTGAACGACACCGCCAGCCTGTCGGCGGCGCTTGAACAATAAAGAGGAAAATGATGAGCTTCGAAGGTAAAATCGTTCTGGTCACCGGCGCGAGCCGTGGTATTGGCCGAGCTATTGCAGAAACGTTTGTGGCACGCGGCGCCAAAGTGATCGGCACCGCGACCAGCGAGAGCGGCGCTGAAGCGATCAGCAGCTACCTGGGCGCAAACGGCAAAGGGTTTATGTTGAACGTTGTTGATGCGCAATCTATCGACAGCGTGCTCGCATCGATTCGCGCCGAATTTGGCGAAATCGACATTTTAGTGAATAATGCCGGCATCACGCGTGATAACCTGCTGATGCGTATGAAGGATGACGAGTGGGAGGATATCCTCGACACCAACCTGACTTCCGTATTCCGCCTGTCAAAAGCGGTAATGCGCGCTATGATGAAAAAGCGGTTTGGCCGTATCATCACCATCGGTTCCGTTGTCGGTACCATGGGGAACGCAGGGCAGGCGAACTACGCGGCGGCTAAAGCCGGTCTGATTGGTTTTAGCAAATCTTTGGCACGTGAAGTTGCTTCGCGTGGCATTACGGTCAACGTCGTGGCACCTGGCTTTATTGAGACGGACATGACACGGGCGTTGACAGATGATCAACGCGCAGGCATTTTGTCATCAGTTCCAGCCAACCGGCTGGGCGATGCTAAAGAAATCGCCAGCGCTGTTGCATTTTTGGCCTCTGATGAGGCCGGCTATATCACCGGTGAAACGTTACATGTCAATGGCGGCATGTACATGATTTAAAAAATGTGAAAACCATTTGCGTTATTTGAGGCAAAAACCGCAAAATAGCGTAAAATCGTGGTTTGACCAGCCGGGATTTAGTTGCATCTTTTTCAGCATTTTATACACTACGAAAACCATCGCGAAAGCGAGTTTTGATAGGAAATTTAAGAGTATGAGCACTATCGAAGAACGCGTTAAGAAAATCATTGTTGAGCAACTGGGTGTTAAACAGGAAGAAGTTTTGAACAACGCTTCTTTCGTTGAAGATCTGGGCGCTGATTCTCTTGACACCGTTGAGCTGGTAATGGCACTGGAAGAAGAATTCGACACCGAGATTCCAGACGAAGAAGCTGAGAAGATCACTACTGTTCAGGCAGCTATTGATTTCATCAACGCTAGCCAGCAGTAAGAGAACATATCTAGGCGGTCGTTCGACCGCCTAAGTTTTTTCTATCCCTAGTGTCATATTTTTCCCTCCCTGGAGGACAAACGTGTCTAAGCGTCGAGTAGTTGTGACCGGACTGGGCATGTTGTCTCCTGTCGGCAATACGGTAGAGTCCACGTGGAACGCTCTTCTTGCCGGTCAGAGTGGCATCAGCCTGATCGACCATTTCGATACCACTGCCTATGCGACCAAGTTTGCTGGCCTGGTAAAGAATTTTAATTCTGAGGATTTCATCTCTCGCAAAGATGCGCGCAAGATGGATGCCTTTATCCAGTACGGTATCGCTGCCGGCATGCAAGCCATGCAGGATGCAGGTCTGGACATCACCGAGGCTAACGCCAGCCGCATTGGAGCCGCGATCGGTTCCGGCATCGGCGGCCTGGGTTTGATCGAAGAAAACCACAGTTCACTGGTCAACGGTGGCCCACGGAAAATCAGTCCGTTCTTCGTGCCATCCACCATCGTGAATATGATTGCAGGCCACCTGACAATCATGTACGGCATGCGTGGCCCAAGCATTTCCATCGCCACCGCCTGTACTTCAGGTGTGCACAACATCGGCCATGCGGCACGTATCATTGCTTACAATGATGCTGACGTGATGCTGGCCGGTGGGGCAGAGAAAGCCAGCACCCCATTGGGCGTCGGCGGCTTTGGCGCAGCGCGCGCCCTGTCCACCCGTAATGACAACCCGCAGGCGGCGAGCCGTCCGTGGGATAAAGACCGCGACGGCTTCGTGCTGGGTGACGGCGCCGGCATGATGGTGCTGGAAGAGTACGAGCACGCGAAAAAACGCGGCGCGAAAATCTATGCCGAAGTGGTGGGCTTTGGGATGAGCAGCGATGCTTATCACATGACGTCGCCACCGGAAAATGGCGCAGGCGCTGCGCTGGCGATGGAAAATGCCCTGCTTGACGCCGGTGTGACCCCGTCACAAATCGGCTACATCAATGCGCACGGCACTTCTACGCCGGCGGGCGACCAGGCGGAAGCGCAGGCGGTGAAATCCGTCTTCGGTGCCGATGCCCAGCGTGTGCTGGTGAGCTCTACCAAATCGATGACCGGCCACCTGTTGGGTGCGGCAGGCGCGATCGAGTCTATCTTCACCGTGCTGGCGCTGCGCGATCAGGCGGTACCGCCAACCATCAACCTGGATAACCCGGATGAAGGTTGCGATCTGGACTTCGTGCCTCACGAAGCGCGCCAGGTGAGTGATATGGAGTTCACCCTGTGTAACTCCTTCGGCTTCGGCGGCACCAACGGCTCGCTGATCTTCCGCCGAGTGTAACTCGCGCTGTGGATAGCTGACGAAAAGCCCGGTTTTTTAACCGGGCTTTTTTACGCCCGTCGTTTGGCCGCCGGCGGGGCTGCGTATCGTCTCGCCGCCTGCTATTCTGCGAGCGTAATGAAATCACCCGGCAACAGGAGGAAGCATGTACTGGATTAACGGACAACGCCACGATGCACTGGCGCCAAGCGATCGCGGCCTGCAGTTCGGCGATGGCTGCTTTACTACCGCCCGGGTTATCGATGGCAAAATCGAGCTGCTGCCCTGGCATTTGGAGCGGCTGCAGCAAGCGGCGCAGCGGCTGATGCTGCCCGCCACCGATTGGCTGGCTTTCGAGCGGGAGATGGCACAGGCGGCCGAATCAATTCCGCTCGGCGTGGTCAAAGCGATACTGACGCGCGGCAGCGGCGGACGGGGCTACAGCCCGACGGGGTGCGAAAACCCGACGCGTATCGTTGCCCGCAGCAGTTACCCTGCGCACTATTTGCAGTGGCGCGAGCAGGGCATCTCTCTTGCGCTCAGCCCGGTGGCGCTGGCGCGCAATCCGTTGCTGGCGGGGTTGAAGCATTTGAACCGTCTGGAGCAGGTGCTGATCCGCGCGCATCTTGACCAGACGGCCGCAGACGAGGCGCTGGTGCTTGACACTGCCGGTATGCTGGTGGAATGCTGTGCGGCTAATTTGTTCTGGCGTAAGGGAAAAGCGGTATTTACCCCGGATCTGAGCCAGGCGGGCGTCGCGGGCCTGATGCGGCGGCGGGTGATCGCGCTGCTGGCGGGCTCGGAATACCGTCTGCACTGCGTCAGTGAACCGTTGGCGACGCTGGCCGATGCCGACGAAGTCCTGGTGAGCAATGCGCTGATGCCGCTGCTGCCGGTAAATGCTGCGCAATCATGGCGTTATCATTCGCGCCAGCTGTATGATTTTTTGCGTCCACACTGTTAACCATGGCTGATTGATGAAGAAAAGAAAGCTGAAGGTCCTGTCTGTTATTGTTGTTCTGGTATTGGCACTGCTGTTTTGGGGCTACCAGAAGATCGAACGCTTTGCCGATACGCCGCTGGCTATCCAGCAAGAAACCATCTTCAAGCTGCCGGCCGGCACCGGCCGGGTGGCGCTGGAAGGGCTATTGGTACGCGATAAACTGGTGCGCAACGGGCGCTGGTTCCAGTGGTTGCTGAAACTGGAGCCGGAGTTGGCGGAGTTTAAAGCCGGTACCTACCGGTTTACGCCGGGCATGACGGTGCGCCAGATGCTGAAACTGTTGGCCAGCGGCAAAGAGGCACAGTTCACTGCACGCTTTATCGAGGGCTCACGCCTGCGTGACTGGCAGCAGGTGCTGCAGCAGTCCAAATACCTGAAGCATACCCTGGCGGGCAAGAGCGAAGCGGAGATTGCCGCTGCGCTTGGTATTCCTGCGGGAGAAACGCCGGAAGGGCATTTGTACCCGGATACCTATCAGTATACCGCCGGCATGAGCGACATCGCGCTGCTCAAACGCGCACACGTGCGCATGAACAAAGCGCTGCAGGCCGCCTGGGCCGGCCGCGACACCAGCCTGCCGTATAAAACGCCGGAAGAGCTGCTGACCATGGCCTCGATCGTCGAGAAAGAGACTGCGGTGCCGGAAGAGCGCAGCAAGGTGGCGTCGGTGTTCGTCAACCGTTTGCGCATCGGCATGCGCCTGCAGACCGATCCGACGGTGATCTACGGCATGGGCGAAAGCTATAATGGCAACATCACGCGCAAGGATCTGGAGACGCCGACGCCTTACAACACCTATGTGATCGCCGGCCTGCCGCCAACGCCGATCGCCATGCCGGGTGAGGCCTCGCTGCAGGCGGCCGCCAATCCGGCCAAAACGCCATATCTCTATTTTGTCGCCGACGGCAAGGGTGGGCATACCTTCACCACCAATCTGGCGAGCCATAACCAGGCGGTGCGCGTGTACCGTCAGGCGTTAAAGGAAAAGAATGAAAAGTAAATTCGTTGTTATCGAAGGGCTGGAAGGCGCGGGTAAAACTACCGCGCGCGACACGGTGGTCAATGTGCTGCGTGAACACGGCGTCAGCGACATCGTCTTCACCCGCGAGCCGGGCGGCACGCCGCTGGCGGAGAAGCTGCGCGATCTGTTCAAGCGCGGCATCGACGGCGAATTGCCGACCATCAAGGCCGAAGTATTGATGCTGTACGCCGCGCGCGTGCAGCTGGTGGAAACCGTGATCAAACCTGCTCTGGCGCGCGGCGCCTGGGTGGTGGGCGATCGCCACGATCTCTCTTCACAGGCTTACCAGGGCGGCGGTCGCGGTGTGGATCCGCAGTTGATGAGCTCGCTGCGCGACACCGTGCTGGGGGATTTCCACCCGGATTTGACGGTCTATCTCGATCTGCCGCCGCTGGTCGGCTTACAACGCGCACAGGCGCGCGGTCAGCTGGATCGCATCGAACAGGAGGCGCTGCCGTTCTTCGAGCGCACCCGCGCTCGCTATCTCGAGCTGGCGGCGCAGGATGAAACCATCGTCACCGTCGACGCCGCCCAGCCGCTGGAGCAGGTGACCGCGGCGATCCGCGACTGCGTCGGCCACTGGCTGCGGCAGCAGGAAGGCGCATAATGAACTGGTACCCGTGGTTGAACGGCCCTTATCGCCAGCTGATTGGGCAGTACGCCGACGGCCGCGGCCATCATGCGCTGCTGCTGCACGCGGCGGCAGGCAACGGTGACGACGCGCTGGCCTACGGCCTGAGCCGCTGGTTGATCTGCCAGCAGCGCAACGGTGAAAAAAGCTGCGGCGAGTGCCACAGCTGCCGGCTGATGCTGGCGGGCAACCACCCGGATTATCACGTGCTGGCGCCGGAAAAGGGCAAGAGCAGCCTGGGCATTGAGCCGATCCGTCAGGTGATTGAAACGCTGTACGCCCACGCGCAGCAGGGCGGCGCCAAAGTGATTTGGCTGCCGCAGGCGGAACAGCTGACCGAAGCGGCGGCCAACGCGCTGCTTAAAACGCTGGAAGAGCCGCCGGAGAAAACCTATTTTCTGCTGGGTTGCCGTGAGCCGTCGCGGCTGATGGCGACGCTGCGCAGCCGCTGCCTGTACTGGCATTTGGCGAGCCCGGATGAGCAGCTCAGCCTGCAGTGGCTGGGCAGGCAGGCGGCCGGATCTCAGACGGACCGCCTCACGGCGCTGCGCCTGCACGACGGCGCGCCGCTGGCCGCCGAACAGCTGTTGCAGCCGCAGCAGTGGCAACAGCGCAGCGCCCTGTGCGCCGCGTTGAGCGCCGCGCTGCCGCAGCGCGATATGCTGTCGCTGTTGCCGGTGTTGAACCATGAAGACGTCGCCGAGCGCCTGCACTGGCTGTGCGCGCTGCTGGTGGACGCGATGAAGTGGCAGCAGGGTGCGCATCACTATGTATTGAATCAGGATCAGCAGCCGCTGGTGCATCAGCTGGCCAGCCTGCTGAGCAGCGTCTCGCTGCAGCAGATTGTGCAGCAGTGGCTGAACTGCCGCTATCAGCTGCTCAGCGTAGTGGGCGTCAATCGCGAGCTGCTGCTGACCGAACAGTTACTTCGCTGGGAACAGATGCTTGGCGCCGCCGGCTATTCCCAACTTCATTCGCTGTAAAGTAAAAGAGTTAAAAATTATGTTGTTAGTCGATTCTCATTGCCACCTTGACAGTCTGGATTATCAAACTCTGCACCAGAATGTGGACGATGCGCTGGCCAAAGCCAAAGCGCGCGACGTCGGCTATGTACTGGCGGTCGCCACCACGTTGCCGGGCTACCGTTCCATGACCGAGCTGATCGGCGAGCGCAACGACGTGGCCTTCTCCTGCGGGGTGCATCCGCTCAATCTGGAAGAGGGGTATGAGTACGCCGAGCTGCGCCGCCTGGCGGCGGCGGAGCAGGTGGTAGCGCTGGGGGAAACCGGGCTCGATTACTTCTACCAGAAAGATAACCTTGAGCTGCAGCAGGACTCTTTCCGCGAACATATCCGCATCGGCCGGGATCTGAACAAGCCGGTGATCGTCCACACCCGTGATGCGCGCGCGGACACGCTGGCGATCCTGCGTGAAGAGAAGGCACAGGACTGCGGCGGCGTACTTCACTGCTTCACTGAAGATCTGGCCACGGCCGAAGCTCTGCTGGATCTGGGCTTCTACATCTCCTTCTCAGGCATCGTGACCTTCCGCAACGCCGAACAGCTGCGTGAGGTGGCCCGCTATGTGCCGCTGGATCGCATTCTGGTGGAAACCGACTCGCCTTATCTGGCGCCGGTGCCGCATCGCGGCAAAGAAAACCAACCCGCCTATGTGCGCGATGTGGCTGAATACATGGCGGTATTGAAGGGCGTGAGCCTGGAACAACTGGCCGAAGCCACCACCGCCAACTTTTCACGCTTATTTCACCTCGATCTGTGATCTTTGACCTAGGCTATAGCTGTAGGTCATTGTCTGCGTAATTTTTTTTAAGCTCGTAATTAATCACTGAAACGGGTAAGGTTTCCTCCCGTTTCAGGGGATTGATGCGTGTTTTTTGGCCTGTTTTGCCAAAAAACAGCCGGTTTATGCAAAGTTACCGCGGCTCGATCATCGAAACGTGATTGTCATCAAACATTGCGCAGGCTATTTATTTTACTCTGCGTAATAAATTCAAGGGGTGCTCAGACACCCTGAATTGCAGGGGTTTTTCTCCCCCCCCTTGCAGCGCGAATCATCGCGACAAGAAGTAGCAAAGCATTATTACTCAGGAGCACACTCAACTATGTTCAAGAACGCATTTGCAAACCTGCAAAAAGTAGGTAAATCGCTCATGCTGCCGGTGTCCGTGTTGCCTATCGCAGGTATCCTGCTGGGCGTCGGCTCCGCCAACTTTAGCTGGCTACCTGCGGTAGTCTCCCACGTGATGGCGGAAGCGGGCGGTTCAGTCTTCGCCAACATGCCGCTGATTTTCGCCATCGGCGTCGCTCTGGGCTTTACCAACAACGACGGCGTTTCCGCGCTGGCGGCGGTGGTGGCCTACGGCATCATGGTGAAAACCATGGCGGTGGTTGCGCCGCTGGTGCTGCACCTGCCGGCTGAAGAGATTGCGGCCAAACACCTGGCGGATACCGGTGTGCTCGGGGGGATTATCTCCGGTGCCATCGCGGCCTATATGTTCAACCGCTTCTTCCGCATTCAACTGCCGGAATACCTGGGCTTCTTTGCCGGTAAGCGTTTCGTGCCGATCATTTCCGGTCTGGCGGCGATCGTTCTTGGCGTAGTGCTGTCCTTCATCTGGCCGCCGATCGGTACGGCTATCCAGACCTTCTCGCAGTGGGCGGCTTATCAGAACCCGGTCGTGGCCTTCGGCATTTACGGCGTGGTTGAGCGTGCTCTGGTGCCGTTCGGTCTGCACCACATCTGGAACGTACCGTTCCAAATGCAAATTGGTGAATTCACCAACGCGGCGGGCCAGGTATTCCACGGCGACATCCCTCGCTACATGGCGGGTGACCCAACCGCGGGCAAACTGTCCGGCGGCTTCCTGTTCAAAATGTACGGTCTGCCTGCTGCGGCCATCGCCATCTGGCACTCGGCCAAGCCGGAAAACCGCGCGAAAGTCGGCGGCATCATGATCTCCGCCGCGCTGACCTCGTTCCTGACCGGTATCACCGAGCCGATCGAGTTCTCCTTCATGTTCGTCGCGCCGATCCTGTACGTGATCCACGCTATCCTGGCCGGTCTGGCGTTCCCAATCTGCATCCTGTTGGGCATGCGTGACGGCACCAGCTTCTCGCACGGCCTGATCGACTTTATCGTACTGAGCGGCAACAGCAGCAAAATCTGGCTGTTCCCAATCGTCGGCATCATCTACGGTCTGGTGTACTACACCATCTTCCGCGTGCTGATCGCCAAGCTGGATCTGAAAACCCCGGGCCGTGAAGACACCGCTGCCGAGCAGACTGCGCAGGGCGGTTCCGAAATGTCCGCGGCGCTGGTTCAGGCCTTCGGCGGTAAAGAAAACATCACTAACCTGGATGCTTGCATCACCCGTCTGCGCGTCAGTGTGGCCGACGTGTCCAAAGTTGACCAGGCGGGCCTGAAGAAACTGGGCGCAGCCGGCGTAGTCGTCGCGGGCTCCGGCGTGCAGGCCATCTTCGGCACCAAGTCCGACAACCTGAAAACCGATATGGACGAATACATCCGTAATCACTGATTCAGGCAGGGGAGTTACCAAGGGAGGCGAAAGCCTCCCTTTTTTTGCAAGGTCCAAAGTAGAACGAACCCGCACCAGAGCAGGTCTGTAATGGATGAGATCGAATTATTGTGCAAAACTGCGCGGGATTTCGCCGTTAAACCGACTTAAGACTGTTGCGTTGACGTGTAGTCCCAACAACATAGGTCTAATGTCTATACCTATAACAAGGATTTTGTAAGAAGGATTCTTCGAGTGAAAAAGTATTCCTATCCGTTTCTCTTCGCTGCGACCATATCATTTCTAATTGTTGTTTTTCTATTCATCGTATGGAAGCGAGAAATTTATCAAATCACTTTTCTCCGTGTTTCAACGAGTCGCTGCATGATTGTTTCTGCGATGGTGTTGTCCCTATTTATTTCATTGTATTTTATAAATAAAGGTGCTGTTAAAAGCAATAAGTACATTGATTATCTAAAGTTTTATGGTGGCGCTTGCGTTTCTTTGTTATTTATTTTTTTGATTCCAATAATCACAATTACGTATCTGGTGCCAGGCGAAACGTCCAGTTATACGGTCCACTATTCTTACGCATCAGGAAGTTACAAAAGCTGTTCTGGTGCAGATGTTGATGATCCCGATTTAGGGACCAATATCAGGATATGTTACCCCGGTGGTAACTATGAATCTGACAGGGTGATTTTTGTTCAGAAAAGGAGTAATGCCTTGGGAGCTGTGGTTTTGCATGCAACTACATCTCCTTGAAATATCAAAATGAGGAAGAGTGATCATATCCGCATACTGGAAGGGATGAACAATAAGATAAAAGTGGTGAAGCGAATGGCCCATGGTTTTCGGGATAACGCTTACTTCTTCCTGAAAATCAAAGCAGCACTTCCCGGTAAAGCGCGATGAACCTTTTCTATCAGGCACCAAGCCGCTGTTCGAGCTCGGCGAGAGAAGGGAGGAACCAGACCTGTTCGCCGCGATTGGCTTCACGCACAAAGTCTTGCAGCGTGTTGCTTTGCGTCAGCCAGGGGGAGACAGCGCCCAGCAGCGCCACGCGCAGGCGGTAGTTGATGAATGTCTGCAATACGGCGCCGGCAATGCCGCTTCTGAGCTGGAAGAAGGCGGCGTCGAGGCGGTTGATGGGAAGGGCAATCATCCCGGCATTGTGCTCAAAGGCGGGCGCGATAAACAGGCTGACGTCGTTTTCGTCTTTCAACAGCGGCCCGGCTTCGGCGAAAACCACCAGGCGCAGATCATGGATGTGCCGCACGGCGTAGCGCATCGGCGCTCTGGGAGTCAGGGCTTGGCGTGTTGCTGCAGGTAATGCTCGAACACCGCCAGCGTTTCGTCCGAGATATGGTGTTCAATCCCTTCGCTGTCCAGCTCGGCAGTTTCGCTCGGCACCCCGAGGCACATCAACAGATCGACCACGATGCGGTGACGGCGGCGCACCTTCTGCGCCAGCTGCTCGCCTTCCTCGGTTAAAAACACCCCGCGATAAGGGCGCGATTCCACCAGTCCAGCGCTTTTCAGCCGCGCGATATTTTTGATTGCCGTCGGGTGAGACACACCGAAGCGGCGTGCGATGTCGGTGGTTCTGGCTTCGCGGGTGCTTTGCAGCAAATCGGCGATCAGCTCAACGTAATCTTCGATCAGCGCATTGGACTGCGCTTCGCGGGCGCGGCTAAAACGCAGGGCGTGCTCAGCCTCGTCCGGCATGTCGGTCTGGGCGTGGCGGTCGGCGTTATCTGGCGCGCGGGTAACCATAGCGTGGGGCGTCCTGTAAGCATAAAAATGGCATCTCCCGGCAATGCGGGGAGGGTTGCCCTAAGTTAGTCCAAATAGCACACATTATCAATTCGATGCCACGCATTGTGGTAGTTAGAAATATCTCTACACAAAGCCAATGAATTTCGCCTGTTGCATAAAGTGTAGCCGATGCTACATTGTCAGCATGATAGGTGGAAAAATAACCAGTAAAAGATTGAGGGTACTTCATGCGTGATGCGGCAACCACTCCATCGTTAACCGAACGGACCAACATTGCGATTGGCGCCGCCCTTGCCGGACGCAAGCGCGGTGCCTTTACGCCGCTGCTGTTCGCCGGCCCGGCGGTGATTGCCTCTATTGCCTATATGGATCCCGGCAACTTTGCCACCAACATTCAGGCCGGGGCGAAATACGGCTACAGCCTGCTGTGGGTGGTGGTGATGGCCAACCTGATCGCCATGCTGTTTCAGGCGCTGTCGGCCAAGCTGGGCATCGTCACCAACCGCAATCTGGCGGAGATGTGCCGCGACCAGTTTTCACGGCCGGTGGTGATCGGCATGTGGCTGCTCAGCGAAGTGGCGGCGATGGCCACCGATCTGGCGGAGTTTCTTGGCGGGGCGATCGCGCTGGCGCTGCTGTTCCACATGCCGCTGCTGGCGGGGATGGGGGTGACGGCGGTGATCACCTATGCGCTGTTGATGGTGGAAAAGAAAGGTTTCCGCCCGGTCGAGCTGATGATCGGTGGTCTGGTGGGCATCATCGCGCTGTGCTACCTGGTAGAGATGTTCATCGTGCCGGTGGATTGGCAGGCGGCCGGGATCGGCATGGTGACGCCGCAGTTGCCGGATGCGCAGGCGCTGACCATCGCCGTCGGCATTATCGGTGCCACCGTGATGCCGCACGCCATTTTCCTGCACTCGGGGCTGACCCAGCACCGCAGCCCGGCGAGCGACAACGGCGAGCGGCGCAAGCTGCTGCGTTTCTCCAATATTGAGGTGGTGATCGCGCTGGCGCTCGCCGGGCTGGTGAATATTGCGATGGTCATCATGGCCTCGAGCGCTTTCCACGCCGGTAATAGCGACGTGGCCGAAATTGGCACCGCCTACCATACGCTGACGCCGCTGTTCGGCGCGGCGGCCGCCGGCATTTTCCTCGCGTCGCTGATCGCCTCCGGCATTTCCAGCTCAGTGGTAGGCACCATGGCCGGGCAGATGATCATGCAGGGCTTCGTCGGTTTCCGCATTCCGGTGTGGGTGCGCCGTCTGGTGACCATGGTGCCGGCGTTTATCGTGGTGGCGATGGGCGTCAACGCCACCGACGCACTGGTCTACAGCCAGGTGGTGCTGAGCCTTGCGCTGCCGGCGCCGATGATCGCGCTGGTGATGTTCACCCGTCGCCGCGACATCATGGGCGAGTTCGCCAACGGCCGCTGGACCAGTCTGGCGGCGGTGGTCGGCACGGTGGTGATCGTACTGCTCAACGTGGTGCTGCTGTTGCAGACCTTCGGCGTCGATATCCCTGGGCTGGGGTGATCTTATGGGCCGCGCGGGGCGCGGCCGTGTCGCTAAATTATAAATTCCCCACGCCGCCGTCCATCTGCAGCTCGGCGCCGACCATAAACGCCGATTCGTCCGCCGCCAGAAACACCGCCGCTTTGGCCAGTTCCAGCGCGCTGCCCATGCGGCCGATCGGCACCAGCGCGCGGATATCGTCACGCAATATCTGCTCATCCGCTTCCGCCAACCCCAGTTTTCCCAATGCCGGGGTTTCGGTCGGGCCGGGGCTGAGGCCGTTAAGGCGAATGCCGCGCGCGTGCAGCTCGCCGGACAGCGTTCTGGCCAGCGATAGCAAGCCGGCTTTGCTGGCGGCGTAGGCGCTGCTCTGCGGCAGGCCGATATGGGCGCTGACCGAACCGCACAGGATCACCGAAGACGGGTTGGCCAGCAGCGGCAGCAACGCCTGGATCAGAAAAAATGGCCCCTTCAGGTTGATGTCCATCAGCCGCTGATAGCTCTGCTCATCCCACTCCTGCAGCGGGCGATGCGTTACGTCGCCGGCGTTGATGTACAGCACGTCCAGCCGCGGCCACCGTTGCCCCAGCCGCTGCGCCAGTTCGCGCTGCTGCGGGATATCGCCGGCGTCGCTCAGCAGCAACAGTGCCTTGCCCGCCAATGCCTGGCCCGCCGCGTCCAGGGCGCTTTGGCTACGCCCGGTGATCGCCACCGTCGCGCCCTCGGCGATGAACTGGCGGGCGGTTTCCAACCCGATGCCGCTGGTACCGCCGGTAATCAATGCGTATTTGCCTTGCAGTCGTGACATAACCGATTCCTCTTTAGCGTCAGTTGCGGCATTATTTGCGCTATAGTTCCTTTTGCATAGTAGGCACCTTTTGGATACTAAAGGGCGAGGTGGGATGAAATGACGGCACAAGCGCCATTAGCGGCGGAAAATAATTTGGCGGCGTTGCCGGCGGCGGGCGAATCCTGCCCGATGGTGGACTTCGTCAATCTGGTGTCGGGCAAATGGGCGATACCGATCCTGTACCGGCTGATCGTGATCGACGGCCCTGTGCGATTCAGTGAGCTGCAGCGGGCGGTGGCGCCCATTGCGCAAAAAGAGCTGACGCGCCAGCTGCGGCTGTTCGAGCTGCGCGGCCTGGTGACGCGGCAGGTATTTCCCGAAGTGCCGCCGCGGGTGGAGTACCAGGTCACCGCACTCGGCAAATCGCTGCGGCCGACGCTCGACTCGCTGGCCGAGTGGATGCGCCGGCACGCGCCGCAGCTGATCGGCGGCTAGTCGCCGATGCCCGGCGGGTTGATGGCGGAACGCTCGACCTTTTCATCGCCTTCGCCCCAGCGCTCCAGCACCTGCGCGTATTCGCCGCTGACGATGACGCCGTTGATGGCGGCGTTGATGGCGTTCACCAGCCCATTGTCTTTCTTGCTGGTAACCGCCACGTAGGCCACGTTGGGGCCGATGCCGACCATTTTGGTTTTGCCGGTCAGCGCCGCCTTGTAGGCGCCGGTGGAGTGGGGGCCGAAGAATGCGTCGGCGCGCCCGGACTGAATGCTCAGGTTGGTGGCGGCGTCGTCGGTCACGTAGATCGGCTGTACCGGCGGCAGCCCGGCGGCGCGGTTTTGCTTATCCCATCCCAGCAGTATGTTTTCCTGATTGGTGCCGGATCCGACGATGATCCGCAGCCCGGCGACGTCCTGCGGCCGGTTGATCGAGGTGATGTGGCTGGTGGATTTGACGTAAAAGCCCAGCGTGTCCACCCGATAGGTCGCGAAGTCGAATTTGGTCTTGCGCTGCTTGGTGACGGCGATGTTGAAGATCGCCGCATCGTATTTGCCGGCGCTGATGCCCAGCGGCCAATCCTCCCAGGAGGTAGGCACCAGATTCAGCGCCAGCCCGAGGCTGTCGGCCACCAGGCGGGCGATGTCCGGATCGCTGCCGATCAGCGTTTTATTGTCCTCGGCGAACAGCGCTAGCGGCGGAGAATTCTCGAACGCCACCGCCACCGTCAGCTTGCCGGGCACGGCAAAGTGAAAATTCGCCGGAATCAGTGTGATAGCGGCCGGGTTCGGCTCTGCGCGTATCGGCTCTTGGTTAGCCCGCAGATCGATACCGCCCGCCGTGGCCGCCTGAACGGCAGCGCTCAGCAACAGCGCGTACAGCGCCGAAATCCTCAGTGGCATAACACCCTCTACTCTTTGTTAATCATGGGGTTACTATTGGCGGCGGCACAGGGCAAGTAAAGCAACAATAGTGAATAACCAAAGTGAAAAGATGCACAAACGGGGCGCCGGCCTGCGCGAATCTGCAGCACTCGACGCGGAAAGTGCGCAATCAGGTTGAAAGCAGTAGAATTTGTCACTCATACTGCGTACAGCTAATTGTGTAAAACAAGGAACGCCAGATGGCCGAAGAAACGATTTTCAGTAAAATTATCCGCCGCGAAATCCCTGCTGATGTGGTTTATCAGGATGAACTGGTCACCGCTTTCCGTGACATCTCCCCTCAGGCACCCACCCATGTGCTGATCGTTCCCAACGTGCTGATCCCAACCGTCAACGATGTGACCGTGGAGCACGAAGCCGCGCTGGGCCGCATGATCACCGCCGCGGCGAAGATCGCCGAACAGGAAGGCATCGCCGAAGACGGCTATCGCCTGATCGTCAACTGCAACCGCCACGCCGGTCAGGAGGTCTATCATATTCATATGCACCTGGTCGGTGGCCGCTCGCTGGGGCCGCTGTTGTCACGTTAAGCGAGGAAATCATGCGCGGTAAAAAAACTCTGCGTGGTCTGATGGCGTTGGCGCTGCCCGCCGCGTTGCTGATGGGATGCAGTTCACCGCCCGGCATCGCGGTCAACCAAGGGCAGACGGTGGTGATGGATCCTTCGGTGCTGACCGCCGGCATTTTGGCCGATACGCCCTCGATTTCGAACGCCTCCGGGCGGGTGATGGCGACCTCGGTGCTCAATAACAGCCAGCCGACGCCGGTCACCGTACATTATCGTTTCTATTGGTACGACGCGCAGGGGCTGGATATTCGTCCCTTCGAGAAACCGCGCGAGATCGTCGTGGCGCCCGACTCGGACGCCAAAATCTACTCGATTAACGGCAACCTGGACGCCAAAAGCGCGCGTCTGTATCTGTACCTGTAAGCGCTTGCCAGGTTTGGAGAAAAAGCATGAAAAAGTACGTCTTAGTGGCGCTGGCCGCATTAACCCTGAGCGGCTGTCTGTCGCGTCCGCCCGAGCCGGATCAGCCGCTGCCGCCGGTCACCGTCGAGCCGGATCAACCGACGCCGCCGGTCGAGCAGCCACAGCCGCCAACCACCGAGCCGGTGCCGCAGCCGCCGAAAATCCAGCAGCTTGACTGGCTGGGCAGCGTTCAGCCGCTGGTGGGGCAGATGCTGAAGGCCGATGGCGTCACGGCCGGCAGCGTGCTGCTGCTGGACAGCGTCAAGAACAACACCAATGGTTCGCTGCAGATGGGCAAAGCCACCGCGGCGCTGTATAAGGCGCTGGCGTCGAATTCCACCTTCAGCGTGGTGCCGGAAGCGAAGCTGACCAGCGCCAGACAAACGCTGGGCCTGTCGGCGGATGACAGCTTCGGTTCGCGCAGCAAGGCGATTGGCCTGGCGCGTATCGTCGGCGCGCAGTACGTGCTGTACAGCGACGTCAGCGGCGACGTGAAGTCGCCGGCGTTGGATATGCAGCTGATGCTGGTGCAAACCGGCGAGATCGTCTGGTCGGGCAATGGCGCCGTTAAACGCTGAGGCCGCGCTGCGACGATTGATGGAAACCAGACTGCCGGCGGTGAATACCGCCGGTTGTCATTTTAGCCCGGTGCAGGGGCTGACCGGCGAGAGCTGGCGCATCGACGGCGCGGGCATCACGCTGTTGGCGCGGCAGCACAGTGCGGAAAAGCGTGCGCTGGGCGTGAGCCGCCAGCGGGAAGCGCGGGTCCTGCGCCGCTGCGCGCCAGGGCTGGGGCCACGGGTTTTCGCACAGAATAATCAGTGGCTTATCCTCGAGTGGCTCGAAGGTGACGTCGTCACAGATACCGAGTTTGCGGCGCTGAATCAGCGCGGCGAGCTGGCGGCGATGGCGGCGGAACTGCATCGGCGGCCGCTCAGCGGTTACCGACTGGATCTGCGACGGCAGTTCCTCCGCTACTGGCAGCAACTGGATAGGCGGCGTTTAACCCCTGACTGGCTGCGCCTGCAGCGTCATTTTTTACGCAGCGCCTTGCCACGGCCGCTGCGCCTGGCGCCGCTGCACATGGACATTCATCCGGGCAATCTGCTCGCCACCGGCGCGGGGCTGCGGCTGATCGACTGGGAATATGCCGCCGACGGCGACGTGGCGCTGGATATCGCCGCGCTGTTTCGCGCCAACGCTTGGTCGGCCGCCCAACAGCAGCGCTTTTTGCAGCACTACGCGCGCCAGGGCTATCACGACGTCGCCCGGCTGCAGGCGCAGGTGCGCCGCTGGCTGCCGTGGGTGGATTATCTGATGCTGCTGTGGTTTGAAGTGCGCTGGCAGCAGAGCGGCGACGCCGAATTTTTGCGCTGGGGCGCGGCGGTGCGCCGGCGACTTTGTTTATCATCATCCGAATTCTGAACGAACAATAATGAAGTGAGGTGCCCGTGGGCCCAGTAATGCTAGATGTCGCCGGCTACGAGCTGGATGCAGAAGAACGCGAAATATTGAAACACCCGCTGGTTGGCGGATTGATCCTGTTTACCCGCAACTTCCACGATGCGGAGCAGTTGCGTGAGCTGGTGCGCCAGATCCGCGCCGAATCGCACGATCGGCTGGTGGTGGCGGTAGATCAGGAGGGCGGGCGCGTACAGCGCTTCCGCGAGGGCTTCACCCGTTTACCGGCGGCGCAGTCGTTTGCCGCGTTGCACGATGCGCAGGAAGGTGGCCGTCTGGCGCAGGAGGCCGGCTGGCTGATGGCGGCGGAGATGATCGCGCAGGATATCGACATCAGCTTTGCGCCGGTGCTGGATATCGGCCACGGCAGCGCGGCGATCGGCGAACGTTCGTTCCACAGCGATCCGCAGCAGGCGCTGGCGATGGCGGAACGCTTTATCCTCGGCATGCACAGCGCCGGCATGAAAACCACCGGCAAACACTTCCCGGGGCACGGCGCCGTCAGCGCCGATTCGCACAAGGAAACCCCGCGCGATCCGCGGCCGCTGGCGCAGATCCGTGAGCACGACATGGCGATCTTCCGCGAGCTGATCAACCGCCAGCTGTTGGACGCCGTCATGCCGGCCCATGTCATCTATACTGAAGCGGACCCGCGTCCGGCCAGCGGCTCGCCATACTGGCTGCAGCAGATCCTGCGTCAGGAACTGGGCTTCGACGGCGTGATTTTCTCCGACGATCTGTCGATGGAAGGCGCCGCGATCATGGGCAGCTACGCCGAGCGCGGCCAGGCGGCGCTGGATGCCGGTTGCGACATGATCCTGGTGTGCAACCACCGCGAAGGTGCGGTCAGCGTGCTGGATAACCTGTCCCCGGTCAAAGCAGAGAAGGTGAAGCGGTTATATCATCGCGGTCAGTTCACCCGTCAGGAACTGCGCGACTCCGAGCGCTGGCAGCAGGCGCACAAGGCGCTCAGCGCGCTGAGCGAACGCTGGGAGGAGCACAAGCAGCGTTCGCAAGGGTGAATCCAGGCGCCGCATCGCGGCGCAGAGCGGAAATGATGAGGGCCGCGCCCGCGGCCCTTGGCTTGTTGCGAGGATCCACATGATTATCTATTTGCACGGCTTTGATTCCACCAGTCCCGGCAATCATGAAAAGGTGTTACAGCTGCAGTTTATCGATCCGGACGTGCGCTTCATCAGCTACAGCACGCTGCATCCGCGTCACGACATGCAGCATCTGTTGAAAGAGGTGGACAAGGCGGTGCAGCAGGGCGGCGATGCGCATCCGTTGATCTGCGGGGTCGGCCTCGGCGGTTTCTGGGCGGAGCGCATCGGCTTTCTGTGCGGCATTCGCCAGGCGATGTTCAATCCCAATCTGTACCCGGAAGAGCACATGCACGGCAAGATAGACCGGCCGGAAGAGTACCGCGATATTGCCACCAAGTGCGTGGAGGATTTCCGCGAGAAAAATCGCGATCGCTGTCTGGTGGTGCTGTCGCGGCACGACGAGGTGCTGGATAACCGGCGCAGCGCCGAATTGCTGCATCACTACTACGAAATCGTGTGGGATGAACAGCAGACGCACAAGTTCAAAAACATCTCGCCGCATCTGCAGCGGATCAAGGCGTTCAAGGCACTGGGTTAACAGTTTCATAACGCTGCCGCGAGCCGCGCTCCCCGTTTTTCACCGACGGAAAGTGCGGCTTTTTTGTGCGTCAAAGCAAGATTCCGTGTTGCAATCGGCAAAATTTAAAACTGTGACTCAGCGCTAACTATTTGAATCGCAATCCCCAAAAAATCCCCTCGTCCAGCCTTTAACCAAAAAAAATTGATGTACGTCAATTTTGGTATGACCAAATAACCTCGCATGTTATTCTGGCCTTAGAGAGCCGATTTATTTTAAGCGAACCCTATGTATTCTAAGGATATTATTTATTTACTCTGGAATAACAAATGGTTCACATTTAGGGGGTTATTTTGACAACGCCAAAGAAGAAAATCGTTATTGTTGGCGGCGGCGCCGGTGGTCTGGAGCTGGCGACCAGCCTGGGCCATAAACTTGGCCGCAAGAACAAAGCGGAGATCACGCTGGTGGATCGCAACCACAGCCATTTGTGGAAACCGCTGTTGCACGAAGTGGCAACCGGTTCCCTCGATGACGGCGTGGATGCGCTCAGCTACCTGGCGCACGCGCGCAACCACCATTTCAGCTTCCAGCTGGGGTCGTTGACCAACATCAACCGCGAGACGCAAACGCTGCAGCTGGCGCAGATCTGCGACGAGCAGGGCGGCGAGTTGGTGCCGGCGCGCGAATTGCCGTACGACATCCTGGTGATGGCGCTGGGCAGCACCTCGAACGATTTCGGTACGCCGGGCGTGAAAGAGCACTGCATCTTCCTGGATAACCCACATCAGGCACGTCGTTTCCACAACGAAATGCTCAACCTGTTCCTGAAGTTCTCGGCGCAGCCGGGGCAAAAAGAGCGGGTCAACATCGCTATCGTCGGCGGCGGCGCCACCGGCGTTGAGCTGTCCGCCGAACTGCACAACGCGGTCAAGCAGCTGCACAGCTACGGTTTCGAAGGCCTGGACAACAGCGCGCTCAACGTGACGCTGGTGGAAGCCGGCGAGCGCATTCTGCCGGCGCTGCCGCCGCGCATTTCCGCCGCTGCGCACCAGGAACTGATCAAATTGGGCGTGCGCGTGCTGACCAACACCATGGTGACCAGCGCGGACGCCAAAGGCCTGAACACCAAGGGCGGCGAGTTTATCGACGCCGATCTGATGGTGTGGGCGGCCGGCATTAAGGCGCCGGACTTCATGAAAGACATCGGCGGCCTGGAAACCAACCGCATCAACCAGTTGGTGGTGGAGCCGACGCTGCAGACCACGCGCGATCCGAACATCTTCGCCATCGGCGACTGCGCCTCTTGCCCGAAAGAGGGGGGCGGTTTCGTGCCGCCGCGCGCCCAGTCGGCGCACCAGATGGCTTCGCGCTGCGCCACCAATATTCTGGCGCTGATGAACGGCCAGACGCTGAAGCCATACGTGTATAAAGACCACGGCTCGCTGGTGTCGCTGTCGCGCTTCAGCACCGTCGGCAGTCTGATGGGCAACCTGATGCGCGGCTCGATGATGGTGGAAGGGCGCATCGCGCGTTTCGTTTACATCTCGCTGTACCGCATGCACCAAGTGGCGTTGCACGGCTATATCAAAACCGGCCTGATGATGCTGGTGGGCGGCATCAACCGGGTGATCCGCCCGCGTCTGAAAATGCACTGATCCTGCCTTTGTCGATCAACCCGCGCCGGTTCGCCCGCGCGGGTTTTTTTTGGGCGGCGCGAGGCGAACGGCGGCGGTTGCTTGATTCTTCAGCATAAGCTGTCGTCGACATGGGTAAAATTCTTAAGATTCCTCCTAAACAACGGGAAAACGGCCGTTTTCCCGCATTTTTGGTCCCCTTGTCTTATTGCGGGTCCTCAGATCATTGTGCAGACTTTACCTCGTTTACAGACGGCGCGTCGCGCACGCCGTAAACCGGGATACCGCAAGCCGCCCATGCGCAAAATAATAAGCGCGGTGCCAGCCGGTCACAGACCCCGGAAAAAATGCGTGGTAACACTTTCAGGAGGTTTCCTGTGAACAAGTCAATGTTAGCCGGTGTTGGAATTGGTGTCGCTGCCGCTCTGGGGATTGCAGCAGTAGCCAGCCTGGACGTCTTTTCTGCCGGTCCGCAGTACGCGCAGGTGCTCGCCGCAACGCCGATCAAAGAAACCATCAAAACGCCGCGTCAGGAATGCCGCAACGTCACCGTTACGCACCGTGCGCCGGTGCAGGATGAAAACCGCATCGCCGGTTCTGTGCTGGGCGCAGTGGCGGGCGGCGTGATCGGCCACCAGTTCGGTGGCGGTCGGGGGCGCGACGTGGCGACCGTGGTCGGCGCGCTGGGCGGTGGCTATGCCGGCAACCAGGTGCAAGGGGCGATGCAGAACAACGACGTCAGCACCAGCGTTCAGCAGCGTTGCAAAACGGTCTACGACAAGTCCCAGAAAATGCTGGGTTATGACGTGACTTACAAGATCGGTAATCAGCAGGGCAAGATCCGCATGGATCACGATCCGGGCACGCAAATCCCGTTGGATAAAAACGGGCAACTGGTGCTGAACAGAGCCTGATCGCCACATTCGAATTAAGCCCGCGGGCAGTGTTAGTTCTGATCGTTTAACCCGGTTAAGCGAGCGGCGTTAACATTGACGCGGGTTTCTGTTTTCTGCCTGCCAAGAATTTGCGATTGTTCTAATGTCTGCGTGCGATATCACTGGGCAAAACTTCAAAAAAGCCCCCGCGTTTGTTATATTATTGTGCAATTAAGCGGTGTGTTCGGTGCCAATCGCCACACCGGCCAAACCCGAGTATTTCGTCTCGCAGAGATAACGACATGTTAGATTTTCGCTTTCCGACAGCGTTGCAAATGGTCCTTAGCGTCGCCGTAGCTGAGAAGCAGGGCATGCGTTCGACAAGCGCCACCCTCGCCGCCGCTCTGGAAGCCAACCCCAGTTTTATCCGCAAACTGATGGTCCCGCTGACCAAAGACGGCATCATCGTTTCCACCCTGGGCCGAAACGGCTCTATCCATCTCGGCCGCCCGGCGGAAGAGATCACCCTGCGGGACATCTATCTGGCGGTGATCGACGATAAGCGCATCTGGGCTTCCCGCCCTGAAGTGCCGGCCCGTTGCCTGGTGAGCGCCAACGCCTGCTGGTATTTCAAATCGGTGGTGAACGAGGCCGAGCAGGCTTCGCTTGCGGTGCTGGCGCGCCACACCGTGGCCGATTCGCTGGCCGAACTGGAGCGGGGCGACAAGCGCGCCTGCGCGGAGTACGCCGCCGCGCAAGAGGCTGAAACCGCCGACAAATAATCGCGGTTCGCATGCATAAAAAAAGGTCGGGCAATGCCCGACCTTTTTGCATTTTAACGCCGCATTCAGACGGTCTGTGACTGTGCTTTGCGCGCCACCAGGCGCCGCAGGGTGACGTAGAACACCGGCGTCAGGAACAGCCCGAACAGGGTGACCCCCAACATGCCGGAGAACACCGTGATGCCGGTGACGCCACGCACCTCGGCGCCGGCGCCGTGGCCGAGGATCAGCGGGATGGTGCCGGCGATGAAGGCGATGGAGGTCATCACGATCGGCCGCAACCGCAGGCGACAGGCCTCCAGTGCCGCCTCGACGATGCCTTTGCCCTGCATTTCCAGCTCGCGGGCGAACTCGACGATCAGAATGGCGTTCTTGCAGGCCAGCCCCATCAGAACGACCAGCCCGACCTGCACGAACACATTGTTGTCGCCGCCGGTCAGCCACACGCCGAACAGCGCCGACAGCATGGTCATCGGCACGATCAGGATCACCGCCAACGGCAGCGTCCAGCTCTCATACAGCGCCGCCAGCGCGAGGAACGCCAGCAACACCGCCACCGGGAACACCACCAGCGCGGCGTTGCCCTGGGTCGATTGCTGGTAGCTCAGATCGGTCCACTGGATGTTCATGCCGTTCGGCAGCAGCTTGCCGGCCATCTGCGTCAGCGCGCCCATCGCCTGGGTAGAGGAGAGCACGCGCGGATCGGCGTCGCCGATCAGATCCGCCGCCGGGAAGCCGTTATAGCGGATCACCGGATCCGGGCCGTAGGTGGTGCCGATGCTGACCATGCTGCCGATCGGCACCATTTCGCCTTTGTCGTTGCGGGTGCGCAGGTTGGCGATGTCCTCCACGCTGTCGCGGAACTGGCCGTCGGCCTGCGCCATCACCTTCCAGGTGCGGCCGTAGCGGTTGAAGTCGTTGATGTAAGACGAACCGAGGTAGGTCTGCAGCGTGCTGAACAGCGCATTGAGCGGCACCCCCTGCGCCTTGGCCTTGTCGCGATCGATTTTGGCATCCAGCTGCGGCACGTTGGCCTGATACGAGGAGATCGGGAAGCCCATCCCCGGCGTTTGCATAATGGCGCCGGACATCGTGTTGATCGCCGTCTGCAGCGCGCCGTAGCCCAGCCCGGCGCGATCCTGCACGTACAGCGAATAGCCGGAGCCCTGGCCGATACCGAGGATCGGCGGCGGCATGATTGAGAAGGCGAAACCTTCCTGAATCTGTGAGATGCGCGCGTTGATTTCGGCGTTGATCTGCGCCGCGGTGCGGGTACGGGTACTCAACGACTCCAGCGCGAAGAACACCGTGCCGGTATTCGGCGTATTGGTGAACTGCAGCGCGTTCAGGCCGGGGAAGGCCACCGCATCGGTGACGCCGTCCACGCTCAGGCCGATGGCGCTCATCTTGCGGATCACCGCATCGGTGCGTTCCAGCGAGGCGCCTTCCGGCATTTTCACGCCGCCGATCAGGTACAGCTTGTCCTGCGTCGGGATAAAGCCGCCGGGCACGGTCTTGAACATCACCCCGGCGGCGGCCAGCAGCAGCAGATAGACGACGAACACCGCGCCGCGCCGGCCCAGCACGCGGGATACGCCGCGCTGGTAGCGGTGCGAACCGCTGGCGAAGAAACGGTTGAACGGCCGGAACAGCCAGCCAAACAGCCGGTCGATCAGGCGCGACGGCAGATCTTTCGGCGCGCCGTGCGGTTTGAGCAAGCGCGCCGCCAGCGCCGGCGACAGGGTCAGCGAGTTGATGGCGGAGATCACCGTCGAGATGGCGATGGTGACGGCGAACTGCTTGTAGAACTGGCCGGTAACGCCGGAGAGGAACGCCATCGGTACGAACACCGCGCACAGCACCACGGCGATGGCGATGATCGGGCCGGAGACCTCGCGCATCGCCTGGTGCGCCGCCGCCAGCGGCGACAGCCCCTCTTCGATATTACGCTCGACGTTTTCCACCACCACGATGGCGTCATCCACCACGATGCCGATCGCCAGCACCAGCCCGAACAGGCTGAGGGTATTGAGCGAGAAGCCCAGCAGATACAGCGCGGCAAAGGTGCCGACCACGGAGATCGGGACCGCCAACAGCGGAATGATCGAGGCGCGCCAGGTTTGCAGGAACAGAATGACCACCAGCACCACCAGGATCACCGCTTCCAGCAGGGTATCCACCACCGCGCGGATCGAATCGCGCACAAACACCGTCGGATCGTAAGGCGATTTCCAGCTCATGCCGTCCGGGAAGCGGGTCGCCAGTTCGGCCATCTTGCCGCGCACCGCGTCCGACAGCTCGATGGCGTTGGCGCCCGGCGACTGGAAGATACCGATACCGACCGCATCCTTGTTATTGAGCTGGGCGCGCAGCGCGTAGCTGCCGGAGCCCATTTCGATGCGCGCCACATCGCGCAGCCGCACGATCTCGCCGTTGTCGCCGCTCTTGAGGATGATGTTGCCGAACTCTTCTTCGGTTTGCAGGCGGCCCTGGGCGTTGATCGACAGCAGATAGTCGCTGCGCGTCGGCATCGGCTCTGCGCCGAGCTGGCCGGCGGAGACCTGCACGTTCTGCTCCTGCATGGCGCTCACCACGTCGGAGGCGGTCAGCCCGCGCGCGGCGACCTTGTTCGGATCAAGCCAGATGCGCATCGCATACTCACCGGCGCCGAAGATCTGCACCTGGCCGACGCCCGGCAGGCGGGCCAGCTCATCCTTGACCTTCAGGGTGGCGTAATTGCGTAGATACAGCGAATCGTATTTGCCGGAAGGCGAGACCAGATGCACTACCAGCGTCAGCGCCGGGGACTGCTTCTGGGTGGTGATGCCCTGGCGACGCACGTCTTCCGGCAGGCGCGCTTCGGCCTGCGCCACGCGGTTTTGCACCTGCACCTGCGCCTGATCGGGATCGGTGCCCGGGCGGAAGGTGACGGTGGTCACCAGCACGCCGTCGGAACCGGCGACCGATTTCATGTACATCATGTTTTCAACGCCGTTGATCGCTTCTTCCAGCGGCGTGGCCACCGTTTCAGCGATCTCTTTCGGGTTGGCGCCCGGGTATTCTGCGCGCACCTGCACGCTGGGCGGCACCACGTCCGGGTACTCGCTGATCGGCAGCAGCGGGATGGCTATCACCCCAGCGACAAAAATCAGGATCGACAGCACCGCGGCAAAGATCGGTCGGTCGATGAAAAAGCGGGAAAAGTCCATGGGTCAGAAGTCTCTGCTGGGAGCTTAGTTAAGTGCGGAGGCGATAGGAGTCATGGCGACGGCTTTCGCGTCGACCGGCATGCCCGGCATAAACACTTTCTGCATGCCGTCAACGATCACCCGATCGCCGTTTGCCAACCCTTTCTGCACGATGCGCAATCCTTCGGCCATGCGGCCCACGTCGATGTCGCGGCGCTGCGCCTTGCCGTCTTTATCGACGATGTAAACGAACTTGCGGTTCTGATCGGTCATCACCGCTTTATCGTCGATCAGCATGGCGTTGAACTCGGCGCTGCCGGGCATCTGTACCCGGGCGAACAGCCCCGGCGTGAAGCGGCGATCGCGGTTGTCGAGCAGGGCGCGCATGCGGATGGTGCCGGTCCCGGCGTTCAGCTGGTTATCGGTGAAATCCACCAGCCCCTGATGCGGGGTGCCGTCTTCGCCTACCAGGCCGACCTTCACCGGCAGGCGCGCGTCGTGCCGGCCCTGCTGCTGATAGCGCAGGAAGGTGGCTTCATCCACGTCGAAATAGACATAGACCTTGTCGAGCGACACCAGCGTCGTCAGCACGCTGGCGCTGTCGCCGGCGGTGACCAGGTTGCCGGCGGTGATCATCGCGCGGCTGGCGCGCCCGTCAATCGGCGCGATAACGCGGGTAAAGTCGAGATTCAGCTGCGCCATATCGAGCTGGGCCTGCGCCGCCAGCACGTTGCTTTGCGCCTGCGCGGCGGATGACCGACGCTGCTCCCAGACTTCCTGAGAGATGGCCTGAGTGCCGATCAGTTTCTCGGTGCGCGAGGATTCGCTGCGCGCCAGGGCGGCCTGGTTGCGAGCCCGCACCAGTTCCGCCTGCGCCTGTTCGCGTGCGGCGCGGTAGGTGCGATCGTCGATGGTGAACAGCACCTGGCCTTTTTTCACCTCGTCGCCTTCGGTGTAGTTGACCCGCTCGATGTAGCCGGAGACCCGTGGGCGCAGTTGCACGCTTTGCACCGCTTCGACCCGGCCGTTGAACGCATCCCACTGGCTGATCGGCTTGACCACCACGCTGGCGGCACTGACCACCGGCGGCGGTGGCGGGGCGTTGTGCGCGACGCTGTTGTCGCATCCGGCGAGCAGGGCGGCCAACAGCGCCACCCCGGAGAGCCGCTGGCCCAGAGCGACGGCGCGCGTGCGGCCGCCGGCGTTGAACGATGAGTTTGGTTGATTTGCCATTATTTTTATTCCGATAAGTAAGCGCGGTCAGGCCCCATACCCGGCCCTGTTCTCCGGGATTCGCCCCCGCGCCGGCGTGCGGTGAGGGGGCGGCTGCGTCGTGCAGCGGCGCAGCGTTAGGTTTTGAAACACATTGGTGTCACATTAATGTATCAATATCGGTTACATTAATTGGGTGGAGTATAGTGGCGGCTTTCTGGTAAATGCAATAATAAAAATTGCATTTAAAGCGAAACTGTTGCAACGTATGTGCATCGGGCAGAGGGTGACCCTGCCGAATGATGGGAGCATCAGCATGAACACGACGGGCTTTATTACCGATTTGAAGGCGTGGATCGACAACAATCTGGAAGAGAAACTGGATATCAACACCGTGGCGGACCGCGCGGGCTATTCCAAATGGCATCTGCAGCGCATGTTCAAACGCCAGACCGGCTACGCGCTAGGGGAGTATATCCGCATGCAAAAACTGAAAGTATCGGCGGAGCGCCTGGCCAACAGCGGCGAGCCTATCGTCAGCGTGGCGATTTCGCTTGGCTTCGACTCACAGCAGTCGTTCAACCGCAGCTTCAAGCGCCAGTTCGGCCAAACGCCGGGCGACTGGCGCCGCGCGTTGGCGCAGCCGGCGTCTATGGGGCGCACGCACCACTGAGCGGTTGGCGAGTGGGGATAAAAAAGCCTGAATTTGCGTTCGGGCTTTTTTGTCTATGTGGAACGAGGGATAAATTCGCTGCGCTCACCCTGCGGGCCGCCGTTGGCGGTCCAAAACGCAGGCGTTTTGTCGAACCCTGTCGAGGGTTTTCACCCTCCCGGTCAGTGCGCTATGCATACAAAAAAGCCTGAACGTGAGTTCAGGCTTCTTTGTAGAATATGGCGGTGAGGGAGGGATAGATTCGCTGCGCTCACCCTGCGGGCCGCCGTTGGCGGTCCAAAACGCGGGCGTTTTGTCGAACCCTGTCGAGGGTTTTCACCCTCCCGGTCAGTGCGCTATGCATACAAAAAAGCCTGAACGTGAGTTCAGGCTTCTTTGTAGAATATGGCGGTGAGGGAGGGATTCGAACCCTCGATACACTTTCGCGTATACACACTTTCCAGGCGTGCTCCTTCAGCCACTCGGACACCTCACCATATTTTTTGTTGCGAAATCATCGCTGCAACGGGGCGCTACTATAGGGAGTGGGGCCGATCCGGTCAAGAATAATTTCTGTGTTTTTGTTCGTCCGCTCAAGCCGTGCGCACTTTGCTGAAAACTGCGGCGAACGGCAGGGCTGAAGCCATGAAAGGGCGAGAAAATCAGGGGTAAGGTTCGCGGATAACCGGCGGAAATGGGAGTCGCGATCGCAGAGGGAGGGATGCGCATCCCTCTCGGCGGTACACCATGCAAAAAAAAGCCTGG
Organism: Serratia sp. Nf2; assembly: GCF_003028435.1. NCBI lineage: Bacteria > Pseudomonadati > Pseudomonadota > Gammaproteobacteria > Enterobacterales > Yersiniaceae > Serratia > Serratia sp. Nf2. The sequence goes on along the minus strand of NZ_PYTW01000003.1, from coordinate 414,755 downwards.
ACGCGAATCCAGGCTTTCTCTTTGAATTTGGCGGTGAGAGAGGGCTTGATTCGCTGCGCTCACCCTGCGGGCCGCCGTTGGCGGTCCAAAACGCAGGCGTTTTGTCGAACCCAGTCGAGGCTTCTCGCCCCTCTCGGCGGTGCATCATGCAAAAAAAAAAGCCTGGATGCGAATCCAGGCTTTCTCTTTGAATTTGGCGGTGAGAGAGGGCTTGATTCGCTGCGCTCACCCTGCGGGCCGCCGTTGGCGGTCCAAAACTCAGGCGTTTTGTCGAACCCTGTCGAGGCTTCTCGCCCCTCTCGGCGGTACACCATGCAAAAAAAAGCCTGGACGCGAATCCAGGCTTTCTCTTTGAATTTGGCGGTGAGAGAGGGGTTCGAACCCTCGATACACTTTCGCGTATACACACTTTCCAGGCGTGCTCCTTCAGCCACTCAGACACCTCACCGTTTTGTTGTCGAAAACGCTTTGCGCTGTCGACGGGCGCTAATGTAGGAGAATCTGATCTCAGCGTCAACCCTCTTATTTCATTCTCATGACTGTTTAGCCAAACTTGCAGCAATTTGCTGATTTACCGAACGATATTTCCACTCGTGGTCGCCAGCGGGCAGGGCAGGCAGCGGCCAGAATCCATGAAAGACGATTGTTTGACCTTTTTCTGTGCAGGTAGCTCAATATATCGCCAATGAGATTGGGTTGTTTGCTGTTATATGCATTAATACTGGATTATTAGTCAGATGTGTCGCTAAATGGAATCATGTCGGCGCGGCGTTTTTGGCAAGGAATATCACGACGCCGCGCAGATTGCCGGGTGACAGGCCGGCGATATCGCAGACAGGGACAGACTCATTACATAATAATGCAGTAGAGGTTCGTTTTGACTCCTTCAGATGCCATGCCGGCGCCGCAAGCGCGCCATGCCATTCCCCCCGGTGCGGGGGCGCTGTTCTTCATCCAGATCTTCGCCACGCTCGGCTTCGCCGTGCTTTACTCTACGCTGGTGCTGTACGCCACCAAGCGGCTGGGCTTCAACGAAAGCAGCGCCAACGCCATGATGGGCGTATTCGGCGCCTTCAACTATGGTCTGCACATGTTCGGCGGCTACCTCGGCGGCCGATTCCTCAGTAACCGCAATCTGTTCGTGCTCGGCATGGTGCTGCAGGTGATCGGCTGCGCGCTGATTGCCGTCGCGGGCGTGTGGGGGCTGTACTGGGGGCTGGCGATGTTCCTGACCGGCAGCGGCCTTAACGTCACCTGCATCAATATGATGCTCACCCAGCGTTTCAAGCCGGATGATGACCGGCGCGAATCGGCGTTCCTGTGGAACTATGCCGGCATGAACCTCGGGTTCTTCGTCGGCTTTACCGTCGCCGGTTATTTCCAACTGACGGAAAACTACCGCGCGCTGTTCCTGTTCGCTACGCTGGGTAACGCTGCGGCGATCATCGTCGCCGTCTGCCGCTGGCGCATTCTGGCGGATCTCAATACCCCGCTGCACGACGCCAGCCGCAGCCAATACCGTTGGCGCATGCTGGTCGGGCTGGCGGTACTGGTGGCACTGGTGCCGATCATCCGCGTGATGCTGACCCACGCCGAGTTCAGCGGCCACTTCGTGATCGTGCTCGGTGCGCTGATCTTCCTGATGCTGTGCGTGGTGACGCTGCGCCACCATCCACGCGATGAGCGCCGCAGAATGGCGGCCTATCTGATTCTGGCGCTGGGCTCGCTGGTGTTTTGGGCGCTGTACCAGCTGGCGCCGATGGGGCTGATGCTGTTCTCCGAGCACAACATCAACCTGAACGTTTACGGTATTCAGGTGGCGCCGCAGTGGCTCCAGAACATCAACACGCTGGTGATCGTGGTGGGCGGCCCGCTGCTGGCCTGGTGGTTCAACCGCCTGCGCGCTCGCGGTTGCAACATCGACATTCCGCTGCAGTTCTCCGGGTCGCTGTTCTGCATCGGGCTCGGCATGCTGGTGCTGCCGCTGGGTATCAGCATGACGGGCGGCGACGGGCTGGTGGCATTCAAATGGATCGTTATCAGCTATGTGTTGCAAAGCGTCGGTGAATTGATGATCTCGCCGATCGGTTACGCCATGATCGGCAAGCTGGCGCCACCGCGCTATCAGGGCGTGATGATGGGCTGCTGGATGATGGTGACCGGCGTCGCCTCGGTGCTGGCGGGCTACGTCTCCGGCCTGATGCCGGAAAACAGCGGCAGCACGCCGCTGCAAACCAACCCCGGCTACAGCGAAATCTTCAGCGCGCTGGGCTGGGGGGCGACGGGCGTCGGCGTGGCGATGCTGATTCTCATTCCGCTGCTGCGGCGCCTTATCCAGCGCGACGCCCCGTCTGCCGCCTGATTGATGAGTATGCACAACAGCCCCACTGGTCGGGGCTGTTTTTATTTTGGGCTTTAACGCTTGCATCCGGCGGCGAATCGCGGAAGGCTGGAGGAAAACCAATAAAAACAAACGGGAGCCCCGCAGTATGAACATCATTTATTACCACCCCTTGTTCAACGCCCAGGAATGGCTGGCCGGCATCAAGCAACGCCTGCCGCAGGCCGAGATCCGCGAGTGGCAGCGCGGCGACGAGCGGCCGGCCGATTATGCGCTGGTGTGGCGCCCGCCGCACGAAATGCTGGCCAATCGTCGCGATCTGAAAGCGGTGTTCGCCCTCGGCGCCGGCGTTGACGCGATCCTCGATCAGGAGCGAAAGCACCCCGGCACGCTGCCCGCCGGCGTACCGCTGCTGCGGCTGGAGGATACCGGCATGGCGCAGCAGATGCAGGAATATGCGCTGAGCTATGTGCTGCGCTATTTCCGTCGTTTCGACGAGTATCAGGCGCTGCAGCAGCGGCAGGAGTGGCAGCCGCTCGATCCGCACTCGCTGGATGATTTCACCATCGGCATCCTCGGCGCCGGCGTGCTGGGGCAGAGCGTGGCGCGCAAACTGACCGAGTTTGGCTTCAGCGTGCGCTGCTGGAGCCGCAGCGCCAAACAGATCGATGGCGTGCAAAGCTTCGCCGGGGAGGCGCAGCGCGCGGCCTTCCTCGACGGCGTCAAATTGGTGATCAACCTGCTGCCCAATACGCCGGAGACCGTCGGCATCCTCAACCGCGAGCTGTTCGCGCAGTTGAGCACGGGCGCCTATCTCATCAACATCGCGCGCGGCGCGCATCTGGTGGAGGCCGATCTGTTGGCGGCGCTCGAGCAGGGGCAGCTGGCCGCCGCCACGCTGGACGTGTTCGCCCGCGAGCCGCTGCCGCAGGATCACCCGTTCTGGCGTCATCCGCGTGTCACCATTACCCCGCATATTGCTGCCATCACGTTGCCGCAGCAGGCGATGGATCAGATCGCCGCCAACATTCGCGCGCTGGAGGCGGGGCATGCCCCGGCCGGCGTGGTCGACAGGCAACGGGGATACTGATCCTTCAGCCGCCGTTCGGTAACTGATAAGCTGACACCGTCATCGCGCCTGCCCGTACCTTTGCGGGCGGGCCCTCTGGAAGGAGAAACAATGTACCCCGTTGATTTGCATATGCACACCGTCGCCAGCACCCACGCTTACAGCACGCTGCACGATTACATCGCCGAAGCCCAGCAGAAGGGCATCAAGCTGTTCGCCATCACCGATCACGGCCCGGACATGGCCGATGCGCCGCACTACTGGCACTTTATGAACATGCACGTGTGGCCGCGCCGGGTGAACGGCGTGGGCATTTTGCGCGGCATCGAAGCCAACATCAAAAACCTGCAGGGCGACATCGACTGCACCGGTCCGATGTTGACCGCCACCGACGTGATCATCGCCGGTTTCCATGAGCCGGTGTTTGCGCCGCAGGATAAAGCGTCCAATACTGAAGCGATGATCGCCGCGATGGCGCAGGGGGACGTGCATATCATCAGCCACCCTGGCAACCCGCGCTACCCGATCGACATTCCCGCCGTCGCGGCGGCGGCGGCCAAATACGAGGTGGCGCTGGAGCTGAATAACTCGTCGTTCACCCATTCGCGCAAGGGCAGCGAGGCCAACTGCCGGGCGATCGCCGCCGCGGTGCGCGATGCCGGCGGCTGGCTGGCGCTGGGCTCGGATTCGCACGTCGCCTTTTCGCTGGGTAACTTTGAGCACTGCGAACGCATCATCGAAGAGGTGGGCTTCCCGCAAGAGCGCATTCTCAACGTCAGCCCGCGCCGGTTGCTGGACTTTCTCGAACGGCGCGGCAAGCCGGCGATTGCGGAATTGGCCGATTTGTGACATCGTCCCGGCAAAATTTTCCGTATTGTATAAGGCATTATCATGAATGAGTTTTCCATTGTTTGCCGCGTGCTGGGTACGCTGTTCTACCGTCAGCCGCAGGATCCGCTTCTGGTGCCGCTGTTCGCGCTGATCAAAGAGGGCAAGCTGCAGCAGCACTGGCCGCTGGAGCAGGATGACCTGCTGAAGCGCCTGCAGCAGGGCTGCGACGTCAACCAGTTGGCGACCGACTTCAACGCGATGTTCGTCGGCAGCGAATGCAGCGTGTCGCCGTTCCGCTCCGACTACGTCGAAGGCGCAAACGAAGCCGAAGTGCGCACCTTCCTGCAGCAGCGCGGCATGCCGCTGGCGGAGGCGCCGGCCGACCATTTCGGCCAGCTGCTGCTGGCGGCGTCTTGGCTGGAAGATCAGTCGCAGGAAGATGAAGCGCAGGCGCAGATCGCCCTGTTCGACGAGTTCCTGCTGCCGTGGTGCGGCCGCTTCCTCGGCAAAGTGGAAGCGCACGCCACCACCGGTTTTTACCGCACGCTGGCGCTGATGACCCGCGACGCCATCCAGGCGATGCGCGACGAGCTGGCGGAGTACGAGCAGGACGACGAAGCGGGCGACGAAGAAGCGTAACGCCGCAGCCATCCCGGCGGGCCGCCCGGCCCGCTAAACACAGGTTTGCATCCCCCAGACGTAAATTGACAAAAGATCCCCTAATCTGGCGGTTTACCGTCGGTTCGGCCGCGCCTGCGCGCCGCGCTTTTTCACGCAAGGGGTAGATGATGAAAAGTAACTGGATGCAGCAGATTCAAACGTTGATCGGGCAGAAGGCCGGCGCGATGGGCGGGGCGGAAGGCATCGGTAAGCTGCTGGCGCCCACGGCGCTGGGCGGCCTGGTCGGCGTGCTGTTAGCCAACAAATCCTCGCGCAAGCTGGTGGGCAAGTTCGGCAAGAATGCGCTGATCGTCGGCGGCAGCGCGGCGGTGGGCGCGGTGCTGTGGAACAAGTACAAGCAGCGGGTGAAAGAGACCCACCAGGGCGAACCGCAGTTCGGTTTGCAAACCACGCCGGTGGATCTGCGCGCCAAACGCCTGGTGCAGGTGCTGGTGTTCGCCGCCAAGAGCGACGGCCATATCGATGCCGACGAGCAGCGTGCCATTGATCACAGCCTGGCGCAGCTGCAGGTGGGGGAGGAGGCGCAGGGTTGGGTGCAGGAAGCGCTCGATCAGCCGCTCAACCCGGAGCTGATCGCCCGCAGCGTGCAAAACGAAGACGAGGCGCTGGAGGTTTACTATCTGAGCTGCCTGGTGATCGACGTCGACCACTTTATGGAGCGCGGCTACCTCGATGCGCTGGCGCAGGCGCTGAAGATCCCGGCGGACGTCAAGCAGGGCATCGAGAGCGACGTCAACGAGAAAAAGCGCGAGCTGGCATAGCGCCGCTTGGCAAGCCGGGGGGAATCGTGTCACTCTTGCCGCAATCTATGTAAGCGGATGATTTAGCAATGATGACCCCACCGAAAGCGGAAAAACGCCCTTATCCCATCACCATCCACGGCGACACGCGCGTGGATGACTACTACTGGCTGCGCGACGACGAGCGCGCAGACCGCCAGGTGCTGGACTACCTGCAGGCGGAAAACGCCTACACCGATGCGATGCTGAAACCGCAGCAGGCGCTGCGCGAAACCCTGTACGAAGAGATGGTGGCGCGCATTCCGCAGCAGGAACATTCGGTGCCTTACGTGCGCCACGGCTATCGCTATCAGACGCGCTATGAGCCGGGCAACGAATACGCGATTTCCGTGCGCCAGCCGCAGGCCGAGAGCGAGCACTGGGAGGTGCTTATCGACGGCAACCAGCGCGCCGAGAACCACGAGTTTTACACCCTGGGCGGGCTGGACGTCAGCCCCGACAACCAGCTGCTGGGGGTGGCGGAGGATTTCCTGTCGCGCCGCCAGTATGACATTCGCTTCAAGAACCTGGCCGACGGCAGCTGGGCGAACGAAGTGCTGGAGAACACCTCCGGCAGCTTCGAGTGGGCCAACGACTCCTCGACGATCTACTACGTGCGCAAGCACGCCAAGACGCTGTTGCCGTATCAGGTCTATCGCCACGTGGTGGGCAGCGATCCGCAGCAGGACGAGCTGATTTATGAAGAGCGGGACGATACCTTCTACGTCGGGCTGGAGAAGACCACCTCCGAGCGCTTTATCCTGATCCACCTTAGCAGCACCACCACCTCGGAGATCCTGCTGCTGGACGCCGATCGTGCGGACGCCAAGCCGCAGCTGTTCGTGCCGCGCCGCAAGGATCACGAGTACGCCATCGATCATTATCACCAGCATTTCTACATCCGCTCCAACAAGGACGGCAAGAACTTCGGCCTGTACCAAAGCGAACAGGCGGACGAAGCGCAGTGGCAGACGCTGATCGCCCCGCGCGCCGACGTGATGCTGGAGGGCTTCAGCCTGTTCCGCGACTGGCTGGTGGTGGAGGAGCGCAGCGCCGGGCTGACGCTGCTGCGCCAGATCCACTGGCAGACTGGCGAAGAGAAGCGCATCGCCTTCGACGATCCGACTTACACCACCTGGCTGGCGTATAACCCGGATCCGGAGACCGCGCTGCTGCGCTACGGCTATTCGTCGATGACCACCCCGACTACGCTGTACGAGCTGAACATGGACAGCGGCGAGCGGACGATGCTCAAACAGCAGGAAGTGAAGAACTTCACGCCGGAAAACTACCGCAGCGAGCGAGTGTGGGTGAAGGCGCGCGACGGCGTCGAGGTGCCGGTCTCGCTGGTGTATCGCCAGGACAGCTTCCAGCGCGGCGCCAACCCGCTGATGGTGTACGGCTACGGCTCCTACGGCAGCAGCATGGATCCGGCGTTCAGCGCCAGCCGCCTGAGCCTGCTCGATCGCGGTTTCGTGTTCGTGCTGGCGCACATTCGCGGCGGCGGCGAGTTGGGGCAGCTGTGGTATGAAGACGGCAAGCTGTTCAACAAGCAGAACACCTTCAACGATTTTATCGACGTGACCGAAACGCTGGTCGCCCAGGGATACGGCGACGGCAAGCGGGTGTTCGCCATGGGCGGCAGCGCCGGCGGCCTGCTGATGGGGGCGGTGATCAACCAGGCGCCGCAGCTGTTCCACGGCGTGGTGGCGCAGGTGCCGTTCGTCGACGTGGTGACCACCATGTTGGACGAGTCGATCCCGCTGACCACCGGCGAATACGACGAGTGGGGCAACCCGAACGAACAGGCTTATTACGACTACATCAAGCAGTACAGCCCGTACGATCAGGTAAAGGCACAGGCATACCCGCATCTGCTGGTGACAACCGGCCTGCACGATTCGCAGGTGCAGTATTGGGAGCCGGCCAAGTGGGTGGCCAAACTGCGCGAGCTGAAAACCGACGATCGGCAGCTGCTGATGTATACCGACATGGATGCCGGCCACGGTGGCAAGTCCGGGCGCTTCAAGGCCTATGAAGATATTGCGCTGGAGTACGCCTTCATTCTGGCGCTGGCGGAGTAACGGCGAACGGCGGGCGGCCTGTGCCGCCCACCGTGTTAGCCAATCAGATAGTATTTCAGCGTGTGCTTCATGTCCGGGCTCAGATCGTCGATGGATTTCAGCATCCAGCGCAGATAGCCGGGATCTTCCTGGGCGATGCGATCGATCTCCTGCCCGCGATATTTGCCGAATTTGAACTTCTTCAGCAGCACCGGTTGTTCGGTGATCTGCACCATTTGCTCCGGCGTCCAGCCCGAATCCTTGATGATGCGTTGCAGCAGCGCGGCGGTGACGTAGCAGTCATACAGCGCGCGGTGCGGGTATAGCGTGGCGTCTGCGGGTAGCTGCACGTCCAGGTTCAGCGCGTAGCGCAGATATTGGTTGCCGTACTTGATGTCCGGATACAGCGTACGCGCCAGCTTGAGGGTACAGATCCAGGCGCCATTCATCTCCGGCAGCACGCCGCGATCGAAAGCGGCGTTGTGCGCCACATAGTAAGGGCTGCCCTGATAGCGGCCGATCGCCACCGCGATGCGCGGTTTGCCTTCCACCATCTGTTCGGTGATGTGATGAATCGCCATCGCGTCGAGGCTGATGGGGCGATCCGGGCTGACCAGATCGCTCATCGGGTTGGTTAACTGACCGTCGAGCAGATCGAGGGAGGCCACTTCCACCACGCCGCCGTCCAGCCCACAAGTCTCGGTATCTATTACGCGTAACGTCATGTTTTCCTCCGCGTTGCCGTCAGGCCTCAGCTTAACCGGCACAGGCGGCCGTGCCAACCGCACCTTGCTGCTGGCAATAAAAAACCCGCCTTGGCGGGTTTAATGACGGATGGAAGGACGCTTACTCACCAGACGGATGCGCTTTTTTGGCGCGTTTCTCCGCACGTTTCTCAGCTGGGGTTTTCAACGGCTTCTTCTTCGCATTCTTTTTGCTATCCATTCCCTTACTCATGATGGCCTCTCGTTACCTATGATTGGGTGGCTTGCTCAGCCATTAACCGCCTAAAGCCAAGAGGATGCAAGCGGCAAAGTGCAGGTTTAGGTTAACTGGCTGTTTGTGCGTGAAATTTTGTTTTTTGATGACCAGGTGCTAAAAATTAATATTATGTTATAATATTACACTTTTGATGTTGGGAGAGCGCAATGACAGTCATGACGTTACCGGATACGCAGCAACTGCTGGCCATGCCGGATTCTGATTATATGAACTCGATTCAACGGGCGTTTTTCCGTCAGCTGCTGCAGGATGAGCGGCAAAAACTGTTGCTGCACATCGATGAGCTGAAAAAAGAGATCGACGGTGGTGAAGCGACGGGCGATGAAGCCGACAAGGCGGCACGCGAAGAGGATCTGCGCCTGCTGTTCCGCCAGTTGGATCGCGAAAGCCGCCTGCTGCCGAAAATCGATGCGGCGCTGGCGCGATTGCAGAACGGCGAGTACGGCTACTGCCGGGAAACCGGTGAACCTATCGGGCTGGCGCGGCTGCTGCTGCGCCCGACGGCAGAGCTGAGCATCGAAGCGAAAACCGCACAGGAGATGCGCGAGCCGCATATGCGCAAAGGTGGCTAATTGAGTCCTGCCGGGGGGCGATCTCGCCCCTCAACCGATCGGGCCTGTGGGCATTTTGCAGGCAGGTCGTTGCGATTTTGAGCAAACGCGCGCCGAGTTCTCGGCGCGCGTTCGAGTTTTCGGGTTTTACCGTTGACCTGCCGGGCGGCTTCCGCTTTGATGAAAGCATGACTCACAGAGAGACGGAAAGCGCCATGGAACAATTACGAGGTTTGTACCCGCCGTTAGCGGCATACGACAGCGGTTGGCTGGACACTGGGGATGGCCACCGGATCTACTGGGAGCTGAGCGGCAACCCGAACGGTAAACCGGCGGTCTTCATTCACGGCGGGCCGGGCGGCGGCATCTCCCCGCATCATCGTCAGCTGTTCGACCCGGAACGCTACAAGGTGCTGCTGTTCGATCAGCGCGGCTGTGGCCGCTCCCGTCCGCACGCCAGTCTGGACAACAACACTACCTGGCATTTGGTGGCCGATATCGAGCGGCTGCGCGAAATGGCCGGCGTCGACCAATGGCTGGTGTTCGGCGGCTCCTGGGGATCAACGCTGGCGCTCGCCTATGCGCAGACCCACCCGGAGCGCGTCAGTGAAATGGTGTTGCGCGGCATTTTCACCCTGCGCAAACAGGAACTGCATTGGTATTACCAGGATGGCGCTTCACGCTTCTTCCCGGACAAATGGGCGCGCGTGCTGTCCATTCTGTCGGATGACGAACGTAAAGACGTGATCGCCGCCTACCGGCAGCGGCTGACCTCGGCCGATCCGCAGGTGCAGCTCGAAGCGGCCAAGCTGTGGAGCGTGTGGGAAGGGGAGACGGTGACGCTGTTGCCGAGCCGCGAATCCGCTTCGTTCGGCGAGGATGATTTCGCGCTGGCGTTCGCCCGCATTGAAAACCACTACTTCACCCATCTGGGCTTCCTGGAGAGCGACGACCAGCTGCTGCACAATGTGCCGCTGATCCGCCATATTCCGGCGGTGATCGTCCACGGCCGCTATGACATGGCCTGCCAGGTGCAGAACGCCTGGGATCTGGCCAAAGCCTGGCCGGAAGCGGAATTGCATATTGTGGAAGGGGCGGGGCACTCGTATGACGAGCCGGGCATTTTGCACCAGCTGATGATCGCCACCGACCGGTTCGCCGGCAAGTGACGTAAAAAACCCGCCGTTACGGCGGGTTTTTTATTACTTGACCTTCGGCTCGTACGGCAGGCGCGAAAACCTGTGGGATTCCGCGCGGTAGTGGGCCACGCGCTCGCGAAAATAGTCGCGCAGCGGCTCCGGCTGCTCGCGCTCCACCACTTCCGGGATCACCGGCATGTTGTAGCGCTCTTTGTACGCCACGCCTGAGGCGGCGAGATCCACGTTCACCCTGTCCATTTCTTCTTTGGACAACTCGGCCAGATTGTAAACCACCTTATGCTCCTTACTTTGCCGCATTGAACCTGCGCAGAAGGTAATCCACCCGGCGGCGCTTGGCAAGCCCGTTGCGCCGCCGTCGCGGGCGATATTTACCCAGGAGTAATGCAATCTATTTATTCTTTTAAATAAGAATGATTCGCTTTTTGATTTAAATAAAAGATGGAAATAATTATCATGTTAATTCTCAATGCGGATTTAATATTTTAACTTTATGATATTTAAATGATTTATAATAAATGTGTTTTGAGTGTAAATAAGGTGTTTTTATTTTTACGGCAGCAGGGCATAATGCGCGGAAATTAAATTCATGACCTGAAAAATAAAAGGAATCATTATGCTGACGCAAGAAATGACTCAAAAGCTGAATGAGCAACTGAATCTGGAGTTCTACTCCGCCAACCTGTACCTGCAGATGAGCGCATGGTGCAGCGATAAAGGCTTTGAAGGCGCCGCCGCATTTCTTAAAGAGCACTCTCAGGAAGAGATGCAGCATATGCAACGTCTGTTCGACTACCTGAGCGACACTGGCTCTTTGCCGCTGTTGGGCAGCATCGCCGCGCCGCCGGTGGCGTTCGAATCGCTGGCGGACGTGTTCCAGCAGACCTACGAACACGAACAGCTGATCACCCGTCAGATCAACGAACTGGCGCACGCCGCCATGACCGCACACGATTATTCCACCTTTAACTTCCTGCAGTGGTACGTGGCGGAGCAGCACGAAGAAGAGAAACTGTTCAAATCCGTGCTGGATAAGCTGGCGCTGGTGGGCACCAGCGGCAAAGGCCTGTTCTTCATCGACAAAGATCTGAAGAAAATGGGCGCGATGGGCCAGGGCGGCAACGGCCAGGCTTAATCTGCAACAGAACACCGAAAAACCGCGCGCGGGCGAGCCTGACGCGCGGTTTTTTTTACCCTGCGTTTATCGCGGTTATGCGGCGATACGTGCTGCCGGATCGCAAAATGCCAGTGATGCGCTCGACTTGCCGCAGCGTGGTCGTTATGATTTACCGCGATACGCTACAGGGATGGTAGAGTCAAAACAGCGGGTTAGCCGATACGACCCGTTTTTTCTGTTACCCGTGGCGCAATCATTTGCGGTGGGTTGGGGCCGCTGATACATCGCCTTGGCTGTGGCCTTAACCCTTATGACCCTCTTTTACTGTTAAGGGATACCACTGTGATCGGTAAAATTCGTTCCTCCTGTCGCCTGCTTTCCACCGTTTTCGTCCTGTTCGTCGGCCTGTCTTCGCAGCAAGCGCTGGCGCACGCCCATCTGAAAGTGGAAACGCCGAAGGCCGACGCCAGCGTCAGCCCGGCGCCGAAAGCGCTGACCCTCAGCTTCTCCGAAGGCATCGAGCCGAACTTCAGCGGCGTGAAAATCACCGGCCCGGACAACGCCGTGGTGAAAACCGGCAAGCTGCAGCTCGATCCGAACAACAACACCCAGGTCAACGTGCCGATCGAAGGCGAGCTGAGCGCGGGCAAATACAACGTCAGCTGGCATGTGGTGTCGGTCGACGGGCATAAAACCAAAGGCCAGTACAGCTTCACCGTAAACTGATCGTGAGTCTGGCGACCCTGTTCGTTCTGTGTCGCTTGGTGCACTTTGCGGCGGTGATGCTGATGTTCGGCATCAGCCTGTTCACCGCCTTATTGTCACCGCGGCGCCTCTCCCCGATCCTCTCCCGCGATGTGCGCCCGCTGCTGCTTGCCGGCACCTGGATTGCCGGGCTTTCCGCCGTGGCGCTGCTGGCCATTCAGGCCGGGCAAATGGGCGACGGTTGGGAAGACGCCTGGCGGCTGGAGGTCTGGTGGGCGGTGCTCGGCACCACCTTTGGCGAAGTGTGGCGCTGGCATCTGGGCCTGTCGCTGCTGGCGATCCTGAGCCTGCTGCTGCCGGAACGGCCGCGCGCGCAGGCGTTGGCGCTGTGTTCGGCGCTGCTGCTGGTGAGCCTGGCGTTTATCGGCCACGCGGCGATGCACGAAGGCGCGCTGGGCGCGCTGCACCGCGCCAACCATGCGGTGCACCTGCTGGCCGCCGGCTACTGGTTCGGCTGCCTGGCGCCGCTGCTGGTCTGCCTGCGCTACCTGCAGCCGCCGCAGTGGCGTAGCGACGCCATCACCACGCTGATCCGTTTCTCGCGCTGGGGGCACCTGGCGGTGGCGGCGGTGATCGTCACCGGCATCGTCAACAGCCTGATCATTCTCGGCGGTTGGCCGCTCAACCTCAGTTCGCCTTATCAACGCCTGCTGCTGATCAAAGCCGCGCTGGTGGTGCTGATGGTGATGGTGGCGCTGGCCAATCGCTACGCCATCGTGCCGGCGATGAGCCGCGTGCCGGCGCTGGCGCAGCGCGGCGTGGTGCTGGCCTGCTGGCTCGAAGTCGGGTTGGGGATGGCAGTGCTGCTGCTGGTCAGTTTATTTGCAACCTATGCGCCGGTATGACATTTCAGCTTGCCGCAACCGGGTAAGCTGCGAGAAAATTGACGCGAATAGCAACCTTAAGGCCAATACATGAAATCGGTATTACTCGGCATTACGCTGCTGGCAACCGCGACCGGCGCGCTGGCGGCAGACAAACTGGTGAACATCACCAAACTGGAGTACGGCAAACAGTGGGCGTTCACCAAGGAAGAAGTGACGCTGCAGTGCCGCAGCGGCGGCGCGCTGTTCGTGCTCAACAACAGCACCCTGATGCAATACCCGCTCAACGACGCGGCGGAGCAACAGGTGAAGAAGGGCCATCAGCGTGCGCAGCCGCTGGAGGTGCTCCTGCTGGACGACCCTGCCGAACCGGGGAAAAAAGTGAGCCTGGCGCCGTTCATTGAACGCGCCGAGAAGCTGTGCGCTGACTAACCGCTTGTTTGCCAACGCCTTGCCCAACGCGCGCGGATTGATGCGCATTTGCCGCATAGTTATTTCGTCACGAAACTATCACGCGGCCGCCGGGCGGCTGGCAAAACTGGCGCGGTAGGCTACTCTTAAAGTGCACGGCTGAACAAGCCCTGCATTAAATGCCAACTTTTAGCGCACGGCTCTCTCCCAAGAGCCATTTCCCTAGACCGAATATAGGAATCGTATTCGGTCTTTTTTTGTGTGATTGATTTATAAGTCTTTTTTTTCTAAAAAATCGAAATTACTCGAAATTTACTCTAATTTTGATATTCGGTTTTTTACAGCATCACGTACTCCTTCCCCCTCGTGTTGAGATATTTCAGCGTCATCATTTCGGTTGTATGCCCCAGCAGCTTTTGAGCAAATGCCTTGTCGTTCTGCTTTTCGTACAGGCGGCCGGACAGGCTTCGGATCTCGTGGAACGTCGGCGGGCTTTCCTGAAACTCCAAACCTGATGCTTTCCGTGCGGCCACAAATTTTTTCGTTAACCTGTTGGGATGAATCAAGCCAGGCGTTTAGCGTGTATTCGTGGCTGCCCTTGATTTTCTCCAGGAGCAGAACGGGAGAGTCATTTTGCTCGATATAGTGGCTGGCCCCAATCGTCTGGGCGATAGCCTCGTGTCGCGAAATCTGACCGAGAGAGAGCTCCTTTTTGGTGACTGGATTGCGCCAGTAGAACGCGTTCCGGTTTCGGCGGAATGTCAGGTTTTTCGGTAAGCGCATGTCATAACTCTCTCTTCGCCGTATCATTAATCACTTCGGTGAAACAACTGTAACCAGCGAGGAACAATGTTCAATCTCGATACGTTAGGGCTCGCGGCCACTGTGGCAGCGAGCGGGATCACGCCCGATTATCAGGCAATACTCAATACGCTGACCGGTTATTTCCAGCAGATTTATGGTGACGACGTCTATCTGGCGTCTATCAGCAAAGATGGTCAGATGCTGGCGATCTATGCGCACGGGATCCATGACTCGAACAACATGACGATCGCCGTCTATAACTCTTTGAGCCCCGCAACGGCGTAGGGACGCGGTTTGGCCTCCAACGTTAAAATTAACGGCATCTCAGTAACGCCAGCGTCCCGCTCCACTGCTGATGTGCGGCTCGTGGGGCAGGTCGGCTCACTGATCACCAACGGCACAGTGCGCGACAGCTACGGCATCATGTGAGTGTGGTCATCGGTATCGATGGTTCGGTGACCGTGACCGCGACATGCCAGATTGATGGCGCTGTTGTGGCACCTGCCGGCAGCACCGACACGCGGCTGGCAGTCGGTAACCAACCCAAAATATCCTGATCTAATGAGGTAATGGGCAGATTAACGCCTATACGGGAATTGTTAATTTTCCAACCCCATATCCAACTACGCCATTCATCGTTATACCTGCAAAATCGCCGACAATAATCGTTATATCAATGCTGTTAACTACACAAAAACAAGGTTTGAGTTTTATGGTTTTATCCCGACAGACGATGAAAATATCGACAGTTACTCTTGTGTTCCGATAGGTTGGTAATCTGCTGGCAGGTGGCTTATCATTGCGTCAATAACCAAAGGAACTGACATGTCTCAGCGCAATGATATTATTGACTTTTTTAGAGGTGTAGCGGTTATGCTCGTTACTGCCTTTCACCTTTTCTTATGGTCCGGTTCTTTAGGTCGACCGCTACCATTCGGCTTCGATGTAATGGGGCTCTTTGGTAACGGGTGGATCGGTGTTGGAATGTTTTTTGTAATTTCAGGCTATTGTATGACTGGCTCAAGTGGAAAAGCATTTTCAAGTGGCTTTTCAGCAAAGAAGTATGGCATCTATTTTTTAAAAAGATACTTACGGATAGCTATTCCGTTTTACATATCAATCGCGGTTTGGTTTGTTCTAATTCGAGGTTTTGGCATTGCAATAAAACCTACAGGATTCTTTGATGTAATATCCCATGTTTTATTTATTCACAATTTTTCAGAAAAGACATTCTTCTCAATTAGTGGGGTTTATTGGTCGCTCGCTGTTGAGATGCAGTTTTATTTAATTCTCCCGGCCCTGGTTGTTTTGTTTACTACTGCTTTGAGAAGGGTTATTTTGCTGGTCAGTGTGTTTGCAATTAGCATTTTGATTAATCTTTACAGTGAGAATCAATTGTTAACATGGGGTATTCCATCTTACCTTTCACTTTTCGTTTTGGGGTGGCTTTGTGCTATGTATCAAAACGAAATAGGTTCATTTATAAGAAAGATGAACGCTCAATGGATATTAGTTGCATTATTTATATTGCTTCTTTTCTACAAAGGACATGGCTTTAACAACAAGGTTAAGCTGTATGAGGTGTTGATTTCATCGTTTTTTGCATTGTTAATGGTGTCACTTATTAATCGGTTCTCAGAAAGAAGTGTGCCTAACGTTGTGCGCAGTGTAGCATTTGTAGGGAAATGCTCGTTTTCTATTTATTTGTATAACTATATTTTCTGGGCACTGGACAGAACCGACTTAACCCCGGCTAAATTATTTATGGCTTTTGCTTTCGTGATAGGATTTGGCATCTTAATGTATCTAGCCGTTGAAAGGCAATCAGAGAAATTAAGGAAAAAAACCATAAGAAAAGCAGAGGCTAAATTTGCAGTGCAATAAGTAAGGAGTTCAATGTAAGCCCTGGGCAATCCGGGGCTTTTTTATCCGCGCCCCAATTAAAAAAACCATTTCATGATCTGAATCATTTCGGAGAATTTTCTATGTCATCTGAAGGATTACCCGTTGATGGTGTCTTTGGCACAAACATTGTGCTGGGAGCCCGCAGCACGCAACAAGCAACAGACGAAACAAAGAGCAGCTTGTCTGCAGATAGCGTAACTCAGTCCGCTGATGCCGCGTTTAAGTTTAGCCGTGAGGTGAAAGCAGCAGCAGTGGCAGTATCTGACGATGCAGACCGCGCTGAGGCTGCCACAGAAAATGCTCAGAACATCACGGAGACCAATACTTACATTGATCTCCTCTCTGATTTAGCACGGTACTGATTTTGGGATAGGGTCAGGTAGCTGGATACTCTCATTAGGACTAGTGCAGCAATGGGGACGGTCAACTGTAACCACGGATGCACGGAAAACCTTAGCATCACAGCACCAGGAAATAATTCTGCTAATGGAGTATTTGGGACGAGCGGACTTGGGATGGACAGGCTATGCTGATAATGATGATGTGTTGCAATACCTCGATAAATGTGACGTTTGAGGTATTTTAAAGTTGACATTTGGTTATCGAGCATTAAATTATTGGCTCTCAACTTCAAGTTAAAAGGATGTCTAACAATGACAAAAGGATATGTGTCTTTTTTATCAATTATTCCATTTGTAGTGGCTAATTATGCATATGCATTTTCTACGGCAAATATTGGCGAAATTATTAATAAAGAAATAATTGCCGCCAATGGTAAGCAAATTACTATCAAAGCCAATGAGCCGGGTGAGATTAAATCTACAATAAAGCTTGGTGTTGGGCAAGCTATTGAGTTTTCGCCAGGAGTATGGACTTGCAGTGCGTCACCTTGCATTGTAATTGATAATGCATCCCAAGTTATTGGCTCTGGAATCTATCGAACTCAGTTAAAATTAGCTTCAGCTTCTTCCGGGCCTATTATTCAAAGTGCTGGCTATGAAAAACTATCAAGCCTGAGCGAAAAGAATGCATTGAAAATTGCATCGCCATTAGATGGTGATAGAAAAAGTCTTCCTGGTGTTAAATACATAAAAATAAAAGACATTACTATTGATGGTGGTGATGGAAAAAAAGCCAACGTTAATGGTGTTGAAATATACGGCTTGTGGTTCTGGCTTGAAGATGTATCAATCGAGCGGTTCTCTGGTGATGCGTTAGTTACTCAATTTATTCCAAGCGGTTCTGTTCATCCAGATGAAAATGACGCAATGGAGTCTTACTTTACTCGAGTGAAATTAATTAGCAATAAAGGCAACGGATGGACGATGCGAGGACCGCATGATTCGATCGTTTCTGGGATGATTGCTGCTAACAATGGAGGATGGGGGATTGATGTTCTGCACAAGGAGGGCTTTTATAGTGGAGGAGGTCTAATGCTTACTAATACTCATCTGTATGCTAACGGTAATGGCATGAGGACTGAGTCAGGGGCGAATATTCTTGCTTATGGGATTGAAAGTGAGGCAAATAAAGGTGTGGGTTTGCTGCTGCGTTCTAATGATTCTATAGTGCAAGGAACATTTTATGCCAACAGAACGTATGGTGTTCAAATAGGTGATGATGAGTCTTATTCTGGTGTTAATAACCTAAATCTTCAACTCCATAACAATAAAATAGCACAACTCAAATGGGGGAATAACGCAGGCCATAATATGATTAATGCTGTTGTATTTCCTAATGACTCTAGCCAGAGGTATTTCGAGGGGAGGCCTTCAAATACTGACTATGTGGCAACGTCTGGGCCCAACGCTGTTCAGCAGTTCCCCGGTGGAGTTTCGATGGATAGCGATCGGAACATGTATGGGATAAAAGAACCCATAAACTAACTTTTTCCCCTCTTAGTCTACTATTGATTTAATCACTCACCCCGGAAAATCCGGGGTTTCTTTTATTTTTTATAGAGACGCTTTCATTGTTTTTGCATAAAGGAATCGTATTCTGCCTTTTTATCTGATTGATTTATAAGCCCCCCTAGGTCATCTGCAACTATCCTCAGTCTTCTTTTCGAGCTGCCATATCCCAACCCGATCTCCATCCTTATTCCCCACCCGCACATATCGCTAATTTAGCCGCACCAAAAGTCATTACGTCATTTATGGCGCTGATAAGCTCCGGTCATTGCTCCCATCACCGGTTAAACGAGAGTGGCATTATGGGGAATATCAAGGCATTAGACGTTGTAAAAGGAAAACCGCTTTGAACGATCGGTTGAGCCAATTGAAGAGGGCGTTGCCCGGCTCTCTCGAGGCGTGGCGTGAGGGGGCTTTACCCTCTGATTGGGGGCAAGTGGCTAATCCTGAGGTGGTTGCCGTCCTGTTGGCGGAGTGGGAGGCGCTAAGCGAATTGGCGTCTCTGTTCGAGACCGCCACTGAAACCCCAACCGATCCCGCCGCGTTTTGGCAGGCGCGTGCCGAGCTGATGGCGCAGCGCAATCGTGAACTCCGTGCCCAACTGGCGACGCCAATCCGTTTGCCCGGCGCGCGGGTGGCCTTTTTTGGCTATGTGAAAACGGCGGTGATGGACGCCAGGCAGGTGAAGGCGGCGATTCGTGATGCCGGTTTTCTCATCGATGCTGATGATAAAAACGACAGCGTACCGTCATGACCCCTGTCCTGTAACGTATGAGTTTGGAGAATAAGTGCGAGCGAATAATGTCGCTCCTGTGATACGGAGCAAGGTTCAATTCATCCGGTCAATTTGTTAGGATTGCCTGACCTACATGACTATTGGTGCAGTACATTGAAAATTAAAGCGTTGTTATTTGTTGCGTTGGCCGCGCTGGCCGGCTGCAGCCAGGAGGGAACCTCGATGAATCAGCCCGCAAACGAGAAAGGCGGCCAAACGGAAGTGTTGCTGGTGAACAGCGCGCTGGTGGACTGCGTGGGCGTCGGCCCGATGAAATGCATGCAGGTGCGCCGCTCCGCGCAGCAGCCGTGGGAGTTGTTCTATACCGGCATCGAGGGCTTCACTTTCGAACCCGGCTATCAGTATCGGCTGAAAGTGCGCGTCACTCCGGTGGAGAACGTACCGGCCGATGCCTCATCGCTGCGTTATACGCTGATTGAGCAGTTGGAAAAGAACAAGGCGTAATGGATCTCCCTCGTCACCACCAACTGGCGTTTCATTTGGTGGTGACGTCTTCAGGAAAGTTTGTCTTTTTTCTTTCTTCTGGAGGATTCGAAAGTGGCGAAGGCATGTGCAAGAGCAAACCCCAACGCACAGTAGCGTAGAGGCCAATTTTCTTTGGCCCATGTTTCAGAGTCAGCAATAAACATCGCGTTGCCGTTGGCAAAAAGGGTAAATTGCCAGCAAAGGATTAAAAAGCATATCGTAACCAGAACGACATAACCCTTGGAACCCAGAGACGGTCTGAAGCCGTATTTCACGGCCAGACAGGCCGCGGCAGCAAGAGTAGAAAGAATATAATATAAAGTCGGTTCCATTACTGTTCCTGGTGATTTTATCTTCCCTGGATTTCGACCGAAAAACAGCCACACCATAGCGCAACGCCAGAAGCATGATCAACTTTTGCTGATTTGAAGAGGGAAGGCTTGAACGCGCTGAGGGTGCGAAGCGTGGCGCGTGGAAGCATCACGATGCGGAGTTGGGCAACCCTGATCCCTCGACTAAACTGGTCTGTTCACTGCGCTTGTTTTCGCACTTTCTTAAGTATATCGAGAAAATCAGGTATATTGTCCTTCGGTTTTTAGCTACCAAGAAAAAATTACTATGATTATCAAACCTAAAATTCGTGGTTTTATCTGCACCACCGCTCACCCGGCAGGCTGTGAAGCCAACGTCCGTGAGCAAATCGCCTACGTTAAGTCGCGCGGCGAACTGAAAAACGGGCCTAAAAAGGTGCTGGTCATTGGTGCATCTACCGGTTACGGTCTGGCCTCGCGCATCAATGCCGCTTTCGGCAGCGGTGCGGCCACCATCGGCGTATTTTTCGAGAAGCCTGGCAGCGAAGGCAAAACCGGTTCCGCCGGTTGGTACAACTCCGCCGGTTTCGACAAGGCAGCTAAAGAAGAAGGCCTGTACGCGAAAAGCATCAACGGCGACGCATTCTCCAACGAGTGCCGTCAGACCGTGATCGATCTGATCAAAAAAGACCTGGGTCAGGTTGACCTGGTGGTTTACTCGCTGGCTTCGCCGGTGCGTAAGATGCCGGAAACCGGCGAAGTGGTGCGTTCCGCACTGAAGCCGATCGGCGAGCCGTACAAATCCGTCGCGTTGGACACCAACAAAGACGTGCTGGTTGAAGCCGTGGTCGAGCCGGCCAACGAGCAAGAAATCGCCGACACCGTGAAGGTGATGGGCGGCCAGGACTGGCAGCTGTGGATGGACGCGCTGGACGAAGCGGGCGTGCTGGCGGATAACGCGCAGTCTGTCGCTTACTCCTACATCGGTACCGATCTGACCTGGCCAATCTACTGGCACGGTACGCTGGGTAAGGCGAAAGAAGATCTGGATCGCGCGGCGCACGCCATCAACCAGAAGCTGCAGGCCAAAGGCGGCGCGGCTTACGTTGCGGTGCTGAAGTCGGTGGTGACTCAGGCTTCCTCCGCTATTCCGGTGATGCCGCTGTATATCTCCATCGTGTTCAAGATCATGAAGGAGCAGGGCATTCACGAAGGCTGCATCGAGCAGATCCAGCGTCTGTTCGCCACCAAGCTGTACAGCGGTGCAGCGCCGGACACCGACGAGAAACATCGTCTGCGTCTGGATGATTGGGAACTGCGCGACGCCGTGCAGGAAACCTGCCGTGAAATCTGGCAGCAGCTGAACGACAACAACATCAACGAACTGACCGATTACCAGGGCTACAAGGCGGAATTCCTGCGCCTGTTCGGCTTTGGTCTGCAGGGCGTTGACTATGACGCCGATCTGAGCGGCGAAGCCAACTTCGATGTGATCGAGCTGGTCTAAGCGCGTCGAGCGGTCAAACAAGGTCGGGTTAGCCCGGCCTTTTTTATTGCCTGCGAATTATCGGATGGCTAAGTGAAAATGTTTATTTCAGGTTAATAGGTTAACCAAGTGATTAACATCGGCGGGCGGCGTTGAAATAACGGCGGTTATTAAACTAAAGAAAGTCATTTTTTTATTTACCCTTACCGCCGGCTGCGGGTATTTTATTTCCTTTAAGGAGAAAACGATGACATGGCGTTATTGGGCCCCGGTATCGTTATTGTTGTTGAGCGCTTGCAGCGCGATTCAGCCGACGTCGACGTCCCCAGACTGGTCTCAGCCGCAGCCTGCCACGCGGGAGCAGCGGCAACGTATCATGGCGGGTGAATCCGCCTCCTCGGTATTGCACGAAGGAAATGTCGGCATTGGCGGCACCTTCGATGGGTCGAAAATATTCGATCGTTAAGCCGCTAAATATATTCAGCCAAATTAATGCGCGCATTATGCCGATATTGTCGGAGGGTTTACCTTTCCTGCGTTATTCTGCCGTGGCCTGACTATTCATTGTGTTAGCAGATAATTCGTTTTCCTTATAGGGAACCGCCGGTTTATTTCGGTGTAATCAAAGGAGTTGCCCATGGCGAAGGACATGGCCGCGATCTTTCTCTTGCTGTTGCTGCCGCTGAGCCAAAGCGCCGGCGCAGCGCGCTACGACAGGCAATGTGAAGGCATGTCGCCGGTGCTGTTTCAAAAGCGGCTGAAAGCGCTGGTGCAGGATCTGCGGCAGGAAATGAGCGAGGAAGCGCCGCCGACAGAGCGCGATGCGGAAGAGCTGGCGCGGCTGGCGGAGTGTGGTATCGAGCCCGGTAAAGCGCCCGTCACCGGCGGGCAGCGCGCGCCCCGTTCAGAGGAAAAGCCGGCGGCATCGCCGAACGGTTGCTGAGCCGGCGTGCGCACAGAGTAAAACGATGTAAAAGGAGTCATTGATGAAAAGGATAGTGTTGGCCGGCGTGGCCTTGTGTTGCGCCAGCTTCACGCAGGCGCGGGTGGATTTGGAATACCATGCGGCGGCGCCCAAGGACAGCAAGGTCACCGAGGAGTATCAGCAAAAGCGCGACGCATTGCGCCACAAGGTGTGGAATGTCGATAACCTGACGCTGGCCAACGAGCAGGCGATTGCACGGGAACAGCAGCGCGAGGCGGCAGAGACCGCCGAGCGGCAGCAGCGGAACCTGGAGCAGCAGCAGAAAAAGCAGCGTTGCCTACGGAGACACTCGAAAGATCCTCATCCCGAGGCGAAGTGTTACATGCACAACTTCTGACATTAACCGTCCGGGCGTCATCAGCGCCCGGCGTCGTTTAGGCCGGGCGACAATGCTCCTTCAGCATGGCGATCGCGTCCGGTTTCAGCTGATACAGATAGACCGGGCGGCCGGTGGCGCCGTACAGAATACGGGTGCCGAGAATGCCGCTCTCCGCCAGATAAATGAGGTACTTGCGGCAGGACACCCGCGAAATGCCGATGGCGTTGGCCAGGTTGTCGGTGGAGAATTCGCTGTCATGCTGCTGTTCTATCCACTCGCACACCGTGCTCAGGGTGATGCTGGTCAGCCCCTTCGGCAGCTTCTTGCTCTCCTGGCCGCCGGGCTGGCGGCGCAGCAGGCTGTCGACGTCGGCCTGCGAAAACTCGCGCTGCGCCAAGAGCTGCGACTGCTGCCGGTAGTGGCTCAGCGCCTCCTTGAAGCGGCTGAACTGGAACGGTTTGATCAGATAATCCACCACGCCGTAGTGCAGCGCCTTTTGCACCGTGTTCACATCGCTGGCGGAGGAGATGATGATCACATCGGTTTTCTCGCCGAGTTCGCGCAGGCCGGGCAGCAGATCCAGCCCGTTCTCCTGCTGCATGTAGATATCCAGCAACACCAGATCGATGCTGACGCTGGCATCGGCCAGCAGGGCGCGCGCCTGGCTCAGGCTGGCGACCGTCGCCTGGCAGTGAAAACCGCCGACCTGGCTCAGGTAGTATTTGTTCAGCTCCGCCACCATCGGGTCGTCGTCGACAATCAGTACGTTAATCATGGGCTCTGCTCTTGGCCTGATAGGGAAGGTGCACGAAAAATTGGGTCAGCTCGCCCGGTTCGGATTCGAAATCGATGCTGCCGCCCAGTTTCTCCAGATGGCTGCGGATCAGCGCCAGGCCGATACCGCGTCCCGTCCCCTTGGTGGAAAATCCGTGTTCGAAGATGCGCGTGCCGACCGCCGGATCGATGCCGGGGCCGTCGTCGCTGACGATACAGTGTAATTGATCGTCGTGGTGATGGAAGCTCAGGCCGATCTCGTGGCCCTCAACGCCGTCGATGGCGTCGATGGCGTTTTCGATCAGGTTGCCGAGCACGCTGATCAGCACGTGCGTAGTTTCCGCATCGTCGGTTTCCGGCAGCAGGCTGTTTTCCTCGATGGTCAGCTCGATGCCGGCTTCGTGGGCGCGACTGATCTTGCCGATGAAGAAGCCCGCCACTTCCGGCGAGTGGATCTTGCGCAGCAGCGCACCGATCTCTTCCTGGTAGTTGCTGGCGGTGTTGATGATGTAGTTTTCCAACTGCTGGTAGGCCTTCATATGCAGCATGCCGAGTATCACGTGCAGCTTGTTCATAAATTCGTGTGACTGCACCCGCAGCGCGTCAGCGTAGTGCGCCATGCCGCTCAGGCGCTGCAGCAGGCGGCTGACCTCGGTTTTGTCGCGGAAGGTGGCGATGGCACCGGTCACCTGGCCGTTGACGATCACCGGCACGGTATTGGTCAGCAGTTCGCTGCCGTTGAAGCTGATCTGCCGATCGCGCAGCGGTTCGCCGCTGGCCAGCACCTCCGCCAGATGCAGCTGCGCCGGCCAATGCTTGCTGGCGGCTTCCAGCAGCAGGTTTTCCACCGGGCCACTCTGGCGCAGCAGGCGCTTGGCCTCGTCGTTGACGATGGTGATGCGGGATTCATTATCGACCGCGATCACACCTTCTTTAATCGATTGCAGCATGGCGTTGCGCTGTTCGAACAGGTTGGAGATTTCGTAAGGCTCGAAACCCAGCATGATGCGTTTGAGCGCAGAGACCAGGAAGAAGGTACCCAGGCTGCCGACCAGGGCGGCGAAGGCAATGGTCCAATAGATGATCCAGCGGCTCTCCGCCACCACTCGCTGCACGGTGTCCAGCGCGATGCCGAGCGCCACCACGCCGATTTGCTGTTTCTGCGCGTCATACACCGGCACGAACACCCGCAGCGCCGGGGCCAGCGTGCCGCGGTTGATGGCGCTGTTGACGGTGCCTTGCAGCGCGGGGGCCAGATCGTCGCCGATAAAATGTTTGCCGATCAGCCAGGGTTTGGGGTGCGAATAGCGGATGCCCTGCATATCCACCACCACCACGAACAGCAGCTCGTTTTGATGGCGCACCTGCTCGGCGAAGCGCTGAATGGCGCCACTTTGATCGCGCCGCTGCAGGCCGTCGACCACGGTGCTGGAGAGTGCCAGCGTATTGGCGACGGCGATGGCTTTCTGCTGCAGCTGATCTTGCCCCTCGCGGCTCATCTGCACGAAAAACAGCGCGAACACCACCAGCAGCACCGAAGCGATGATGGCGGACACCATCAGCGTGATGGAGGTGCTCAGCTTGAGCGGCACCCGTTGTTTTGGCATGGCGGTTCTCCGAATGGCGATATCACGGCGTATTCTAGCGAGGAATGAGGCAAGCTGCAGTTACCGGCAGCAGGTTATAGCATGCTGCCGGGGGAGCAGGGGGTTATTTTAGTTACAAAAAGCGGGTCACTGCTGATGGTAGATCTCCAGCGCCTGCTGGCCGCTGGCGCCTTGATGGATGATTGCCATCAACGCGCGCACCACCTGCGACGGATTGCTGTGTTGATAGACGTTGCGGCCGTAGACCATGCCGGAGGCGCCCTGCGCCATCAGCGCGGCGGATTTCTCCAGCACCGGGCCCAACTCCCCCTTGCCGCCGCCGCGTACCAGCGTCGGGCAGCGCGCCGCTTCCACCACGCGATGAAAATCTTCCACCCGCTCGGTTGGATCGGCTTTGATGATGTCGGCACCCAGTTCGCGCGCCAGCCGCACCAGCGGCACGATCTTCTCCACGTCACCCAGCGAACCGTAGGCGGCGCCCTGGCCGGCCGGCGCCATCACCAGCGGTTCGATCATCAGCGGCATGGCGTAGCGATCGCAGGCGTGGCGCAGGCGGCCGATGTTCTCCACGCACTGGCGGAAAATGCCGGGCTCATCCGGGATCATATACAAATTGACCACCACCGCGGCGGCGTCCATTTGCAGCGCCGCGAGGATCGGCGCCTCCGGGTTGTGCAGCACCGCCCACATTTCGCGGTGGCGCGCGGCGTTATAGGCGTTGCCGACGTCGGTACGCATCACCAGCGCCGGCTTTTCGCGCTGCGGCGCGCGCTGCAGCAGATCCGCCTGGCCGTAGTTGACCTGAATGGCGTCGGGGCGCGCGGCGATCAGGTTGCCCGTCACCCGTTCGATATCTTCCAGACCGATTAAGAAATCCGGTTCGTTGGCGATGCCGTGATCGATCGCCACGTCCAGGCACTTGCCGTTGTTGAACAGGCGGTTCATCCGCACCTTACTGCTGAGCTGCATGTCAGGTCCTCCTGAGATAGGGATATGTCCATTATTGCCGAGTAAGGATGGTCGGGAAACGCGGAAACCGCAAACTGCGTGGCCGCTCGCAGTTTTTGCCGGCGCACGAAAGGGAGACGCTTGCCGGCGGCTTTCATTTCATTTGTTAGATCCGTGTCATGTTTTTGTTAATAAGCCATTCCAAAATGCATGTTTCGCTTGTTTGGGTTAAAAAGTTTCAATAATCTAAATTATGAAATAAACATTTAATAAAACGGTAAAGACGCCGTTTGCTGTGCCAGGGGTTTATTTCAATTGGTTGTTTTTAATCTGTTTTGAGATATCGATCACCATTTTGTCTACGGCCTTAATACGGCGATTACACGGTAAATTCGCCGTATCAAAGGGATAACACCGACCGTAATGTTGTTTGAATGTAAAAAATATTTTTCATTAGCTGTCAACCAACAGACCTCTTCATTCTAACGATTAAAGGGTAACGAACATGAAGCTGAAGAAACTGATCGCCGCCTCGGTACTGATGTGTATGCTGCCGGCCAGCGTGTTGGCGAAAGACATCAAGATCGGCGTTTCCATGGCTTACTTCGATGACAACTTCCTCACCATTCTGCGCCAGTCGATGCAAAACAAAATGAAGGCCGACGGCAACGTCAGCGGCCAGTTCGAAGACGCCAAGGGCGACATCGCGCAGCAAATTCAACAAATCGAAAACTTCGTCAGCCAGGGCGTCGACGCCATCATCCTCAACCCGGTGGATACCCAGGGCGTCAAGCCAATGATCAAGCTGGCCGAGAAGGCCAAGATCCCGCTGGTGTTCGTCAACCGTAAGCCGGAGGTGGCGCTGCCGGCCGGCATGGCCTATGTCGGCTCCGACTCCAAGCTGGCCGGCAAGCTGCAGATGGAGGCGCTGGCCAAGCTGATGAACGGCAAGGGCAACGTGATGATCCTGTTGGGCGAGCTGTCGAGCGAAGCCACGCGCGATCGCACCCGCGGCGTGGAAGAGGTGGCGGCCAACTACCCCGGCATCAAAATAGTCGACAAGCAAACCGCCAAGTTCTTCCGCAAAGAGGCGGTGGACGTCACCACCGACTGGATTTTGTCCGGCCAGCAGATCGACGCTATCGCCTCCAACAACGACGAAATGGCCATCGGCGCTATTTTGGCGCTGAAGCAAGCCAAGAAATCCGGCGTGCTGGTGGCCGGCGTTGACGGCACGCCGGACGCGCTGGAGTTCATCAAGAAGGGCGATCTGGCGCTGAGCGTGTTCCAGGACGCCAAAGGCCAGGGCGAAGGCGCGGTGCAGACCGCCGTTCAACTGGTGAAAGGCGAGAAAGTGGAAAGCAACGTGCTGATCCCTTACCAGTTGATCACCCAGGCCAATTACCAGCAATTCGCCGATAAAAACAAGAAATAAGCCTTGAAGCCCGCCGCGGGCGCCGGTGTGGGGCGAGCGCGGCGAAAAACGTGGGTCAGTGCGGAGGTAAGCGGTATGTACCCTTATGTTCTTGAGGCCGAAGGCATCAGCAAGCAGTTCCCCGGCGTCAAAGCGCTGGATAAGGTCTCGATAAAAATCAAACCCGGCAGCGTGCACGCGCTGATGGGAGAAAACGGCGCGGGCAAATCGACGCTGATGAAATGCCTGATCGGCATCTACCACCCGGACGAAGGCTCGATCAAAATCAAAGGCCGGCCGGTCACCTTCAGCGATACGCTGCAGGCGCTGCATTCGGGCATTTCCATGATCCACCAGGAGCTGAACCTGGTGCCCGACATGACGGTGGCGGAAAACATCTGGCTGGGGCGTGAGCCGGCGCGGCTGGGGTTTGTCAACCACGAACAGCTGAACGAACAGACCCGCGAGCTGTTGGCGCGGCTGAACATCAAACTGCAGGCGGAGACGCTGGTGGGTGAGTTGAGCATCGCCAACCAACAGATGGTGGAGATCGCCAAGGCGGTATCCTACAACGCCGACGTGTTGATCATGGACGAACCGACCTCGGCGCTGACCGAAGGCGAAGTGGTGCACCTGTTCGCCATCATTCGCGAACTGCGCGAGCAGGGCAAAGGCATCATCTATATCAGCCACAAGATGGACGAGATCTTCGCCATCACCGACGAAGTGAGCATCTTCCGCGACGGCACCTTCATCGCCTGCGACAAAACCGAAAACCTGACCAAGCAGTCGCTGATCACCATGATGGTGGGGCGCGAACTGACGCAGATGTTCCCCAAATTCAACAACAATATCGGCGAGGAAGTATTGCGGGTGGCGGGGCTGCGCCGCAGCGGCTGGTTCCATGACGTGTCGTTCAGCGTCAAGCGCGGTGAGATCCTCGGCGTCGCCGGGCTGGTGGGCGCCGGGCGCAGTGAAGTGATGGAAAGCCTGTTCGGCATGCACCCGGCGGACGGCGGCGAGATCTTTATCGAAGGCCAGGCGGTGAAGGTGGATTCCCCGGCGAAGGCGATCGAGAGCGGGCTGGCGTTTCTCACCGAAGACCGCAAGAAATCCGGCCTGTTTCTGGTGCTGTCGGTGGTCGAGAACATGAGCATCGTCAACCTGTCGGAATACATCGGCAAGAACGGTTTCGTCAGCCACGTGCAGATGGCTAAAGACTGCATGGATCAGATTAAAAAGCTCAACATCAAAACGCCGACCATGGATCAGATCATCAATAACCTCAGCGGCGGCAACCAGCAGAAGGTGCTGATCGCGCGCTGGCTGCTGGCGCAGCCGAAAATCCTGATCCTCGATGAACCGACGCGCGGCATCGACGTGGGGGCGAAAGCGGAAATCTACCGCCTGATCAGCGAGCTGGCCAACCGCGGCGTTGCCATCATTCTGGTCTCCTCCGAGCTGCCGGAGATCCTCGGCATGAGCGATCGGGTGATGGTGATGCACGGCGGCCGCATCACCGGCATTTTGGACAAAGACGACGCGGACCAGGAGAAGATCCTGGCGCTGGCCTCAGAATAACGAAGGGTGAACATCATGAGTAACGTAAAGATTGAGAAGCCGCTCTCCGCCGATTCAACGGGCAAGGGAACGCTGTTCTCCGGGCTGAGCGGCAAAATGCCGAAGGATACCGGCATCTTCATCGTGATGATTGGCATCGCGCTGATCTTCGAAATCCTCGGCTGGTACATGCGCGATCAGTCGTTTCTGCTGAACCCGAACCGCCTGCTGCTGATCGTGCTGCAGGTGGCGATCATCGGCATCATCGCGGTGGGCGTCACCCAGGTGATCATCACCACCGGCATCGATCTCTCCTCCGGCTCGCTGATTGCGCTGACCGCGGTGGTGGCGGCCAGCCTGGCGCAGACCTCGGACAGCATTTCGCCGATGTACCCGGGGCTACTCGATCTGCCGGCGGCGATCCCGATCGGCGCGGGGATCGGGGTGGGCATTGTCTGCGGCTTTATCAACGGCTTCCTGATCACCCGCACCGGCATTCCACCGTTTATCGCCACGCTGGGGATGATGGTGTCGGCGCGTGGTCTGGCGCAGTACTACACCAAGGGTAACCCGGTCAGTTTCCTGTCGGATGGCTTCACGTCAATCGGCCAGGGCGCGATGCCGGTGATCATCTTCCTGGTGATTGCGGTGATCTTCCATATCGCGCTCAAGCACACGCGCTACGGCAAATACATCTACGCCATCGGCGGCAACATGACCTCGGCGCGGGTTTCCGGCATCAACGTCAATAAGTACCTGGTGACGGTTTACACCATCGCCGGCGGCCTGGCGGGGTTGGCGGGCGTGGTGCTGGCGGCGCGCGTCAGCAGCGGCCAGTCGAGCATGGGGATGTCGTACGAGCTGGACGCCATCGCCGCGGCGGTGATCGGCGGCAGCAGCCTGATGGGCGGCGTCGGGCGCATCACCGGCACGCTGATCGGCGCGGTGATCCTCGGCCTGATCAAAAGCGGCTTCACCTTTATCGGCGTCGATTCTTACATTCAGGACATCATCAAAGGCGTGATTATCGTCGCCGCCGTGTCGATCGACATGCGGCGCAACCGCAAAAAACACTGATTGCCGTGAATTGCCGCCGGCGCCAGGGTTGGCCGGCGGCGTTTTTTTACCGGGGGACACATCATGAATTACCTGAAAGGGCTGTGGCTGGCGGTGGCGCTGTGCGTTTCCGCGCCGGCATGGGCGCAAACCATCGGCGTATCGATGGCCTATTTCGACCAGAACTTCCTCACCATCATCCGCCAGGCGATCGACAAGGAGGCCAAGGCGCGCGGCATCACCGTGCAGTTCGAGGACGCGCGCGGCGACGTCGGGCGCCAGACCGATCAAGTGCAGAGCTTCATCAGCGCCGGGGTGGACGCGATTATCGTCGATCCGGTCAACTCGGCCAGCACGCCGGTGATGACCAAAATGGTGCAGACCGCCGGCGTGCCGCTGGTATACGTGAACCGCACGCCGGGCGACGCCAACCTGCCGCAGGGTGTGGTGTTCGTCGGCTCCGACGAGCGGGAATCCGGCACGCTGCAGATGGAAGAGCTGGCGCGGCTGGCCGGCTATCAGGGCAACGTGGCGGTGATGATCGGCAACCTGACCGACGCCGGCGCGCTGCAGCGCACCAAAGACGTGGAGCAGGTGGTGAGCAAGTACCCGAAAATGAAGGTGGTGCAGAAGCAGAGCGCCAATTATTCACGCAGTGAAGGTATGGACCTGATGATGAACTGGCTGACCAACGGCGAAGCGATCGACATCGTCGCCGCCAACAACGACGAGATGGCGATCGGCGCAATCATGGCGCTGCAGCAAGCGGGCAAGGCGGACAAGAAAGTGCTGATCGGCGGCATCGACGCCACGCCGGACGGCCTCAAGGCGCTGGCCTCCGGCAAGATGCAGGTCACGGTGTTCCAGGACGCGGTTGGGCAGGGCAAAGCCTCGGTCGATGTGGCGCAGCGCATGATCAACGGTGAAAAGCTCGAGCCGTATTACTGGATCCCGTTCGAGCTGGTGACGCCGGCCACGATGCAGAAGTATGCGGCCAGGCCGTGAGTTCACCGCCAGATTCGCGTTGCCGGGGCGCTGCTTGCAGCGCCTTTCTTATTGGCGTCAGTTACATGTCCGCTTGCGGCCAGCGCGGCGCCGAATCTTGCCTCACACTGAGGATCTTTAAAACACGTGAGGATGAGCGATGAACGCATTAAACGGCAAGGTGGCGGTGATCGGCGGCGCCAGTTCGGGGATCGGCAGGGCGGCGGCGCTGCTGTTCGCTCGCCAGGGCGCAGCGCTGGTGTTGGGCGCGCGGCGCGAGCCGCTGTTGGCCGAACTGGTGGATGACATTCGGCGCGAGGGCGGCCGGGCGCTTGCGGTGGCGGGCGACGTCCGTGACGAAGCCTTCGCCGAACGGCTGACGGCGACGGCGGTCGATGAGTTCGGCGGGCTGGATATCGCCTTCAACAACGCCGGCACGCTGGGGCCGCTGGGGCCGTCGCTGGCGTTGAGTACCTCAGCGTGGCGCGACGTGTTGGAAACCAACCTGTCCAGCGCCTACTACGGCGCCAAATATCAAATCCCCGCCATGCTGGCGCGCGGCGCGGGCTCGGTGATTTTCACCTCCACCTTCGTCGGCCACACCGCGGCGTTTCCCGGCACGGCGGCCTATGCGGCCGGCAAATCGGGGCTGATCGGCCTGACGCAGGCGCTGGCGGTGGAGTTCGGCGGGCGCGGCATTCGGGTGAACGCGCTGCTGCCGGGCGGTACCGATACGGCGATGGGCCGGCAGATGAGCAATACCCCGGAGGCGTTGGCGCAGGTGGCCGATCTGCACGCGCTGAAGCGGCTGGCGATGCCGGAGGAGATCGCGCAGGCGGCGCTGTATCTGGCGTCTGACGCTTCCTCATTCGTCACCGGCACCGCGATGCTGGTGGATGGCGGGGTGTCCATCCAGCGTGGCTGAGGTTGGCATGGCCCGTGGCCGGGCGCCACGGGCATGCGGGGGAGGGTTACCAGCCTTTGACGGCGTCGCCCTTGTAGATGTCGGCGGCGCTGGCCGCCACTTCGTCGGTCTGATAGGCCTTGACCAGATCCTTCACTTTCTCGCTGTCTTTGTTGTCGATGCGGCTGGCGAATATATTGACGTACGGCGAGTTTTTGTCTTCGACAAACAGCCCGTCCTTGGCCGGCGACAGGCCGATCTGGCTGGAATAGTTGGTGTTGATGATCGCCAGCGTCACCTGTTGGTCGTCCAGCGCGCGCGGCAGCTGCGGCGCTTCAATCTCGACGATCTTCAGCTTTTTCGGGTTGCCGACGATGTCCAGTGCGGTCGGCAGCAGGCCGACGCCGTCTTTCAGGGTGATCAGCCCCTGTTTTTGCAACAGCAGCAGCGAGCGGCCCAGGTTGGTCGGATCGTTCGGCACCGCCACCTGCGCGCCGTCCGGCAGTTGGCTGAGTGCGGTTATCTTCTTCGAATACCCGGCGATCGGGTAGACGAAGGTGTTGCCCACCGCCGCCAGTTTGTAGCCGCGCTCCTGCATCTGCTTGTCCAGATACGGCTTGTGCTGGAAGGCGTTGATGTCCAGATCGCCGTTGTTCAGCGCTTCGTTCGGCAGCACGTAGTCGTTGAATGTCACCACCTCCACGTCCAGATCGTATTTCTGCTTGGCGACCTTTTGCACCACCGCCCACAGCGACTGATCGATGCCGGCGCTGATGCCGACCTTGATGTGGTGATCGTCCTGTGTGGCTGGGCCGCAGGCGGTCAGCAGCAGCGTGCCGGCGGCGGCCAGCGCCAGGGTGAGGTTTTTCAGCGTAAATGTCATTTTCCCAGGGTCCTTGTCAACATTGCCTGCTAATTTTGGCGGGCAGAATAGTGGCAGTGACTGTAGGTAATCGCTGGGCTAAAACAAAATACTGATTCACTATGACTCATAGCGATTAGCTATGAGCGGCCGCCGCCTGGCGCGGTGCGGATTGTTTTGACGGCGAATCGGCGGGCTTATTATGATAGCCGTTGGCCCGTGAGGGCAGACTGGGTACTGAAACGAAGGAAAAGACAATGCGATTGAACATTTGGAGCAAGGCGCTGCTGCCGCTGGTGGTGTTGGCCTGCGTCTCGGCGACTCAGGTTCGGGCGGCGGAGAGCGATACCGGGCCGATCCCCAAACAGCTGCTGGGCAACTGGCGCGTCAGTAAAATTGTGCCGACCCAGACCACCGGCTGCTGGGATCAACAGCAGGCGCAGAGCCTGATCGGCGGCAAAATCAGCTACAAAGCGGATGCGTTCAGCTGGAACGGCACGGCGCTGAAAAGCGAAGGGGCCACCGTCAGCACCGTAGAAGCGCAGGAGTTTGTCGAGGACAATTCCGGCAGCAGCTCCTACATCGATTTCCCGATGCTGGGCATCAGCACGCCGTCGGTCGAACGCGTGGCCATTCAGCACGCGGATACCGCCATCAAAGGCATCACCGATCAGGGCACCGATGGGGTGCCCGGCGATAACGTGCTGGTGAAAGACGCCAACACGCTGATCCTGTCGCTGTGCAACGTCTGGTTTGAGGCGCAGCGCGAGAAGTAATTTTTTGCCTTCAGCCCCGGTAACGGGGCTTTCCCACCGCGTCGCCATCCGTCATACGCGCCATTTCTGAACTAAAATTAACCATAACGATATGACCCCGGCGTGATATCGGAGCCTCGGCTCTACCGAGTCCATGACAGGAGGCGCTATGTGTTACCACCATATTGTCATCGCCACCGATCTGAGCGATGACGGCAAACGGCTGGTCGAAAAGGGGGCGCTGCTGGCGGAGGCGCTGCAGGCCAAACTCTCGCTGATCTATGTGGACGTTCACTACGACACCTACCACGCGGCGATCGGCTTTTCGGAGCGCAGCGATAACGGCGTGCCGTTCGAAGAGAAGATCCGCAAAGAGCTGGAGCCCACCACGCAAAACGTCAATTACCCGATCGCGGAAGTGATTATCGGACGCGGCGGCTTCGTTGACGAACTGCGCACGGCAGTCGTGGATAAGAACATCGATCTGCTGGTGTTCGGCCATCACCACGATCTGTGGAGCAACCTGTTTTCTTCCACCCGCAATGCCATCAACCAGCTCAATATCGACGTACTGGTGATCCCGATCCGCTCATAAACGCGGGCCACCGCCGGGCAACGATGGCGGTGGCCGCAGCGGCTTATTGCGTGAAGAAGTCGTTATACAACATGTACAGGTGCGCCGCGCTCCAGGAGAAGTTCGGCGCGCCTTGCTGCTTGCCGGTGAGCGGGTTGTAGTTCTCGCGGATCGGCCCGTCGGCGACCAAGCCGTCGGCGTGGCGGAAGAAGGCCTGCGCCATTGCCACCGCGTCGTCGCGATAGCCGTAGCGCTCCATGCCCTTGAGGCCGAAATACAGCTGATCGACCCACACGCGGCCGCGCCAGTAGATGTCCGCGCCGAACGCCGGGTTGGTCAGCGCCGCGGTGCCGAGCGGCACGTAGGTATTGAACTCACGCGGATCCTTCATCACCCTGACCACCGCATCGGCGTGCGGCTGGCTGGCGGCGCCGTTGAACAGCGGCGACCAGCCTTCCGGCCCTTTGCCGCGTTCGACGATCGGTTTGCCGGCGCAGCCGTTGGCCAACGGCCGGCTTTCGATGCGGATGTCATAGAAGAAACCGCTCTGCTTGTCGAACATGCAGGTGTTGATGTAGGCCGCCAGCCGGTCGGCTTTGGCGCGGAAGGCAGCGGCCTCGGCACCGCGGCCCAGAATATCGGCCATCTCCGCCAGATAGCGGTTGTCGCTGTACATATAGCTGGCCTGATCCACCGACTCCTGCAGCAGCGAGTAGCCGAGCAGCGTGCCGTCCGGCGCGCGGTTTTCGGCGAATTTCACCTGCCAATCTTCGCGTTTGCCGCCCTGGGCCACATAGCGCGCCAATTGTTCCGGATCGATAAAACCGAATACCGCCGCATCGTCGCGGCCCGACTCCCAGGAGGCGGCGGTCTGCGCCGGGATCTCGATGCTGTCGTACTGCCCCTCTCGCACGATGCGATCGTAATTGTCGAGGCCGGCCAGCGTTTGCTCGCGCTGCCCGCGCTTGACGGTAAACAACATGCGCCCGTCGGGGGTATTGTGCGCTTTGTCGCGGGTGGCGCCGTACTCCGGCACGCCGTTGCCGTTGTGATCGCGGTTGCGCAGCCACCAGTCATGGTAGGCCACCAGCTTCGGGTACATCTCCGCCAGCCAGCCCTTATCGCCGGTGACGCGATACACTTCCATCACCGCCCAGGCCGCCAGGCTCGGCTTGGTGTTGCGCTCGTTCCAGTTGCCGCCGTCGCCGCCGCGCTCCGGGCTGGGGTTGTAGGCGATAAGGTCGGGCAGAAAACCGGCGTCCCACGGGCGCAGGGTGTCGCCCGGCCGGATCTGGAAGGCGAATACTGCGCGAATGTTGTCCTTGGCCACGTCCGGGTTGAAGTGCGCCATGGCGTAGGCCTGCTTCCAGGTGTCCCACGGCCAGGTTTGGTTGCCGGAGAACCAGCGCCCGGTCACCGACGGGGTGACCGAGTCGAACTTCATCGCCCCGGCTGCGCCGCGCCAGTTGCCGTTCAGCGTTTCCATCGCTTTGACCGCCACGCGGGTTTGTTCCGGCGTGGCGTGCGGGTTGCTGAGCCCAGTGGCGAGATAGCGTTCCCAACGCTGGGCCGACGCGGCCATATAGCGCTGCGGGTGAGCGAGGATATCGGCGATAGCGCGCTGTTCGCGCTGCGCCTCTTCGGCGGTGAGCAGGTGCGAGTAGGTGGTGTACAGGGTGGTGGAACCGGTGATGCGCGCCGTGGCGCGGAAGCGGTGGCCGTCGACCGTGGTACGCTGCGGCAGCGATTTGTGGATCTGATACTCGGACTGGCCCGAGGTCATCAGCTGCGACGGCGCGCGCACCTTGCCGAAGGTGACGCGCAGGCCGTCAGCGGTCGGCACAATGCGGCGCGTGTAGTCCGGAAACGCCTGCTCGAGGGTCGCCGGCGGCTGCGGTTTTTGCTCTTTGGCCGCGTAGCGCTCCAGCAATTCACCGTCCCACACCAGATCCAGCGGCGTGTCGGTCAGGATTTGGGTTTCCAGCAGCGAGGTGCGCGCAGCGGCGAAGCGCAGCGTCAGGTTGACGGTCACGCCCGGCGCGCTGAGCCGCTGCACCAGGGCGCCGGGCAGGCTGTAGGCCGTCATGGTGAAATGCACCGGTTTACCGTCTCGATAGACGCTGAGCCGATCGAAATTGTTGGCCATAAA
Source organism: Serratia sp. Nf2 (assembly GCF_003028435.1). Lineage (NCBI taxonomy): Bacteria > Pseudomonadati > Pseudomonadota > Gammaproteobacteria > Enterobacterales > Yersiniaceae > Serratia > Serratia sp. Nf2. The sequence continues at coordinate 378,596 of NZ_PYTW01000003.1, read as the reverse complement.
GTTGATGTACTCTTCGGTCAGCAGCGCCGGGCCGGGGAAACCGCCCATGCCTTCCGGCCCGCTAGGCAACAGGTGGCCGTGCCAGGCGCCGAGATCGAAGAACGGATTGAAGCGCTGGTGATCGTCGAAATCGTAGTCGAGCATAAAGTGCGGCGCGCCGTGGCGGTCGATGACGTTTTTATAGCGCTCGGCCAACGGGGCGTCGGCGTCGGGCATTTTCGGCGCACAGCCCGTCAGCGCCAACGCGAGGGTGAGGGCAGTGGCCAGCGGGGTCAGGGGAGTCATGTTCATCGTAGAAGCCTCAACGGTTACCAATAGAAATATTGCATCAGAAACACCGAGTTGCTGGCATCGGTGCTGTCGTTGCGCATGAAGAATTTGCTGTCCAGCGCGGTGGCCAGTTTGCCGCCGGCGTATTCGTACCAGACGCCGAACTGGGCGTATGAGGTGGCGGTATCCGCCGCGTTATCAAACCGGTGGCGGGCGTAGCTGTAGGCGGTGGAGAGAAACAGCCCTTTGGCGGTTTCCGTCATCGCGCTGAGCATCAGGCCCGACTCGCTGCCGGGATGGCCGCCGCTGTCGCCTTTGCCGGTGTGGTGCCAGACGCGGCCGGCCAGGTGCTGGCCGCGCAGCCCCAGCAGAAACAGCTGCCCCAGACCGTCGGTCACTTCCAGGCCGGTCAGCAGCGTCAGATTGTCCTGCAGGTCGTACTGGGTGTAGCCGTTGACCATCGCCCGATAGGTATACTTGTCGGAATAGCGGTCGTATTTACCGAAGTGCAGCAGCGCCTTGCTCTCGTCGATGCGGCTTTCCGGCGCCGCCGTCACGCTGTAGCGAAAGCGCCCGGTCAGGTTTTGCAGTTTGGCGGCGTAGCTGAGATCGCGGGTATTGGGGATCACGTAGCCATACTCCGGCGTGAAGTCACCCCACCATTGCAAATCGTCGAGCGACGAATCGTTGCGCACGCTGAGCATCATCTCGGTGCCGTCGTCGGTGCGGTAACCGCCGTAAAAGCGGTTCAACCCGCCCTCGAAACCGCCCCAGCCGTGGCCCGGCGTCCAGGCGTGGCCCTGGCTGTCCGCCTGCACGGTCCAGCCTTCGCCGTAAATCAGCCCGAACCAGTGGCCCCGCTTGATCTCCAGGCCACCTTCGATATAGGTGCCGTCGCTGTATTGATGCTGATGTTCGCCGTTCAAATAGACGCTGCCGCCGATGCCGAGCTCGCCGTAAAAACGCAGGGCGGTCGCGGCGCTATCGGGTAGCGGCGGCGGAGGGAGCTGATTGCGCTCCGCCGGGGTAACCGGTTCTTGAGCCGCCCAGGCGGGTGCGCTAACGAGCAGCAGCAAGGGCAACAGGGCGTGATGGCTTAGTAGTTTCATGGGGCATAGGCCTGATGTTGGGTGGTTCGGCACGTCAGCCGAGCGGCGGCTCACGCGAGGTCGCTCCCGGCTCCCTGGGAGAAGAGAAAAAGTCCGCCCTTATGGGCGGTAAACGGCAGGTATATTAGTAAAATATTTAGTAAAAAATACGCTTAAATCAGTAAAGCGTTAACTTGATCACAGCGGGCGAAATGGGTATCTTTCGCTGCAGGTGCCCGGCAACGGCTGGCATGAGCGTGCTCTGGCCCGGTCTGGCAAGGAGAGGAGGCGGGCGGCGCTGTACGCCGCGGCGCTATCCGTTTAAGCTACCGTTTTTCGTCTGTGCATTGGGACTCTATGGCCACACTGAAGGAAATTGCTGAAGCCGCTAATGTGTCCGTCGCCACCGTTTCGCGCGTGTTGAATGACGACCCCACCCTGAGCGTGAAAGCGCAAACCCGCCAGAAGATCCTGGAAGCGGCGGAGCGCCTCGAATACAAGGTCGCGCTTTCCAAACGGCAAAGCGGGCAACGCCTGCATTTCGCCGCGCTGTTTACCTACACGCAGGGCGTGGAGATCAACGATCCCTATTACCTGGCGATGCGCTACGGCATCGAAACGCAGTGCGAAAAGCTGGGCGTGGCGCTGAGCGCCGGCTACGACTTCAACGGCGACAAGGCGCTGCCGGCGGCCGACGGCCTGCTGGTGATCGGCCGGCCACAGCCCGCGCTGTATGAGCAGCTCAGGCAGCAGGAAACGCCGGTCGTATTCATCGACGGCGTGGTGGAGGATGAGCGGTTCGACTGCGTCAATGTCGACCTGTACAAGATCAGCCGCAAGGTGATCGACTACTTCATCGGCCGCGGCTATCAGCGCATCGGCTTTATCGGCGGCCGCGACGATCCGGCCGGTATCGACCAGCGCGAACAGGCGTTCGTCGAGTATGGCCGGCAGCAAAACGTGGTGCGAGCGCAGGATATTTACCACGGCGATTTCAGCAGCCAGTCGGGCTACCAGTGCGCCAAAGCGATGTTGCAGAGCAAGAATGGCTATCCGCCGGCGCTGCTGGTGGCGACCGATTCGATCGCGATCGGCGTGCTGCGCGCGCTGCACGAACACGGCATTCAGGTGCCGGGGCAGATCGCGCTGATCAGCGTCAACGACATTCCCACCGCCCGCTTTATTTTCCCCGCCTTGTCCACGGTGCGCATCCCTTCGGAAACCATGGGCGCACAGGCCGTCAACCTGCTGGTGGAGCGGCTGCGCGATGAGCGCGCCGTCCCGCTGTCGATCTTCGTTCCCAGCTCGCTGCAGCTACGCGACACCACCGTCGCCTGACCGGCCCCCGCCTCGGCGGGGCGTTGCGTTGGCGCCCAAAATTAACGTCATGATAAAAAAAGGCATTTGAGATTTATTGTGATCCTGTCGTCATTTGGTAAATATCAACTGTAGTTTTTACTAAATATTTACTATCGTTTCCGCATTGCACAGGTGTCGGGAGACGTGACGTGAATAATTGGGAAAATATTGAAAAACAGTCGGAGCACCGGTTGGCGCCGCGCGCGAGCTTCTTCAGCTACGCGGACGCCGGGCAGGCGCTGAGCTTCGATCGCAACGCCAGCCGGCGCTTCCAACTGCTGAGCGGCCGCTGGCGTTTTCGCTTCTTCGAGCACCCGGCGCAGGTGCCGGCGGCGTTTTACCGGGAGCCGATGAACGACTGGGGCGATATGGCGGTGCCGGGCATGTGGCAGTTGGAAGGGCACGGCCACCTGCAGTACACCGACGAGGGCTTCCCGTTCCCGATCGACGTGCCTTACGTGCCGACCAACAACCCCACCGGTGCCTATCAGCGCCACTTTACGCTCGACGCCGGTTGGCAAGATCAGCAGGTGCTGATCAAATTCGACGGCGTGGAAACCTACTTCGAGGTGTACGTTAACGGCGACTATGTCGGCTTCAGCAAGGGCAGCCGACTGTGCGCCGAGTTCGACATCAGCCCCTATGTGCGGCAGGGCGAGAACCTGCTGTCGGTGCGGGTGATGCAGTGGGCCGATTCCACCTACATCGAAGATCAGGACATGTGGTGGATGGCCGGCATCTTTCGCGACGTCTACCTGATCGGCCAGCGCGCTACCCACATTCACGACCTGACGCTGGTCACCACCTTCGATGAACGCTACTGCGACGCGCAGTTGGCGATCGACGCCGAGCTGCGCCATCTCGGTGTGCAGGCCGCCGAGGGCTGCCGCCTGCAGGCGCAGCTGTTCGACGGCGATCGCTGCGTGGCGGAGCAGTGGCGCGACGATCTGCGCATCGAGCAGGCGCTGAACTGCCGTTTCGAACTGCCGGTCAGCCGTCCGCAGCAGTGGAATGCGGAAAATCCCTATCTGTATCAGCTGCTGCTCAGCCTGTATGACGGCGCCGGCAATCTGCTGGGCGTGGTGCCGCAGCGGGTAGGGTTCCGCGAGATCGCGGTACGTGACGGGCTGATGTACGTCAATGGGCGCTACCTCAAACTGCACGGCGTCAACCGCCACGATCACGATCACCGCAAAGGGCGCGCCGTCGATATGGCACGGGTGGAGCGAGACATCGTGCTGATGAAGCAGCACAACATCAACTCGGTGCGCACCGCCCATTACCCCAACGACCCGCGCTTTTACGAGCTGTGTGATATCTATGGTCTGTTCGTGATGGCGGAGACCGATCTGGAGAGCCACGGCTTCGCCAACGTCGGCGATCTAAGCCGCATCACCGACGATCCGCACTGGGAGCAGGCCTACGTCGAGCGCATCGAGCGCCACGTGGCGGCGCAGAAAAACCACCCGTCGATCATCATCTGGTCGCTGGGTAACGAGTCCGGCTACGGCTGCAACATTCGTGCCATGGCCCGGCGCTGCAAGGCGCTCGATCCGACCCGTCTGATCCACTATGAAGAAGATCGCGACGCCGAAGTGACCGACGTGATCAGCACCATGTATTCCCGGGTGGCGATGATGAACGCCTTCGGCGAATACCCGCACCCCAAACCGCGCATCCTGTGCGAATACGCCCACGCGATGGGCAATGGCCCCGGCGGGCTGTTCGAATACCAGTCGGTGTTCAACCGTCACGCCAGTTTGCAGGGGCACTACATCTGGGAGTGGTGCGATCACGGCCTGCTGAGCCACGACGCGCAGGGGCGCGAACGCTACCAGTACGGCGGTGATTACGGCGACTACCCGAACAACTACAACTTCTGTATGGACGGCCTGATCTACCCGGACCAACGCCCCGGCCCCGGCCTGCGGGAATACCAGCAGGTGCTGTGCCCGGTGGAGGTGACGGCGGAAGAGGGCGCGGGTGACGTGCTGCGGGTGAAAAACCGCTATTGGTTCAGCTCGCTGGCGGACATCACGCTGAAGGTCAGCGTCAAGACCGACGGCCGCCAGGTGGCAAGTTACGAATTCAAGCTGCCGCATCTGCAGCCGGGCGAGAGCGAGGACATGCATCTGCCGGTGTTGGCGCTGGGGCCGGGGGAAACGCTGATCGACGTGGCGGTGCATAAGGACAGCGCCACCCGCTACAGCGAGAGCGACCAGCGGTTGGGGCATTATCAGCATCTGCGCCAGGCGGCGACGCGGCGACCGGCTCCACCGTTGGCCGATGCGCCGGCGCTGCAATGCCGCGAGGAAAACCATCAGCTGATCGTCAGCGGCGGCCGGTTCCAGCTGGCGTTCTCGCTGCTGAGCGGCGAACTGCAGTCGTGGCGGGTAGACGGTGAAGACGTGGTGGGACGAGCGCCGCGCATCACCTTCTTCAAACCGGTGATCGATAACCATAAACAGGAATATGAGGGGATTTGGCTGCCGCAACATTTCCCCATCATGCAGCAGCACTTCCGCCGCCTCAGCCGGCAATGGCAGGGCGAAGATCTGCAGCTCGAGGTGCACAGCCTGATCGCGCCGCCGGTGTTCGACTTTGGCATGCGCTGCACCTACCGCTGGTGCATCTCCCCGCAGGGCCACGTCAGCCTGGATCTGTCCGGTGAGCCTTACGGCGATTTCCGGCAGATTATCCCGAAAATCGGTCTCGATTTCGGCATCAGTCGCCGCTTCGAGCAGGTGGAATACTACGGCCGCGGACCGGGCGAGAACTACCGTGACAGCTGCCGGGCCAACCTCATCGGCCACTACCGGCAGCGCGCCGACGCGCTGTTCGAATACTATCCGTTCCCGCAGGACAACGGCAACCGGCAGGACGTGCGCTGGCTGAGCCTGCAGGACGCGGCGGGCAAGGGGATCTTCATCCAGCCGCGGCGGCCGATCAATTTCAGCCTGTGGCCTTACAGCGCTGAGATGCTGCACCAGGCCCAACACATCAACGAGCTGGAGCCGAGCGACTGCCTGACGCTGAACCTGGACGACCAGATCCTCGGTCTCGGCTCCAACTCCTGGGGCTCCGAAGTGCTGGATACCCACCGGGTCTATCTGGCGCCGTTCAGCTACGGCTTCACGCTGGTGCCGTTCGACGGGCGGCAAACGCAGGGCGCCGCGCTCGCCGGTTATGACTTCGCGCCCGCTCACCATCACCCGCAGTCTGCGGAGGAAAACGCATGATCATTCTCGAATCCCTGGCGGAGTTCCAGCGCATTTATCGCAGCGGCAAGAAGTGGCTGCGCTGCATGGAGGCGATCGCCAATGTCGATCGCATCAGCCCAAACGTGTGCCATTCGATCGGCGACTCGCTGACGTATCGGCTGAGCGTCGGCGTCGGCCGCCGGCACGGCTGGCTGGAGGGCAATCGCCGTTACTTCGACGTGCACTATTACCTCGACGGGGAAGAGAGCGTCGAGGTCGCCGAAAAACGGGCGCTGACGACGGTGGCACCCTATCAGGACGAAACCGACCGCGAGTTTTTCAGCGGCGAGGGCGAGAAGCGCCGGGTCGGCAAGGGCAACGTGGTGATCTTCGAAAACCACCAGGCTCACCGCTTCACAGAAAGCGGCAAGGTAAAAAAAGTCATTTTAAAAGTGACGGTGGAAGACAGCTATTTCGTCAATAAATAGCGCGCTCGCCGATCGATAACAACAAACCGAAGTCCCCTACACCATTCGGAGAATCTCTATGGCTGCGTCGAACAGAAACACCATCGGCAAGTTTGGCCTGCTGTCGATGACGTTTGCGGCAGTGTTCAGTTTCAACAACGTGATTAACAACAATATTCAGCTCGGGGTCGCCTCGTCGCCGGTGTTCCTGGTGGCGACGATCATTTACTTCATTCCCTTTTGCCTGATCATCGCCGAGTTCGTCTCGCTCAACCGCAATTCCGAGGCCGGCGTCTATGCCTGGGTGAAAAGCGCGCTCGGCGGGCGTTGGGCGTTTATCACCGCCTACACCTATTGGTTCGTAAACCTGTTCTTCTTCACCGCGCTATTGCCGCGCGTCATCGCCTACGCCTCTTACGCGTTTTTAGGCTATGACTACGTGTTTACGCCGCTGACCACGGCGATCATCAGCATCTTCCTGTTCGCCTTCTCGACCTACATCTCCAACAGCGGCGCGAAACTGTTGGGGCCGATGACCTCGGTGACCTCGTCGCTGATGCTGCTGCTGACGTTTTCCTACATCGTTCTGGCGGGCGCGGCGGTGCTGGGCGGCATTGAGCCGGCCGACCCGATCAACGTGCAGGCGATGACGCCGAACTTCAACTGGGCGTTCCTCGGCATTACCGCCTGGATCTTCCAGGCGGCGGGCGGGGCGGAATCTGTGGCGGTGTACGTGAACGATGTGAAAGGCGGCAGCCGCGCCTTCGTGAAGGTGATCATCGTTTCCGGGCTGTTCATCGGCGTGCTGTATTCGGTGTCTTCGCTGCTGATTAACGTCTTCGTGCACCGCACCGATCTGCACTTTACCGGCGGTACGGTACAGGTGTTCGAAGGCCTGTCGGCGCACTTCGGCCTGCCGACGGTGCTGATGAACCGCTTCGTCGGCATCGTTTCCTTCACCGCCATGTTCGGTTCGCTGCTGATGTGGACGGCGGCGCCGGTGAAGATTTTCTTCACCGAAATCCCGAAGGGCATTTTCGGCGAGAAAACCATTCGCCTGAACCGGCACGGCGTGCCGACGCGCGCCGCCTGGATCCAGTTTTTCATCGTTATCCCGCTGATGCTGATCCCGACGTTGGGTTCCAGCAGCGTGCAGGACTTGATGAACACGCTGATCAACATGACCGCCGCCGCCTCGATGCTGCCGCCGCTGTTCATCATGTTGGCCTACCTGAATCTGCGGCTGAAGTACGACCGGGTGGCGCGCGATTTCAAAATGGGCTCGCGCCTGCAGGGCATCGCCATCGTCAGCGTGCTGATCGCCATCTTCACCGTCGGTTTCTTCGCCTCGACGTTCCCGACCGGCGCCAGCATCATGACCATCGTGTTCTATAACGTCGGCGGGCTGGTGGTGTTCCTGGGTTACGCCTGGTGGAAGTACAACCGCTACTCGAAGAGCCTGAACGCCGAGGCGCGCTACCACGAAGATATGCCGCTGGCGCGTCTCGCGCTGGAGGCGCAGGAAGGGGCGCCGGCCGGGCAACCCGCGCTGGCCACGCCCGCTTGCAATAAGCCGCTGTAATCTCTCCTCTATCGGCTCCGCGCACCGGCGCGGAGTCTCGCTTCGCGGAAAAAATTCCTGCCCCGGCGTTTGCATAATACATAAGTGAATACTAATGTTTTTATATGAACGAAAATGACATCTTCAAAGCGTTGGCCGATCCGACCCGCCGCACCATCTTCGACAAACTCGCCGCCGGCAGCATGAACGCCAGCGCGCTGCGCGAAGGGTTGCCCATCAGCCAGTCGGCAATGTCGCAACACCTGGCGGTGCTGCGCAATGCCGGGCTGATACGCGAGGCGAAGCAGGGGCGCTGCGTCAATTATCAGGTCGACCCGGACGGGTTGGCGCAGATTGCCCAGTGGCTGGCGAAGTACCGCACCTGGTGGCCGGCGCGCATCGACGCGCTGCAAACCTTGCTAAAGGACATGGATCAATGAACAAACGGGCTGAGCCGCCGCCGCACGATCGGCTGGTATTGGAGTATGCGCTCGATGCGCCGCCGGAAAAAGTGTGGCGGGCGCTCAGCATTCCCGCGCTGCGCGAGCAGTGGCTGCCGACGTGCGACCTGGCGCAGGCCGAGCCGCTGGCCACTACGCCGGGCGAGGCGGTGAGCTATCGCCTGCGTGACGACCAGCCGCCGTTTCTCGAAAGCGTGGTGACGCTGCAGATCGTGCCGGATGCCGGCGGCGGCATCCTGCTGCGGATTATTCACCAGCTTGATGCCGCCAACGACGGCCCGACGACGGTGATGCGCGCCGCCTGATGCGTTAAACACACTTCCCTTTGTTGCCAACCCAGGAGTTCACCGATGCGTGAGAAGATGATGCTCGTCCCAATGGTGGTGGAGCAGACCAGCCGGGGAGAACGTTCCTTTGATATTTATTCGCGTCTGCTGCGCGATCGGATCGTGTTCCTCAACGGCGAAGTCAATGACGACGTGGCCGAAATGCTGTGCGCCCAACTGCTGTTTCTGGAGGCGGAAAACCCGGAAAAACCGATCCACCTGTACATCAACTCGCCGGGCGGAGTGATCAGCAGCGGGCTGGCGATTTACGACACCATGCAGTACATCCGTGCGCCGGTGCATACCCTGTGCATGGGCACCGCGCGTTCGATGGGCTCGTTCCTGCTGATGGCCGGCGAACCGGGGCACCGCATGGCGCTGCCCAACGCCAGCCTGCACGTGCACCAGCCGCTGGGCGGCTTTCAGGGGCAGGCCTCCGACATCTTGATCCACGCCGAAGAGATGAAGCGCACCAAAGAGCGAGTGATTCGGCTTTACGCTCAACATTGCGGCCTGAGTGATGAGGCGGTGGAGCAGGCGCTGGATCGCGATCGCTTCATGACCGCCGACGAAGCGGCGGCCTGGGGGCTGATCGATAAGGTGCTGCGGGAGCGGTAAATCGGCTCAGCGGGGCTCGGCGGCCTGCGGCGTGTGCCAAACCCGTTCAAGCCCGAATTCGACCATCGCGAAATAGAGGCTGAAATAGCGCTCTGCCATGATAAAGAACGAGCTGTTGAGTTCGATCACCACGTTATTGGTGGTGGTCAGCAGGCCCGATTTTTCCGCCGCCTGCAGAATGCGATTGACGTGCGCGCGTGAGACGGAGCACGACTTGGCGATTTTCGCCGAGGAGAGCAGCAGAAACGGGGAGTCCTGCCGGATGCTTTCGATATGCAGCATCAGCAGCACCATGTGGCCGGCGTCCTTGCTGATAAACAGCCCGGATTGCGGCACCAGATCGATCAGGTAGATCTCCTTGAGCATCAACTGGCCGTAGGCGGCGAAAAAGGTGGGCAGAAAGTCGGGCGCCGCCAGCAGCGTCGCGATGGGCATCTGTGGCGCCAGCGCCTGATAGGGCAGTGCCATGGAGGCGATCAGCGCCTGGGTTTCCGCCAGCGCGTGCGGCGTAGGCTTATAGCGCAGCTGGCGTTTGTCATGTTCGCAGGGTTTGACCTCCAGCCGACGGCCGACCCGCAGAAAGAACAGAAAGGAGTCCAGGGAGTTCTCGCTGATCATGTTCTTTCCTTTAAAAAAGGCTTTGATGTCTTTCAGCCCGGCGGCGGGCTGGTGGTAGTAAATGGACAGGATGGTGGAACAAATGATGAACCGGCTGTTCCTGAAGATGATTTTGTAAAACAGCGGATGTTTCTTGTAGGTCTCTTTCAATAGCTCCCCGTGTTTGACGATGGCGGCGTGAAACGCCGGTGACTGCCTGATGATGTTGGCCTGTTTCTCCAGGTGAAACTGTAGCTGGAATCTGCTTAGACTCATTTTCCCTATTTCCTGTACTTAAAAAAAATGTGCTGCTTTTTATCGTTATGGGTTTGCTGTGTATGACTTGACGATCTGTTGGCCCTGGTCGTTGATGAGGGTGGCCTGAACGGTGACCTGTGAAGGGAGTGTCGGCGCCGTAACGCCGTCGAGGTGATAATCCCGCATGCTGAACGGCGCGGTCATCATGTCGCTTTCTTGCCGCACCGGGTAATCACGCCTGTCGGTATGCACGGCGATGCGGGCGAAGGAGAGATAAAACGCCGACCGGTTGTGACAGCGCAGCAGATAGCCGCCCGGTGATTGTTGCAGCGTGAACGAGACGGCCTCGGCTGCGTTTTCGGCTTTCCCCGTCAGCGCTTTGGGGCGGTAGAAGATTTTCATCTGCGTGTTCATCGCCAACGTCACGCGCGACGCCAGCGGCGGCGTGGTCGGCCGGTTGGGCGGGATCTCATACAGGTTAAGCCAGAACACCGACTCCCTGTCGGTGGGCAGGGCCGCGCCGGCAAACAGGATCCGCAGCCCTTTCAGCGCCGAAGGCGGCAGGGCGAATACGCTGGGCAGGGTGACAAACGGCGCGCGCGACAGCTCGGGGGCGGCGTTGACGTCGCCGTTATCGACCCAGGTTTGCGCCACGATCGGATAGCCGTTGGTGTTGAGCAGCATCAGGGTTTTTTCCGTGTCGCCCTCGCGGAAAATCACCCGGGTGGCGGAGGCGATGATGCCCGCCTGCGCGCCCATGGTCGCCAGCGCCAGCAGCAGGGCGCATCCCATCGTCAGATATTTCTTTCTCATCATTGCACCTTAACCCAGACGTAGGCCCTGGCGTCCACTTTGCCGGCGGTGACGGTTTGCCCGGGCAGCCGGGCGAGCGTGGCGGTGAGCTGGGTGGTGTAGTGGGTAAACCCTGCCGCGGTGCTGCCGCCGCCGCTGGCGCCATTGAGCACCGGGTACCAGCCGGCGTCATTACCTTGCGGGCATTGCCCGGCGCTGCAGCGCGCCCAGCCGACGAAATTCATCGGTGCGCCGTTGCCGGCGTTGGCGAGTGCGATGCCCACGCCGGTAGCGACGCTGCTGTCGGTGCCGTAGCCGCTGGAGAGCAGGTAGCTCACGCCGCCGTTGGCGCTGACCAGCCCGAGCTGCTGCGCCGCGACGTAGCTTTCATACGGCACCTGCAGGCCGAGGGCGGTATTGTTGCTGCTGACGCCGGACACGGCGGCGTTGTCGCATTCGATATTGAGGGTGAACTGCGCCTGTGAGGTTTGCCCGGCGGTCAACTGGCTGACGGATATGGTCGGCAGGATCACCAGTGGCGTGACGTTGCGCGCCACGCAGGTGGCGGTATAGGTCAATGAGGAGATCGGTGCGGTGCCCATGCCCATCGCATTCCAGCGCCCGGTGCCCCAGGTGGCGTAGTTGGTGGCGGAGTCGCTGCCGATAGGATCCGAGGCGATGCCGGGCCCCTGAAAGGTGACATAGCCGTTCGGCTGCGTGCAGGTATAGTTCGAATTGCCGGTGGTCGAGGCCATGCCCACCAGCGGGTTGCCGGCGCTGTAGCCGCAGTAGTTGCTGGCACCCGCGCCCGGCAGCGAGCTGATGCGGATCAAATCGGCACGGATGGCGCTGAAGTCTTTCACCCGGATCTGAATTTTGCTGCCGACGGTGGCGTAGCGGGTAATCGGCGCCGACTGCCAGTAGCGGGTAAAAACCTTGCCGGAATCCAGATGGGTCAGGCGGATGCCGACGTAGGGGAAGTAGGTGGCGTAGTAGTTGGGGTTACCGTCCTGGGCGCCCAGATCGTAATAGCCACCGACGCGATCGTCGCCGTTGGTGGCGAAGACTTCATAGATCTGCCCCGCGTCGCCGGCGTCGCATTCATACAACACCTTGTTGGGATCGGGATAGCGCGTGCCGGACGTAAGATCGAACACGCTGGTGCCCAGCGGCGTGCCGACGGGCTGCAGGTAAGTGCTGGTCAGGTTAACCCGGCCCAGCGCCGTGCCCACCCCGCAGGGATCGCAACCGGAATCGATCCAGGGGGCGACCCGGGTACATTGGGCCAGCGCGGCGGGCGCACCGAACAGCGACAGGGCGAGCAGCGCCAGGGCGGCGATCGGGTAAGCAATGCGTTTCATCGTCTCTCCTGAGAATAAGTGTGAACGGGCTAGCGGCACGGGGCGCTGAGCCGTTGAATCGGGCCGTCTTCCCCGGCGGGCAGGCGGTAATGCAACGTGCACTGCTGGCCGGGGGCGTCGCCCCAGTTCAGCGTCAGCGCACCGGCATTCCGGTCGCTGCGCAGATACACCTGATTGGCCTGGCCGACCATGCCTACGCTGTTGCCTGCGTTGTCCAACACGTTGGCGCCCATCGGGATCGGCGCGTTATCGGGCCGCTGCGCGGTGATCAGCAGCGCCTGGCCGCGCACGGTGTTGAAGTGCAGACGCACCGTAGCGCCGGCATAAGGAGCGACGCGCCGCTGGCCATCTTCCAGTTCCGCTTTGTCGTTCATGCCCTCGGGGTTCAGCGCGACGGTGTTGTAGTGATAGGGCACCAGCGACGGCGCCAGGGCGTAGCCGAAACGATCGACGCGCGCGCCCTGGCCGTCCATCACCCGTGCGCCGCTGGCGCCGGGCGCTTCGATCAGGGCGAAGGTATCGCCGACATACGGCCCTAATGTCACGCCGCCGCGGTGCGCCACCACGGCGCCCTGCAGCGACAGGGAGCCTTGTCGGTACTGGCGCGCGGTGGAGAACGAGCCGGTGACGTTGGCGTAAGGCAGACGGGTTTGCAGGTTGCCGCCCCAGATACTTTGTTGGCGATCGTCGTCGGTGGTGAAGTTCAGGCCGTAGCTGACCGGCTGTTCGTCGCCGACGCTGCCCGACAGCGCAGCCTGATAGTTGCCCCCCTGGCCCTGGCTGTGGTTGGCCAGCAGCGAGACGCTGGGGGCGGATGACGAACGGCCGAGCGGGAAGCTCAGCGACAGGGCGGTGACGGTCTGCGTGTTCTGCGCCAGCGGCGCGCTGTAGACATTATCCAGCGGCCCGTAGCCGCGGTAGTCGCCGTTGCTGTAGCCCAGGCTGCGGGTACGGGTGACGGAGAGGTTAAGCGCCACGCCGTTGCCGAAGGTTTTCCCCCAGCCCAGCTGGAGCTGATTGTCGCGGCCGCGCTGATCGCGGTAGTCCTGAGTCGAGCCGGACATCGTCAGGCTGCCGAACGCCCCCATCCCCTGATTGACGGCGACTTCGAAACGCGAACGCTGGCGGTAGGAGTCGGACTGCCAGTTTTGGCCGGTGACGGCGGCGCGCCGCACGCCGAGCACGTCGCTGAGATCGCGAAAGCCCTCGGTAGAGTAGCGGTAGCCGGCGATGGATAGCGTGGTATCCGTCGGGCTGAAGGTTCGGCTGTAAGAGAGGTGCAGCATCCAGCCGGAGGCGCTGCCGTCCGGCAGGCTGGCGTGGGAATAGGTGGTATCCATGCCGAAGGCGCCCAGCCAGCTGCTGTACACCCCGCCCAGCATCATCGCCTGGTAGCCGTCCGCCAGTTGGTTGCCGAGGTTGAAGGTCAGGGCGTTGGTCAGGCCGTGCTGCCAGGTCACTTCGCTGAACAGATCGTTGTCGCCGACGTAGCGGGAACGGCCGACGATCGCGGAGTAGCGCGACTGACCGGGGCGGATGGATTCCGGCACCGCGGCGAACGGCACGGTGAAGGTGCTGACGCTGCCGTCGGCTTCCGTCACCACCACGGTGAGATCGCCGGCGTAGTTGGTGGCGTACAGATCGTTGATGGCGAACGGCCCCGGCGCGACGGTGGTTTCATACAGCGTGCTTTTGCCCTGCAGCACCGTCACGCGCGCGTTGCTTTTTGCCACGCCGCGCACCACCGGCGCATAGCCGCGCTGGGAATCCGGCAGCATGCGGTCGTCCGAACTGAGCTGAATGCCGCGAAAGCCCAGGCCGGAGAAGAAGTGCCCGTCGGTAAAACCTTCGCCCAACAGCATTTCGCTGCGCCAGGGCAAGATCGCGCGCTGCACGTAGCGGCGGCTGGTGTCCAGGTGGCCGCCGAACTCCCGATCGTAGCGGTAGCTGGACTGCTGGCGGTAGCGCCATAGCCCGAGGTTGAACCCGCCGTTCAGGTTGGCGTAGGTCGAGTCGAGATCGCGAGTTTGCCCCTGTCGGTAGCTGACGTGGTACTGGTTGAGGTTGTAATTGACGAAGGCCATCGATTCGCCGCTGTCCAGGCTGGCGGGATTGACGCTGCCGCGCGGCTGGCCGTTCAACAGTGCCTGCGGAATGCTGAGATCCAGCCGCAGCCGCGAAATATCGGCGTTCACCGCGATGTCCTTGAGATCCCGACCGGGCAGCAGGCATTCCGCTTCGGCGGCCGCCGGCGGATTTTTCAGCCCGAAGCGCGTCAGCTGCGGCCGATCGAAACAGGGCAGCACCTGCTTGCCTGCGCGCACGAAGCGAATTTGGTCGCGCTCGAGAAACTGGCCGTTGAGGTACAGATCGATCTGATAGCTGCCGGGAGCGACGGCGTCCTGCTGGTTGAACTGGCTCAGGGCGCTGTTGCTCAGCACGCTGCCGCGCAGCAGTGCGGGATCGAAGGTATAGCCGTCGGCGGCGGCGCAGCCCAGCGGCAGCGCCAGCAGCGCGCAACACCAGCATGCGGGCAGCGGCGTCGCCTTGCGGACATCGAACATGAAAACCTCCCTGTCTGGTGTCAGCGTGCGACGTTCAGGGTGCGTGTGATTTCCACCCCATAGTCATTGATGACGCGCAGTGCGACCTGCCGCACCTCCCCGTTCACCGGCCAACTGGCCTGTGAAAACGGCGGGATCAGGTCCGCCTGCGGGATGGCGATGCGCTTCGCGCCGCTCAGGATCGCGGCTTGGCTGACGTTGACGTAGTAGCCGGTCGGGTTGTCGACGCGCAGCGCGTTGCCGGCCTGGCGCAGGCTGAGCCGATCGATGACGTGGTTGGCGTCGCCGGCCAGCCCGGCGGGGCGATAGAACACCTTCAGCCGATTGGTGACCACCAGCAGCAGTTTGTTCTTGTCGCTGTCCGTCTGGCGCACGGCGGGCACCTGCAGGAAGTTGAGGTAGAACAGCGATTCGCGATCGCGCGGCAGCGGCTGGCCGACGAACGACAGTCGCACCATTTGCCCGCTGTGCGGATTCATGCGGAAGATTTGCGGCGAGGCGACAAAGGGCGCATCGGCGTTTTGCGGCGTGGATTTGGGGTTATTGATGTCGAGCCAGATCTGCATCAGCGCCGGGGTGCCGTCGTCGTTGGTGAACTGCAGCGTTTTTTCCCGCGCCTCGGCGGGGTAGATCACGCGGTTGCCGAGCAGCGTCACGCTGGCCGACGCGTGGGTAGCGGCAAAACTCATCAGGCAAAGCGACAGGGCGGCCCATCGACGGGCGGTGCGGGTTATCTGCGGCATAAACGTGAACCGATAAAGGGAGCGAGTCATTCAGCGCCGCCCGGCGAAGGGCGGCGCTGGCATCAACAGGTATGGCGCCTGACGCCGGCTTATTTGTAGCTAATGGCGAACTGTGCGGTGGCGATCACCGAACCGGCCGCCACGCCGGTGTCTTCCGCGTAGTAGCGGGCCACCAGGTTCTGCGAGGTGGAGGTGGCGTCTTTCGCCAGCGTCATCGCCGACGTGGTGACGGTCGAACCGCTGGCGAATGACAACGGCGTGGTGGCGTCGCTGTCCAGCAGTTGAATGGACACCTTGGCCGCATCGCCCGCGTTGCCCAGGTTGCCGTTGGTGGTCGGGTTGTTGCCCGCCAGCACGGTTTTGATCGCCGTATCGCTGGTTGCGGCCGTACAGCCCGTGACGTTAACGGTAAACGTGGTGTCACCGGCGGTGGCGCCTTTAGTGGCGAGTTTGCTGGCGGCGACGGTTGGCAGCAGAACGACCGGATTGGATTGGTTACCGTTAATATTCACCGAGCAGGTTTGCGTGCTGACTTCGCCTTTAAATTGCACCGTATTGGACGAAGCGGCCGCACAGGCGCCGGAGAGAGCCAGCATGGATAATGCGACTAATTTAACATTCATGTGAAATGCCCTTTAATTTACTTTAGAGAAAAGCTTTCCTGACAGTAATAAATTACTGACGTGCGGTTGTGGGTTAATCATGTTGCGCAATTGTTTTTTAAACGCCTCGGCAAACATGGATTTTCATCCTAACAAACTAAGAATTTTCCCTATAGGTGTTTTGAATAAGGCAATAAGACGAGAAGGCCTGCTGTTACATTTATTTTCATTTGTTCTTATATCATACAAAATAGAAAATAGATCTATATCATTACGTTGCGATTTTATTGGGTTGCTAGATTTTGTGATTGAAATAATTTGAAACATTCATGCCTTTTTTGCGTATTAATCAACGTGCTGACGGATGTGCGATTATTTAAAAAACATGTTATCAATATGTTTTATATTGGTGTGCTTTGCAGGCAAATTACCCCAAAAAAGAGCAGCGACAAGCCGCCTGAGGTGTGGAAGCATGCTTTCATGCTGATAAGGAGAATTAAAGTGAGAGTGATTTATATCGACGGTTCACCGCTGTGCCGGTTGGGCATGAAAACATTATTGGGAGGTGGGGTGATAACCTTATCTTCGCCCAATATTAACATCGTTAAAAATATAAGCCCGGCGCCTGATTTAATTATCATGGATTTTCCCCATGAAATTTATCGGTTCGAAACCTATTTGAGGTTTATTGACCTTTGCCGCGCTGAATATAAAGACGTCCGGATACTGTTCTTCGTCGATAAGACTTCACCGCTGATCCTGGCGTTTATCGCTGCGGCGCAGCCGGATGCGATTTTGCACAAACGGGAAGCGCTGCAGGTGGTGCGGGAAACCTGCGCGGCGCTGGTCTGCCGTGAGGAGGAAGGTGAACGGCACGTGGTGAACCGGCATCGGGCGGCGGCGATCACGCCTGGCGAGGCGGCGGTGCTGTGTGAAACCGCCCGCACCGAAGATATCCGCTTGACCGCGCGGCGGCTTAACCTGCACCCGAAAACCGTTTATTCGCACCTCAATAACGCCGGCAAAAAGTTCGGCATCCGCAATCGGGTCGAACTGCTGAAGATGATTGCGCTGTTGTAGTGCGCCGTTAGCGGGTTTTGCCGACGGCCAGCCGCCATCGCGTGATCTCATCGGCGCCGGGCCCGGCGGCCAGCGCCAGGTTTTGCGGCGGCAGCGGTTCGCCGGTCACGGCATCGATCACGCGCAGGGTGGCGGGGTGGCCGCTCGCGCGGTCAACCACGCGCAGCGGCGGCCCGGCCAGCTCGGACAGGTTCCATTTGTCGCCAATCTGAATCATCGCCATCACCAGCAGACCGAGATCTTTTCCCTTCTCCGTCGGCAGATACTCGTAGCGATCGGGGCGCGTCTGGTATTGCCGTTTTTCGATAAGGCCGTTGCCTTCCAGCGCCTTGAGCCGATCGGCCAACGTATTGTTGGTGATGCCGGTCGACTGGCGCAGATCGTCATAGCGCGAGAGCCCCAGCAACAGATCGCGCATGAGGATCGCACCCCAGCGATCGCCCAATGCCGACAGCACGTGGGCCACCGAACACGTCATGCCCTCAAACCCTTTTGCTTTCACCTTGCCTTACCTCTGTTTTCCGTCTGATTGCCGATAATTTTATCGCCTAGGCTTGATCACTTCAATGATTGGAGTTATTACTCTTATTATTAGAGTTTTGTTTGACACCGGCTGCCGGCCAGAACGATTGTCGATACCCCGCAGCTTTACCGAGGAGAGAACGCGATGCCACTGTGGCAGATTTACCACCCTGAACCGGCCTTCAGCGCCGCCGATAAACGCGCGCTTGCGCAGAAGGTCACCGCCCTGTACCAAGACTTTTTACCGCGCTTCTACGTCAACGTCTTCTTCCACGCGCTGCCACCCGGCGCGGCGTATCTCGGCGGCGAACCGGCCGATGACTTCGTGCGGGTGACCATCGACCATATCGCCCGCGCCATGGACAACGACGCGGAGCAGCAGCAATTCCTGGCGGCCTGCACCCGCATCCTGCAACCCTACCTCGCCGCGCGCGGGCTGCGCTGGGAGCTGCACGTGGACGAAACGCCGTTCTCGCTGTGGACTATCGAAGGCTTGAAGCCCCCGGTGCCGGGGACGGCGGCGGGGGAGAAATGGCGCAGCGAGAACCGGCCTTCGGTGTGGGAGGGGTAGCGGCGCTGACGGAATGCCCGATGCTTAAAAGCGACGATGAGCGCCGGTTTTTTATCTTCGCTTAAACAAAACCGGCATCACCGCGTGGGGGCTGCGAAGGTAACCCGGCAGGCATCATAGGCTGTGTTGTACATCTGATATGAATGCATTAACGATGGCGGATTTTTCATCCTTACGATAGATGAAAAAAACCTCAGTTGCGTTATCGACGGCGGGGATCGGCCTGTAGGTGATGTTGGGCAGTTTGATTGAGGATAGCGAAGAGGGAACGATGGCGATGCCAAGGCCGGAGGCCACCATGCCGAGCACGCTTAATGTGCTGTCTAACCGATAGGCTACCTTGATGTCTTCTTCAATAATGGCGTTCAGGATACGAAGCTGGCCATCGTCTCCGCTGTTTTCCGAGTAGATGATAAAATCTCGCCCAGAGAGGTCTTCCTTTTTCAAGGCCTCTTTTTTCGCCAGATCGGAGTCTTCCTGAATCACGACGACCCAGTCAAATTTTTTTATGGGTATAAAGCCGAGCTCCGGTGGGATATTGAGATCCAGATTGGGGCAGTAGCTGACGTCGATATTTCCGTTGACGATCTCATCGATTTGTTTCCAGTATGACAGCTCTTTGGCGCGGAAGTTAACGCCGGGGTGCTCTGCTTTAAATCGATGAATATCGGCGGTGACTAATCCTGCCGCCACGGCATTGCCGACAAATCCGATGCGCACATTGCCATTCTCACCTTTCGCCGCCGCTTTGGTTTCGTCAAGCGTACTTTTTATTTTCTCATAAATATCCGGCGCGTTTTTTAAAAATACCTCTCCCACCTCAGTGAGTTCGACATTACGGTTGTTGCGAATAAAGAGTGGTGCACCAATCTCTTCTTCCAGCGCTTTTATCTGCATGCTGAAAGCCGACTGCGTAATATGAATGCGCTTGGCCGCTTTGCCAAAATGTTTTTCTTCAACGAGGGCCAGGAATGCCTGGATATGGCGAAAATTCATGGATTAGATTCCTGTATCAGTCGTTCAAAAAAATGAATTGGATATATGGTTTCCATGAAAATACCCTCTAATAGAGCTCGCGTTAAAGTGTAGGTTATTTCTGAAATGCGAGCTAGTCAACAACACTCAGCGTGTTGCTATATATTTCAACGATAAAATATATGCATAGTGGAGGCGCTAAATGAATTCATTAGCCAGAATCGACGTTCATACTCACCTGGTCCCGCCCTTTTGGGGCAGCGCGCTGCCGAACCACGGCGGCGATCCGTCCGGCTGGACCTTGCCAAAATGGACGGCGGACGATCATCTTCGCTATATGGACAAACAGCAAATAGCGACCAGCGTCCTATCGTTAACCGCGCCAAGCGTGGTTGGCTGGGAAGGTCAGGCTCGCCGCGATATGGCCAGGAAAGTCAATGAATATACGGCGGATCTGGTGGCGAAATACCCCACGCGGTTTGGTCACTTTGCGACCGTGCCGTTGCCGGACGTTGAGGGGGCGGTGCGTGAAGTTGAGTATGCACTGGATGTGCTGAAAGCCGATGGCGTGGTGTTATTAACCAATTATGAAGGGGTCTATTTAGGTGATAAAAAGTGGGCTCCGCTTTGGGCGGCGCTTAACCAACGCTCTGCCGTTGTTTTCATTCACCCTGGTCATCCCATCATGGATTTGCTGGATGGCGTTCCTGGCCCCTTGGTTGATTATCCGTTTGATACTACACGCAATGCCGTCCATATGGTGTTGAACGGCGTTATGGATAATTATCCTAACGTGAAAATTATTCTTTCGCATGCCGGCGGTTTCTTGCCTTATGCCGTTTTGCGTTTTACATTGCTGGCAGAGTCACTTAATCCAAATGGGCCGTCAGCTCAGGAATTGGACGGTAAATTTAAGCGCTTTTATTTTGATACCGCATTGTCTTCCGGCCCTAATGCATTCTCCAGCCTACTGGCGTTTGCGAATCATAATAATATTCTTTTCGGCAGCGATTATCCTTATGCGCCTGAGCCCGTCGCCGCTAAGTTTAATCATATTCTCGACGCCGAGACAAACCTGACCGATGCGCAGAAAGTAAACTTCAATCGGAATAACGGTCTTGCGCTTTTCCCGCGGTTAAATAAATAAAGGTTTCTGCTGGGATGATGCCGCATTGCTTTAAGCGCTGGCACGTTCCCTCCCGAAAATAAAAAATCCACGCCGAAGCGTGGATTTTTACGTTTCCGGCAGCCGAGAGAAACGCTGCGGGGAAGGGATTAGACGTTGAACAGGAAGTTCATCACGTCGCCGTCTTTGACGATGTAATCTTTACCTTCGGAACGCATTTTACCGGCTTCTTTGGCGCCTTGTTCACCCTTGTAGGTGATGAAGTCGTCGAAGGCGATGGTTTGCGCGCGGATAAAGCCTTTCTCGAAGTCGGTGTGGATCTTGCCGGCCGCCTGCGGGGCGGTGGCGCCGACCGGGATGGTCCAGGCGCGCACTTCTTTCACGCCGGCGGTGAAGTAGGTCTGCAGGTTCAGCAGTTCATAACCGGCACGGATCACGCGGTTCAGGCCCGGCTCTTCCAGGCCCAGTTCGGCCATGAACTCGTCGCGATCTTCGTCTTCCAGCTCGGCGATGTCGGATTCCACGGCGGCGCATACGGCAACCACTACGGAGCCTTCGGCGTCGGCGATTTTACGCACGGTGTCCAGGTACGGGTTGTTCTCGAAGCCGTCTTCGTTGACGTTGGCGATGTACATGGTTGGCTTCAGGGTCAGGAAGCTCAGGTATTTGATCGCCGCTTTGTCTTCGTCGCTCAGATCCAGCGCGCGCAGCATGCCGGCGTTTTCCAGGTGCGGCAGGCATTTCTCCAGCGCCGCCAGCTCGGCTTTGGCGTCTTTGTCGCCGCCTTTGGCTTTCTTCTGCACGCGGTGGATGGCGCGCTCGCAGGTGTCCAGGTCAGACAGCGCCAGCTCGGTGTTGATCACGTCGATGTCTTCGGCCGGATCGACCTTGTTGTTGACGTGAATGATGTTGTCGTTCTCGAAGCAGCGCACCACGTGGCCGATGGCTTCGGTTTCGCGGATGTTGGTCAGGAACTGGTTGCCCAGGCCTTCACCCTTGGACGCGCCTTTCACCAGGCCGGCGATGTCGACGAATTCCATGGTGGTCGGCAGAATGCGCTGCGGCTTGACGATCTCGGCCAGCTTATCCAGACGCGGATCGGGCATCGGCACCACACCGGTGTTCGGTTCAATGGTGCAGAACGGGAAGTTGGCTGCTTCAATGCCCGCTTTGGTCAACGCGTTGAACAGGGTGGATTTGCCTACGTTGGGCAGGCCGACGATACCGCATTTGAATCCCATGTTGTAATCACCTTAAATATCTTAACTATCAGCCGGTTAGATTTAATCGACTGCATAAAGGGCAAAATAATGCCGCCATTATACACGTAATGGGCGTTTATCTCGATCAGACTTGTTTGGCCGGGGCGAGCGCTGCGCGGGCGACCGGTTTTTGATTGAGATTTGGATCACATTTACCCATACTGGCTGTTCCGTTCAATTGACAGGAAACGCGCCGGATGTATTTCTTGCCTACGCCACCCTGAGCTGTACCCGCCTGCAGTCTGCCGCGCCTTGCGGTACCCCATACCCGCTACGCGGGGAGATGATGTCATCTGTCATAAGTGAATAATGCATGTTTAACCTGAGTAACGTCAGGATCGCGGACGTTAAAAATGAAGTCCTGGCGGGCTTTGTGGTGGCGGTTTCGATGATCCCCGAGGCGGTCGGCTTTTCGCTGGTCGCCGGTCTTTCGCCGATCGTCGGTTTGCATACCGCGTTTATTATCGGCCTGGTCACGGCGCTGTTCGGCGGCAAGCCGGGCATGGTTTCCGGCGCCGCCGGCTCCATTGTGGTGGTGCTGATGAGCCTGGCGGCGCAGTACGGCATGGGCTACGTGCTGTGGGCCACGCTGTTTGCCGGGGGGATCCAAATCCTGATCGGCGCCTTTCGGCTGGGCAAGTTCATTCGTCTGGTGCCGCTGCCGGCGATCCACGGCTTCGTCAATGGTCTGGCGATCGTCATCATGCTGGCGCAATTGAAGATGATCGCCGGGCAGGGGCCGCTGATGTACGGCCTGGTGGCGCTGGCGATTGCGGTGGTGGTGCTGTTCCCGCGCCTGACCAAAGCCATTCCGTCTTCGCTGGCGGCGCTGCTGGTGGTTTCGGCGTTGGCGATCGGTCTCAATCTGCACACGCTGCGGGTGGGCGATCTAGCGGACATTTCCGGCGCGCTGCCGCACTTCAGCCTGCCGACGGCACCGTTTACCCTGGAAATGGTGCGGGTGGTGCTGCCCTATGCGGTGGTGATCGCCCTGGTCGGTTTGATTGAATCGTTGCTGACTATGACGGTGCTGGATGAAATGGGCGGCAAGAAGGGGAACGGCAACCGCGAGAGTATCGCGCAGGGCGCCGGTAACGCGGTATGCGGCCTGTTCGGCTGCTTCGCCGGCTGCGCAATGATCGGCCAGTCGATCATCAACTTCACCTCGGGCGGGCGCGGGCGCCTCTCCGGCACGGTGGGCGCCATCCTGCTGATTCTGTTTGTGGTCAGCCTGTCGCGCTATATCGGCCTGCTGCCGGTGGCGGCGCTGGCCGGGGTGATGCTGGTGGTGTGTTACAACACCTTCGAGTGGAGTTCGCTGCGCCGTTTGCGCCGTATGCCGAAGGCGGACGCGCTGGTGATGGTCGCCGTCACGCTGATCACCATCTTTACCGATCTGGCGGTAGCGGTGATCAGCGGGGTGATTATCTCGGCGCTGGTGTTCGCTTGGCAGCAGGCGCGCATCCGCGTGCGTCAGCGTCAGGTAACGAGCGACGTGGCGGTGTATCGGCTCGATGGCCCGCTGTTCTTCGGCTCTGCCGCCGCTTTCGCCGAGCTGTTCGACCCGCAGAGCGATCCGCAGAACGTGGTGCTGGATTTTGCCGGCACCCGGGTGATGGATTCCAGCGGCGTAGAGGCGATCGATAAGCTGACGGCGCGTTACCTGGCGGCGGGAAAAAGCATTCGCCTGCGCCACCTGAGCGGTGACTGCGTGCGTTTACTTAAGCGCGCCGGGCCGTTCTGCAGCCATGAGCTGGACGATCCGCAATATTACGTGGCGGAAGAGGGGTTCGCCGCCGATGACCGCCGCGTGAGCGAGGAGACCTTCAACCCGCGCGGCTAGAAGCAGGCAGCGGGCAGGGCGCCCGCTGCGGCAAGGTTCAGGCCTGCGCCTTGAAGCTGTGCAGGCGCTGAACGGTTTTTTCCAGCCCGTCCTTCATCAGCATCTCGGTGCAGCGCAGCGACTCGTCGATCGCTTCGTCAATCATCTTCTGCTCGCTGACCGGCGGTTTGCCGAGCACGAAGCCCACTACCTTGTTCTTGTCACCCGGATGGCCGATGCCGATGCGCAGGCGGTAGAAGTTCGGGTTGTTGCCGAACTTGTTCTGGATGTCTTTCAGGCCGTTGTGGCCGCCGTTGCCGCCGCCGAGCTTGATTTTGGCCACGCCGGGCGGCAGATCCAGCTCGTCGTGCGCCACCAGGATCTCGTTCGGTTCGATGCGGTAGAAGTTGGCCATCGCCAGCACCGCTTTGCCGCTCAGGTTCATGAAGGTGGTCGGCACCAGCAGGCGCACGTCGTTGCCCGCGAGGTTCAAACTGGCGGTATAGCCGAAGAACTTGCTCTCTTCTTTCAACTGCTGATTGTGGCGCTGGGCCAGCAGATCGACGTACCAGGCGCCGGCGTTGTGGCGCGTCTGGGCGTATTCCGCGCCCGGGTTGGCCAGGCCGACTATCAATTTAATACTGCTCACTGGGAGATTCGCTATGATCAGGGTAATGGAAAGGGCGTTAGTTTACCTGCCGGGGCGGCGAATGACAAAACCCGATCTCCGCCGTCGCCCTCGGTAAGAAAGACGAATGATTCATTAGCTGAATAATTCAATTTGTCCGCTAATTTTCAGCGGCGTGTTAAGAAGTGTCAATAATTCTTTACCATTTGTGATCGCCTCCGCAATCCCCTTGCCGCAACAAGGACTATACTTAACTTATCAAAGTGGGTTAACAAGTTGCAGCGTTATCCCGGTTGGCACATGGCAATCATGGAGGTGGCATATGAAACGTAGAAGCGCGGACAGAATGGGCAACTTTTTTATGGGGCTGGGGTTGGTCGTGATGATCGGCGGCGTCGGATACTCCATTATTGCTGAAGTATCCCAGTTCAATTTACCGCAATTTTTCGCCCACGGCGCCATCATGAGTATCTTCGTCGGCGCGCTGTTGTGGCTGGTGGGCGCGCGTATCGGCGGCCGCGAGCAGGTGGCGGATCGCTACTGGTGGGTAAAACACTTTGATAAACGGTGCCGCAACGACCAACATCGTTCGTCGCATTGATTAAAAAATCAGAAGGGAAGCGGGAGCAGGGCAAGGGAATATCTGCCGTGCATTAAGGTTTGAGGTCATGTTGGACTACGAGTAGAAAACCCGTTGTTGCTCACGCACCAACGGGTTTTTCTTTTTCTGCTGTCGGGCTCGCTATCTTTCCGGCATGGTGGGCGCCGCACCGGAAAGACGACGAATCAATGCTCGAACATCGCAGAGATCGACTCTTCGTTGCTGATGCGGCGGATGGCTTCAGCCAGCATGCCGGACAGGGTCAGAGTGCGAACGTTTTTCAGTGCCTTGATTTCCGGCGACAGCGGAATGGTGTCGCAGACGATCACTTCATCAATCACCGAGTTCTTGATGTTGTCCACGGCGTTGCCGGAGAAGATCGGGTGCGTCGCGTAGGCGAATACGCGCTTGGCACCGCGTTCTTTCAACGCTTCAGCCGCTTTACACAAGGTACCGCCGGTGTCGATCATGTCGTCGACCAGCACGCAGTCGCGGCCTGCCACGTCACCGATGATGTGCATCACCTGAGAAACGTTCGCGCGCGGGCGGCGTTTGTCGATGATGGCCATGTCGGTGTCGTTCAGCAGTTTGGCGATGGCGCGGGCACGCACTACGCCGCCGATGTCCGGGGAAACCACGATCGGGTTTTCCAGGTTCTGCTGCAGCATGTCTTCCAGCAGGATCGGGCTGCCGAACACGTTGTCTACCGGTACGTCGAAGAAGCCTTGAATCTGCTCAGCATGCAGATCCACCGTCAGAACGCGGTCAACCCCTACGCTGGAGAGGAAATCGGCAACCACCTTGGCGGTGATCGGCACACGCGCGGAACGCACACGGCGATCCTGGCGGGCATAGCCGAAGTAAGGGATAACGGCGGTAATACGACCTGCGGAGGCGCGACGCAGGGCGTCGACCATCACAACCAGTTCCATCAGGTTGTCGTTGGTCGGAGCACAGGTGGACTGGATGATGAAAATATCACCGCCGCGTACATTTTCGTTGATTTGCACGCTCACTTCGCCGTCGCTAAAACGACCTACAGCGGCGTCACCAAGGCTGGTGTACAAACGGTTGGCAATACGTTGTGCTAGTTCCGGGGTGGCGTTACCAGCAAAAAGCTTCATATCAGGCACGAGAAGAACCTCAGGCTTGCGTCCAGAGAAGATATTGTCATACGGCATCGCCAAGGGGCAGTCGGCGACGCCGGCGCAATATACATACGGGTATGTAAAACTAAAATTGAGACCGCAGGCAGCGCAGGGATAACAGGGCCAGGTGTGCATGACCCTGCGCAGCGAAACGTTGAGCTACGACTCAAACCGCCCGGAACGAATGCGATGTAGTGGGGAGACGTTAACGCCGCGCGCTACAAAACCACACAACCACTCCGGGGCTTGATTTAACACCTGACGGGCGGCGATTTCTGTGTCGAATTCAGCAAACACACAAGCACCTGTGCCAGTCAGGCGTGACGGGGCGTATTCTAACAGCCATGAAAGAAGCTGTTCAACCTCGCGAAAACGTTTTCTTGCGATCGGTTCGCAATCATTTGCGTACGGTGCCTGCAACAGCTCACTTAAGGAGCGAACCGGGGTGTCTCTTTTCAACTCGGGGTCGCCGAAGATAACCGGCGTCGGGATGCCGACGCCGGGATGCGCCACCAGATACCACTTTTCCTGCGGCTCGGCCGGCTGCAGGCGCTCGCCGATGCCTTCGGCGAAGGCGGCGTGCCCGCGCACGAACACCGGCACGTCGGCGCCGAGGCTGAGCCCCAGCTCGGCCAGTTGGTCGTCGCCAAGACCGCAGCGCCACAGTTCGTTGAGCGCCACCAGCACGGTGGCGGCGTTGGAGGAGCCACCGCCCAAGCCGCCGCCCATCGGCAGGCGCTTGTCGATGCTGATGTCGGCGCCGCGCGGTGCGGTCTGCAGGCCGCGTACATCGCAATAGCGCTGCAGCAAGCGGGCGGCGCGCACGATCAGGTTCTGCTCGTCCGGCACGCCGTCGACCGGCGTCAGCAGATGAATGCGGTCGTCCTGGCGCGGGTCAATGGTCAGGGTGTCGCCGTAGTCCAAAAACTGGAACAGCGTCTGCAGCAGGTGATAGCCGTCTTCACGACGGCCGGTGATGTACAGAAACAGGTTGAGTTTCGCGGGGGAGGGCCACTGGCGGATCATTTGAGCGTCCAGTTGTCCATTTTCAGCTTGATGCGCTGGTCGCCCTGCTGCAGCTCCAGGCGGTTCGGCAGCGTCGGCTGCACCTCGTTGCTGTAGCCCTGGTAATCCACTTTCCAGGTCTGTCCGCCTTGCTGGTAGGTCAGCTTGCTCAGGCGATATCGGTCATCCAACGCAAAATCGCTGGCTTCGCCCGGCAGGCCGAGCATCCATTGGCGCAGGTTGTTCAGCGGGATCGCCATGCCGGTCAGTTTGCGGATCATCTCTTCCGGATTGTCGCTGACGTAGCGTTTTCCCTGGTTGTCGGTCAACTGCACCACGTTTTTCTGCACGTTGAGATCCATTTCCGTGCTGCCCAGCGGGTTGGTCAACAGCAGACGGTAGCGCTCCGGCGAGAACTGCTGCCAGAAGAAGCGGGCGTAGACTTTTTTCTGATCAGACAAGTAGGCGAAGGAGCCGCGGGTCTGATAGGTGCTGAGCTGCTGCACCGCCTGCTCATGGGCGCGCCACTGCGGTGAGGTCGGGCTGGTGGCCGGGCCGGTCGGCTTGGTGGTGGTACAGGCGGCCAGCACCAGGCTGGCCAGCGGGATCAGACGGAGCAAACTAACTTTGCGTATTGGCATAACTTTCTCTTGTCCTTTTGTCCTTGCGGGCATGCGCGACGAAACCCGGATTCAGCGCTCACGCTAACGGGGCGGCGGCGGCGCGTCAATTTTTTGCTGCATCGCGTTGAATCTTGCCGCTTTTACAGGCGCACTGCCAACCCGGCACGCAACCCGGCACGCGCGTCGGGGTCGCCATTAAGCGTAACACAATCGCCTGAAGGCGGGGGAGGCGCGCCCGATAAGCGGTGCCGGAGTTGCGCAAACGCCGCCGTTGTGTCCGCCGAATAGCGTGCGCGTTATCGCAAACTGCGCTAAAATTTAAGCAATCGACCTACCCCATGACTATTTATCCTGCTGTATTTATTGCTTATTCATTAATTGATGTCATCTATGACAACGATTGAACGGAAGATGCGGTTGTTACTTTTATTGATCCCGCGCATCAAGTAGAATGCCGTTCAACGAGAACCCGTACCAAGATAAGTATTACTCGAAGCAATGACCCTGCTGGCGTTAGGTATAAATCACAAAACCGCTCCGGTTTCTCTGCGTGAAAGGGTGACCTTCTCGCCAGAGTCCATCGATGAGGCGCTGACCAGCTTGCTCCAACAACCGTTGGTGCAGGGCTGCGTCGTGTTGTCCACCTGCAACCGCACCGAGCTGTACCTCAGCGTAGAGCAGCAGGAACACATGCACGAACAACTGGTCGCCTGGCTGTGCGCCTACCACAACCTGCGCCCGGAAGAGGTGAAGAAAAGCCTTTACTGGCATCAGGGCAACGACGCGGTCAGCCATCTGATGCGGGTGGCCAGCGGGTTGGATTCGCTGGTACTGGGTGAACCGCAGATCCTCGGCCAGGTGAAAAAGGCCTTCGCCGAGTCTCAACGCGGCCAGTCGCTGTCCGGCGAGCTGGAGCGGCTGTTCCAGAAATCCTTCTCCGTCGCCAAGCGTGTGCGTACCGAAACCGACATTGGCGCCAGCGCGGTCTCCGTGGCCTTCGCCGCCTGTACCCTGGCGCGCCAGATCTTCGAATCGCTGGCCGATCTCAACGTCTTGCTGGTGGGCGCCGGTGAAACCATCGAGCTGGTGGCGCGTCACCTGCGCGAACACAAAGTGCGGCACATGATCATCGCCAACCGCACCCGCGAGCGCGCACAGCTGCTGGCGGACGAGGTCGGCGCGGAAGTGATCACCCTGCCGGAGATCGACGAACGCCTGGCGGACGCCGACATCATCATCAGCTCCACCGCCAGCCCGCTGCCGATCATCGGCAAGGGGATGGTGGAGCGTGCGCTGAAGGCGCGCCGCAACCAGCCGATGCTGCTGGTGGATATCGCCGTACCGCGCGACATCGAGCCGGAGGTCGGCAAACTGGCCAACGCCTATCTGTACAGCGTGGACGATCTGCACGCCATCATTCAAAGCAACCTGGCGCAGCGCAAAGCGGCGGCGGTGCAGGCGGAGTCGATCGTGCAGCAGGAAAGCACCAACTTCATGGCCTGGTTGCGCTCGCAGGGCGCGGTGGAAACCATCCGCGACTACCGTTCGCAGGCCGACCAAATTCGCGCAGAGATGGAGGCCAAAGCGCTGGCCGCCATCGCGCAGGGTGCCAACGTGGAGCAGGTTATTCACGAGCTGGCCCATAAACTGACCAACCGTCTTATTCATGCCCCCACCAAATCCCTCCAGCAGGCCGCCGGCGACGGCGACGTGGAGCGGTTGCAGTTATTACGCGACAGCCTCGGGCTGGATCAGCATTAGTTTTCTCTATTAACAGGGTTTATTACCACGCATGAAGCCTTCTATTGTTGCCAAACTGGAAGCGTTACAAGAGCGCCATGAAGAAGTGCAGGCGCTGCTCGGCGATGCCGGCGTCATCGCCGACCAAGACCGGTTCCGCGCGCTGTCGCGAGAATACGCGCAGCTGACCGACGTCAGCCGCTGCTTCCTGGAATGGCGTCAGGTGCAGGAGGATCTGGAGACGGCGGAAATGATGCTGGACGATCCGGAAATGCGCGAGATGGCGCAGGACGAGCTGAAACAGGCGCGGGCGGCCAGCGAAGAGCTGGAGCAGCAGCTGCAGGTGTTGCTGCTGCCGAAAGATCCGGACGATGAGCGCAGCTGCTTCCTCGAAGTGCGCGCCGGCACCGGCGGCGATGAGGCGGCGATCTTCGCCGGCGATCTGTTCCGCATGTACAGCCGCTATGCGGAAAGCCGCCGCTGGCGGGTCGAGGTGATGAGCGCCAACGAAGGCGAGCACGGCGGCTTTAAAGAAGTGATCGCCAAAGTCTCCGGCGACGGTGTATACGGTCAGCTGAAGTTTGAATCCGGCGGCCACCGCGTGCAGCGCGTGCCGGAAACCGAATCCCAGGGGCGCATCCACACCTCCGCCTGCACCGTGGCGGTGATGCCGGAAGTGCCGGAAGCCGAGCTGCCGGACATCAACCCGGGCGATCTGAAAATCGACACCTTCCGCTCCTCCGGCGCCGGCGGCCAGCACGTTAACACCACCGACTCGGCGATCCGCATCACCCACCTGCCGACCGGCATCGTGGTGGAGTGCCAGGACGAACGTTCACAGCACAAAAATAAAGCCAAGGCGATGTCGGTGCTGGGCGCGCGCATTCGCGCCGCCGAGATGGCCAAACGCCAGCAGGCCGAGGCGTCCACTCGCCGCAACCTGCTGGGCAGCGGCGATCGTTCTGACCGTAACCGCACCTACAACTTCCCGCAGGGGCGGGTGACCGACCACCGCATCAACCTGACGCTCTACCGCCTGGACGAGGTGATGGAAGGCAAACTGGACATGCTGATCCAGCCGATCGTGCAGGAGTATCAGGCCGATCAGCTGGCTGCGCTGTCCGCCGAGCAAGAGTGATGGACTATCAACACTGGCTGAAAGCCGCCGCCGCGCGTTTGACCCACAGCGACAGCGCCCGGCGCGACGCGGAAATCCTGTTGGGTTTCGTGACCGGCAAGGCCAGAACCTTCCTGATGGCGTTCGGGGAAACCCTGCTGACGCCACCGCAGCAACAGCAGCTGGAGACGCTGCTGGCGCGCCGCGAACGCGGTGAGCCGGTGGCCTATCTGGTGGGGGAGCGCGAGTTTTGGTCGCTGCCGCTGTCGGTCTCGCCCGCAACGCTAATCCCACGCCCGGATACCGAATGCCTGGTGGAACTGGCGCTGGCGCGTCTGCCGCCGCAACCCTGCCACTTCCTCGATCTCGGCACCGGCACCGGCGCCATCGCGCTGGCGCTGGCCAGCGAGCGCCCGGATTGTTCAGCGATCGGCGTCGATGTGCAGCCGGAGGCGGTCGCGCTGGCGCAGCACAATGCGCGCAAGCTGAATATCGACAACGTCCGATTTTTACAGGGCAGCTGGTTTGCGCCGGTGGCGGGGCAACGCTTCGCGCTGATCGCCAGCAATCCGCCCTATATCGACGCCGCCGATCCGCATTTGTCGCAGGGTGACGTGCGCTTCGAGCCGGGCAGCGCGCTGGTCGCCGCCGATCATGGGCTGGCGGATCTGGCCGCCATCGTGCGCCAGGCGCCGCACCATTTGCAGCCCCAGGGTTGGCTGCTGTTGGAACATGGCTGGCAGCAGGGCGAGAGCGTGCGCGCGTTGCTGCAGGCCGCCGGATTTTCCGCTGTCGCCACCCACCGTGATTACGGCGACAACGACCGCGTGACGCTCGGCCAATGGCCGGGATAAGCGCCCCTCATAATAACGACGCCCGGGCCATTTAAGGGAGCATCATGACTGCATACACCGCGTTGAAACATTTCCATTTGCTGACGGTCGCCATCAGTATTACCTTGTTTGTGCTGCGTTTCTACTGGCAGTGGCGCCGCTCGCCGATCATGAGCCGCCGCTGGGTCAAGGTCGCGCCGCACCTGAACGACACGCTGCTGTTCGTCAGCGGCATCGCGCTGGTGGTGACGTTCGGGTTTTATCCGCTGCTGGGTATGGACTCATGGCTGACCGAGAAGCTGTTTGGCGTTATTATCTATATCCTGCTTGGCTACGTCGCATTGGGCAAGAAGACCAAAAGTCAGCGGCTGCGAACCGTGGCGTTCGTGCTGGCGTTGGGCTGTCTGTATCTGATAATTAAACTTGCCACGACGAAAATACCGTTTCTGATGGGATACCTATGAGTAGCATTGCTGATTTTGAATTTAACGCCTCGCCGCTGAGCGAAGGGGTGATCCTGGTGTCGCAGTCGGTGCGGCGCGATTTTCCCGCTGCCGACGTGGAGCGCAAGCTGCAACAGCTGGTAGACGAAGCGCGCGCGGCGGTGCCGATCGATATCACTCAGGAGCAGCAACTGGATGCGCTCATCGAGCTGTTCTACAAGACCTGGGGATTCGGCGGCGCCAGCGGCGTTTACCGCCTGTCGGACGCCATCTGGCTGGACAAGGTGCTGGAAGGGCGGCAGGGCACGCCGGTCTCGCTGGGCACCATTTTCCTGCACATCGCCAACGCGCTGGATCTGCCGCTGTTGCCGGTGATTTTCCCCACTCAGCTGATCCTGCGCGCCGACTGGCTGGACGAAGAGCTGTGGTTGATCAACCCGCTGAACGGCGAAACTCTGAGCGAACACCAGCTGGAAGTGTGGATCAAGGGCAATCTGGGGCTGGGCGCCGAGCTGGAAGACGACGACCTCGATGAGTCGGAGAACATCATGGTGGTGCGCAAGATGCTCGATACGCTGAAGGCCGCCCTGATGGAAGAAAAACAGCTGGAAATGGCGCTGCGCACCAGCGAAACGGTGCTGTGCTTCGATCCGGAAGACCCGTACGAGATCCGCGACCGCGGGCTGATTTACGCCCAGCTGGAGTGCAACCATATCGCGATTTCCGACCTCAACTATTTTGTCGAGCAGTGTCCTGAAGACCCGGTCAGCGAAGTGATCAAAGTACAGATCCACTCGATTGAGCCGAAACAGGTGACGCTGCATTAATTCAATGACTCCGTGCAGTTTTCAAGGCGACGGTTACAACCTTAACAAAGGCGAAAGCATGAAACAGAAAGTGGTTAGCATTGGCGATATCGACGTAGCAAACGATCTGCCGTTTGTGCTGTTTGGCGGTATGAACGTGCTGGAATCGCGCGATCTGGCGATGAGCATCTGCGAACACTACGTCACCGTGACGCAAAAACTGGGCATCCCTTACGTATTCAAAGCCTCTTTCGACAAGGCCAACCGTTCTTCCATCCACTCGTACCGCGGTCCGGGCCTGGAAGAAGGGATGAAGATCTTCGAAGAGCTGAAAAAAACCTTCGGCGTGAAAATCATCACCGACGTGCATGAAGCGGCGCAGGCGCAGCCGGTTTCCGAAGTGGTTGACGTGATCCAGCTGCCGGCCTTCCTGGCGCGCCAGACCGATCTGGTGGAAGCGATGGCGAAAACCGGCGCGGTGATCAACGTCAAGAAGCCGCAGTTCGTCAGCCCGGGGCAGATGGGCAACATCGTCGACAAGTTCAAAGAGGGCGGCAACGACCAAGTGATCCTGTGCGATCGCGGCAGCAACTTTGGCTATGACAACCTGGTGGTCGACATGCTGGGCATCAACGTGATGAAAAACGTGACCGGCGGCCATCCGGTCATCTTCGACGTGACCCACGCGCTGCAGACACGCGATCCGTTCGGCGCCGCGTCCGGCGGCCGCCGCGCTCAGGTGGCCGAGCTGGCGCGCGCCGGTATGGCGGTTGGCCTGGCCGGCCTGTTCCTCGAAGCGCACCCGGATCCGAAAAACGCCAAGTGCGACGGCCCGTCCGCGCTGCCGTTGGACAAGCTGGAGCCGTTCCTGGCGCAGATGAAAGCCATCGATGACCTGGTGAAGAGCTTCCCGGAGCTGGATACCAGCAACTAAGCGCTCGTCGCCATAAAAAAAAGCCCGACTTGTCGGGCTTTTTGACGTTTAGGTGCCGGTGGCCGCCAGCGCTTCCGGCAGCGTCGGGAAGAACTGCAAGCGGCCCTCGATCGGCTGCACCCGCGCGCGCGCCAGGGTTTTCAGCGGCTGGAACGGCACGTCGGTGATCACCAATTTCTTGTCCGCCGGCAGCACGTCGATAAAGCGCCGCAGGGCGCTCAGGCCGCCGGCGTCGAGCACCGGCACCGCATCCCACTGCAGCACGATCGTGTGATAACTTTCGCTGCGCGCCAACAGTTCGGTAAAGATGCGCTCGGCGGCGGCGAAGAACAGCGGGCCGTTCACCCGCAGCACCAAGCGGCCGCCGTCGGCGCTCAGCTCACTCAGCCGCGTCATGCGGGCGATGCGGCGCATAAACAGCAGCGATGCCAGCACGATACCCACGGTAATGGCGATCACCATATCGAACAGCACCGTCAGCGACATGCACAGCAGCAGCACCAGAATGTCGTCCTTCGGCGCCCGGCGCAGCAGGTAAATTACCTTGTGCGCCTCGCTCATGTTCCAGGCGACCATCAGCAGCAGCGCCGCCATCGCCGCCAGCGGCAGGTAAGAGAGCCACGGCGCCAAGACCAGCAGCGCCAACAGCACCAGCAGCGCGTGGATGATGGCGGACACCGGCGAGGTGGCGCCGGCGCGCACGTTGGCCGCCGAACGGGCAATCGCGGCGGTGGCGGTAATGCCGCCGAAGAACGGCGCGATGATGTTGCCCGCACCTTGGCCGAGCAGTTCGCTGTTCGAGTTGTGCTTCTTGCCGGTCATGCCGTCGAGCACCACGGCGCACAGCAGCGATTCGATCGCGCCGAGCATCGCCATCGAAAACGCCGCCGGCAGCAGGGCGGAAACGGTTTGCCAGCTCAGGGTGAACGGCTGCCCGCCGCCGCCCGGCAGATCCCAGGGCAGCAGCAGCTGTGGCAGGATCGGCGGAATGCCCTGGCCGCTGCTGCCATCGGCCAGCAGGTAGCTGAAGCGCGAGCCGATGGTTGCCACCGGGTGGTCAAACAGCGCCAGCAGCCCCATCAGCGCGGTGCCCGCCAGCAGCGCCGGCAGGTGGCCAGGCACCCGCAGGCCGAGCTTGGGCCAGAAGATCAGGATCAAGAGCGTCACCGCGCCGATCAGGGTATCGCCGAAATCCAGCGTCGGCAGCGCCTGCAGCAGGGCGTACAGCTTGCCAACGTAATTTTCCGGCGTGTGCGCCAGCTGCAGGCCGAAGAAATCCTTGATCTGCATGGTGGCGATGGTGATGGCGATGCCGGAGGTAAAGCCGAGCGTCACCGGCAGCGGAATGTACTCGATCAGCCGGCCAAAGCGCGCCAGCCCCATCAGCAGCAGAAACACCCCGGAAATCAGCGTGGCGACCAGCAGGCCGGCCAGGCCGAACTGCTGCGAAACCGGATACAGGATCACCACGAAGGCGGCGGTGGGGCCGGAGACGCTGTAGCGCGAGCCGCCGCTGACGGCGATGACGATGCCGGCGATGGCGGCGGTGTACAGGCCGTACTGCGGCGGCACGCCGCTGGCGATCGCCAGCGCCATCGCCAGCGGGATGGCGATAATACCGACCGTCACCCCGGCGATAGCGTCTTTCAGCAACCGCGCCAGGCTATAAGGTTCCCGCCAGCAGGCGTCTATCAGCGCGCTGAAGGGGCGAATTTTGTTTATTTCATGCGTTTTCATCTACGGTGCTTACCAAATCTTCAAAAGTGAAAGGAATGGCGGGCCCGATGAGGTCCGTCTTGTCACGTGACAGATACCATACGCCTTTTGTTCAGCGGATTACCAGACCTGTGTCAATTTGGCGCAGGAAATCAGAGAGTCGCCCTTTTGTTTGGCGCTAAATACCGATAACAGATAAGTCAGCCGCAGATTCTGCGGCTGAAAAGGAAGGGAATAGTCGAGGTTTCAACGGCTAGTGGAGTTCGGGCAGGGATAAGCCGAGAAAGTTCGCTAAAGTACTCACCAGCAGCTGGTGATCGTCCTTCTGCGGCGCACCGGAAATGCTGATGCTGCCGACGCAGCCGAGGCCGGTTAGGGTGAGCGGGAAGGCGCCGCCGTGCACCGAATAGTCGCGCACGCTCAGCCCGTAGCGTTCCTCCAGCGACGTTTGTCGCTGCTGCAGGCGCAGGCCGATGGCGTAAGAACTTTTGTGAAAATGGTTCACCAGATTGCGCTTGCGCCGCACCCAGTCGGCGATGTCCGGCGTGGCGCCCGGCATGGCGTAATAAAACAGCGTTTGCCCGGCCAGTTGGATCTCGATGGCGATGCTCAGGCCGCGCCGCTCGGCGGCGGTTTTCAGCGCCGCGCCCAGCTCCCAGGCGGTGGCGGCGTCAAAATGGGTAAAGGCCAGCGTCGCTTCCTGTTCGCTGAGCGCCTGCAGTTCATCGTCGATATTCATGCGGTTCTCCCCCGATAACACAAAGCACAGAGTAGCCTGAAGCGCGCATCGTGAGATAGACGGCTTGGCGATAAGATAGAACTGCTACTCTATTAATAGACTGTGTAAAATAGCCGCCGCCGAAGCGGAGACGACAGGGATACGTTATTCAACGTCTGCACATCAACCCCTGGCGATCCCGAGGAGCGCGCTGACTATTTATGACCTACATTGCGTCCATTCCCGCCATTTACAGCGACGCCTGCATCACCTACGCCACGCTGTCGGTAAGCTATTTCGTTCTCAGTAAAAACGCGCCGTTCTCCTACCGTTCTGCGCTGTGGAAGCGCGTCGTATTCGGCCTGTTGGCCGGGGTGGCGGTGCTCTATCTAAGCCAGGACCGGCTGGAGCTGACCGATAAGGTGCACTACAGCTTTGCGATGATCCCGATGATCCTGGTGACGTTCTTTGGCGGCGGCGTCAGCGGGCTGGTGAGCTTTTTGTTCGCCATGGCGCTGACCGGCGGTTTCACCGTCGATAACCTGTTTATCGCCTCAATCCTGGTGCCGCTGCTGCTGTCGCGGGTGTGGCTGAAGAAATCCCACTGGGTGTTTTATCTGACGATCGGCGCTATCGCGCTGTATCGCATTGCGGTGGTGTGGCTGCTGGTGGACATGAGCGGGCTGTGGCTGGACGTGTTGCTGTACCAGGCGGTTTCCGCGCTCTGCCTGGCGATTTGCTACCATGCGCTGAATTTCAAAGAACGCCATATCTACGCCTATTTCGCGATGCGCGCACGCGCCACCACCGACAGCCTGACCCATATCAACAACCGCGCCAGCGTCGATTATCACCTGATGCTGCAGCGCGCCGAACGCCGCCCCTGCGGGCTGATGATCCTCGATTTGGATGACTTCAAAAAGATCAACGACACCTACGGCCATCCGGCCGGCGACGTGCTGCTGGCCAGCGTCGGCCGGCTGTTGCAAAACAGCGTGCGCAACGAGGACTTTGTCGGGCGTTACGGCGGCGAGGAGTTTATGGTGATCACCGCCAGCTACGATCCGAAGGTCATCGGCGGGGTGGCGGAGCGTATTCGCAGCGCGGTGGCGAGTTCGACGTTCTTGCTGAACGCCCACGATGAAGCACACATCACGCTGTCCATCGGCGTGTCGCTGTATCTGCCCGGCATGACGCTGGACAAGGCGATCGCCATGACCGACGAAGCGTTGTATGAGGCGAAGCGCAGCGGCAAAAACCGGGTGGTGACCAGCCGCGTAATGCAGCTGGCGCCGCTGGGTGCCGGTTTCACGCGCGAATAATCCGCCCCCCGCCGTAAAGGCGAGAGGCGTTGACTCAGGCCGCCAGCGTGTGTTCGCGGAAGGCGTTCAGCAGCTCCTCGGTGAACGTCAGGCGTTTCTGGCGATCGGCCAGATCGAGCGTGAACTTCAGCTTGCTCGGGCCGTCCAGACGGTAAACCTGAGGATTGCCCTGCAACAGGCCGATCAGATAGCCGGGGTCGACGCGGTTGTTGTCGCCGAACTCGATAAAGCCGCCGCGCTCGTTGCTCTCGATGCGTTTGATGCCCAGCTTCTGCGCATGCAGGCGCAGCGCCGCGCACTGCAACAGGTTGCGCGCCGCGTCCGGCAACTGGCCGAAGCGGTCGATCAGCTCGACCTTCAGCTCATCCAGCTCGCCGTCGTGCTTCGCGCTGGCGATGCGCTTGTACAGCGACAGACGGGTATTGACGTCGGGAATGAAGTCTTCCGGCAACAGCGCCGGCATGCGCAGCTCCACTTCGGTCTGGCTGCTGGTGAGATCTTCCAGCGACGGTTCGCGGCCGTTTTTCAACGCATCGACGGCGCTTTCCAGCAACTCCATGTAGAGCGAGAAACCGACGGTGGTCATCTGGCCGCTCTGGTCTTCACCCAGCAGTTCGCCGGCGCCGCGGATCTCCAGATCGTGGGTCGCCAGGGCGAAACCGGCGCCGAGATCTTCCAGCGATGCGATGGCTTCGAGCCGTTTATGAGCGTCGGTGCTCATGGCTTTCGGGTTCGGCGTCAGCAGATAGGCGTAAGCCTGGTGGTGCGAACGCCCGACGCGGCCGCGCAGTTGGTGCAGCTGTGCCAGGCCGAAGCGATCGGCGCGCTCGATGATGATGGTGTTGGCGCTGGGGATATCGATGCCGGTTTCGATGATGGTGGTGCACACCAGCACGTTGAAGCGCTGGTGGTGGAAATCGTTCATCACCCGTTCCAGATCGCGTTCGCGCATCTGGCCGTGGCCGATGGCGATGCGCGCTTCCGGCACCAGCTCAGCCAGGCGCTGCGCCGCTTTCTCGATGTTTTCCACGTCGTTATAAAGGTAGTAAACCTGGCCGCCACGCAACACTTCGCGCAGGATCGCCTCGCGCACCACCAGGCTGTCGTATTCGCGCACGAAGGTTTTCACCGCCAAGCGGCGCGCCGGCGGGGTGGCGATGATCGACAGATCGCGCATGCCGCTCATCGCCATGTTCAGGGTCCGCGGGATAGGCGTGGCGGTCAGCGTCAGGATATCGACGTCGGCGCGCATCGCCTTGATGCGTTCTTTATGGCGCACGCCGAAGCGGTGTTCTTCATCGACGATCAGCAGCCCCAGGTCTTTCCAGCGCAGATCGCTCTGCAACAGCTTGTGGGTGCCGATGATGATATCCACCTTGCCTTCGGCCGCGTCGTCCAGCACCTGCTGCTGCTCTTTGGCGCTGCGGAAGCGCGACATCATCTCGATGCGGATCGGCCAGGTGGCGAAGCGATCGCGGAAGTTGTCGAAGTGCTGCTGTGCCAGCAGGGTGGTCGGCACCAGCACTGCTACCTGCTTGCCGTTTTCCACCGCCAGGAAGGCGGCGCGCATCGCCACTTCGGTTTTGCCGAAGCCGACGTCGCCGCACACCAGGCGATCCATCGCCAACGGCTGGCACATGTCGCTCAGCACCGCGTTGATCGCCTGTTCCTGATCCGGCGTGGTTTCGAACGGGAAGCTCTGGCAGAACAGCTGATACTGTTCGCGGTTGTGTTTGAAGGCGAAACCGGCCTTGGCGGCGCGCTGGGCGTAGATATCCAGCAGCTCGGCCGCCACGTCGCGCACCCGCTCGGCCGCTTTCTGCCGTGCACGCGTCCAGGCGTCGCCGCCCAGTTTGTGCAAAGGAGCGTTTTCGTCTGCGCCGCCGGCGTAACGGCTGATCAGATGCAGCGAAGAAACCGGTACGTACAGCTTGTCCTCACCGGCGTAGGAGAGGATCAGGTACTCGGCCTTGATGCCGCCGGCCTCCAGCGTGGTCAGGCCGACGTAGCGGCCGACGCCGTGCTCCAGGTGCACCACCGGCTGGCCGGGATGCAGTTCCGCCAGGTTGCGGATCAGGGTATCGGTATTGATGGTGCGCCGGTTGTCCTGCCGGCGGCGGCTGACGCGTTCGCCGAGCAGATCGCTTTCGCAGATCAGCGCCCGCTGGCGCAGGCCGTCGAGGAAGCCGTGTTCAGCGGCGCCGACCATCATGTAACGGCCCGCCGTTTCCGCCTGATCGAGGCGCTGAATCAGCGTCGGCGCCAGCTTGATGCGGCCGAGCAGATCCTGCAGCGTTTCACGCCGCCCCTCGCTCT
The DNA here is from genome assembly GCF_003028435.1 of Serratia sp. Nf2. NCBI lineage: Bacteria > Pseudomonadati > Pseudomonadota > Gammaproteobacteria > Enterobacterales > Yersiniaceae > Serratia > Serratia sp. Nf2. The sequence goes on along the minus strand of NZ_PYTW01000003.1, from coordinate 339,021 downwards.
CGACGGAGAAAATCACGCTGCCGTCGAAGCCTTCGATAAAGCGCCGCAGATTATCCAGCGGGGATTTATGCTGCGCCTGCACCGCCAAATCGGGCAGGGTATGGTAATCCAGATTGGTATTGCCGGCCTTGGCCGGCAGCTCATCGGTTTTCAGCGCGATGCGCGGCCAGGCCTTCAGCTCGCCGAACAGCGCGTCGACGCGCAGCCACAGCGTGTCCGGCGCCAGCAGCGGGCGCATCGGATCGACGCGGCGGCTTTCATAACGCTGATTGACGTCCTGCCAGAAGCGCTCGGCGGCGCCCTCCAGATCGCCGGTATTGACGATCAGCGTGTTGGCCGGCAGGTAGCTGAACAGCGACGGCAGCGGTTGGCTGAAGAACAGCGGCTGCCAGTATTCGATGCCGGCCGGCCAGGCGCTTTTGCTGACCTGCTGATAGATGTGCTCGGCGTCGCGACGCACCTCAAACTGCTCGCGCCACTGGCTGCGGAACAGCTCGATGGCGTTCTTGTCGGTGGGGAACTCGTGGGCCGGCAACAGATTGATGGCCTCGACTTCGCTCAGCGTGCGCTGGCTATCGACGTCGAAGATGCGCAGGCTGTCGATTTCGTCATCGAAGAAGTCGATGCGGTAAGGCTCATCGCTGCCCATCGGGTAAAGATCGAGCAACGCACCGCGGGTGGCGAATTCGCCGTGCTCCATCACCTGATCGACGCTGCGGTAGCCGGCCTGTTCCAGCTGCGCGCGCAGCTTGTCGCGCGACAGGCGCTGGCCTTTCTTCATCACCAGCGCGTGGCCGTGCAGGAACTCATGCGGGCAGACGCGCTGCATCAGGGTGTTGACCGGCAAAATGATCACGCCGCGCGCCATGGTCGGCAGGTGATACAGGCTCGACAAACGATCCGAGATGATTTCCTGATGCGGCGAGAAGCTGTCGTACGGCAGGGTTTCCCAGTCGGACAGCGTGGTCACCATCTGGTCGGTGAACTGCTGGATCTCGTCGCGCAGCCGCAGGGCGTTTTGCATGTCCGGCGCGATCAGCATCACCGGGCCTGGGTGGCGTTCGACGATCTCGGCGCACTCCACGGCGCAGGCCGCGCCGGTCAGTTGCCCCAGCTGGCGCAGATCGCCCGCGCGATCGGGCAGAGAATAACGGGGGGATGAAGAACGGTTACGGTTATCGGAAGTGCTCATTCAGGTATCTTTAATCAATGTGTTAGAGGGCGTCCCGGCACGGATAACCCTGCGCCTTTATGCTGTTTATAGTAGCCCAGCAGCCGGCAAACTGACACAGCAAAAAGCGCTGCCCATCGCTTTTTTGCCGGTTATTTAACCGGTTGACGCCGTCGATTTTTTACGGCGGCGGGTCAATATTGCGCTAATCTGCCGCCGTCGCGCTCCTCTGCGCCACGCAATAAAAGGCCGTCGGGTGTTCCCTAAACGAGGGAGAGCCTTTATTATCCATGATCACTTTGCTTAAGCCACGGCTATCAAACGGATTTCATGTATCAACCTGTCGCGTTATTCATTGGCCTGCGCTACATGCGCGGGCGAGCCTCAGACCGCTTCGGACGGTTTGTTTCCTGGCTTTCCACCATCGGCATTACGCTGGGGGTGATGGCGTTGGTCACCGTGCTGTCGGTGATGAACGGATTCGAAAAGGATCTGGAGAACAACATCCTCGGCCTGATGCCGCAGGCGTTGGTCACCAGTCCGCAAGGATCGGTCAACCCGCAGCAGCTGCCGGCCTCCGAGGTGCAGAAGATGCAGGGCGTCACGCGCGTCGCGCCGCTGACCACCGGTGACGTGGTGCTGCAAAGCGCCCGCAGCGTAGCGGTCGGGGTGATGCTCGGCGTCAATCCCGACGAAGCCGATCCGCTGACCCCGTACCTGGTCAACGTCAAGCAGCAACAGCTGCAGCCGGGCCAGTACAACATCATCATCGGTGAACAGCTGGCGGGGCAACTCGGCGTCAAGCGCGGCGATTCGCTGCGCGTGATGGTGCCAAGCGCCAGCCAGTTCACGCCGATGGGCCGCATTCCCAGCCAGCGTCTGTTCACCCTCATCGGCACCTTCCACGCCAACAGCGAGGTGGACGGCTATCAGCTGCTGGTCAACCAACAGGACGCTTCGCGCCTGATGCGCTACCCGGCAGGTAACATCACCGGCTGGCGCCTGTTCCTGCAACAGCCGCTGACGGTCGATACCCTCAGCCAACAGCCGTTGCCGGCGGGCACGGTCTGGAAGGACTGGCGCGATCGCAAGGGCGAGCTGTTCCAGGCTGTGCGCATGGAGAAGAACATGATGGGGCTGCTGCTCAGCCTGATCGTGGCGGTGGCGGCGTTTAACATCATTACCTCGCTCGGCCTGCTGGTGATGGAAAAGCAGGGTGAAGTCGCCATTCTGCAGACCCAGGGGCTGACTCGCCGCCAGATCATGTCGGTGTTTATGGTGCAGGGCGCCAGCGCCGGCATCATCGGTTCGCTGCTTGGCACGCTGCTCGGCGTGCTGCTGGCCACCAACCTGAATAACCTGATGCCGATCCTCGGCGCCTTGATCGACGGCGCTTCGCTGCCGGTGGCGGTCGATCCGCTGCAGGTGACGATCATCGCCGTGGTGGCGATGGCGGTTTCCCTGTTGTCCACGCTTTATCCTTCATGGCGCGCTGCCGCCGTACAACCCGCTGAGGCTTTACGTTATGAGTAACCATCTTTTGCTGCAGTGTGACAACCTGTGCAAGACCTATCAGGAAGGCAATCTGCACACCGACGTGCTGCGCAACGTCAGCTTTGCCATGCAGCAGGGCGAGATGATGGCGATCGTCGGCAGCTCGGGTTCCGGCAAGAGCACCCTGTTGCACCTGCTGGGCGGGCTGGACTCACCGACCTCCGGCGAGGTGATTTTCAAGGGCGAATCGCTGAACGCCATGTCTTCGGCGGCCAAGGCCGAGCTGCGCAACCGCCAACTGGGCTTCATCTATCAGTTCCACCATCTGCTGCCGGACTTCACCGCGCTGGAAAACGCCGCCATGCCGCTGCTGATCGGCGGCGCCAAGCCGGCGCAGGCGCAGGAGAAGGCGCGGGAGATGCTGGCGGCGGTCGGGCTGGAAAAACGCAGCAAACACCGCCCGTCAGAGCTCTCCGGCGGCGAGCGTCAGCGCGTGGCGATCGCGCGTGCGCTGGTTAACAATCCGGCGCTGGTGCTGGCGGACGAACCGACCGGTAACCTGGACAAACGCACCGCGGACAGCATCTTCGATCTGCTGGGCGAGCTGAACGTGCGTCAGGGCACCGCTTTCCTGGTGGTGACGCACGATCTGCAGCTGGCCAAGCGTCTGAGCCGCCAGTTGGAAATGGCCGACGGCCACCTGCAGGCGCAGCTGACCCTGATGGGGGCCGAGTAATGGCGGGAGCCTCACTGTCCTTCCTGACGGCCCTGCGTTTCAGCCGCGGCCGTAAACGCGGCGGCATGGTGTCGCTGATCTCGGTCATCTCCACCATCGGCATTGCGCTGGGGGTAGCGGTGCTGATCGTCGGCCTGAGCGCGATGAACGGCTTTGAGCGCGAGCTGAAGAACCGCATTCTGGCGGTGGTGCCGCACGGCGAACTCGAACCGGTCAATCAGCCGTTCAGCGGCTGGCCGTCGATTCTGCAGCGGGTGGAAAAGGTGCCGGGCATTGTGGCCGCCGCGCCGTACATCAACTTTACCGGCCTGATGGAGAACGGCGCACAGCTGCGCGCGGTGGAAGTCAAGGGCGTTGATCCGCAGCAGGAAAGCCGGCTGAGCGCGCTGCCGCAGTATGTGCAGGGCGACGCCTGGGCCAACTTCAAGCCCGGCGAGCAGCAGGTGATCCTCGGCAGGGGCGTGGCCGACGCGCTGGGCGTCAAGCAGGGCGCCTACGTGACGGTGATGATCCCCAACAGCGACCCGGAAATGAAGCTGCTGCAGCCAAAGCGCATTCGTCTGCACGTGACCGGCATTTTGCAGCTCAGTGGCCAGCTCGATCACAGCCTGGCGCTGGTGCCACTGGCCGACGCGCAGCAGTATCTCGACATGGGTGACAGCGTCACGGGCATCGCGCTCAAGATGAACGACGTGTTCGCCGCCAACAAACTGGTGCGCGACGCCGGCGAAGTGACCAACGCCTACATTTACATCAAGAGCTGGATCGGCAAATACGGCTATATGTACCGCGACATCCAGATGATCCGCGCCATCATGTATCTGGCGATGGTGCTGGTGATCGGCGTAGCCTGCTTCAACATTGTCTCCACGCTGGTGATGGCGGTGAAAGACAAAAGCGCCGACATTGCGGTGCTACGCACCCTGGGCGCCAAAGACGGCTTTATCCGCGCCATCTTCATCTGGTATGGGCTGCTGGCCGGGCTGCTGGGCAGCCTGAGCGGCGTGGTGATCGGGGTGATCGCCTCGCTGCAGCTGACCAACATCATCCGGGGCATCGAGAAACTGGTCGGCCACTCCTTCCTGTCGGGCGATATCTACTTCATCGATTTCCTGCCTTCCGAGCTGCACTGGCTGGATGTGCTGATCGTGTTGGCGACCGCCATCGTGCTGAGCCTGTTGGCCAGTTGGTATCCGGCCAGGCGTGCCAGCCGCATCGATCCGGCGCGGGTGCTGAGCGGACAATAAAACCCACGGGGAGGCAGCGATGCCGCCCCGTTTTTTTAGCCTGGGGATGGGTTATGTACTACGGTTTCGATATGGGCGGCACCAAGATTGAGCTGGGGGTATTCGACGACCGCCTGCAGCGCATTTGGCAAAAGCGGGTGCCGACGCCGCGTGAGGATTACCGGCAGCTGCTGGCCACGCTGTGCGATCTGACCCTTGAGGCGGATGCGTTTTGCGGCCGGCGCGGCAGCGTCGGCATCGGCATCCCAGGCCTGCCCAACGATGATGACGGCACGCTGTTTACCGCCAACGTGCCGGCGGCGATGGGGCGACCGCTGCCGCGCGATCTGGCGGCGCTGATCGGGCGCGAGGTGCGGGTCGATAACGACGCCAACTGCTTTGCGCTGTCGGAGGCCTGGGACGACGAGTTTCGCCGCTACCCGACGGTGCTGGGCATCATCCTCGGCACCGGCGTTGGCGGCGGGCTGATCGTCGACGGCAAGACGGTGCCTGGGCGCAACTATATCGCCGGCGAGTTCGGCCATTTGCGCCTGCCGGTGGACGCGCTCGAGGTGCTGGGGCGTGATGTGCCTCGCGTTGCCTGCGGGTGCGGCCATCAGGGTTGCATTGAAAATTACATATCGGGCCGCGGTTTCGAATGGATGTACGCCCATTTCTATGGCCGGCACTTGCCTGCCACCGAGATCATTGCGCATTATCAGGCGGGTGAGCCGCAGGCGGTGGCCCACGTCGACCGCTTTATGGACGTGCTGGCGATCTGCCTGGGCAACCTGCTGACGGTGCTGGATCCGCACCTGGTGGTGATCGGCGGCGGGCTGTCGAACTTCGACGCCATTTACCAGGCGTTGCCGCAGCGGCTGCCGGCGCACCTGCTGCGGGTGGCCCGGCTGCCGCGCATCGAGAAGGCGCGCTATGGTGACGCCGGCGGCGTGCGCGGTGCAGCGTTCCTCAATTTGGTCAACAGGGAAAAGTAAGGAGAGAGTTAATGCACACTCGCCATCGGCTGTGTCAGTTTCGCAAGAGTAAGCATGTGCTGCATCAGCGCTTTCGTTCACGCATTTTTCACCGTGACACCATGGCGGCGGCCGAGCTGAAAAAGCCGTTTGTGGTGGTGTTGACCGGGGCCGGCATTTCGGCCGAGTCGGGCATTCGCACCTTCCGCGCCGCGGATGGGCTATGGGAAGAGCACCGGGTGGAGGACGTCGCCACGCCGGAAGGTTTTCAGCGCGATCCGGCGCTGGTGCAGGCGTTTTACAACGAACGCCGCCGCCAGCTGCAGACGGAAGAGATCGCCCCGAACGCCGCGCACCGTGCGCTGGCGGACCTGGAAGAGTGGCTGGGGGACAACTTCCTGTTGGTCACGCAAAACATCGATAACCTGCATGAGCGCGCCGGCAGCAAGCGGGTGCTGCACATGCACGGCGAATTGCTGAAGGTGCGTTGCACCCAGTCGGGCCAGGTGTTCGAATGGCCCGGCGATCTCAGCGTTGACGACCGTTGCCACTGCTGCCAGTTCCCGGCGCCGCTGCGGCCACACGTGGTGTGGTTCGGCGAGATGCCGCTGGGCATGGACGACATTTACCAGGCGCTGAGCAAGGCCGATTTCTTCGTCGCCATCGGCACCTCCGGCCACGTCTATCCGGCGGCCGGCTTCGTGCATGAGGCGCGGCTGGGCGGCGCCTACGCCATGGAACTGAACCTGGAACCGAGCCAGGTAGAGAGCCAGTTCGACGAGAAACACTACGGTCTTGCCAGCGAAGTGGTGCCGCGTTTTGTGCACAAATTCCTGGTGGGCAAGGTGGCGCGGGCCGACAGGCCCTGAGAAAGGCATCAGGGCGCACTGCGCGCCCTGATGGGATGGCGGGGCGTGTTAGCGCCCGGCTTTCAGCTTTTGGAAGTAGCTTTCGTACAGCGTGCTGGCGTCGCCGACGTCGTTTTGCCACTCGCCGTGCTCAATCACCGCCTTATCCGGGTAGAGTGATTTATCGTTGGCGATCTCCGGCGACAGCAGCTTCTTCGCCGCCAGGTTCGGCGTCGGGTAACCGATGGTTTCCGCCACCTGCACTGCGATTTCCGGCCGTAGCAGGAAGTCTATCAGCTTCAGCGCCCCCTCGACGTTGCGCGCGTTGGCCGGAATGGCCAGGCTGTCCATCCAGAAGATCCCGCCTTCCTTCGGCCAAACGATCTCCAGCGGCGTGCCGGCCTGGCGCGCCACGAAGGCCGAACCGTTCCACACCATACCGACGTTGACTTCCCCTTCCATAAACGGGTTGCCCGGGTTGTCGGAGTTGAAGGCCAGCACGTTCGGCATCAATTTCTGCAGTTCGTGATAGGCGGCTTCGATCTCTTTCGGGTCAGTGGTGTTGCCGGAATAGCCCAGCTTGAGCAGCGCCATCTGGAACACTTCGCGCGCGTCGTCGGTCAGCAGCAGGCGGCCTTTGTACTGCGGCTGCCACAGATCGGCCCAGGCGGTAACGGTAGAGGGATCCTGCGCGTCGCTGTTGACGCCGATGGCGGTAGCGCCCCAGATGTAAGGAATGGAATAGTCGTTGTTAGGATCGAACGGCTTGTTCAGCAGGGTAGGATCGAGATCCTTGAAGTGGCTGAGCTTGCTCTTGTCGATTTTTTGCAGCATGCCTTCCTTGCTCATCTTGGCGATGAAGTAAGTGGAAGGCACCACCAGATCGTACGCGCCGTCTTTGTAGGTCTTCAGCTTGGCGTACATGCTTTCGTTGGATTCATAGGTGGAATAGATCACCTTGATGCCGGTTTCCTTGGTGAACTGCTCCAGCAGCCCCGGCGGGACGTATTCAGTCCAGTTATAGAAGTACAGTGTCTTGCCGTCAGAGGCGTTTGCAGAGCAGAAACTCAGCGCCATCATCCCGGCTGCGAGCAGATGTGACCACTTTTTCATGCAGCGTATCCTTCAGCAGTAGTGAGCCGAACCCGTATGGGCAAACCGTTTGGCGGCAGCGCCATACCCCAGAAAGGGGCCATTATAGGGGCCGGGGTGAGGTGGGTAAAGGCGGTTATCCCGCTGGCAAATCAAGGGGTTTGGCGGCTTAAAGTGCATCACAATTTGATTGTCTCGCGCTGGACAGGCGGTGAAGCGCGTGCGAAACAATAATTTTGGCGAATAAACGAGGGCGGCGATGAATTTCAAACAGGTCTTCAGCCAGGCGGAGCTCAGCAAGACGGATCTGACGATTTTGCACTGCATTCTCGACAATCCGGACGCCTGCATCGACGACGGCATCCGCGCGGTGTCCACACGCTGCTACAGTTCCCCCTCAACGCTGGTGCGGCTGGCCAAAAAGCTGGGCTTTCGCGGCTATCTCGAACTGGTCTATTTCATCAAATTTAACCTGACGATGGCGCCGGCCTACCAGGCGGAACGCGTGACGTCGGCGGCACCGCCGGCCCAGCAGGCGCAGTTTCTCGATCTGCTCGACAGCGGCAAAATCCTGATCCACGGCAGCGGTTTTTCGCAGCTGGTGGCGCAGTATATGTACAACAAGTTTATGACGCTGGGCGTAGACAGTTACCTGTCGCTGTGGCCGGATTTCGACATTCTTGACCGTGAGACGCGCTTTCGCTTCGATATGGTGATCGTGATTTCAAAGTCGGGCAACAGCGGCTCGGCGCTGAGCTGGGGCGAGGCGGTGAAGCGTAACCGCATTCTGCTGGCGGCTTTCTGCGGCGACGGCGACAGCCCGCTGGCGCAGCAGGCCGACATGACCTTTCTGTTTGAGGACCGGCAAAAATACGATCACGATATCTACTATCCCAACCCGTTTTTCGGCCACTGTCTGTTGGGATTCGAGAATGTGATCACCGCCTGGTTTGAACGACGCGGCCGCTGACGGCCGCGCCGCATCGCTTAGCGCCAGTGCACGGCATACTGACGGTGGGCCTGCAGGTACTCCTCCACCAGCGTTTTCGCCAGCGAGTAGGAGTTGACCAGCGGGTGTACCATCAGCGCCTTGATGGCCAGTTGGCGGTTGCCGGTCAGGATCGCCGCCACCGCCAGCCGTTCGTACTCTTTCACCTGCGAAATCAGGTTTTTCTGGGTGTCGGGAATATCGCGCATTTTGACCGGCTGAATGCCGGCGCTGCTCAATTCGCAGCTGATTTCGATCACGTCTTCCGGGTGCAGAAAATCGAGCGTGTCGCGGTTTTGCATCGATACCACCACGCGTTTTTGCCGGCCGCTGTTGACTGCCTCTAGAATGTCGATCGCTACCCCGGCATAGCCGCCGCTGTCCGGCTGTTCGATAAACTGTTGCAGCGTCAGCATCTCACGCGTTTTCACCTTGCCCTGGTTGGACTCGCGCTGCATGTAGGAGTTTTCGCGCTGCAGGTAATGGCTGAAGTAGACAGAGAAGGCGTGTTCCAACTGACGGGGGATGTCCAGCTCGCCCAACGCCGACAGCATTTGGCGATTGATCGCCGCGATTTGTTCGCCGCGGGTCTCGCCGCCCTCGACGATGGCGGCGATCGCCTGCTCACGGTAGTAGTAATAGTAGAGATACTCGTTGAGCATCAGGTTGTCCGACAGCGCCACCAGCTCCGGCGAGAAGTATTTCATGCAGGTTTCGCGATACAGGCGCGGATCCGCCAGCAACCGTTCCGTGACCGGCTCACCGTTGACGCGCGCATTGCGGAACCAGGAAAGATGGTTGAGGCCGAAGCAATCGACGCTCAGTTGGTCTTCGCGGCAGCCCAGCAGCTCGGCCAGTTCGCGAATGAACTCGCTGGGGGCGTCGCAGATACCGTAGACCCGGCGCTGGAAGCCGGATTTGATGATCGCCTCGGTCACCATGCCGGAAGGATTGGTGAAGTTGAACAAGACCGCGTCCGGCGAGGAAAGCTGCTCGATCAGGCGGCAATAATCGAGGATCGCCGGAATCGAACGCATCGCCATGGCGAAGCCGCCGGCGCCGGTGGTTTCTTGCCCGAGCAACTGGTGATTGAGCGCGATGCGCTCGTCATGGATGCGGCCTTCCTCGCCGCCAATGCGCAGGGTGGTGATGATGTAGTCGGCGCCTTGCAGTGCCTGGCGCGGATCGCTGCTGAGGCTGAAAGCAATGTCGTCGCGAATGCGCTGGAACACGCCCTGCGCGAGGGCGCCGTAGATCGCCAGATGGCGCTCATCGGTATCCATAAACACCACTTCGGTAATGCCGATGCGATGGGCGTTATAGGCAATGGATTTGGCGAGGAACGGGGAACGTACGCCGCCGCCGCCGAGAACGGTTAATTTCATTCGATATCTCCCATTAATAAAGCGTTAGAGTGCCGCTAAATATTTCTCTACCTGATTTTTGACCTTGCCGACCGTGACGCCGTAAATTACCTGGACTTCACGGCGATTCTTCACCACGCCTTTGGCGCCGGTGCTTTTCAACGCGGCCTCATCCACCCGCGCCATATCCTTTAATTCCACCCGCAGCCGGGTAAAGCAGTTATCGACGGAAATAATGTTTTCCTTGCCGCCCAGCGCGCGAATAATGATGCCGCTCGGCTCGTCCGGGGTATTTTTGCGGTTCCGGTAATCCTGTTTGGAGTAGAGTTTGACGTCCTGATCATCTTCGCGGCCCGGCGTCTTCAGATTGAGCTTCAGCACCAGCGTTTTAAACACCAGGTAATACACCGCGAACTGCACCAGGCCAATGACCACATACAGCGGCCAGCGGGTGAGGGAGACCGGCAGCGGCAAGTTGTAGGCCAGGAACTCGACCAGCCCGCTGGCGCCCCAAGGGCGTACCTGGAACAGATTGCAGGCCACCTGCGACAACGCGGTCAACACGGCGTGGATCACCCACAGCAGCGGAGAGATAAACAGGAAGGTGAACTCGATAGGCTCGGTGATACCGACCAGGATCGAAGTGGTGATGGCCGGGATCAGAATCGCCTTGGCCAGCATTTTCTTTTCCGGTTTGGCGGTGTGATAGAAAGCCAATGCCGCGCCCGGCAGGCCGAAGATGGTTACCATCCCTTGCTGCGAGAAGCGCAGCGCCTCGTTCATCAGCGGCGAGATGCTCGGGTCGCGCATATAGGCCAGGAAAATCGCCTGCGAGCCGGAGACGGTCTGGCCGTCCTGCACGATTGAACCGCCGATGCTGGTGAGCTGGAACGGCGACCAGATAAAGTGGTGTAGCCCGGTGGGGATGAGGAATTTCTCGAAGAAACCGTAGGCGAATACCCCGAGTGAGCCGGAGCTTTTCATAAAGCCGGTCAGTGCGATCAGGCCCTGCGAGATGGCCGGCCACAGGTAGCTGAAGGCGACGGCGTACAGCATGATGATCGGCGTCATGGCGATCAGCACCAGCTTGGCGCCGCCATAGACCGAAAACACGCCGTTGAGTTCGACGTTGCACAGGCGGTTGTGCACCCAGGCGAGGGTGACGCCGAGGATAAGACCGAGGAAAATGCCCATATCCACCACGGTAAAGCCCAGCAGTTCCGTCTGCCCGGTGCCGTAATATTCGCCGTTGATCTTGGCCGCGACGTGGCCGCTGAGCTGCAGATAAGACGAATTGGCGCCGAGGAACATGATAAAGCACATCACCGCGACCAGCGCCGCTTCGCTTTTTTTGTCTTTGGCCAGGCCGTAGGTAATGCCGATGCAGAAAATCAGCCCGAGATTACCGAATAACGGCCAGAAGGTATCGCCGATCATTTTACCGATAGTGAAGATGGCAGAATGTTCATTGATTAATGTGGCATTGGTGAGAATAGAACTGAGCGCCAGAATCAGACCGATTACCGGCAGGAAAAATATCGGCCCCATCATGGCTTTGGAGAAAAGCTGCAGCTTGCTTAAGATATTATCGATAATACCTTTCATGGCAGTTCCTTTTTATATTTTAATGGATGACGACGTTGCTGAATAAACTCCCTGGAAGCGAGAAAAAATAAGGCACCTTGCCTGGGTTCAGTTATAGGGGGAAGTTTTCGCCGCTGCAATCGGCGGGGCGGAAATAGGCACCGATGGTCAGCGGATGACAACCGGTGCCGGTTGTGAAGGGGATCACAACCGGGCGCCACAGCGCCCGGCGGGAAGGGTTATTCGGCCTTGGGCGAGCGATCGCGCATCACCCACTGGCTGGCGATCACCAGCACCAGCGACAGCAGCAGCAAAATGGTGGCCAGCGCGTTGACCTCCGGCGAGACGCCGACTTTCACCATCGAATAGATCTTCAGCGGCAAAATCTCGTAGCTCGGCCCGGTGACGAAGGAGGAGACGACCACGTCGTCCATCGACAGGGTGAAGCTCAACAGCCAGCCGGCCGCCACCGCCGGCATCGCCAGCGGCAAAATGATCTTGCGCAGAATGGTGAACTCGCTTGCGCCGAGATCGCGCGCGGCTTCCAGCATCTTCACGTCGAACCCTTTCAGGCGCGCGTAGACGGTCACTACCACGAACGGCAGGCAAAAGGTGATGTGCGAGAACAGCAGCGACCAGAAGCCGAGCGAAATGCCCAGCAGCATGAACAGCACCAGCAGCGAGATGGCCATCACGATGTCCGGCGACATCATCACCACGAACAGCATGCCGCCGACGAACGGCTTGCCGCGGAAGCGGTAGCGGTACAGCGCCACCGCGGTCAGCGAGCCGATCAGCGTGGCGAAGGTGGCGGAGAGCACCGCCATGGTCAGCGAATGGCCGGCGGCCTGCAGCAGGCTGTCGTTGTTGAGCAGCGTGCTGTACCACTTGGTGGTGGCTCCTTGCCAACTGATACCGAAACGCGAGGCGTTGAAGGAGTTGACGATCAGGATGACGATCGGGATATACAGATAGGCGTATACCAGCGTCATAAAGCCGCCGCGCAGCAGACGTCCGATCATGCCAGATCCTCCTTCTTGTTCAACAGACGGGCGGCCCGGTAATAGACCAGCAGCAACAGCCCCATCACCAGCGTCAGGCAGATGCTGGTAGCCGCGCCGAATGGCCAGTCGCGGATATTGAGGAACTGGCTTTTAATCACGTTACCGATCAGCAGATTCTTGGCGCCGCCCATCAGATCGGCGACGAAGAACAGCCCCATCGCCGGCAGCACCACCAGCAGGCAGCCGGCGATAATGCCCGGCATGGTCAGCGGCACGATGATGCGGATAAAGGTCTGCAGCTTGCTGGCGCCGAGATCGCGCGCCGCCTCCAGGCAGGACTTATCGAGCTTTTCGATGCTGGAGTAGAGCGGCATCACCATAAACGGCAGCAGGATATACACCAGGCCGAGGATCACCGCTTCCGAGGTGTACATGATGCGCAGCGGCTTGTCGATGACGCCGATCCACAGCAGCGCGTCGTTGAGATAGCCGCGGGTGCTGAGAAACAGCTTCAGGCCGTAGATGCGGATCAACGAGTTGGTCCAGAAGGGCACGATCAGCAGAAACAGCAGCAGCGGCCGCACCTTCTGCGGCAACCGCGCCAGGATAAAGGCGAACGGATAGCCGATCGCCAGGCAGCACAGGGTGGCGATCAGCGCCATGTTCAGCGAGTGCAGCAGCACCTGGGCGTACAAGGGGTCGAACAAGCGCCGGTAGTTGTCCAGCGTGAACACCATCTGCACCAGGTTGGCGTCGTCGCGGGTCAGGAAGCTGGTGGCGATGATCATCAGGTTCGGCATGAACACGAACAGCAACAGCCAGGCGACGACGCCGACGATCACCACATTCTGGAAGACTTTACGCGATTTCTTCATCGGCCAGCACCACCTCCCAGCTTTCAACCCAGGTCACCGCCATCTTCTGGTTGAGCGAGTGGTCGACGTCCGGATCGTCTTCATTGAAGAACTCGCTGACCATCACCGTTTTGCCGCTCTCCAGCTCAACCACCGACTCCAGCGTCATGCCTTTGTAGTTGCGCTCGCGCACGTAGCCGATCAGCCCGTCGTGCTGCGCGCTGTCGTTCACTTCTTCCACCCGCAGATCCTCCGGGCGCAGCAGCACCTTCAGCTTTTGGCCCGGCTCTACCGGCAGATCGGCATAGATGTCGCACTCGCGGCCCTCGACGTTGGCGCGCACCCGCTGCGGATCGAGGCGCTGCAAGACCACCGCGTCGAAAATGTTGATCTCGCCGATGAAGCTGGCGACGAACAGGTTCTTCGGCTCTTCGTAGATCTCACGCGGCGTGCCGTCCTGCTCGATGCGGCCTTCGCGCATCACCACGATGCGATCCGACATGGTCAGCGCTTCTTCCTGATCGTGGGTGACGAACACGAAGGTGATGCCCAGCTTGCGCTGCAGCGCCTTCAGCTCGTTCTGCATCTGTTTGCGCAGCTTGTAGTCCAGCGCCGAGAGCGATTCGTCCAGCAGCAGCACCTTCGGCTTGTTAACCACGGCGCGGGCGATGGCCACGCGTTGCTGTTGGCCGCCGGAGAGCTGGCCCGGCCGCCGCTGGGCGAACGCATCCAGTTGCACCATGCGCAGCGCCTCTTCGACGCGCGGCGTCAGTTCCGCCGCCGGCACCTTTTGCATGCGCAGGCCGAAGGCGACGTTGTCGAACACCGACATGTGCGGAAACAGGGCATAGCTCTGAAACACGGTGTTGACGTGGCGATGTTCGGCCGGAATGGCGGTGATGTCCTGGCCGTCGAGCACGATGCGGCCCAAATCGGCGTCTTCAAGACCAGCGATCAGGCGCAGCACCGTGGTTTTGCCACAGCCGGAGGGGCCGAGAATGGTGAGGAATTCGCCGTGGTTAATCGCCAGTTCGAGATCGGCAATGATGGTTTTGCCATCGAACGCTTTGCTCAGGGCATGCAGTTCAACAAGGGGAGTCGGAGAGGATGTCTCAGTCATTTATCGTATTACTCTATCCCGTGGGCTAATGCAGATAGAACCGCAACTGGAAAAGACTGCCGGAGCTTGCGGGATGCCCGCTGATCAAATGAAGCTCAAACCAGTTACGCCAATGGAAATTTTTCGAGCGCGCATGATAGACGCTGAATGCCGGAATTGAAAGCCGATCCGGCCCAGATGCCGCGTTTTTCATCATGATAGCGACAAATGACCCTGTGATGACAGCGTTATTTCCCTCAGAAATCATCACAAAGATTAATGATATTGGCGAATTCTGGTTAAAAATGACCTGACGCAATATTTGATCCTGATCGGTTCCGCATAATGAAACGCGATATTCTGAGGGGCCGCTACCATGGACAAATTACTTGACCGCTTTTTCAACTACGTCTCTTTCGACACCCAGTCCAAAGCGAACGTAAAGCATGTGCCGAGCACCGACGGGCAGTTGAAGCTGGCGCGCGCGTTGCAGCAGGAAATGATCGCGCTCGGCTTCGAGCGGGTGTCGCTCAGCGAACACGGCTGCGTGATGGGCACCTGGCCGGGCAACGTCGCCTGGCCAGTGCCGGCGGTCGGTTTCATCGCCCATCTGGATACCTCGCCGGATTTCAGCGGCAAAAACGTCAATCCGCAGATCGTCGAGAACTATCGCGGCGGCGACATCGCGCTCGGCATCGGCGATGAAGTGCTGTCGCCGGTGATGTTCCCGATCCTGCACCAGATGCTGGGGCAGACCCTGATCACCACCGACGGCAAAACGCTGCTGGGCGCCGACGACAAGGCCGGCATCGCCGAGATCCTCACCGCCATGGTGCGCCTGCGCGCGCGCAAAATCCCGCACGGCGACATCCGCGTGGCCTTCACCCCGGACGAGGAGGTGGGCAAGGGGGCGCAGCTGTTCGACGTGGCGGCCTTCAACGCCGAATGGGCTTACACCGTGGACGGCGGCGGCGTCGGCGAGTTGGAGTGCGAGAACTTCAACGCCGCCTCGGTGACGATCAAAATCCTCGGCAACAGCGTGCACCCCGGCAGCGCCAAGGGCGTGATGGTCAACGCGCTGTCGCTGGCCACCCGCATTCATCAGGCGCTGCCGGCGGATGAAACGCCGGAGACCACCGAAGGCTACCAGGGCTTTTATCACCTCAGCAGCATCAAGGGCAGCGTAGAGCGCGCCGAAATGCACTATATCCTGCGCGACTTCGAGCGCGAGGGGTTTGAGGCGCGCAAGCGCAAGATGGTGGACATCGCCCGCGAGGTCGGCAAAGGCTTGCCGCGCGATTGCTATATAGAAGTGAGCATCGAAGACAGTTATTACAACATGCGCGAACAGGTGGCGGAGCACCCGCACGTGATCGCGCTGGCGCAGCAGGCGATGCGCGATTGCGACATCGAACCGGTGATGAAGCCGATCCGTGGCGGCACCGACGGCGCCCAGCTGTCGTTCCGCGGCCTGCCGTGCCCGAACCTGTTCACCGGCGGCTACAACTACCACGGCAAGCACGAGTTCGTGACCCTGGAAGGCATGGAGCAAGCGGTGGCGGTGATCATGCGCATCGCAGCGCTGGCCGCCGAGCGGGCGCGGTAAACAGGACGCTTGCGATCGGCATAATCGCTTGCCGTAACAAGGCGTTGCTCATAGTGTGGAAGCCTATTCCCCACGCATAAGGACCGCATGATGAGCACCGAATACCGTATCGCCAGCCCGCATTTGGCGCAGTTCGTTCAGGCGATTTGGCGCCAGGCCGGCAGCACGGCGCGTGAAGCCGAGCTGGTGGCCAATCATCTGGTGCAGGCCAATCTGGCCGGGCACGACTCGCACGGCGTCGGCATGATCCCCAGCTACATGGCGTCGTTGGCGCAGGGGCAATTGCAGCTCAATCAGCATGCCGAGGTGGTGCGCGACGCCGGCGCAGTGCTGACGCTCGACGGCGCACGCGGCTTCGGTCAGGTGGTGGCCAGCGAAGCGATGGCGCTGGGCATTGAACGCGCCGGCAAGCTGGGCCTGGCGGCGGTGGCGCTGCACAACGCGCACCATATCGGCCGCATCGGCCATTGGGCGGAGCAGTGTGCCCGCGCCGGTTTCATTTCGATTCACTTCGTCAACGTGGTGGGCGATCCGATGGTGGCGCCGTTCGGCGGCAGCGATCGTCGCTTCGGCACCAACCCGTTCTGCGCCATTTTCCCGCGGCCGGGCCGCACGCCGCTGCTGTTGGATTTTGCCACCAGCGGTATCGCCTTCGGCAAAACCCGGGTAGCCTATAACAAAGGGCTGTCGGTGGCGCCGGGCTATCTGATCGACGAACACGGGCAGCCAACTGCCGAACCGAAGGTGATGCATGAAGCGCCGTTCGGTTCGCTGCTGCCGTTCGGCTTGCACAAAGGCTATGCGCTGGCGGCGATGTGCGAGATCCTCGGCGGCGCGCTCTCCGGCGGCCGCACCACCCACGACGCCACGTTGAAAGCCGACAGCGACGCCATCTTCAATTGCATGACGACCCTGATCCTCGATCCTCAGGCGTTCGACGCCCCGCAAATGCAGGCCGAGGCCGAAGCGTTTATCGGTTGGGTGAAGGCGTCGCCGCCGAGCGGCGAACAGCCGATCGCCGTCCCGGGAGAGTGGGAAGACGCCAACCGCGCGGCGCGGCTGGAGCAGGGCATCCCGATCGATGCCACTACCTGGCAGCAGATTGGCTTGGCGGCGGAGCAGGCGGGCATGGCGGCGGGGGAACTGGCGGATTACCGCGCACAGGCGCGCCAGGGATAAAAACTTTATGATTGGTACATTGGATGACGAGCCTGGTTACGCTACTGATGCTGTCGGGGTGTTGGTATTGATTCTTTCAGACAGCGGCGTCCAATGTATTTTTATGCAGAATGGATTGAATATAGATGTTTCTATCAGCCAATGAGGACAGCTCCCCCCTATCTGCAATGCCTTGTTGATCCAGCACGATGATTTCATCTGAGTAATCGAAGGTGGAACGTCGATGGCTGATATTAATCACGATAGAAGATGGATAAGCGGCTTTGATGTTTCCCAGTACCTCTCTTTCATTAATGATATCAAGAGATGAAGTCACTTCATCCAAAATGATAATTTTAGGGTGACGTAAAAACAGTCGAGCCAAAGATAATCGCTGGCGCTGCCCTCCGGATAATGTCATGCCATTGTCGCCAATTCTGAGATCCAATAACGAGGTTGAATTATTAAGTGGAAGGTCATTGAGTTGTGCGTGTTTCAAAGCCATAAGGAGTTTTTCATCAGAGGCATCTGGGCACGCAATTTTCAGGTTAAATCGGAGTGTGTCCATAAATATATAGTCATTTTGAGTGACGTGGAAAATTATTTCAGCGCGCTGTTTAATTGAGAGTGCATTTATTTCACTGCTGTTTAAATATATCCTTCCCGCATCAGGTTCCAGTTCACCTGAAATCAATTTTGCTAACGTGCTTTTTCCTGCTCCGCTAGGTCCCGTTAAAGTGAAAAAGCCAGCGTGCGAGAATTCAATGTTCATATTTTTAATGGCATATTTCCCGTTTTTATCATATGAATATTGCACATCTCTTAGCGTGATCGAAACTGCCGTGTCTTGTAAATCGGCGGTGTGAGAGTTTTGAGTTGTCGGTGGCTTGATTGATGTAATAAATGTATATAAAGATGCTGTGGACTTTTGCATCGCCGTATACATGGAGCCGATGTTCTCTAAGGGAGTCGCCAATAACATGATGTAAGAGGCTATCATGACAAAGTGACCTAAGGTAATCCCCTTGCTTATAACCAAATAAAGAGAAAGTAAAAACGATGAGCCGAAGAAAAAGATACTTAGTAATGCTTCAATAAGTAAGAGTTTGAAATCTGTTTTGAGTAATGCCTCATGTTTATCTTCAATCTTGTTAAGGAGTGTTTTGTACCTGTTAAATAAAAAATCATATGTATTGCAAACTCTGGCAGCCTCCATGTTCTTAACGCTGTCAGTGATGATGCTGTATTTTTTTACCGAGGTAGAGTAAAAGTCAGAGTAAAGTTCAGAGATTTTTTTGTTGAATTTTTTCTTAGTGTGAAGGTAAAGGGTAAAATAAATTAAGAATAGTGATGATACGAGGTAGTCTCCGGATAATAAAATAATTGTAATGCTGAATCCTAGCTGGAATAGAGGGGGGAGTAGGTTGTGTGAGATATTTCTCAGTAAAATTGTCAATTCATCTATAGCCTGATTTAAACGTTGGGTGATATCTCCCGTGTTTTCATGGCTATTTACTTCTTTCAAATTGAAAAGGCTTTTAAAATAATTATCAGTCATGTTGATCACGACATTATTACGTAGCGATGTGATTAATATGAAATTTAATGCTGAAGAGAGCTTTCGCATGCTCATAATGGCGATATAACTGATAGCAAGGGTAATGATGGAAAGAGATAAACTGAATTCTTTTTCCTCAATGGCATTGATTAGGTAAGCCATAATTACCGGTTGCACAGAAAATAAAAATGTGGCGATCACCGAGATTAAAATCAAAGTGTAAAATTGACGTTTTACTGTGTAACTTGATGACTTGTTGAAATATTTCAATAAAAATAGTATTTTTTCCATCTTTTTACCTTTAATCTTCTTTACAGTATGATGCGGGCCCACACCATACTCTTGAAAATCATTTGATAAACAAATTCTATTTCATGCCAAGCTCAGCTATCGCTGCGTACTGATTTTATCGACCTGAGTATCGGTCATGGTGGTTGTCTTGATTAACAGAATGTCTTTTTCAGTTAACATATATACTCCATTGTCATTAAATTAGCTAAGTAGCATGCAATGTTTACTGCATGCTAGTTAACTCACTCGTTGCAGAACCGTAAAGCAGGTGGATGCAATTACAATAAAACTTAATAATGTTGTCCCATTCGGAAAATAAAAAGGCTTCGCGTAAGCTAAGTACATAACCACTTCGTGCAAAATGACAAAGCTCAGTAAGAGGGAGGTAGCTAAGCGGCTTTATTTGTAGCATGAGATTAAAAAGGATTCTGGCGGCGCGTCCATTCCCATCTTGCAGAGGGTGGATATGCATAAACATGACTGCGAAAATGATAGCATGAAGTAATTTGTTTTCATCGCTATTTCCCTTTGCGTACTCTCGCAGGTTGGAGAGTGATTCGCTTAATAGTGAAATATCAATGAATTCAGTGTAGCTTCCATCCTTATCGGGGACAGTTCTTATATTTGCTTTTCTAACGGGGATCGACCGTCTCGTTATTTCACTTCCTATTTTTTCAATGAATTGGATAAATGATAGATTATTGTTAACGATGTCGGAAAGCGTGGGGTAAAACTGATGATAGAAGATGGCTTCGTTCTGGCTTGTTGAGTTTTCGCTGGGAAATATGTCGAGATCCACATAGGCGCTTAAGCGATGCTGTAATGGTTGGATCCTTTTATCCTCAATTACCTGGTTTGCATTTTCCAGTAATTGCCTGTATTCAAAGGATGTATTCTGAATCAATATTTGTGTTCTGTCTAAAAGTAAGCGTATATCCGTATGAAAATGATTAACTTTGGGGTAGTCCATACGTAGTAATTTAATGACCTTTCCTTGTATTACGTAATTTTCCATTTTTCATCGTCCATGAAATTTCGTTAATGTATTAAAAAGGTAGTTCAATATTATTTCGTTTCAGTTTCACAACTATTAATATTTTGTTTCCATGTGTCGAAGTGTTGCCAACTTTTTACACCCCAAAGAAAAGGCCCGCATAAGCGGGCCGTTATATATGTTCAACAGGAGCCACGGTCCCGAGAACTCAGTCGTTAAAATACCAATACCCGCTGTTGACCAGCGCGGTCAGCAGCGCCAGGAACGACGGGTCGTCTACCGCGTCGCCGAGCAGGGCGGCGTCGACGCTGAAGTTCTGGCACAGGGCGTCTGCGGCCTGCAGCTGGTCGGTGTCGATCAGCTCGCCGTTGACGAAGCAGCGATCGCCGACGCGCAGCACGCGCAACCCGCCCAGGCGCTGCAGCGCTTCACCCTGTTGCAGCAGCTCGTAGATTTCCCCGGCCTGATACGGCGGTTCCGGCGGCGCCAGATCCAGCTCGTGGCGCGACTGGGAGATAAACTCGCCGAACCAGTGCTGGAAGTGTTCCGGCTGTTGCACCAGATCCAGCATCATCTGCCGTAAGGCGTCCACTTCCTGCGGCAGGATCTCCGCCGGGTGTTCGCGCAGTTTAACGTCCGGATCGCCGTAGCGCTTGCTGCCCAGCTCGCGCGCCAGCACGTAATCGGCGAAGCCGCTCACCAGCTCGCGGCCGTTCGGTGCGCGGAAGCCCACCGAATAATTGAGCGCGTTTTCCAGCGCGTAGCCTTCGTGCGGGAAGCCCGGCGGAATGTAGAGAATGTCGCCCGGCTCCATCTCTTCGTCGATGATGGCGTCGAACGGCTCTACCTGCAGCAGATCCGGATGCGGGCAGTGTTGTTTCAGCGGCGTTTTTTCCCCGACGCGCCAGCGGCGGCGGCCGGTACCCTGAATGATGAACACGTCGTACTGATCGAGGTGCGGGCCGACGCCGCCGCCCGGTACCGAGAAGGAGATCATCAGGTCATCCATCCGCCAGTCCGGCAGTTGGCGGAATGGGCGCATCAGCGCCGCGGAAGGCTCATGCCAGTGGTCCACCGCCTGCACCAGCAGCGACCAGTTGTTTTCGCTCAGGTGATCGAAGCTCTCGAAGGGGCCGTGCGCAACCTGCCAACGGCCGTCCTGGTGGCTGACCAGGCGGCTGTCCACTTCATTTTCCATCGCCAGCCCGGCCAGCTCATCCGGGGAGATCGGATCGATAAAGTTTTTGAAGCCGCGCTTGAGAATCACCGGACGCTTTTGCCAATAACGTTGCAAAAAATCGTTCCAGTCCAGGTCTAATTGATAATCCATGTTCTATTCCAGGAGAGAGGAGTGAGCCTGTGTGCGATTATAACGGAAGTTTGGCCCCGTGGATCGGGGCCGAAGAGGCATAATTTACTCGTTGTGGTGGGTGTCGTGCTGACGGGCAAAGGTCACCTGCATGCGCGCGCCGCCGAGCGGGCTGTCGCTGATGACGATTTCGCCGTCGTACTGCTCGATGATCTCTGCTGCCACCGACAGGCCGAGGCCCTGGCCAGGGCGCAGGGTATCCACCCGCTGGCCGCGCTGGAAGATCAGCTGGCGCTTGCTTTCCGGGATCCCCGGGCCGTCGTCGTCGATGACGATGGTGAGGTTTTTCTCGGAGTGCAGCGAGGTGATTTCCACGAACTCCAGGCAGTATTTGCAGGCGTTTTCCAACACGTTGCCCATCACTTCCATAAAGTCGTTCTTCTCGCCCATAAAGGTCACTTCCGGCGAGATGTCCAGCGTGATCGCCACCCCTTTGCGCTGGTAAACCTTGTTCAGTGCCACCACCAGGCTGTCGAGCAGCGCCGGTACCGAGTGGATCTCGCGCGTCAACACCGTCTGGCCGGAGTTGATGCTGGCCCGGTGCAGGTAGTAACCGATCTGCTGCGAGATGCGGCCGATCTGATCCAGCATGATCGGCTCGGCTTCTTCGATGGTGGTCTGTTTGCCGCTGCGCAGCGAGCGCAGGGTGCTTTGCAGCACCGCCAGCGGCGTTTTCAGGCTGTGGGTCAGATCCGACAGCGTGGTGCGATACTTGGTGTAGCGCTGGCGTTCGTTGCGCACCAGAATGTTCAGATTGCGCACCAGCCCGCGCAGCTCGCTGGGCGGGTTCTCATCCAGCTGATCGCGCTCGCCGTTCTCCAGCTCGCCCACCTGATTGACCAGCGCCTTGATCGGCCGCAGGCTCCAGTAGGCCGCCAGCCACAGCAGCGGCACCACCAGCAGCAGGTTGGCCAACAGCACGTAGCTGAACCACTCCCACACCACGTCGGATCGCTGCAGCTCCTGCGGAATGCTGTCGACCACCACGATGGTCAGCGCCGGCAGGCGAGGCGTGGCGGCATAGGTGTTGACCGCCACCGAGTGAGTCAGCGCGTTCTGATCGGTATCGTCATAATTCTTCAGCTGATCCTGCGCTTTGGGGTTGTCCCCCAGCACTTCGCTACTGATGCGGGTATCGGTATCAATTTCGTAAAAGCCGGCCTCTTCCAGCCATTCCTTGTTGATCAGCTTCTCCAGCTCCGGCACTTTGCGCTGGCTCCACAGCAGGTTGCCTTTATCGTCATAGATAAACACCAGCGTGGGGAAGTTGAGATCGATATCGGGGGGAATGGCAATGGTGAGCTTGTTGTCTTTCCACTGCGCCAGGCTGAAGAACAGGTTGCTCTCGCCGCGCAGCAGGCGGAAGGCGGTCTTGTCGAAGCTGACGATGTAGCCGACGACCGCCACCAAACCGTAAGAGAGCGACAGCGCCAGGATCACCCCGGCGGTCGCCATCAGGAAGCGTGCACGTAGCGAAAACGGTTTTTTATTCTTGTTGAACATCATGTTCACTTCGCGTCAAAACGGTAGCCCTGGCCACGTACCGTGGTAATCACTTCATGGGGGTATTCCGCCTGCACTTTTTTACGCAAGCGGCCCATCAGCACGTCGATGGTATGGCTTTCACGCAGTTCGGCGTCCGGGTAAAGCTGCAGCATCAACGAATCCTTGCTCACCACCTTGCCGGCGTTGCGGATCAGGGTTTCGATGATGGTGTATTCAAAAGCGGTCAGCTTGATTTGCCGATCGTTAACGCTCAGTTCGCGGCGCGACAGATCGATCTGGAACGGCGGCAGCACGATCACCTGCGAAGCCAGGCCGCTGTTGCGGCGCATCAGCGCCTGCATGCGGGCGATCACTTCTTCCAGGTGGAACGGCTTGGTGACATAGTCGTCGGCGCCGGCTTCCAGCACCGCCACTTTGTCCTGCCAGCTTTCGCGGGCGGTCAGCACCAGGATCGGCAGCTTGGTCTGGTGCGCGCGCCAGCGGCGGATCAGGCTCAGGCCGTCTTCACCCGGCAGGCCGAGATCGACGATGGCGATATCCGGCGCGTGTTCCTGCAGGAAGTAATCGGCTTCCTTGGCGTCTTCGGCCGCGTCGACCTGATGGCCCATCTCGCGCATCTGAACGGAAAGGTGGTGGCGCAGCAAACCATTATCTTCAACAACCAGTACTCGCATGGCGAACTCCTGTGACTGTGCGGGTGAACGTCCTGTCACCCACGCGATAAAAGGGAACACGCTCTGCGGCGTGTCAGGGGATAACGCGGCCACCTGAACCATTTTGACAAAAAGTGCTGAGGCTATGGTAGGTATAACCCGCTCGGCCCGCAAGAGAGCCGAAGCAATGTATTAAAATAAGCGTTATCAATTTGTTCGCCGACATTATCGACAAGTTCTGATAAACGTCGGATAAACAGCGGCGGGGCAACGTTAAACGCAACTTAAACGCGCCGGGCATTGCCAGAAAGGAAAGTGTGAACCGGGGCGCTTGATAAGCTTTAAAGGTACTAATAAGGTATTATTGAGGCATCGGCATATTTTCTCAGGAGCGACGGATGAAGCAGTTAACCCAGGCAGAACGCATAGCGGGCGCACTTTACGGACAGATGCTGGGCGACGCGCTCGGCATGCCTTCCGAGCTGTGGCCGCGCGAGCGGGTTAAGCGCCATTTCGGCTGGATAGACGGCTTTCTCGATGGGCCGGCGGAGAACACCGCCGCCTGTTACTTCAAGGCCGGGCAATATACCGACGATACCGCGATGGCGTTGGCGCTGGCCGATGCGCTGCGGGAAGCGGAAGGCGAGGTGGTGCCGGAACTGATTGCCCGCAACGTGATCCGCTGGGTGGACAGTTTTGACGCCTTCAACAAGAACATTCTCGGCCCCAGTTCCAAACTGGCGCTGAGCGAGCAGAAAGCGGGCACGCCGATCGCCGAGTTGGAAAACAACGGCATCACCAATGGTGCGGCGATGCGCATTTCGCCTTTGGGCTGCGTGCTGCCGTCCGCGCCTCTGGAGGATTTCTGCCAGCAGGTGTGGCTGGCCTGCAGCCCGACGCACAAATCCGACATCGCCGTTGCCGGTGCAGTGGCGATCGCCTGGGCCGTTGCGCGGGCGGTGGAGGGGGCGGACTGGGCCTCGATTCGCCTGGCATTGCCGGGGGTGGCGGAGTATGCCCAGCGCCGGCAGGAGACGACGTTCAGCCCCTCGCTGGCGGCGCGTATCGAACTGGCGTTTCAGGTGGTGGATGAAGCCACCGACACCGAGCAGGCCTCCGAACGGGTGTATCAGCTGATCGGCGCCGGGGTGAGCACCATCGAGTCGGTGCCGGCGGCGCTGGCGATGGTGCAGCTGGCGCAAACCGACCCTACACAGTGCGCCGTGCTGTGCGCCAACCTGGGCGGCGACACCGACACCATTGGCGCGATGGCCACCGCGATTTGCGGCGCGCTGCGCGGCGCAGAAGCGATCGAACCCGGATTGCTGGCGGCGTTAAAACGGGTGAATCTGCTGGATATCGAGGCTTACGTTCAGGCGTTCGCGCGTTTTCGCCGCCGCCGGCAGGGCGAGGCGTGAGCGGCCGCGTGACGCAACGGGTCAACTTTCGCTGGTAAATTCGTACATGTCGCTGCGGCAGAAGCTTTCGCTGTATTCGATCGGCTTTTTATGGTGGTCGAACAGCGTCTGGCGCACGATCAGCAGCGGCATTGGCTCCGAGAGCCGCAGCGCCTGGCGGATATCGTCGTCGGCCATCGCCGCGCTGACCTGGCTGCGCAGCGATCCCATCTCGACCTTATTGCGCCGGAAGTAGTCGTACAGCGAAATGCCGATCTCGTCGACGTTGACAATTGCCGTCACCACCACGTAGGACACCGCCACCGACATTGGCCGCCGATCGATCAAGTGAATGCGTTTGAGTTGGTAGATCGGCGTTCCGGCCGCCAGCTGGAGCTTTTCAGCCAGTTCAACGCCGGCGGGCATCCGTTCGCGGCTGATCCACTGCGTGTCCGGCCGGCGCCCTTGCTGTATCACCTCACGCGAGAATCCTTTGACGTCCGCCAATGAATAGAACAGCTTCGGCTCGGGCCGTTGCGGTTGAATAAAGGTGCCGTAGCCGCGCGAACGGCCGATGATGCCGTCCTGCTCGAGGCAGGCCAGCGCTTTGCGCACCGTGATGCGCGAGATGCCGAGCCGTTCGGTGAACAGGCGCTCGCTGGGCAAAAAATCCCCCGCATTCAGCAATCCTTGATCGATAGCCTGGCGCACTGAGGCGTTGAAGCGCAAATACAGCGGCATCGCGCCCGCGCTGGCCAGATCCTGCTGCAGTTTGTCCAGCAGACGCTGGTTGGTCTCCTTGCTCATAGCCGACGGAAGTCCTGTAGCCGCAATGCGATGGCTTATTTAAGGGGATTTCGCCGGGCAGCGCAACTGCCACCGCCGCTGGAAGGAAATGAGGTAGAGTAGTGCGTCGGTACCCTGAATCAGGAGACACAAATTCCCCATGAGCGACACCCCACGACACGCGGACGATGCAGCTATCCTGGCCGCCTTCGCGCAGCAGCGGCGGCAAGGTCTGACCCGACGTTCGGCGCTGCATCAGGCTCTGTTGCAACTGATTGCCGCCGGAGAACTGGCCTGGCGGACGAAGCTGCCGCCGAGCCGTGTGTTGGCGGCCCGGCTGACGGTGGCGCGCGACACGGTGGAACAGACCTACGCGCGGCTGGAAGCGGAGGGGTTCATCAGCCGAACGGTGGGGCGCGGCAGCTTTGTGCGTTATCGCAGTGACACGCTGCTCGGCCGCGAACTGCTGGCGACGGCGACGGGGCAAGAGGCGCGGCTGGCGGAGCCTGAGCTGAGCGATCGCGGCCGGGCGCTGCTGGCAGTCAGCCATACGCCGCACACTTGTCGCCAGGCTTCGCTGACGCCTTCGCTGGCAGACCTGCGGGCGTTCCCCATCGAGCAATGGCTGCAGCAGGAAAAGCAGGCGCTGCGGCGGCACGGCGAGCGGTTGTTGGGGTATGCCGATCCGCAAGGGCTGCCGGAGCTGCGTGCGGAGATCGCGCACTATCTGCAGCGGGAGCGGGGCGTCAAGGCGACGGCGGAACAGGTGATCGTGGTGACCAGCTCTCAGCAGGCGTTGGCGCTGTGTACGCAGGTGCTGTTCGATCCCGGCGATGCGGTGTTCGTCGAAGAACCGGGTTATCAGGGAGCGAAAAAACTGGTGCAGTCGGCGGGTCTGCAGGCGCGGCCGATCGGCATCGACGAACAGGGGCTGGACGTCGGGCAATTGATGCAGGCCTCGGGCGGCGGACGAGGCGTTTACATCACGCCGTCCCATCACTATCCGCTGGGGTATTCGCTGAGTCTCGATCGGCGGCTGGCGTTGTTGCAGTGGGCGCAGCGGCAACGGGCCTGGATCATCGAAGACGACTACGACGCCGAGTTCAACTACGACCGGCAAACCAAGGCGGCGCTGCAGGGGTTGGACGGCGGCGGGCGTACACTGTACATCGGCACCTTCAGCAAGACGCTGTTTCCGGGGCTGCGCATCGGCTTCATGATTGCGCCGCCGCAGCTGGTGCGGCCGTTGGTCGCCGCCAGGCAGTTTCAGGACGGCTACACGTCGGCGCTGGCGCAGATGACGCTGTTCCATTTCCTGCACGAGGGCGGCTACGCCGAGCATCTGCGCAATATGCGCACGTTGTACAAGGCGCGGCTGGACGCGTTGTACGACGCGGTGCATCGTCACCTGGCAGCCTGGACGCGTCCGGCGTTGCCGCAGGGCGGGCTGCAGCTGGTTTGCCCGTTGGCGGATGCGGCAACGGAGCGGCGGCTGGTGGTGGCGGCGGCCGAACGGGGGATACGGCTGTACGGCCTGGCGGACTTCTACACCGGTACGCCGCAGCGCGGGGCGTTGGTGCTCGGCTTCTCGGCCTATACGCCGGATGAGATCGTGCGCTTTATCACTGCGTTGGCGCAGGTGTTCAGCGCGCTGCCGGCGGCAAGCGACGGTTAAAATTGGTCTGCTCTGCGTTTTGAATTGGTCCGTATTGCGCCGCCGCTGCGCGGTGTATTCTGCCGCTATCCGATTATTTCCCTAATGGAAATAATATCTTACTCCGTGAGGCGCTATGAACCCATCCAACCCTGAAGTGACTATCCGCAGAATCAATGGCGACGACAAAGCGCAATGGCTGGCGCTGTGGCAGGGCTATCTCGATTTTTACCGCGCCGACGTGGCGCCGCAGGTGACCGATCGCACCTTCGAACGCCTGGGGCAGGATGAACAGGTGTACGGGCTGGTGGCGGAGGATGCCGAGGGACGGCTGCTGGGGCTGATGAACCTGGTGTTCCACCCGTCCACCTGGAGCGCGGTCGGCTATTGTTATATCGAAGATCTCTATGTGTCGCCGCAGGCGCGCGGCCACAAGGTGTCGGAAAAGCTGTTCGAACAGGCGTACCGATTGGCAGAGACGCGCGGCAGCGATCGGGTCTACTGGATGACCCAGGAGTACAACGCGCCGGCGCGCTCGCTGTACGACAAAATCGGCAGAAGAAGCTCGTTTATCGTTTATTCCCGTTAATCGCAGGAGGGCGTTTATGGCAATGAATCGTTATGGTCAGCCGGTCGGGGAACCGATGCCGGATTGGCAGCCGGCTCGCCGCCCGGGCGGCGCGACGCTCGGCGGGCGTTTCTGCTCGTTGGCGCCGCTCGAGCCGCAGCGGGATTACGCCGCGCTGTTCGAGGCGTTTCAACTGGCGCCGGACGGCCGCGACTGGACCTATCTGTCTATTGAACGGCCCGATACGCCGGCGGCGATGTTGCAACATCTGGAGACGCTGCAGGCCAACCCGGCGCTGGTCAATCTGACGGTGTTCGACGCCGCCAGCGACGCGCCGGTGGGCACGGTGGCGCTGATGCGCATCGACGAGGCCAACGGCGTGCTGGAGATCGGCCACGTCAGCTGGTCGCCGTTGATGAAACAGCGCTCCAGCGCCACCGAAGCCATCGCGCTGCTGCTGCGCTATGCCTTCGACACGCTGGGCTACCGCCGCTGCGAGTGGAAGTGCGACAGCCATAACGCGCCGTCCCGCCAGGCCGCGCTGCGCTTTGGCTTTCGCTACGAGGGCAACTTCCGCTTTGCGGTGATCGTCAAGGGGCGCAGCCGGGATACCGACTGGTTCGCCATCACCGCCGATCGCTGGCCGGCGGTGCGGCAGGCGCTGGCGCGCTGGCTGAGCGAGGATAACTTCGATGCACAGGGGCAGCAGATAGCCCGGCTGCAGGTGTTGCGCGGCGAATGATAAGCAAAAAGGCGGCCCGCGGGCCGCCTTTTTATCGGGCTAAAGCGCTTACTTCAGCTCGTCGACCATGGTGGTGGCGCGGCCGATGTAGTTGGCCGGGGTCATCGCCTTCAGACGGGTTTTCTCTTCTTCCGGCAGCGCCAGGCCATCGATGAATGCCTGCATGCCGGCGGCGTCCACGCGCTTGCCGCGGGTCAGCTCTTTCAGCTTCTCGTAAGGCTTCTCGATGCCGTATCGGCGCATCACGGTCTGGATCGGCTCGGCCAGCACTTCCCAGTTGTGATCCAGTTCGTCCAGCAGGTGCGCCTGGTTCACTTCCAGCTTGCTGATGCCTTTCAGGGTGGCCTGATAGGCGATCAGCGCGTAGCCCAGGCCTACGCCCAGGTTACGCAGCACGGTGGAGTCGGTCAGGTCGCGCTGCCAGCGGGACACCGGCAGTTTGCCCGCCAGGTGGCCCAGCACGGCGTTGGCCAGGCCCAGGTTGCCTTCGGAGTTTTCGAAGTCGATCGGGTTGACCTTGTGCGGCATGGTGGAAGAACCGATTTCACCGGCGATGGTCTTCTGCTTGAAGTGGTTCAGGGCAATGTAGCCCCAGATATCGCGGTCGAAGTCGATCAGGATGGTGTTGAAACGCGCTACGCAGTCGAACAGCTCAGCGATGTAGTCATGCGGCTCGATCTGGGTGGTGTACGGGTTCCAGGTGATGCCGAGCGAGGTCACGAACGCCTCGCTGAACTGGTGCCAGTCCACTTCCGGGTAAGCGACGATGTGGGCGTTGTAGTTGCCGACCGCACCGTTGATTTTACCCATGATCTCCACGCGCTCCAGCTGGCGGTACTGGCGTTCCATGCGGTAAGCCACGTTGGCGAACTCTTTGCCGACGGTCGACGGGGTCGCCGGCTGGCCGTGGGTGCGCGACAGCAGCGGAATATCGCGGTATTCCAGCGCCAGCCTTTTCAGCGCGTCGATGATCTTGCGCCAGTAAGGCAATACCACGTCCTGACGGGCGCTTTGCAGCATCAGCGCGTGCGACAGGTTGTTGATGTCTTCGGAGGTGCAGGCAAAGTGGATGAACTCGGACACCGCGTGCAGCGCAGGCACCGCCGCCACTTTTTCCTTCAGGAAATACTCGACCGCTTTCACGTCGTGGTTGGTGGTGCGCTCGATGGTTTTGATGCGCTGAGCGTCTTCTTCATTGAATTCCGCGACGATTTTGTCGAGGAAAGCGTTTGCGTCGGCGTCAAAAGCGGGAACTTCCTTGATTTCTGCGCAGGCCGCCAGTTTTTGCAGCCAACGTACTTCAACCTGTACGCGGAATTTCAGCAGACCGTATTCGCTGAAAATGGGGCGCAGTGCGCTGACTTTATCACCGTAGCGTCCATCAACGGGGGAAACGGCGGTCAGTGAGGATAATTCCATCGGTAGCAACTCCTGGGATCGATTAACAATGAGCAACGATATTTTGCGCCTGTTTGAACAGACGATTACGGGAAAACATTAACTGCAGACGGCTGCCGCCGACCTGTTGCCACAGCACGGCGGCGCGAATGCCGGCCAACAGCGTGGCGCGAACCTTGGCCTGCACCTGCGGGTTCTGCAAGATAGCCGGCGAGCCGGTCACCTGAATGCGCGGCCCGAGCGGACTGACCACGTCGACGTAAATGCCGGCCAGCGCGCTGATGATGGTGTCCGACTCAAGATCGAAGTGCGCCAGCTGGCGTTCGAGCTGGCTGAGGCGTTCACCGAGCGTGTTCATCGCCTGTTTGTTGGCGTTGAGCTTGCGCTCCAGCACCATCAGGCTGATGGTGTAGCGGGTCAGTTCCGCGCCCGGCCCTTTGTTGTTGGCGTTAAGCACGCCCATCAGGGTTTCGAGGCCGACCAGCAAGTTGCGTTCTTCACCGCCGAACACCGCCAACGTGGAGGGCGGATCCATCTGCAGCAGGCTCTTCAGCGAGGTCTGAAAGGCTTCGCGGTGGCATTGCCCTTCATGGGCCAACTGCTGAACCAAACGCGCCGCCTGGCTGATACCCGCCATGGCCAGCGTGATGTCATAATAATTCTTCGCCACGATTACTCCTGTAAACGCTGTGAACGGTACATGGCTTACTGCATAAGGTTGTGTGTATCGCAGGGGTAACGGCGGCGGCCGCGAACGTTAACGAACGGGCGTGGCTGTAACAACGATGACAACGAATGCCGCGGATCATGCCACAAAATCGAGGGTAAACCCAGCGTCTAATACGCCCGTGACGAGGCGGAGGCGCCGTGCGGCGCAGAACTGTGCAAATAGGCGGCGAAAATCGCCGGCGTGGCGACGCGAACTTATTGTTGCGGCGGCAAATAAAGTGCGGCGGCTGCATCTATACTGCCAACGTGAGCCCTCAAATAAAGATCTTAATATGCACGTAAAAAACAAGCAGCCGCTGCCGACGGTGACGCTGGCGGCCATCGGCGTAGTGTACGGCGATATTGGCACCAGCCCGCTGTATACCCTGCGCGAATGCCTGACGGCGGAGGAAGGCATCACTCTGACGCCGGCCTCGATTTACGGCTTTTTGTCGCTGATTTTCTGGCTGCTGACGCTGGTGGTGTCCATTAAGTACATTTGTTTTGTGATGCGTGCCGACAACGACGGCGAGGGAGGGATCCTGACGCTGATGTCGCTGGCGATCCGCAAGCTGGATGCGCGCTGGGTGCCGGCAGCGGTGCTGATCGGGCTGGTGGGCGGCAGCTTCTTTTACGGCGACGGGGTGATCACCCCGGCCATTTCGGTGCTCTCGGCCATCGAGGGGCTGCAGATTATCGCCCCAGAGCTGGACAGCTTTATCGTACCGCTGTCGCTGTTGGTGCTGACCGCGCTGTTTGCGATCCAAAAACGCGGCACCGGCAGCGTCGGTAAACTGTTCGCCCCGGCGATGGTTATCTGGTTTCTGACGCTCGCGCTGCTGGGTATCGGCGGGATTCTGCATCATCCCGGCGTGCTGCGGGCGCTGAACCCTTACTGGGCGGTGAATTTCTTCTTCGAATACAAGGCAGTGTCGTTTTTTGCGCTGGGCATGGTGGTACTGTCGGTCACCGGCGCCGAAGCGTTGTACGCCGATATGGGCCACTTCGGTAAAAAACCGATCCGTCTGGCGTGGTTTACGCTGGTGGCGCCGGCGCTGGTGCTGAACTATTTCGGCCAGGGGGCGCTGCTGCTGGCCAATCCGGCGGCGATCAACAACCCGTTCTTCCTGCTGGCGCCGACCTGGGCGCTGATCCCGCTGCTGGTGATCGCCACGCTGGCGACGGTGATCGCCTCGCAGGCGGTGATCTCGGGCGTGTTCTCGCTGACGCGGCAGGCGGTGCGGCTGGGCTACCTGCCGCCGATGCGCATCATCTATACCTCCGATCAGGAGTCCGGGCAGATCTACATTCCGGTAGTGAACTGGCTGCTGTTCGCGGCGGTGCTGATCGTGATTATCAGTTTCAAACATTCCAGTAACCTGGCCTCGGCTTACGGCATCGTGGTGACCGGCACCATGCTGCTGTCGTCGATTTTGCTGAGCATCGTGGCGGTCAAAAACTGGGGCTGGCCGCGCGCGCTGGGCGGACTGATGCTGGTTGTCATGCTGTGCATCGACGTACCGCTGTTCGGCGCCAACCTGATCAAGCTGGCGACCGGCGGCTGGCTGCCGGTGGCGCTTGGGCTGACCATTCTGCTGATCATGTTGACCTGGAAGACCGAGCGTTCGCGCCTGATCCGCCGGCTGCGCGACAATCAGGAAGGGCTGAGCGCGCTGATCGAGTCGCTGGAGAAGGCGCCGCCGAAGCGGGTGCCGGGCACCGCGGTATTTATGGAGCGCACGCCGCACGCGGTGCCGCTGGTGCTGCTGCACAACCTGAAGCACAACAAGGTGTTGCATGAGCGCGTGGTGTTGCTGACCATCGTCACCACCGACATGCCGTACGTGCACAACGTGCAGCGGGTGGCGATCGAACAACTGTCGGCGAGCTTTTGGCGGGTGGTGGCGAGCTATGGCTGGCGTGAGACGCCCAACGTGACGGACATCCTTTACCGCTGCGGCCTGGAAGGGATGAGCTTCACCATGAACGAGACCTCGTTCTTCATGTCGCGCGATACGCTGGTGCTGGGCAAGCGGCCCTGGTATCTGCGCGTGCGCGGCAAGGTGTTCCAACTGTTGCAGCGCAATGCGCTGCGCGCGCCGGACCTGTTCGAAATCCCGCCGAATCGCGTCATTGAACTGGGTGCGCAGGTGGAATTTTGAATAAAAAAAACGCTGCGATAAACGCAGCGTTTTTCTTGGGTGGCAGGCGAATTACGCCAGGCGCTGTTCGATGATGCCGCCACCGAGGCAGATTTCGCCCTGATAGAACACCGCCGACTGGCCGGGGGTGACGGCAGAGACCGGCTCGTCGAAACGCACTTCGATGCGTTCGTCGTCGAGCGGGGTCACGGTGCAAGGGATGTCTTGCTGGCGATAGCGGGTCTTCACCGTGCAGCGGAACGGGCCGCTCAGCGGCAGGCGATCCACCAAGTGCAACTGCTGCGCGATAAGGCCGACGGACATCAGGCGCGGGTGATCGTGCCCCTGCGCGACGACCAGCACGTTGTTGGCCACGTCTTTATCCACCACGTACCACGGATCTTCGCTGCTGTCTTTCATGCCGCCGATGCCCAGCCCTTTACGCTGGCCCAGGGTGTGATACATCAGGCCCTGGTGTTCGCCGACGGTCTGGCCGTCGACGCTGACGATCGGGCCCGGCTGCGCCGGCAGGTAACGGCCGAGGAAGTCGCGGAACTTGCGCTCGCCGATAAAACAGATGCCGGTGGAGTCTTTCTTCTTGGCGGTGACCAGCTCCAGCTGCTCGGCGATGCGGCGCACCTCCGGCTTCTCCAGCTCCCCGACCGGGAACAGGCTCTGCGCCACCTGCTCGTGGCTCAGGGTGTAGAGGAAGTAGCTCTGATCTTTGTTGCCGTCGACGCCGCGCAGCAGGCGGCTCTTGCCGTCCACGTCCTGGCGGCGCACGTAGTGGCCGGTGGCGATAAAATCGGCCCCCAGATCTTCGGCAGCGAACTCCAGGAAGGCTTTGAATTTGATCTCTTTATTGCACAGGATGTCCGGGTTCGGCGTGCGGCCGGCCTTGTACTCTTCCAGGAACAGCTCAAACACGTTGTCCCAGTATTCCGCCGCAAAGTTCACCGTGTGCAGTTCGATGCCCAGCTTGTCGCAGACCGCTTGCGCATCGGCCAGATCGGTCGCGGCGGAGCAGTACTCTTCGTCGTCGTCTTCTTCCCAGTTCTTCATGAACAGCCCAGCGACCTGATAGCCCTGTTGCTGTAACAGATAGGCGGTAACGGAAGAGTCGACGCCGCCGGACATACCGACGATTACTTTTTTCTGGCTGTTGTCTGACATGGGGATCTCACGAACTTGAACACGAACCGTGCTGATAAAAACAAGCGCAGGATTTTACCACGTTGGCCGCGCCGGCGCACTGTTCATCTTGTGCTGCCCGGCGCCCTTAAAACGGCCAGGCGAAGCTGCCGACCAGCGATAGCGGGTAGCGCTCCGGCTGCTGGTAGCTGCGAATGCTCTCCGCCACCAGCGCGGAACGCAGGTTGGGCGCCTGCAAAATCTCGTCGGCGCTCAGCCACAGGCAGCGATCGATGTCGCTGTCCTGCGGCTCGGTCGGCAGCGGCTGTTCCAACTCGATAACGAAGCAAAAACGCAGGAACGGCGTGTGATCCGGCGCGATCCACTGGTGCAGGCGCAGGAACGCCTGCGGCGTGGCGCGGATGCCGGTCTCTTCCCACAGCTCGCGCTCGGCGGCCTGCACCAGCGTCTCGTCGGCCTCCAGATGGCCGGCTGGCTGGTTCCACAGCGCTTTGCCGTTGATGGTCTCTTCGACCACCAAAAATTTGTCGGCGGCGTGCACCACGCAGGCCACGGTGACGTGCGGTTTGAACATGCGCTCTCCTTACAACGGTTTGTCGATGCGCCGGTAGATGTCGTCCAGCTCGGCGATGCGGGTGCGGTAGCTTTGCAGCAGGCAGGCGGTATCCCCGCCGCACCGCTGGCGTTTTGTCAGCCAGTCCTGCTGGCTGTCCTGCATCGCGCCGCGCGCGCCCATGGCGAACAGGCCGCGCAGGAATTGGTATTTTGTGGCCATTTGCACGTCCAGATCGTTCAGCGTGCGGTTGGCGCAGATGGCGCGCTCATCGCGGCTTGCCGCCTTGGCGCAGTCGAAGCTGGCGGCCTGGGCGGCGAGTGGGGCCGCCAGTGCGGTGAACAGCAGCGCGGTCAGTGTGTTCTTCATGTCGCCTCCATCAGTTATCGGTCTACAGGGAATCGATAGTTTTCCATTCACCGGGTTGCAGTGAACCCAGCGAAAGATTACCCATACTGTAGCGAATCAGGCGCAGGGTAGGGAACCCGATATGCGCCGTCATGCGACGCACCTGGCGGTTTCGCCCTTCATACAGGGTGATTTTCAGCCAGTGGGTGGGAATGGATTTACGTTCGCGGATCGGCGGGTTGCGCGGCCACAGCCACTGCGGCTCGGCCACCAACTCCACCCCGGCGGGCAGCGTGGGGCCGTCTTTCAGCGTGACGCCGCTGCGCAATGGCGCCAGATCGCTCTCCTGCGGCGCGCCCTCGACCTGCACATAATAGATTTTGCCGGTGCGCTTGCCCGGCTGGGTGAGCTGCGCCTGCAGCTGGCCGTCGTTGGTCAGCACCAGCAGCCCCTCGCTGTCGCGATCCAGGCGCCCGGCGGCGTAAACGTCGGGGAAGGGGATGTACTCTTTCAGCGTGGCGCGGCCGGCTTCGTCGGTGAACTGCGGCAACACGTCGAAGGGCTTGTTGAATAACACAATTCGGCGCGGCCCTTTCGGCGCGGCGGGTTTGGCGGCATTCGGCTTGCTGAATCGTTTAACGTTGTGATTTCTAACAGAGAATTTTTTCATAACAGTTGAGATTACGGATGATAAGCGCATTATAACCGAATCCGTTTCGGATTGGCGCGGACCGAATATTCAAGTAGTATCTACACGCATCTTACAAAGCATTAACAAAATTGCGCTTGAAGGAGAGGTTGATGGAAAGCAAAGTAGTTGTTCCGGCAGAAGGTAAAAAAATCACGGTTGACGCCCAGGGTAAACTGGTTGTTCCTCATAACCCGATCATCCCGTTCATCGAAGGCGACGGCATTGGCGTTGACGTGACTCCTGCCATGATCCACGTGGTTGATGCAGCCGTTAAAAAGGCTTACCACGGCGAACGTAAAATCTCCTGGATGGAAATCTACACCGGCGAAAAATCTACCCACGTTTACGGTAAAGACGTGTGGCTGCCGGACGAAACTCTGGACCTGATCCGCGACTACCGCGTCGCCATCAAAGGCCCCCTGACCACCCCGGTCGGCGGCGGCATCCGTTCTCTGAACGTGGCCCTGCGCCAGCAGCTGGATCTGTACGTGTGCCTGCGCCCGGTGCGTTACTACCAGGGCACCCCAAGCCCGGTGAAACAGCCTGAGCTGACCGACATGGTGATCTTCCGCGAAAACGCCGAAGACATCTACGCCGGCATCGAGTGGAAAGCCGGCTCCGCCGAAGCGGACAAAGTGATCAAATTCCTGCGCGACGAAATGGGCGTGAAGAAAATCCGCTTCCCAGAGCAGTGCGGTATCGGCGTGAAGCCATGCTCCGAAGAAGGGACCAAGCGTCTGGTGCGTGCGGCGATCGAATACGCCATCACCAACGACCGTGACTCCGTGACCCTGGTTCACAAAGGCAACATCATGAAGTTCACCGAAGGTGCCTTCAAGGATTGGGGCTATGAGCTGGCGCGTGAAGAGTTCGGCGGCGAGCTGATCGACGGCGGCCCATGGCTGAAGATCAAGAACCCGAACACCGGCAAAGAGATCGTGGTTAAAGACGTGATCGCCGACGCCTTCCTGCAGCAGATCCTGCTGCGCCCGGCGGAATACGACGTGATCGCCTGTATGAACCTGAATGGCGACTACATCTCCGACGCCCTGGCGGCCCAGGTAGGCGGTATCGGCATCGCGCCGGGCGCCAACATCGGCTCCGACTGCGCGCTGTTCGAAGCGACTCACGGCACCGCGCCGAAGTACGCCGGCCAGGACAAAGTGAACCCAGGTTCCATCATTCTGTCCGCAGAGATGATGCTGCGCCACATGGGCTGGTTCGAAGCGGCTGATCTGATCGTTAAAGGCATGGAAGGCGCCATCGCCGCCAAGACCGTGACCTATGACTTCGAACGCCTGATGGAAGGCGCTAAACTGCTGAAATGTTCAGAGTTTGGCGACGCTATCGTTAAACATATGTAAGGGTGTTTGGCGTTTGAATGAGAACGGGAGCCTTAGGGCTCCCGTTTTTTTATTGTTCAAATGTGAGTGAGGTATCGGATAGGCTCACCGAGCGGCGTTAGCCGATTCACGCACGACCAGCACCGGGCAATTGGCGTGGCGGACGACGGCGGTGGCATTGGAACCGAGGAGGTAAGTGATCGCAGAAGGGCGGTTGGAACCCATCACAATAATCTCCGCGTTAAGCGCATCAGCGAGTTCCAGGATCTGATCTTTAGGATCGCCGACGGCAACGTGCGTGGTCACTCTATCTTCAGGCACGCTGAATTCTTTTGCCGCTTTTGCCAGCCCCTCGGTCGCTAGCGCAATGGTTTCGTCTTTGGTTTCTATCGCCGCTGTGGCGGCAAAGCCGAAAGCGGCGTAGGTGGCGCGCGACGGGATCACCGCCAGGAAATGGACGTGGGAGTCTTCGAGCCTGGCGAGCGCGTTGACATGCGGGATGACCTGCTGTGTTAATTCCGGCTCGGTAATATCCACGGGAACCAAGATAGTTTTATACATACTCCCTCCTTATCATTATCAAAAAACTCCACTTTTTGGATTATAGCTGCTTGATGCAGGGAAAGGAGAGATCCGTATGGCAAACCTGAGAACGTTGGCGCTAAATGTCAGGTGTTTATCGACGTTATCGTTAAATGCAGGCAAGTACGCCGGTTTTTTGAGTAGAAAGGGAGCCATTGGCCCCCTTGATTTTAGCTGGCTAAGGTTATCGGAACCTTAATGAGGGATCTCTGAAACCTCTTTGACTTCCGTCTTGTTGATTTGCTGCTTAACGCCATTGGCGTCGGTATAACCGATCAACCCGGCAGCGGTTTCTTTCGGCTTGCCGTCACTGATGAGCGTTCGACCGTCGTGGGTATGGATGGCGTAGCTGGTGCGTGTGCAGCCTGACAGTGCGGCGATGGCAACCAGGGCGATCGCGGGAAGAACAAGCGTTTTTTTCATTTGTAGCTCCTTTTAGTTATCCAACTCACTCATGTTTGCAATCTGGTCTCGATTGATCTGTTCCGTTTTGCCCGTTTCTGCATTTCGATAGGAGACTAACCCGGTATCTTTATCGACCT
Organism: Serratia sp. Nf2; assembly: GCF_003028435.1. Classification (NCBI taxonomy): domain Bacteria; kingdom Pseudomonadati; phylum Pseudomonadota; class Gammaproteobacteria; order Enterobacterales; family Yersiniaceae; genus Serratia; species Serratia sp. Nf2. The sequence goes on along the minus strand of NZ_PYTW01000003.1, from coordinate 300,847 downwards.
GAGGCTTGCCGTCGGTGACAATGGTCTTGCCATCCGTTGTTTTGATCGCCTGATTGGAAGCGCAGCCCGCTATGAACATCACCGTAGTCGCAGTAAGAAGCGCGGCAAAGAGTCGTTTATTTTTCATACTCACCATCCTGGTTACTTAAATGAATTTAATAGCAGGAAAGTAATTATAGGCAGAATCTCCAGATTGTTAGCGTTGAAACGCTTTTAATGCGATAAAAAATTAAGAATTTCTTAATTTATTGATGGGGTGATTGATCGTTCGGATAACAAAGTTATCAATAGGTCAGGGTTCGCAGACGTACTGCCCGGTGAGTGCGCTATGGCTTCATGTCACCATCGGCCCAAGATACTCCGCATGCCGATGCTTGATACTAACAATGTCTCTGGTGGTTTGGCGTTAATTCTGTATAAGTATTCATCGGGGATTTTTTCGAATACAACGTTGATTCGGCTGATAATCATCCAAAAGGACAGGGATATGAAAATAACGCATTCAGGCTACAAAACCGGCATCGCGATACTATTGGCGGCGATGACCGCGCTGACGTTAACGGGGTGTGCCAAGAGTACTGCCCCCAGCCAAAACGATACGGCGAATAAAGAGGTCGATGATCTTTTCGCCAACCTTGGCGACCCAAAGACGCCGGCGCCGGGAAAAGAGAAATTACATTACATGACTCAGGTGCAAGCTGAGATTCAACGCCATTTAAAAGACGCCGCCACTTACTCAGGCCAACGCTGTACATTGCGTATCACGCTGGCGCCGGACGGCATGCCAGTCGGTGTTCGAACTGAAGGTGGCGATCCGGATCTTTGCCGTGCCGCCATGAAGGCGGTTGCCGATGCGCGTCTGCCTAAGCCGCCAACGCCAGAGGTTCATAATGCGTTCCAAATTATCACGTTGGAATTTCGCCCGTAGTGACAGTAGAAGGTAAAGGGCGGCAACTGGGTTAAAAGAAGCCACAGGCCGCACTTTCATGCGGCCTGTGGCTTTGCCACGTTCCGTATCGCGCTTTCCTATGCTGAACCTGGATTTTTCGGCACTCTTTCACGGCATATGTTGCCAATACCTACCGATACATCATCGCGCTCACGCGCTCGGCTCGATCTTTAAAACCGTTGCTGCGCATCGTTACCACGTAATAGCGGTAGTGATGTTTCTGTGCGTATTCGCGCACCAGGTCTTCGGCGAACAGACCGCTGAAGGTGACGGTGGTGACGAACGTCAGCCCTTTCACTTCGTAGGTGCTGATCTCTTGCGGGGTGCCGATATACGGCGGCGGGAACACGGTTTTGTGGAACTGGCAGCCCGTCAGCAGCAGGGTACACAGCAGGGCGGCGGAGATTTGCGGTATTCTCATCGGGAAATGCTTTCCTTCCTTGGCGTGTGTTTTAGTAACTCTATAATAGGATTACAAAATTCGGCGGGGATGTAAAAGTTATCCCGCTTCGGTTGCCGTTTCGTTGAAGCGGTGCCGCCGTCACCCATAAGCATGAGGGGGTAAACATGCCTGTTCGTCTTGCCACTGAAACCGATGCCGCAGCCCTGATCGCCCTCGACAGCGTTGCCTTGCGTGAGCCGCAGCGCGCGGCGCAGATCCGCACCTGGTGCGGGCAGAGCATCTGTTATCTTGCCGAAGAACGGGGCGTGGTGATGGGCTACGGCGTGCTGCACTATCACTTCTTCGGCTGCGGCTTTATCGAGATGCTGATGGTCGGCGAGCGCTATCGCCGCCGGGGCGTCGGGCTGGCGCTGATTGCGGCATTGAAATCCCATTGCCGACACCCGAAGCTGTTCACCTCCACCAATCGCTCCAACCTGCCGATGCAGCGGCTGCTGTTGAACGCCGGGTTTGTCGCCAGCGGCCAAATTGACAATCTCGATGACGGCGACCCGGAGCAGGTCTTTTTCATCCCATCGCGCTAATACAGCCGGACATCGACCGCCTGCTGTTGCAGCCAGGTGCTGACGTAGCCGTAAGCGGCATAGAAGGCCAGCAGCGCGAAGATCAGTACCGAAAGCGAGGCCAAAAACTTGACGTCGCCGTGCTTCGACAGCTGGTAAGCGCAATAGATAAAGGCTAGCAGACACAGCAGAGTGAAAGCGATAGCCAGCGTGGCGTAAAAAATAAGCATAACGAAACCCGTTCTTCCTTGTGAGCCGGGCAAGGATACCACAGACAAAAAAAGGGGCCCAATTGGCCCCCTGCGTGATTCGCTGCGGGAGGTTTACTCCACCGCGTCGGGATGGTTCTTGCCTTCCTCGATAAACGCTTCGTCGATCTCTTCGATGTTCTCCTCGCTGTCGCGGCCGGACAGAATGTTCCAGCAGGCGATGAACAGCGCGGCGATCAAGGGGCCGATGACGAAGCCGTTGATGCCGTAGATCTCCATGCCGCCCAGGGTGGAAATCAGGATCAGGTAGTCCGGCATTTTGGTGTCTTTGCCCACCAGCAGGGGGCGCAGGATGTTGTCCACCAGGCCGATCACCACCACGAAGAACACCACCAGGAAAATGGCTTTCCACAGCATGCCGGTGGCGAAGAAGTAGATCACCGCCGGCACCCAGATGATGGCGGAGCCCACGGCCGGGATGATCGACAGGAACGCCATCAGCGCGCCCCACAGCAGGCTGCCGTCGATGCCGGTAAAGTAAAACGCCAGCCCGCCGAGCGCGCCTTGCACCACGGCGACCACCACCGTGCCCTTGACGGTGGCGCGGGAGACGGCGGCGAACTTCACGAACAGGTGGTGCTTCACGTGCTGGGAGAGCGGCAGCGCTTCGAGCGCCAGGTTCACCAGGTAGGGGCCGTCTTTCAGCAGGAAGAACAGCAGGTAGAGCATTACGCCGAAGCCGACGACGAAGTTGAAGGTGCCCTTGCCGATCAGGAAGACGCTGCCCGCCAGGTATTGCCCGCCCTTGAGCGCCACCTCGGAAAGCTGCTTTTGGATCTCGGCGGCGCTGTTGAGGTTATGTTCCGCCAGGAAGCGCTGCGCCCAGCCGGGCAGGTGACGCATAAAGTCCGCCAGCATGGTCGGCAATTGGCTGTTGTTGGTCTGCAGTTTGGTGTAGATCACGTTGAATTCCATCGCCAGCGACGAGGCGATGATCGCCAACGGCGTGAACACGATCAGGCAGATCAGCGCCACCGTCAGCAGCGACACCACGCCGTTGCGTTCGCCGACGTACTGCTTCAGCTTCTTTTTCACCGGATGGAAAATCACCGCCAGAATAATCGCCCACAGCACTGAGGAGTAGTAAGGCCCCAGCACGTCAAGAAAGGCGGCGGTAACGATAAACAGGATCAGAATAAAGAATCCCTTGGAAATGCCTTTAGACATCATAGTCGTCCCTCAAAAGATGAATTTTCAGCATAGATGAACTGAATGAAAACAACACTATCATCACCTTTGCTTAACCGGTAGGGGATTTTTAGTGGCGTATTCCATAGGGTTATTAAGGGCAAGGCGGGCGCCGTACGGTGAACAGGCGGCGGCGTGAGAAAAGAAAGAGGGCTAAATAATTAACAAAATTTATCGATTGTGTTTCATTTTGTGAGCCACGCTTGCCGCCTGCGCCAGGCTTTCCTAGTGTTGATGAGGGCGGCCGTTCGCCCGATATCACGAAGGAGTATGCAAATGACTGAACACAAACGACTCGGCGTCATCGAGAAAACGCTACTGATCGCCTTTGCCGGCCTGCTGATGTATTTCGCGGCCACCGGCGCCTTGTCATTATCGGGCCTTGATCATCACTGGCCATATCCTTCACGATAGGCAGGCACCTGCACCAGGGAAAATTCAGCACCGCTTATAACAAACAGAACGACCTTTCCGCTTATCACCCCGCATTATGCCGCCGGCTGAGAAAAGCCAGCGCCAACAGCGCCCCCAACAGGGCCGCCGCCAGCACCAGCCAGGCCGGAGCCGCCCAACCGGCCGCGGCCACGATGGCGCTCAGCGCGACCGGGCCGATCACCTGGCCGAGATAGTTCCCCTGCATCACCAGCCCCAGGCTCAGCGGCAGCAGCGTCGGTTCCGGCGTCGCCGCCGGCGTGGCGGCCAGAATGGTGGCGGGCAGCATGCCGGCAATGGCGCAGAACAGGAAACACAAGGGGATCAGCAGGCCGTTGGGCGTCATCGGCAGGAAAATGCCGATGCCGAAGATGCCGATAACCAGGCTGGTGGCCGCGAGCAGGCTCCCGGCCCGCAGACCGCGCGACAGCAAGAGCCCGGCGGCGAGGTTACCGATGATGTTCGCCGCTACCGCCGCCGCGCTGATGCCGCCGGCGGCCGCCAGCGACAGGCCGATGCGTTGCATCAGGAAGATCGGCAGGAAGGTCATCACCGAGAAAAACTGCAGGTTGTAAGTGGTGAACATTAACGCCAGCAACAGCGGCCGGCGCGCCCGCAGCATCGCGCCCAGCGCTTGCCGCAGATGTAACGGCGGAACGTGCGCCTCGGCGGCACGGCGGGACGTGGTCAGCGGCAGCAGCACGGCGGCCAATAGCGTCAACGCCGCACCGGCCTGCCAACTTTGTTGCCAGTCGGCGAGATGGGGGCCGAAAAACAGTGAAATGGCGATGCCCGCCGGCATGAAGGTGCTCCAGATGCCGAACACCAGGCTGCGCTGCGCCGGGGCGACGATGCGGTTCAGCACCGCCGGCGAGGCGACCACCACGATCACGAAGCCGAGGCCTTCGATAAAGCGGCTGACGACCAATCCGCTGAAGTCGTGCAGCGTGGCGCCGGTGAAGCTGGCGGCGCTGATGATCAGTAACCCTACTGCCAGCAGGCGCCGGTCGCCCCAGCGGCGTACCAGCAGCCCGGCGGCGATACCGCCGAACACCCCGACGAAAGGAAAGGCCGAGATGACCCAGCTCAGCGCCTCAAGCGAACGGCCGAACTCGGCCTGCAGCGCAGGCAGCGCGATGGTGGCCTTACCCACGTGCAGCGCCGCGGCGATGCCGGCGAACAGCACGTTGACGACGGCTAACCAGGGCGTAGCGGCAGGAAAGACGCGGTCGATGGCGTCCGGTTTAATCGTGGTCATAACACTCTCCAGTGGCGGTAACGCCATCACTATGTGCTCTTGCAACGGCTGAGGTCGTTCAAATGCTGCGCTATCACGCGGAGAAATTATTCATTTCGAGCTTTATTGATTGCGCGCCTTCGTTGTTTGGTTCGCCAGCGTGCCGCCCGGCGTGGACGCGGGTCCCCCCGCAGCGGTTTACTGTTCCGGCACGCAGCAGGCGTGTTGTATTCATTTTATAAGGAGCAGTGTATGTCAGAGATGATGAACGAGAGTGGAGCGCCGGCCATTGAATGGAGCTATGGCGGCCGGGGTGATGATATCAGCAGCAGCCTGAGCCTCGACACGGTTGAGGAGCAGCCGCAGGGCTTCCTGATGACGGTCGATCGGCCGGTGCAGATCTTTAAAGACGCGCTGTCGCCGATGATGGCCTTTGTTACGCTGCTGCGCCCGCTGTACGCCAAGACGAGCGAAGGCTTTCAGTACGTGCCGGTTTCCAACCCCTGGACCGACGTGCAGCGCCTGCCGGCCAGCGCAGGCTATCTGGGCGTGCAGGTCAACGCCGGGCTGTTTTTCCACGGTGCCAAGCCGACGCACTATAAAGATCGCGACGGTCAGATGAAACCGATCGACGGCGGCACGCTTTTGCAGAACATCACCGTGTTGCATCAGGTGGCGCAGCCGCTCGGTCCGGGTGAAGGCGCCGTCTGAGTCGGCAGCGTGATTACGGGGGCCGGACGCGGCCCCTTATCGCGCCTTGAAACCGTGCGCCGGTTGGGTAAAACTGGCTGCCTATTCAAGGAGAAGAGCATGTACAGCGACAACGAGAAAAAATTTTATATCATCCTCAACCGTAATCACGAACCGGCCACGCTGTTTAACGCTTCCTGCCATCTGACGGCGGGCATCACCGATCTGATCGAGCAGCGCGAGTTTCACCACTATCCGAGCAGCCTCGACGGCGTCAGCGCCAATATGAGCCACTATCCGATCGTGATCCTGCAGGCCAAGAACAGCAGCCAGCTCAGCAACCTGATTCTGAAGTGCAAGGAAGAGGGCGTGTTGTCCAACTTCTTCACCACCACCATGCTGTCGCACTCCGCCGAACAGCAGATCGCCGACACCGCCAACACCCCTTACGAACAGCTGGATTTCGTGGCGGTGGCGCTCTACGGCGACGCCGAACAGCTTAAGCCGCTGACCAAGAAATTCTCCGTCTACCGCTGAAAACGCGGGATCTCAGACGCTGGCGCCGTCGTAACTGTGGATCTGCAACGCATCCAGCGCAATGTCAGGCACGCAGCGCAGGTTGACGGCGCACATCGCGGCGCCGTCCGGCGCAGTGCCGTAGGCGAAGGGCTGGGCACCGCAGACTCGGCAGAACTGATGGCGGATCTTGTGGTGATTGAAGGTGTAGGTGCTGAGCTGGTCCTGGCCGCTGTTGAGCGTGAATGCGCTGATGGGGAAGAAAGACAGCAACAGCCCTTTGCGGCGGCAGATCGAACAGTTGCAGCTGAGGGCGTCGGCGGGCAGTTCGGCGTCCACGGAGAAGGTGACGGCGCCGCAGTGGCAGCTTCCCTGGAATGACATGGCGATGATCCTGTTACAGGGGAAAGTGTTTGCCCAGTATAGTGCAATTTATCGCCACTCGGCCGCGCAGGGCCTGGTTTCCTTAGTAAATGCGCGGTTTTCTGGTAGGTTAGAGGTTAACGTCATCAAAAGGAGATCGCGATGTTAGAACATTACTATCCGGCCAATATGGGCGCCGACCCGGTCACGGACGAACAGCACAAACGGCTGGTGGCGGTGCAGGCGGCGCTGGAATTGATCAAGGCCACGCTGTCGGATACCAACGACGGCAACGGCGTAGATTTCCAGTTGAAGGCGGCGGAAAAGCACATCGGCCCGATGGCCGACGCCATTCAGGAAGCCCTGAAGTAACGGTTCGCCGTCACCTCAACCGCCCGCATCGGGCGGTTTTTTTGCGCTGATTACTGCGATTTTTTTAGTGGCGCATTGCCTTTTTCCCGGCTGGTGCCGTGAGCGGCGCGATCCTACTCTAGCGATCCGAGTCCTCATCAGGGTCATGCACATGTTCCGTTTCAGCCTCTTTTCTTTCTTATTGCCGTGGCACCGACGCGTCACCCCGTTGGCCGGCGTCGCGCTGTTTCTCAGCGGCGTCATGCAGGCGCAGGCCACGCAGCGCATCGAATTCTCGCCGGATGTCGCCGGCGCTTACCCTGAGGGCATCGCCTGGAATGCACGCGCCGGTGCGTTCCTGGTCTCCTCCCTGCGCGGTGGGCAGCTTGGCCTGGTCTACCCGGATGGCCGCTATCGGCGGTTTTCCACCGGTAAGGGGCTCATCACTACCTCCGGCATGCTGGTGGACGCCGAGCGCAACCGGGTGCTGGTGTGCAACGAAGACGTGGGCGTGTCCCTCTACTCGGCCACCGGCACGCGCAATCGCGTGGCGCAGGTGCTGGAGTTCAGTCTCGATACCGGCGCGCTGCAGCAGACGTACGATCTTTCGTCGTTAAGCCGTGGTCCGACGTTGGCCAACGATCTGGCGCTCGACGCAAAGGGCAATATCTATGTGACCGACAGCTTCCAGCCGCAGATTTACAAGATCGACCGGGCAACGCGCCAGGTGTCGATTCTGGTGCGCTCAGCGCGTTTGATGCCGGCCGACGCCCCCGCCGCTGCGCAGGGCACGCAGCCTTATCTCAACGGCATCGTGTCTCACCCGGATGGCTACCTGATTGCGTCGGACTACACCCGCGGGCTGCTGTGGAAGGTGACGCTGGATAACGCACCTGCGGTAAGTGAAATCAGGCTGCCGCAGCGGCTGAAAGGGCCGGACGGGCTGCGGCTCAAAAACGCCAACGAATTGGTAATCGTACAGTCTTTTCCGGGTGAAAAAGGGAGCATGTCCGGCGACGTGACGCTGCTCGCCTCGGCCGACGGCTGGGCCAGCGCCCATGTCGCCGCGGTCGCCACGCCGCCGGGATTGGATGGGCCGACCGGCGCCGCGCTGCGCGATGGCGAGGTGTGGGTGGTCAACTCCCGTTACCCCCGCTTGTTTGCCGACGTCGCTCAGGCGGAGAGCGTCAGGACATTCAGCATCGTCAAGGTGGCGTTAGAACGGAGGCCCGCCGATCGGCGACGGTTGCCAACCCTGCCGGAATAGGATTAAATGCCGCACTGACTGTATAAATAAACAGGTGCGCTGCGATGAGTCTGATGTTGAAGGGTGAAAAGATAGACCGTAACCGCTTTACCGGCGAGAAGATTGAAAACGGCAGCTTTATGCTGTGTGATTTTTCGGGCGCCGATCTGACCGGCACCGAGTTTATCGGCTGCCAGTTTTACGATCGCGACAGCCGACAGGGCGGCAATTTCAGCCGTGCGATACTGAAAGACGCGAGTTTTAAAAGCTGTGATTTATCGATGGCCGATTTTCGTCATGCCAACGCGTTGGGCATCGAAATCCGCGAATGCCGCGCGCAGGGCGCCGATTTTCGCGGCGCCAGTTTTATGAACATGATCACCAGCCGCACCTGGTTTTGCAGCGCCTATATCACCAAAAGCAACCTGAGCTATGCCAACTTCGCCAAGGTGGTGCTGGAGAAATGCGAGCTGTGGGAAAACCGCTGGCACGGCGCACAGGTGCTTGGCGCCAGCTTCAGCGGCTCGGATCTGTCCGGCGGCGAATTCTCCGGTTTCGACTGGCGTGCCGCCGACGTCACCCAGTGCGATCTGAGCAACGCGGAACTGGGCGAGTTGGATTTACGTACCACCGATCTGCAGGGCGTTAAAATGGACAGCCACCAGGCCGCGCAGCTGTTGGAGCGGCTGGGGATCGCGATCATCGGCTGAGCAGCTGCCGCAGCCCCAGTACGATAATCAACGTGCCGCAGGCGCGATCGATCCAAGCCTTGCTGCGGCGGTAGGCGCCGGCGACAGGGGCGTGCGACAACACCAGCGCCACCAGCCCGTACCACAAGCTGGCTATCGCCGCGACTTCCAACAGCATGGCGAGGAAGGTCGGCGTAGAAACATGGGCGGGCGCCGCTGATGAGAAGACGGCGGCGTAAAACGCAATGGATTTGGGATTGGCGATGTTGGTGGCGATGCCCTGCAGAAAAGCGACGCGAAAACCGCTTTTCCCGGTCACCGTGGAGGGGCCGGAAGAAGGCGCCGCCTGGGCGATAAGCCGATAGCCGAACCACAGTAAATAGCCGGCGCCGGCCACTTTTACCGCTAGCGCCAACCAGGGGAACAAGGCGAAAATTATCCCGATGCCGAGGAGGGCGCTGCTCGCCCAGAACAGGTTGACCAATACAATGCCCGCCACCAGAGCGAAAGCCTCGCTGCGGCGCGCGGAAACGGCTTTGTGGGCGACGGCGACAAAATTGGGGCCGGGGATCACCACGCCGACGATATAGACGGTGAAAACGGCGAGCACGGCTGGCATATCGATCATCGGTTAACGGCCTGTAAGAAACGGGGTAGTCTTAGTTTTATAATGAATCGCCGATGTGATCCAGCAGGGCGAGACCTTTTTTTACCTGCCCGTAGCGACAGGCGTCAGCGGCCTTTTGCGATAATAAATTTATGAGCCATATGAATATAATTTAAATATTGCTTGCTTAAATAACTCATTCGTGTGTAAATAGGGTCATCGGTTTGTAGTACAGACCTTATGAAAGCAGTTTTAGTAAAGCAGTTCTCAGTATTAGCGATATCCCTCAGATACCTCTTCTTCCGCGAATTTTCTTCTCTAGTGCCCCATAAGTTTCCAATAAAAACAGACCTCTATCGCCCTATGGCGTCGCAAAAATATAAAGGAAATATCTCTATGTCTACTAAAATGACAGGTTTGGTAAAATGGTTTGATGCAGGTAAAGGCTTCGGCTTTATCACCCCGGCAGACGGCAGCAAAGACGTGTTCGTACATTTCTCTGCTATCCAGAGCAACGATTTCAAAACGCTGGACGAAGGCCAACAGGTTGAGTTCACTATCGAAAATGGCATGAAGGGCCCTTCTGCCGGCAACGTGGTCGCGTTATAATTTTCGGCCGAGGTACGATTTCTTACGACAGCGATGAGGGTTTAAGCCGGAGCAGTTAAGAAATAACGTCCTCAGCCTGAATAAACTCCGGGTTCGCCCGGAGTCTTTACCAATACGTCATTAGCTCAGCAGGAAGAGCGGCAGCGAAATTATCCGTTGGCGGACTGGGGTTCGATTCCTCGATGACGTTCCAATAATTAATTATTATTGGCAACAGAAAAACAGATTGCCGCAGAATTAATAACGCCGCGTTTCAGTCTATTTTTCTGTTGTGAAAAAGTCGCGCTTAGGCTGCGTAATGTTGGAGTGTTGGATGGACGCTTACGCCATAACATGACAGCCGGGAAAGTCACCGGCACGCGATTAATAGCCCCGGCCTTGGCCGGGGTTTTTTATGCCCACGATCTTAACGCTGCGAGTCCAGCCGTTCGTTGTTTTTCACCACGTCCTGCGCTTTGAGGTAGCTCTCGATCAGCAACTGATAGGCCGGGAAGATTTTGGTGTAAACCTCGGCCCACTGCTGAGCGTCGGCGCGATTCCAGCTGCCCTGCAGCTCCGAGGCCACGCCGGCGGTGTCGATCGGTACCACGCCGGCCTGCACCACGCGTGCCAGGGTGATTTCCTGCGCCATTTTCGAGTAGGTGCCGGAGGCGTCGATCACCGCGAACACTTTATAGCCTTCGGCCACCGCGCTGATGGACGGGAAGGCCATGCAGACGCTGGTGATGGTGCCGGCGATGATCAAGGTTTTGCGGCCGGTGGCTTTGACCGCCGCCACGAAGTCCGGGTTGTCCCAGGCGTTGATTTCCCCTTTGCGGGCGACATATTGCGCGTGCGGCGCATTTTGGTGAATTTCCGGGATCAGCGGGCCGTTCGGGCCCTGCGGCACAGAGGCGGTGGTGATCACCGGCAGTTTGCTGAGGGTGGCGATGCTGGCCAGGGCGGCGGCGCGGGCGCGCAGTTCAGTCATCGGCATATCGGCGACGGTTTGGAACAGGCCGCTCTGGTGGTCGATCAGGAGCATGACCGCGTCATTGGCATCAATAACAGGACGCTGGCCGTTGAAGTTGGCTGGAGTGCTCATGGTGTTTTCCTTTTCTCGTCGTGAGGTCAGTGGGTATCTTCTTTGATTGATAAGGCTGAAACTCAGCACTTGCCTACAGTGTAGGGAGGGGAGAAAAATCCGGTAGACCGTGCAGTCGGGATGCATCGTTCCACGGATGGAACGACGGTGCGGCAGGCGAGTGAACCGGCGCTGGGCTAAACTTAAGGTGCATAAGAAACATGCGGCAAGGAGCGCCATCCTGTTTACGGATCTGACGAGGAGGGCCGCCATCATGGCTTACCGGCATATTGTTGTCGCCACGGATCTCAGCGAAGACGCCGAGTTCCTGCTGGGCAAGGGCGCCAGGCTGGCCGCTGCGCTCAATGCCAAACTTTCCCTGATCTATATCGACATTCATCGCGCCGGTTATTACGTCGATCTGGGCGTGGGCGATTACAACTACACCGATCGCACCTTTTCGGAGCGGGTGAAGAATATGCTCAATGCGATCAAAGGGCAGTCGTCCTATCCGGTCGAAGAGGTGATCGTCAGCCGCGGCGCGTTGACGGAAGAACTGAATCGGGTGGCGAAGGAAAAAGGGTTCGACCTGGTGATCTTCGGCCACCATCATGATGTCTGGAGCCGACTGATCTCTTCGGCGCGTCAGGCGATCAACGAACTGAACGTCGATCTGCTGGTTGTCCCCATCGAGAAAAAATAGTTGCGGCCGCCTGCGGGCGGCTGCCGTTTTTCATTCACATCGTTTATCTCTGTGTGGCCATAACCGCACACCTGCAATAGTCTCGCCCACTGACAATCCGCCTGACAAATAGTGACTCTCCGTAATTTTATTTTATCCATCAGTATGTTGGCCAAAATCCGATAAAGGTTAATCCAGCGCATTGAAATCACTGACATACCTCCTTTTGGTTAATAAACCGCACGTTTTGACTGGCTCTCAGGGGCGGGGAGTCTTATCCTCGGGGTAATGAGATTTGTATGACTTATATAAATACGTTCACATGGAGGAGGTCTCATGCGTTTTGACAATAAAGTCGTGGTTATCACCGGTGCGGGCAACGGCATGGGGGAAGCGGCGGCACGGCGTTTCTCCGCCGAGGGCGCCATCGTGGTGCTGGCCGACTGGGCCAAAGAGGCGGTAGATAAGGTTGCCGCTTCGCTGCCGAAGGGCCGGGCGATGGCGGTACATATCGACGTGTCCGATCACGTCGCGGTTGAAAAAATGATGAACGAGGTGGCGGAAAAACTGGGCCGCATCGACGTCCTGCTGAACAACGCCGGCGTACACGTGGCGGGCAGCGTGCTGGAAACCAGCGTCGACGACTGGCGCCGCATCGCTGGGGTCGATATCGACGGCGTGGTGTTCTGTTCCAAATTCGCCTTGCCGCACCTGCTGAAGACCAAGGGCTGCATCGTCAATACCGCGTCGGTGTCCGGTCTGGGCGGTGACTGGGGCGCGGCCTATTACTGCGCGGCGAAAGGCGCGGTGGTCAACCTGACGCGCGCCATGGCGCTGGACCACGGCGGTGACGGCGTGCGCATCAACTCGGTCTGCCCGAGCCTGGTGAAAACCAACATGACCAACGGTTGGCCACAGGAAATCCGCGACAAGTTCAATGAGCGCATCGCGCTGGGGCGTGCGGCGGAGCCGGAAGAAGTGGCGGCGGTGATGGCGTTTCTGGCCAGCGACGACGCCAGCTTTATCAATGGCGCCAACATTCCGGTCGACGGTGGGGCGACCGCCTCGGACGGCCAACCGAAGATCGTCTAAGCGTTAACGCACAGGCCCGGCCATGATGACCGGGCCTGCTGTTTTAGACGCCGATACGGTCGCGCAGCGTGTAGTAGGCCGCGCCGATGGCGGTGAACGGGATCTGCAGATTGCGCCCGCCGAAGAACGGCAGGTGCGGCAGTTTGGCGAAGGCGTCGAAGCGTTCGGCGTCGCCGCGCATCAGCTCGGCGATTAGCTTGCCCGCCAGATGGGTGCAGGTCACGCCGTGGCCGCTGTAGCCCTGCATGTAGTACACGTTATTCTCCAGCCGGCCGAACTGCGGCATGCGCGACAGCGTCAGCAGGAAGTTGCCGGTCCAGCGATAGTCGATACGCACCCCTTTCAGCTGCGGGAAGGTCTTCAGCAGCTTCGGCCGGATCAGGTTGTCGATGTCGTCCGGATCGCGCGCGCCGTACACCACGCCGCCGCCGTACAACAGACGATGATCGGCAGTGATGCGGTAGTAATCCAGCAGGTAGTTACAGTCTTCCACGCAGTAGTTCTGCGGGATCAGCGCCTGCGCGATCTCCGGCGCCAGCGGTTCGGTGGTCACCACCTGGGTGCCGCACGGCATGCTGCGCTTGGCCAACCGCGGTTCCAGCTTGTCGCCCAGATAGGCGTTACCGGCGACGATGACGAAGCGCGCCTTCACTAGGCCGTTGGCCGTGCTGATGAGCGCCGGTTCGCCGTGGTGGATGTTCGTCACCGCCGATTGTTCGAAGATGCGCCCGCCCTGCAGGCGAATCGCCTCGGCCTCGCCCAGCGCCAGGTTGAGCGGATGGATGTGGCCGCCGCTGTGATCGAGCAGCGCGCCGACGTAGCGATCGCTGGCGACTTCCTGGCGCACCCGATCTGCATCGAGCAGCTCGAGTTGGGTATTGCCGTAGCGCTCCCAGTTGCGCTTTTGCTCGATCAGCGCATGGAACTGCTTGTTGTTCAGCGCGGCGAAGATGCCGCCGGGGCGGTAGTCGCAGTCGATGGCGTAGCGGCTGATGCGGCTGCGGATGATCTCCGCGCCTTCAAACATCATGCTGCCGAGCAGGCGGGCGCTTTCCGCGCCGTAGCGCTCTTCAATCACATCGATGTCGCGGCTGTATGAGTTGACCAACTGGCCGCCGTTGCGGCCGCTGGCGCCGAAACCGATGCGCGCCGCTTCCAGCACCACCACGTTATAGCCGGCCTCCACCAGGAACAACGCGGAGGAGAGGCCGGTATAGCCGCCGCCGATCACGCAGACGTCGCACTCGATCGATTCGTTCAGTTGCGGATAGGGCTGATGTGCGTTGGCCGTGGCCGCATAGTAGCTTTTTACGTGTTCAGTCATGAGATAAGCCCTTATTCCAGCGAGATCCAGGTGGTTTTCAATTCGGTGAACTTGTCCAGCGCGTGCAGCGATTTGTCGCGGCCGTTGCCGCTCTGCTTGTAGCCGCCGAAGGGTACGGTCATGTCGCCATCGTTGTAGTTGTTGACGAACACCGTGCCGGCTTTCAGTTGGCGCGCCATGCGGTGCGCGCGGGCCAAATCGCGGGTCCAGACCGCGGCGCCGAGGCCGTATTCGCTGTCGTTGGCCAGCTGCAGCGCCTGTTGCTCGTTGTCGAAGGTGGTCACCGCCAGCACCGGGCCGAAGATTTCATCGCGCGCCACGCTCATGGCGTTGTTCACCTGGGTGAGGATGGTCGGCCCCAGATAGCCAGCGTGGTCGCCCTGCGGATGGTCGCGCCCGTCGAGGAACAGTGCGGCGCCCTGGCTCAGCCCCCGATCGATATAGCCGGCCACTTTTTCGCAGTGGCCGCTGTCGATCAGCGTACCCATCACCGTGTCGGGATCGAGCGGATCGCCGGGAACGAAGGCCGCCGCGTGTTTGCGCAGCGCCTGCAGGAACGCTTGCTCAATGCTCGCTTCGACCAGCAGGCGAGTGCCGGCGATGCACACCTGCCCCTGATTATAGAAGATGCCGGCGGCGGCGCTGCGGGCGGCCTGATCCAGATCCGGGCAATCGGCGAAGACGATGTTGGCGCTCTTGCCGCCGGCCTCCAGCCAGACGCGTTTCATGTTCGATTCGCCGGCGTAAATCATCAGCTGTTTCGCCACCAGCGTGGAGCCGGTAAAGGTGAGGGCGTCGACGTCGCGGTGCAGCGCCAGCGCCTTGCCGGCGTCGTGGCCATAGCCGGGCACCACGTTCAGCACGCCGTCCGGCAGTCCGGCCTGCTGCGCCAGTTTGCCGAGCAGGATGGCGCTCAGCGGCGATTTTTCGGAGGGTTTGAGCACCACGCTGTTGCCGGCGGCCAGCGCCGGGCCGAGCTTCCAGCAGGCCAGCAGCAGCGGGAAGTTCCAGGGCACGATGGCGCCGACCACGCCGATCGGTTCGCGCTCGATCAGCGCCAGCGCCTCGCGGCCGGTGGGGGCGATTTCGCCGTAGACCTTATCGATCGCTTCGGCGTACCAGCGGATGCAGCGGATGGCGCCCGGCACGTCATCGCGCAGGCTGTGGCGAATCGGTTTGCCGGTGTCCAGCGTTTCCAGCAGTGCCAGCTCTTCGTGATGCTGTTCCATCAGATCGGCGAAGCGCAGCAGCGTGGCTTTGCGCTGCGTCGGGGCGGCCTGTGCCCAGTCGCCGCGCTCAAAGGCGGCGCGTGCCGCGCTGACCGCCCGATCGATGTCGGCGGCTTCGCCGCGCGCGACCTGCGCCAGCTCACGGCGGCCGGCGGGATCTTCCACGGCGAAACGTTTCCCCGCGGCGGCCGGCTGGTAGCGGCCGTCGATAAACAGCTGGTGCTCAATCTTCAGGGCCTGCGCCCGTTGTTGCCAATACTGCAAATGGTGAAAGTTCATGCCTGGCTCCGTTGATCAGAATGTCGTCGGCGTATGGGCGCTGATAATCCGGCAAATGCGCGCCGACGTGTTGCTGAAACTGTGGGGGATGCCGGTATTGATGGCGTAGCTCTGCCCGGCCAGCAGGTGATAGCTCTGGCCGTTGACCTGCAGCACCACTTCACCCTCCAGCAGCGTGCCGATCTCTTCCCCCTGATGCTTGATGCGCTCGCCGGTGGTGGTGCCCGGTTCGTAAGTCTCGATCATCATCGCCAGCGTGCGGTTCGGGTCGCCGTTGTGGATAAGCTTCATCGAAACGCCCTGGCTGCCGATTTCGATCAGATCGTCACTGCCGATCACGATCTGCGGCTCCGTTGGTTTTTCCGGCTCGGCGAAAAACGCCGACAGCGACAGACCGTACACCGTCAGCAGCTTTTGCAGCGTGCTGATGGCCGGGCTGACCTTGTCCTGCTCGATAGTGCTGATGGCGCTGTGGGTTAACCCAGACAGTTCGGCGACCCGGCGCTGCGACAACCCCAATTGTTGACGGATCTGCGACAGACGTTTTCCCGGTGCCAAGCTGACGTCGCTCATGGGCGTTTTTCCTTTTGATAGTTCCGACAGGCGGTGATGAAACCATCAAACAACAGGCGCGACAGGGCGTACTCATCGCTGTTCCACTCCGGGTGCCACTGTACGCCGAGCGCGAAGGGCTGATCGCGCACGCTGATCGCCTCCACCAGCCCGTCGGCGGCGTGCGCCTCGATGCGAACGCTCGCGCCCAGGGTTTTGGCGCCCTGGCCGTGCAGCGAGTTCACCCAGAATCTGTTGCAATCCGGTATCAGTTGCGAAAGCAGCCCCCCTTCCTGAACGATGACTTCGTGGGCGGGGGCGTATTGCTGTTCCAGCGGCAGATCGTGATCTTCACGATGCTCCAGCAGCTCGGGCAGTTCGTACAGGCGGCGATGCAGGGTGCCTTGGGTGGCGACCACCATCTCCTGCATGCCGCGGCAAATGGCGAAAAGGGGAATGCGCCTGTCGAACGCCTGGCGGATCAGCGCCAGGCTCAACGCGTCTCGGCCAGGATCGGCGTCAGGCTCATCGCCGTTTTCACCATAAAGGTGCGGCTGCACATTACTGGGGCTGCCCGGCAGCATAATGCCGTCGAGGCGCGGCAGCAGTTCCGCCAGCATTTCCGGCTCCGCCAGCGCGTGCGGCAGGGCGATCGGCAAGCCGCCGGCGGTGATGACGGCATTCAGGTACTTTTCTTGCAAGGTCTGTGTTAGGTGCCCGTTTAACCTATACCTGCACATGACGACGCCGATGACTGGTCTGTTAAATATATTGTCCATGCTATCCCCTTGGTACGTTCGAAATTATGAACGATAAGCTTCTCCACCGCCGATTTCGTTCAATATTCTATAAATCTAGCAGTCGATTGGGCAATACTCAAACCAAAAGTAACACTTGCAAAACAAATTTGTTTCATCTACGTTTCATTTGTGGGCATTATATTGAACAAGACGGTCAATAAACATCGACGACAGCAAAACACAAACGGCGGGTGAACCATGCAGACCAACATCGTAGAAGTGGAAAACTTTGTTCAGCACAGTGAAGAGAGACGAAGTAGCGCGTTCCAGCGCGAAGTGAAGAAGTACCTGGAACGTTATCCGTTAACCCAACATGTCGACGTACTGTTGACCGATCTGAACGGCAGCTTCCGCGGCAAACGCATCCCGGTCGGCGGCCTGAATAAGCTGGAGAAGGGGTGTTACTTCCCGGCGTCGGTATTTGCGATGGATATTCTCGGCAACGTCGTCGAAGAGGCCGGGCTGGGGCAGGAGCTGGGTGAGCCGGATCACGTATGCGTGCCGGTGCCGGGCACGCTGACGCCGTCGGCGGCGGACCCGCAATATATTGCGCAGGTGCTGCTCACCATGCTGGATGAAGATGGCACTCCCTTTGACGTTGAACCGCGCAATGTGCTGAACCGAGTGTGGCAGCGTTTGCGTCAGCGCGGGCTTTCCCCCGTGGTAGCGGTAGAGTTGGAGTTCTATCTCATCGATCGTCAGCGCGATGCGGAGGGCTATCTGCAGCCGCCGTGCGCGCCGGGCACGCAAGAGCGCAACACCCAAAGCCAGGTATATTCCGTCGATAACCTGAACCATTTCGCCGATGTGCTGAGCGAGATCGACGAACTGGCGCGTTTGCAGGGTATTCCGGCGGACGGCGCGGTGGCGGAGGCGTCGCCGGGGCAGTTCGAGGTCAACCTGCACCATACTGACGACGTGCTGCAGGCCTGCGATCACGCGCTGGCGCTGAAGCGGCTGGTGCGCATGGTGGCCGAGAACCACAACATGCAGGCGACCTTTATGGCCAAGCCGTATGAGGAGCACGCCGGCAGCGGCATGCATGTGCACATCAGCATGCTGAACGGCGCCGGCAACAACGTGTTCGCCGACGACGACGGCGAAGATTCGGCGCTGCTGAAACAGGCGCTGGCGGGCATGATCGCCCTGATGCCGTCTTCGATGGCGCTGCTGGCGCCGAACGTCAACGCCTACCGCCGCTTCCAGCCCGGCATGTATGTGCCGACCCAGGCCTCCTGGGGGCATAACAACCGCACCGTGGCGCTGCGCATTCCCTGCGGCGATCGCGACAACCACCGCGTGGAGTACCGTGTGGCGGGCGCCGACGCCAACCCTTATCTGGTGATGGCGACCATTCTGGCCGGTATCGTCTACGGCCTGGAAACCGCGCTGCCGCTGCCTGAGCCGGTGACCGGCAACGGGCTGGAGCAGGACGGGCTGCCGTTCCCGATCCGCCAGAGCGACGCGCTGTACGAGTTCGAACATCAGCCGGTGCTCAATGCATTGCTGGGCGAACGCTTCAGCCACGTCTATCTGGCCTGCAAAACCGATGAGCTGGTGCAGTTCGAGCGCCTGATCACCGAAACCGAAATCGAGTGGATGCTGAAAAACGCCTGATCCCGCTCACCCTGCGACGACCGCGCGCGTCCGGCGCATTTCATCGGCTCTCCTGTGGCCGGTGAGGCTGCGCGCTGCGGTACTGAATTTCTTCTATCACGGCGTACAGGACGCCGACGAGGAAATAACCATGACTCAGTCATTCCCCTGCGCAGACGTTTGCCTGTGCCGCAGTGCCTACGGGCCGGTCGCCGGCCGCCCGACAGTGATCCCAACCCGTTTTTCCCGCCGCCTGAGCAGCAGTTTCCCCGCGGCCTCTCTGAATGACGTTGCACGGTTGACAGCAGAGGACCAAGAGGGGAAATGCCATGACGATTAAAGCCATCGACGGCGGCCCGGCGGGCAAACCGCAGCTGCGCAAATCCCTCAAGCTGTGGCAGGTGGTGATGATGGGCCTGGCCTATCTGACGCCGATGACGGTGTTCGATACCTTCGGCATCGTCTCGGGTCTCACCGACGGCCATGTGCCGACCTCCTATCTGCTGGCGCTGGCCGGCGTGCTGTTCACTGCCATCAGCTACGGCAAACTGGTGCGCCAGTTTCCTACCGCCGGCTCCGCCTACACCTATGCGCAGAAGGCGATCAACCCGCACGTTGGTTTTCTGGTGGGGTGGTCATCGCTGCTCGATTATCTGTTCCTGCCGATGATCAACACGCTGCTGGCGAAGATTTACCTGACCGCGCTGTTCCCGGAAGTGCCGCCCTGGGTGTGGGTGGTGGGCTTCGTTATCCTGATCACCGCTATCAACCTGAAAAGCGTCAATCTGGTGGCCAACTTCAATACCCTGTTCGTATTGGCGCAGGTGGCGATCATTCTGGTGTTCATCTATCTGGTGGTGCGCGGCCTGCACAACGGCGAGGGGATGGGCACGGTGTGGAGCCTGCGGCCGTTCCTCAGCGAGAATGCGCACCTGCTGCCGATCATTACCGGCGCGACTATCCTGTGCTTTTCGTTCCTCGGTTTTGACGCGGTGACTACGCTGTGCGAAGAGACGCCCGACGCCGCCAAGGTGATCCCGCGCGCCATCTTCCTGACCGCGCTGTACGGCGGGGTGATCTTTATCAGCGTGTCGTTCTTCATTCAGCTGTTTTTCCCGTCCATTCAACGCTTCCACCAGCCCGATGCCGCGCTGCCGGAGATCGCGCTGTACGTCGGCGGCAAGCTGTTCCAGTCGATCTTCCTGTGCGTGACCTTCATCAACACGCTGGCCTCCGGCCTGGCGTCGCACGCCAGCGTGTCGCGCCTGTTGTACGTGATGGGGCGCGATAACGTGTTCCCGGAGAAATTCTTCGGTTACATCCACCCCAAATGGCGCACGCCGGCGCTCAACGTGCTGATGGTCGGGCTGGTGGCACTGTCTGCGCTGTCGTTCGATCTGGTGACCGCCACGGCGCTGATCAACTTCGGCGCGTTGGTGGCCTTTACCTTCGTCAACCTGTCGGTGATCAGCCACTTCTTCATTCGCGAAGGGCGCAACAAAAGCTGGAAGGATCGCTTCAACTTCCTGCTCCTGCCGCTGGTGGGGGCGCTGACGGTGGGGGTGCTGTGGCTGAACCTGGAGAAGAGCTCGTTGACCATGGGGCTTATCTGGGCGACGCTGGGCTTTGGCTATTTGGCTTGGCTGACCCGGCGTTTTCGCCAGCCGCCGCCGCAGCTCGAGCGGCAGCCGCAGCAATAAATTCACAGGCGGGAGTTTCCCGCCTTTCTTTTTGGCGCGTGCGGCAGTAGAGTGAAAAACCTGATAAAAAATAACCCATTGGACCCGCCTTATGCCCGCTTTGCCCTCGCGTACCCGCGCCACGCTGTTCGGTTTGTTGGCCATTTTGCTGTGGAGCAGCGTCGTCGGCCTGATCCGCAGCGTCAGCGAAGGGCTGGGGCCCATCGGCGGCGCGGCGATGATCTACAGCGTCAGCGCGGTGTTTTTGCTGGTGGCGCTCGGCGTGCCGAAATGGCGCAGCTTTCCGCGGCCTTATCTCATCGTCGGCAGCCTGCTGTTCGTCAGCTACGAGATCTGCCTGTCGCTGTCGCTCGGCTACGCCAACACCCGCCTGCAGGCGATAGAAGTGGGCATGATCAACTACTTATGGCCCTGTTTCACCGTGCTGATGGCGCTGGCGCTCAACGGCCAAAAGGCCAAATGGTGGCTGGTGCCGGGGCTGCTGCTGTCGCTGTTCGGCATCGGCTGGATCATGAGCGGTGAGGGCGGCTGGTCACCGGCGCAGATGCTGGCCAACGTGCGCAGCAATCCGCTCAGCTACGGGCTGGCCTTCAGCGGCGCGGTGATCTGGGCGCTGTACTGCAACTTGACCAAGAGGATCGCCCAGGGCAGCAACGGTGTGGTGCTGTTCATCGTGCTGACCGCGCTGGCGCTATGGCTTAAATATGCCTTCAGCGCGGAAAGCGGCATGCAGTTCAGCGCCGGCGTGACCGTGACGCTGCTGTGCGCCGGGGTGGCGATGGGGGCAGGGTATGCCGCCTGGAACGTCGGCATTCTGCACGGCAATATGACGCTGCTGGCGACCGTCTCTTATTTCACTCCGGTGCTGTCTGCGGTGTTCGCCGCGCTGGTGTTGCACACCTCGCTGACCGCCAATTTCTGGCAGGGCGTGGCGATGGTTACCCTCGGCTCGTTGATCTGCTGGCGGGCAACTCGCGGAAATTAACGGAAATTATCCGCCGTCGGCGCAATGTTGAACTAGAATTTAACTAGCCATGTTGCCTGAAGGAACGACGACGATGAGAAGCGACATTCAATTTATTCAACAACCCGAAATCGACGTGCATCACTATGAGCGCGGCGATACCGTGCGCCTGACCACGGCGAATCTGCGGCATGAATATCAGCTCGACGTTTATATTTTGCGCCGCGACGACAAGCTGATTTATGGTTCGGTCGTTGCGGCGGCGCCCAAGACCGACATTCCGGTCGCCAGCTGGGAGGTCAAAAACGGTGAAGAGGTGGCGTTCCGCCAGGAAAACATCGCCAAGGCAGTGCCGGCGGTGAACTGATTTCGCTGTGCGTATTTTCTGCTGATTTTGATGAAGGCCGACGTTTATGCGTCGGCTTTTTCTTTTCCACAACACGATGGCGAGCAGGTGACGCCTTGATGACAGTGGGCTCAAAAACTGCGCTAAAAATCGATGTGCATGACAAAAATCACAGCGAATGTGAATTTGAATGAAACATAATTTGACAAATGTGAACGCAATCGATTACCTATTCGCGAAATGCGTAACTGGATCACAGATTCTTACAGTCAGTGGTTTCTATAATGCGCGCGTCATCCGAGTTTCTGTGTGAAGACAACGCCAGGTGTCGGCAGACTCATTGTCATCTTTTCTAAACGGGCAGGAAATGGCCCTTTAAGCATGTGGTAATAAAATGAAAAAAATAGCTCTCGCAGCAGGTGTACTGCTCGCAGCGTCTTACAGTGCATCATCAATGGCTGATAGCAAAGACAGTCAATATGTCTCCGACTGGTGGCACCAGAGCGTCAACGTGGTGGGCAGCTACCACACTCGCTTCGGGCCGCAGCTGAATAACGACGTGTATCTCGAATACGAAGCCTTCGCCAAGAAAGACTGGTTCGATTTCTACGGTTACGTTGACGTGCCGAAGTTCTTCGGCGTGGGCAACACCCCGGATCGCGGCATCTGGGACAAAGGTTCCCCGCTGTTTATGGAGATTGAACCGCGCTTCTCCATCGACAAACTGACCGGCACCGATCTGAGCTTCGGGCCGTTCAAAGAGTGGTACTTCGCCAACAACTACATCTATGATCTGGGCCACAACGCCGACGGCCGTCAAAACACCTGGTACATGGGTCTGGGCACCGATATCGACACCGGCCTGCCGATGAGCCTGTCGATGAACATCTATGCCAAATACCAGTGGGAAAACTACCAGGCTGCCAACGAGAACAGCTGGGACGGTTACCGCTTCAAGGTGAAATACTTCGTGCCATTGACCCAGGTGTGGGGTGGCAACCTGAGCTACATCGGCTTCACCAACTTTGACTTCGGTTCCGATCTGGGCAAGGACAGCCATTGGGTTGACGGCACCGGCAAACAGGTGCGCACCGGCAACTCGATCGCCTCCAGCCATATTTTGGCGCTGAACTACGATCACTGGCACTATTCTTTCGTGGCGCGTTATTTCCATAACGGCGGCCAGTGGCAGGATGGCGCGGATATCGGCACCCCGCAGGGCCCGATCAAGTCTACCGGTTGGGGTTATTACCTCGTGGTCGGCTATAACTTCTGATTTTCCGTGTTATCAGAAACAGAAAACCCCGCCTGGCGGGGTTTTTTTTCGTCATCACTGGGCTTGTTCGACCGGGAGATGCTTCACCGGCATAAACAGCCTGCCTTTGATCACGTGACATTCATTATTTATCCAACTAATGATTTGTTCACGGCTGACGCCTTCCGACTGCGCGTACCGATGAAGATCGCCGTTAAAGTGTCGAGTGATGTATTCCATGAGGGTCATTTGCACGTCTTTTGCTCCTGAACGCCCACCCGTTGCCAGCCTGGCCACCGCGGGAGGTTGAGGTTTCTCAGACAGCGAATGTAAATTATCGGCAACTAAATCTCAACATAAAGCACCAGATTGGGGCGACGGCGGCGGGAAAAAGAATCCCGCACGGAGAGGCGGGAAGTGTTCGCTATTATCATTATGGATGATAAGAATAAGATTTGAGGTGCGACGAAAAAGAGCATGCTAACTCTTTTTTGTTACCTTCCCACGCTAGCGTAAGGCTTATTTTTCTTCAAGAAAAATCTGAGGTAAGTATCGGCATTTTCGAGGCGTTTTGCGTTAAAACAAGATTTTGGCGCGTCTGCCGTCAAACCGCGCCGTTATCTCGGAGTTTCCTTATACTTTGTCCGGAAATGGCCCGCTATAGTCAATAGCGTCACCCACGCAGGAATACACAACATGAACAAACGTCGTACGACCCTCACGGTGTTGGCGCTGATCGCGTCGCTGGGGTTGTCATCCGCTCCGGCTCTGGCCGATAAGGGCGGCAACGGTAATGGCCATGGCAACAGCGGCAATCACGGTAATAGCGGTAACCATGGCAACAACGGCAACAAAGGCAATAAAGATAAAGGCGGATATAGAGACGGCGATAATCTGGTTTCCGTCAGCCTCTCGCGCGACCGCGCCCGTTCGCTGGCGCGCAACTACGGCCTGACCGGCTACAGCTCGCTGCCACCGGGCATCGCCAAGAATCTGGCGCGCGGTAAGCCGTTGCCACCGGGCATCGCCAAAAAAGTGGTGCCTTACTCGATGCTGCGTGATCTGCCGCAGTACCCGGGTTATGAGTGGCGTATCGCCGGCGACGATCTGGTGCTGGTCGCGCTCAGCACCGCAATTGTTGCTTCCGTCATCAACGGCGTTTTCGACTAAGGTTTGTCGAGCGTTATCGGGCCTCGCTGCGGCGGGGCCTTTTTATTTGCCAGCGCGGGGCGGACGTGGTGAACTTTGGGCCTTACGTTTTCACTGCATCATAAGGGAGGCGCCATGTTCAGGGCGTTATTGATAGCCTGCTGTTTGACCAGTTTTCCTGCGTTGGCCGACGGCGCCGCCGCCATCGGCGAACTGGTGAGCCAACGGCTGTCGTTGATGAAAGACGTTGCCGGTTACAAGGCGCAGCAGCATTTGCCGATCGAAGACCTGGCGCAGGAGGCGAAGGTGTTGGCCAGCGCGCAGGCGGAGGCGGGGCGTTTGGGGTTGGAGCCGGCGTCAGTGCGGCCTTTTATCGCCGCGCAGATGGACGCCGCCAAGGCGATTCAGTATCGCTATCGCGCTGACTGGCTGGCGAGCCCGGAAACCGGTTGGCAGCCTCGCCCGTTGGCGCAGGTGCGCCCGCAGATTGCGCGGTTGAGCAGTCAGATATTGCAACGTCTGGCGGAGCGGCTGCGTGCCGGCCCACTTGGCGAGGCGGATCGGGCGGCGTTTATGGCGTCCGTGGATCAGGTGAATCTCAGCGCCGCCGACAAACGGCGGCTGGCGGATGCGCTGCTGGCGGTCAAAACCGGCAGCGCAGGCTGAGCGTCAGTCGCGGCCGACGGTGCTGCGGCGGAAGGTCAGCATCCGGCTGCGGTTGGCGATGAGATCCACGTTGTAACCGCGGAAATAGAGGCAAAAGCGTTTTAACCACGGGCCGTCCTGGCACTCCACCAGCATGCGGCCCTGGCCGAGCGGGCTGAGCGTCCCGGTCTGCGCCGCCGGGCCGACGCCGATATGCACCCGATTGCCGCGAATTTCAAAGGCGGTGCGATAGTGCGGGTGATACCACAGCCCCTGCACATGCTTCAGGCAGTCGCCGTTGGCCGCGACCGGCAGAAAACGGCGCGCCACATGCCCGACTTCGCCCTCGACCGCTTCGCCGGTCCACTTCAATTTGATCGGCATATGGGCGGACAGCGACACCGCGTAGCCGTCCTCGCCCTGATACAGCGGTTCACCGCTGCCCAGATAAGCCAGGTTACCGTCTTTGACCTCCAGCCAGTGTGGCTCTGCCAGCGTGGCGTAAAGGCCGTCTGGGATCGCCGCACTGCGCTGTGGCAGGGGTTCGCCCAGCAGCGCCGCCATCACCTGCAAAGCCATACCGAAACTGTCGCAGTCTTCGCGGTTGGCCACCAGCGCGACGCCGACCTGGCGATCGGGCGCCAGCAGGAAATAGGTTTTGTAACCGGCGTGGGAACCGCCGTGCCCGAGCAAGCGGTGGTGGCCCAGCGGGGTTTGCGCCAGACCCAGGCCATAAGCGCTGAGCTGGCCCTGATTGAGGCGGCGCGGGGCGCCGAGTTGCGCCAGCACGCCCTGGCCGGGGCCCTCGTCGGCCAGCAGCGTTTGCAGCCAGCGGGTGAGGGCGTGAAGGCTGCCGGTCAGGCTGCCGGAGGCGGAAAGGTGCAGGCCGGCGCTGGCGTGTTGCCAGCCCTGCGGCGCACGCCAGTAACCCGGCACCAACCCCGGCACCACGTCGAACCAGCTTTCCGGCGCTTGCATCTGCACCTGCAGCGGCCGGGCGATGTGCCGTTGCACCAGTTGGTCGAAATCATACCCTTTGCCGTGCAGCGCGGCCTCCAGCAGCCGATAACCGGTATTGCTGTAGGCGATCTCGCTGCCGGCTTCGTAGTTCAACTTCTCCAGCCCTTCGATAAACTGCATCACCGGCTGCGCCTCGCTGACGGCGTGCAGCGAGATGCCGAGCAAACCGAGCGTCTCGCGCACGTCGGGCAGGCCGCCGGTCATGTCCAGCGCCTGGCCGACGGTGACGTCCGCCAGCGCAGGCTGCAGGGCGGGCAGCAGTTCGCCCAGGCGCTGATCGAGCTGAATGGCGCGGCCGGTGGCGTTCAGCGCCAGCGCGGCGAAGATATGTTTGGTCACGGAGGCGTAGCGCACCACGCTGTCGGCGGTGAAGGGGGTATTCTGCGCCAGATCGGCCAGGCCGGCGCAGGCGGTGGCGCGGAGTTGTTCGGCGTCAAACAGGGTGATGGCGCCGCCGGGTTCGCCACGCTGTTGCCAGCCGGCCAGCAATTGTTCGGCGAGGGCGCCGGCAGCGCGCCAGTTTAACGGTGTTACAGACATAGGGCCTCCAGAGTGATGGTTCGAAACGGGCCAGCTCGGCCACACGCCGCCCGGCGCTGACGATGAGCGCGGGCTTTTCGGCTGATTGTGGCGCAGTGCGTTTTTCGTCGGCCGCTGTTTTGTGCGCTGTTTAGACCAGTCAGTGAGGAATCACACGAAACTTTGATATAGCGCGCAGATTGCGGCTGACGTTGCGGTTAAAGGCAGGGAGAGAAACAGGCGCCGGGCGGCGCCTGCAGAGGGGATCAGTTGAGTCTGGCGGCGCCGTCCAACAGGCCTTCAATCATCTGCTTGAGCAGGCGCTGCAGCGAGGCGGCGCGCTGCGGTTCGAATGCGTAAGGATACTGTTCGGACATGTAGTTCACCTGCGCCAGCTCAAGCTGGATCGCATGCTGTTGCTGCTGCGGCTGCCCGTAGGCGCGGGTGATGTAGCCGCCCTTGAAACGGCCGTTCAGCACGTGGGTATACTGCTGTTGCTGCTCGCAGCAGGCGACCAGCCGATCGCTCAGCGCCTGGGCGCAGCTTTCACCACCGTTGGTGCCGAGGTTGAGATCCGGCAGTTGGCCGTCGAACAGACGCGGGATCACCGAGGCGATGGAGTGCGCGTCGAACAGCAGCGCATAGCCGTGCCGCGCTTTGAGGCGCGCCAGCTCGTCCTGCAACTGCTGATGATAAGGTTGCCAAATTTGCTGCAGATAGCCGGCGCGTTCTGCGTCCGTCGGCGCTTTGCCCGGCAGGAAGCTTGGGCGGCCGTCGAACAGCACGTCGGGATACAGGCCGGTGGTGGCGGTGGTGTACAGCGGCTTGTCGTCCGCCGGGCGGTTCAGATCGATGACGAAGCGCGAATAGTTGCCGACCAGCACGCTGGCGCCCATCGCCCGTGCGAAGTCGTACAGCTGCGGAATATGCCAGTCGGTATCGGGCAGCGGGCGGGCGTCGTCGGTCAGCCCGGCCTCGACCGCCGGCGTCAGTTGCGTGCCGGCGTGCGGGATGCTGATCAACAGCGGCAGGCTGCCGCTCTGGAAGCTAAAAGGATCGCGAATGGTCATTGACGTACTTCTCCTCGGAAAATCACCGTACAGGGCAGCTGACCGCCCAACCAATAAGCCAGTTCCGCCGGCCGCGACAGCGGCCAGTGAACGAAGTCCGCCACCTTGCCGGTTTCCAGCGTGCCGTGGCTGTGTTGCAGCCCCAGCGCTTTGGCGGCGTGGGTGGTAACGCCCGCCAACGCTTCTTCCGGCGTCAGGCGGAACAGCGTGCAGGCCATGTTGATCATCAGGCGCAGCGACAGCGCCGGCGAGGTGCCGGGGTTGGCGTCGCTGGCGATCGCCATCGCCACGCGGTGCGTGCGGAACAGCTCCACCGGCGGGCACTGGGTTTCGCGCAGCAGGTAATAGGCGCCGGGTAGCAGCACCGCAACGGTGCCGGCGTCGCCCATGGCGCGGGCATCTTGCTCGGTGGCGTATTCGAGATGGTCGGCGGAAAGCGCGTGATGTCGCGCCGCCAGCGTGCTGCCGCCGAGGGCGGAGAGTTGCTCGGCGTGCAGCTTGACCGGCAAACCGGCGGCTTCGGCGGCGGCGAAGACTCGCTCCACCTGCGCCGGTGAGAACGCCAGATGTTCGCAGAAGGCGTCAACCGCATCCGCCAGGCCGGCGGAGGCCGCCTGCGGGATGATGGTATCGCAGACCAGATTGATGTAGTCGTCGGCGCGGTTGGCGTATTCCGGCGGCAGCGCATGGGCCGCCAGACAGGTGGTTTTCACCTCGACCGGCAGCAGCTCGCCCAACTTGCGCGCCACCCGCAGCATCTTCAGTTCGCTCTCCGGGCTGAGGCCGTAACCGGATTTGATCTCCACGCAGGTGACGCCTTCCGCCAGCAGCGGCCGCAGGCGGAACAGCGCCTGCTCCAGCAGCAGCGCTTCGTCGGCCTCGCGGGTGGCTTTCACGGTGGAAATGATGCCGCCGCCCTGCGCGGCGATGTCGGCGTAGCTCACGCCGTTCAGCCGCTGTTCGAACTCGCCGCTGCGGTTGCCGCCAAACACCAGGTGCGTGTGGCAGTCAACAAAGCCGGGGGTGATGATGCCGCCGTCGAATTTCACCGTTTCGTCCGCGATCAGGCCGGGCGGCAGCGCCGCATGTTCGCCAATCCAGACGATCTTGCCGTCGCGCACGGCGATCGCGCCGTCGGTCAGGGTGTGATAGTTGCCGTCGCGCATGGTGACGATATCGGCGCCGTGCCACAGGCTGTCACAGTGAATCTCAGACGTCATTGCTTTCCTCCGCCGGAGCCGCAGCTCCCACATGGTTGTATATACAATTAAAAACAACCTAACGCATTCACCGGGATGTCACAAGAGGCGGGAGAGATTTTGTTATCAGGATGTGATCGACAGCGGAGATGCGGGCGCAGGGCGCGCCCGCCGGGGATCAGACTTCGCTGGTGAAGCGGCCGAACAGTTGATAACGGCTGCCGGGGTACAGCAGCCGGGCCGAGGTCACCACGGTTTTGCCGGACCAGGTGCGGCGATGGATCAGCAGACCGGGTTCGTGGTCTTCCAGCTGCAGCAGCTCGCGCTCGCGCCGAGTGGGGATCACCGCTTCGACGATGTGTTCGCCGGCGGTCAGCGGCGCAGCCTGCGTCAGATAGGTGTATGGCGTGACGCGATCGAAATCCTGCTTCAGGTAATCCGGCGCCACCAGCGGATTGACGCAGCGGTCTTCCACCTGCACCGGCACGTCATTTTCGTAATGCACGATCTGCGAGTAGAACAGCCGTTGGCCGGGGTGAATGCCCAGCGCCGTCGCCTCTTCCTCGCTGGCCGGGCGGGCCTTCAGCTCGAGGATCTTGCTGCTGTGGCGATGACCGCGCGCGGCGATCTCATCGGCGATATTGTGCACTTCCAGCAGCGCGGTATGCGCTTTGGCTTCGGCGACGAAGGTGCCGACGCCCTGCATGCGAATCAAAAAACCTTCGCTGGTCAGCTCGCGCAGTGCGCGGTTGATGGTCATGCGGCTGACGCCCAGTTCCGCCACCAGTTCACTTTCGGAGGGCACGCGCTGGTGCGGTTGCCAGTGCCCCGCACGAATTTGATTCACGATCGCCTGTTTGACCCGTTGGTAGATCGGGGCGGGGGCATCGCTCATTGCAGCCGCCAGTTGTAACACGGTCTGTTGTTCAGCCACGACGTTAACCTCGTCAAATAAAAAAATAATAACACCAGTTTACTGTTGATGTCGGCGTATGTATATGTATATACAACTAGTGGCCGTCGCGCCAGAAACTTGCCGGCGACCGCCAAAAATTCCTGAATGCGCGCCATCGCCGCGCCTCATTCGCCGTTACACCAACAGTGGAATACTGCCATGCCTGCTTATTTTGCCCCACGCGCTTTGCTCCCTGAGGGCTGGGCGCATAACGTCCGGCTGGACGTCGATGCGCAAGGTTATCTGACTCAAGTTACCGCCGACGCTGAACCGCAAGGCTGCATCCGGCTGCACGGCGACGCGGTGCCGGGCATGCCGAACCTGCATTCCCACGCTTTCCAGCGCGCGATGGCCGGGCTGGCGGAAGTGGCGGGCAACCCGCAGGACAGCTTCTGGACCTGGCGCGATCTGATGTACCGCCTGGTGCAGCGTCTGACGCCGGAGCAGGTGGAGGTGGTCGCCCGTCAACTGTATATCGAAATGCTCAAGGGCGGATACACCCAGGTGGCCGAATTCCATTACCTGCATCACGACACCGACGGTAAACCTTACGCCGATCGCGGTGAAATGACCGGCCGCCTCAGCGAGGCCGCGCATCAGGCAGGCATCGGCATGACGATGTTGCCGGTGCTGTACAGCTACGCCGGTTTCGGCGCACAGCCGGCACAGCCGGGGCAGAAGCGTTTTATCCAGGATACCGAAAGCTATCTGCACCAGCAGCAGGTGATTGCCCGCCAGCTGGCGGATCGTCCGTTGCAGAATCAGGGGCTGTGCTTCCATTCGCTGCGTGCGGTGGAGCTGGGCCAGATGCAGCAGATTTTGGCCGCGTCGGATCGTACCTTGCCGGTGCATATTCATATCGCCGAGCAGCAAAAAGAGGTGAACGACTGCCTGGCGTGGAGCGGGCAGCGCCCGGTGGCCTGGCTGTATGACCATCTGCCGGTTGATCAGCGCTGGTGTCTGGTGCATGCCACCCACCTGGATCGCGATGAGCTGGAAGCGCTGGCGCGCAGCCGCGCGGTGGCCGGCCTGTGCCTGACCACCGAAGCCAACCTCGGCGACGGCATTTTCCCCGGCGACGCTTACCTGCAGCAGCAGGGGCGCTGGGGCATCGGTTCCGATAGCCACGTTTCGCTCAACGTGGTGGAAGAGCTGCGCTGGTTCGAATACGGCCAGCGGCTGCGCGATCAGCGCCGCAACCGTCTGACGACGCCGGAACAGTCGGCGGTGGGCGATGTGCTGTACCTGCAGGCGCTGCAGGGCGGTGCGCAGGCGTGTGGCGCGCCGATCGGCCGGTTGCAGAGCGGCTATCGCGCCGACTGGCTGGTGCTGGACGGCGACGACCCGTATCTGGCGGCGGCGCCGGACGCCTCGATCCTCAACCGCTGGCTGTTCGCCGGCGGCAAAGAGCAAATTCGCGATGTGTTCGTCGGCGGGCGGCAGGTGATTGAGCAGGGGCGGCACGCGCTGCAGCAGCAGAGCAGCGCCGAGTTCCTGCAGGTGCTGAAAACCTTCCAGCAGGAGGCGTAATGAGCCTGACCCGTTTTGACTTCGCCGCGCTTCCGGTCAGCCCGTGGCGCAACGGCGGTGGGGAAACCCGTGAAATCGTCAGCTGGCCGCCGGGCGCGCAGGATTTTGACTGGCGCGCCAGCATCGCCACCATCGCGCAGGACGGGCCGTTTTCCGCCTTTGCGGGCATCGATCGTTCGATCACGCTGCTGGAAGGCGACGGCGTGCGGCTGTTCAGCGCCGGGCATATCGACCATCAATTGGCTCGCGTCGGGGAACCGTTCGCCTTTTCCGGCGACGTGGCGCTGGAAGCGACGCTGCTGGGCGGCGCCAGTCAGGATTTCAATATCATGACGCGCCGCGGCCGGCAGGCGGCCGAGGTGCGGTGCAGCACGGCGCCCGTCACCCTGCTGCCCAATCGGGCAGGCGTGCTGTATGTGCTGAGCGGAGTTTGGTCGCTGCCGGAGGGCGGCGAACTGCAGGCGCGCGAGGGCGTCTGGTGGGCGGCGCAGGCGGCGGGCGGCGAAGTGGCACCGCTGACGGCCGACGGCGCTCTCCTGTGGGCGAACATCACAGCCTGCTAATGCAGAGTAGAGTCCTGCGCCCGGTTATGGGATTATTCACTTTTCCCCATTAATCATAAAGAAGGGCGCATGGCTTCGCTGAAAGACGTCGCAAAACTTGCCGGAGTCTCGTTGATGACGGTGTCCCGCGCCATCAATGAACCCGGCAAGCTGCGGCCGGAAACCTACCGCCGCGTCAAACAGGCTATCGACCAGTTGGACTACGTGCCGGATCTGTCGGCGCGGCGTATTCGCGGTGACGGAAACCGCGTGCAGACACTCGGCGTGCTGGCACTGGACACTGCCACGACGCCGTTCTCGGTGGAAATGATCCTGTCGATTGAGAAAACCGCGCGCGAGCGAGGCTGGAACAGCTTCGTCGTCAACCTGTTCGCCGACGACAACGCCGAACAGACCGTCGATCTGCTGCTGGCGCATCGTCCGGATGGGGTGATCTTCACCACGATGGGGCTGCGCGAGGTGACATTGCCGGCCAAACTGCTGGACAAAAAGCTGGTGCTGGCCAACTGCGTCAGTCCGGCACATTCGATCGCCAGCTACATTCCTGATGACGAGCAAGGGCAGTATGACGCCACGCGCACGCTGATCGCCAAAGGCTATCGCGCGCCACTGTGCATTCATTTACCGGCGGATACGCTGGCGGCGGGCCTGCGCCGTCGCGGTCTGGAACGCGCCTGGCGTGAAGCGGGGCGCGATGTTGAACAACTGCGGCAGTATCATCTCGATCTGAGCGGCGGCGATCAAAGCTATCGCGACTGCGTCGCGCTGCTGGAGCGGCATTTCTCTGCAGGACGGCGTGATTGCGATGTCGTGGTGTGCGGAAACGATCGGATAGCCTTTCTGGTGTATCAGGTCTTGCTGGCGCAAGGATGGCGGATACCGCAACAGGTGGCGGTGCTGGGTTACGACAATATGGTCGGCACCGGTGAGCTGTTCCTGCCGGCATTGACGACGGTGCAGCTGCCGCATTACGAGCTGGGCCGCCTTGCGGCGCTGCATGTGATTGAGCAGCGGGAGCAGCGTGAGACGGTGAAAGTGCCTTGCCCGCTATTGGAGCGTGGTTCGCTGTAAGCGCACCGGGTGCGTTGCTGCGCGCCCGGTGCTCATGCCCATTATCCCCAGAGGCTTGCCAACCGCCATCCCGTGATGGGCTCAAACTGTGACCGGCCGCCTTCGGCGAACAGGCTGAGGCGGCGATCGCCCTCCGTCGGATAAATTCGGCTGGTCAGGCAGGCCTGCCCCTGATTGACGAAGATCTCCAGCGATGAGCGATCAATGAAGATCCGTAGCGACAGGCTGTCACCTTCTGGCAGCGGCACGCTGCGGCAGGTGCACAGGGCGGGGTTTTCATGAAAACGTTCCAGCACCAGCCGGTGCGCCTGATTGTCGACGAACAGCCGCGCCGCACTCCCGATGGCCAGCCCGTAGCGCTCGGCGTCGTTGTCGGCCGGTCTCAACGTCAGGGTGAGTTCCTGCACGTCGTCCGCCAGCGGCAGATGCTGATTGGTCAGCGTCTGTGCCAAAAAGGTGTGCGATTCTCGGCGCAGCGCCGTCAGTTCACGCGCCGGGTTCATGCGGACGCTGCCGTCGGCGGCCAGCGTCAGCTCACGCGGCAGGGTGAGGGCGCCGGCCCAGCGGTGCGCTTTGCTGGGCATTGGGGATTCCCACATATCCATCCAGGCAAACAGCAGCCGACGGCCGTCGGCGGCGGTGAAGGTCTGCGGCGCATAGAAATCGTGGCCGGCATCCAGCTCACAGAAGGGTTGGGTCACCCTAAAGTCGCTGTCAGGCCGCCAGTGGCCGAGCAGATAGCCGCTCTGGAAGCGATTGCGGTAGCGGTAGCCCTGTGCCGCCAGCCCCTGCGGTGAGAACAACAACAGGTGTTGTTCCCCCAGCGGGAAGAAATCCGGGCATTCCCACATATACCCTTGATGCGCCGCCTGCGCGCCGGCCAGCACCCGATCGAAGCGCCAGGCGCGCAGATCTGCAGAACGGTACAGGCGCACCTGGCCCAGGCCGTTTTCTTTGGCACCGACCACCAGCCACCATTCGCCGTTCTCGCGCCAGACTTTCGGATCGCGGAAATGCTGAATGCCGTCCGGCGCGGCCAGCACCGGCCCGTGCTTGACGAAGCGTATGCCGTCTTCGCTGGTGGCCAGACATTGCACTTCCCGCACCTGGCTGTCGTCGCCGGGCTCGCCCAGCCACACGTGGCCGGTGTAAATCAGCGTCAGCACGCCGTTGTCATCCACGGCGCAGCCGGAAAAGCAACCGTCTTTGTCATAGGGCGCATCGGGCGCCAGGGCGATGGGCTGGTGCTGCCAGCGGATCAGATCGCGGCTGGTCGCGTGTCCCCAGTGCATGGGGCCCCAGTGCTCGCTGTAGGGGTGATGCTGGAAGAAGGCATGATAGACGCCGTCAATACAGATCAGGCCGTTGGGATCGTTGATCCAGCCGGCGGGCGGCGCGAGATGGAACAGCGGGTAGTAATCGTCTCGGCGCTCTGCGCGCAGGGCTTCGACCGCATGGTCGGCTCGAGCTAAGGCAGTGTTCATTGGACAGACTCACTTGATTTAATGGCGGATTGAAAGGGGGTTGCGCTGGCGGAACGTTCGCCGCGCAGCAGGAAACAGGAGACAAGCGTCGTGGCGGCGACCGCGCACCCCATCAGCAGATAGGTGTCGGCAAAGCCGATGCGGTCATAACCGTAGCCCGCCAGCGGCGACAGGAAGCTGGCCATCACCTGGGTGATGAACTGAAAGCCCACCAGGTAAAGCGTTGAGGAGAGGCGACTGTCGAAGCGGCTGGCGATGTATTTGAAGATAGCGATCAGCAGGATCGGCAACTCTACGGCGTGCAGCAGTTTCATGGCGGAGATCATCAATGCGCCGCTGACCAAGCCTGAGCCGAACATGCGCAGCGCCATCACGCCACCGGCCAGCAGCAACCCCTGTTTGGCGCCGATGCGGTTCACCAGCAGCGGTGCCAGGAACATGCCGCCGGCTTCGAGGAAGACCTGCAGCGAGTTGAGGAAGCCGTACATCTCGTTGCCCTGTTCGCGAGAAGCGAACTGCGAGGCGAAGTAGACCGAAAATTGCTGATCGAACACGTTGTACACGCTGATACCGAGCACAAACACCACCAGCGCCCAAAAGCCTGGCATACGCAGCAGCGCCAGCGCGTCCTGCAGCCGCAGATTTTCCGGTTTGCC
Organism: Serratia sp. Nf2; assembly: GCF_003028435.1. Taxonomy (NCBI): domain Bacteria; kingdom Pseudomonadati; phylum Pseudomonadota; class Gammaproteobacteria; order Enterobacterales; family Yersiniaceae; genus Serratia; species Serratia sp. Nf2. Next base: position 265,992 of record NZ_PYTW01000003.1, on the reverse strand, counting down.
GAACGCCAGGCCGGCCATGGCGTTCGGCTTCAGCTCGCGCACCTGACTGAGCAGCAACAGGAATACCACGGCGGCGGCGGAGGCCAGCCAGAAATTGATGTTCGGATCGATATTGAAGATAAAACCGGCCAAAAAGGTGGCGCTGGCCCAGCCGAGCGATCCCCACATGCGGGCGCGGCCGAATTCGAAACCGCTGATGCGGCTGACTCGCTCGGTATAAGATTCCAGCGCGCCGATGCCGGCGAAGAAGGTGGCGCCGATAAATACGCCGCCGACCAGCGCACCGAGCGGCAGGCTGCTCGCCAGCAGCGGGGCGTAAACGTAGATAAAGAACGGGCCGGTCAGCAGCAGCATCACGCCGAGAAACTGCAGCAGGTGCTTGCGCAGCCCAAGTTTGTCCTGAATAAACCCGTACAGCGGCTGGGCGCACAGCGCTACCAACGAGATAGCGGAGAAGATCAGGCCAGTCTCGGCGCCTTTCAGGCCGATTTTCTGATTCAGCCACAGCGAGATCAGTGAAAAGCTGGAAGACCAGGTGAAGAAAAAGAAGAACAGCAGGCCGCTGAGCAGCACGTAATATTTTTTAGTTTCGCGGTTCATGGGTAGGGCCCCGGTGAGTGAAGTTAGTTCTATTGTTAACGTTAACTCACGAGGGGGTGAAGCTAGCAGATATCACGCGTGCGATGTTAATCACAAAAGTTAACGTTAACATTTGTGCCTTGTGATCAAAGTCACGCGTTGGTAAGGGGGCGATGCGCCCCCGGAGGATTAACGTTCGTTCAGCGAGCGCAGATGGTCGTCGCGGCGCAGCGTCATCAGCGCAAACAGGCTGACCACCGAGGTGGCGACCACGTAGTAGGCGGGAATGTCGATATTACCGGTCTGTTTGATGAGGCCGGTGATAATCAGCCCGGCCGAGCCGGAAAATACCGCATTGGACAGCGAATAAGCCAGCCCCAAGCCGGTATAGCGCACCCGGGTCGGGAACATCTCCGCCAGCATCGCCGGGCCGGGACCGGCCAGCAGGCCGACCACGGCACCGGCGATCATGACCGCCAGCCCTTTGGCCCACAGTGAACTCTGCGCATCCTGCAACAGGTGCAGCAGTGGGAAGGTGAACAGGATCACCGCCGCCACCGCCGTCAGCATCACCGTTTTACGCCCCAGTTTGTCGCTGATGATGCCCGCCGGCAGAATGGTCAGGGCGAAGCCGACGTTGGCCAACACCGTCGCCACCAGCGCCTGCTGGAAGGTGGCGTGCAATGAGGTTTGCAAATAGGAAGGCATCACCACCAGGAAGGTATAGCCGGCGGCCGACCAGCCCATCATGCGGCCGATGCCGATCAGAATGGTTTTCGCCACGCCGCTCAATCTCGCCTCCTGCGGTATGGCGCTGTGCTCCGCGACGCGCTGCGCCTGGGTAAACGTGGGCGTTTCCTCGAGTTTGAGCCGCAACCACAGCGCCACGGCGCCCATCGGCAGCGCCAGCAGGAAGGGAATGCGCCAGCCCCAGTCATGCAGTTGCTGCGCGCTCAGCAGCGCGGCCAGCAGCGCCACCAGTCCAGCCCCGGCCAGCAGGCCGAGCGCGACGGTCAGCGATTGCCAGGCGCCGAACAGCCCGCGCTTGCCCTTCGGAGCGAACTCGGTCATCAGCGACACGGCGCCGCCGAATTCGCCGCCAGCGAACAGCCCCTGAAACATGCGCAGCAGCGTCAGCAGCAGCGGGGCGGCGACGCCGATCGAGGCATAGGTCGGCATAACGCCGATCAGCGCGGTGGCCAGCGTCATCAATAGCAGAACCGCAATCAGCGTCGGGCGACGGCCGATGCGATCGCCGATGCGGCCGAAGATCACCGCACCGATCGGACGACAGAAAAACGCCAGCGCGAAGGCGGCGTAGGTGAGGATCAGGCTGGTGATTTCGTTTTCACCCTGCAGCGTGAAAAAATTGGCGGCGATAACGGTGGCCAAGAACCCGTACACCCCGAACTCATACCATTCGATAAAGTTGCCAACCGAGCCGGCCAGCAACGCCTGACGCGAGCGGCGCGCGTCGAGAGTCTGTTGATTCATCCCCGTTCCCATACTTTTGAATTATTGTCCGTCAGTTCTAAATTTATACGACAAAACAATCAATTGATTTCAGCGGGAACTGTGAGGCGCTCAGCGCATGCCGTCGATACGCCACCATTCGGGGCAAACATCGGCGAACGCATGTGAGGTCGGGCGCAGCTCCGGCAGGTCGGCGCGATCGAAGCTGCCGGTGGCCAGCGCCACCGTCGGTTCGTCGTCGATCGCCCCCAGCGTGCTGCCGCAGCGCGGACAAAAGGCGCGGCTGGAATAGGGCGATGAGCGGTACAGGGCCGGTATGCCGCCCAGACCGTTCCACTCGACGGCCTGACGCGGAAATTCGACCCAGCAGAGCGTCGGTGCGCCGGAGTGGCGGCGGCAAAAATCGCAGGAACAGCTGTGCGGATTGCCAGGCAGGCCGCGTGCCTGAAAGCGAATATGCCCGCACAGGCAGCCGCCGCTATAGCAGGGGTTTTCCATGAGTTCTCCGTCATAAACGCGGGAATGGCGATGAAAATCACTATAGCGGCATCGCGAAAAAATAACAGGCCCCGCTGGCGGCTTACCAGAGCAACGGCGCAGGTTCGCGACCGTTTTCGGCGTAGTACAGCGACGGCAGGAACTGCGCCAGATAGCTGAACTCGTTGTAGCAGTGGCGCATCAGGTTAAAGCCGATGTCATCTGGCAGCTCGTCGTGGGCGTTGGCGCAGGCTTTACCCAGCAGGAAGCGGCTGCGCAGCACGCAACCATAGGGCGTGTCGCGCACCAGGTGCAGCATCTCGCCGTCGCAGGGATCGCCGTTGTCATCCAGCGCCACCTGGTCGCCGAAGCCGATGCGCGCGCAAACGGCGGCGGAGAGCGCCTGCGCGTCGCGCGCCTGGCGCAGCGGCTGCGGCGCGAAGAAGTCCTCGGCGGCGTGAAACTTGAGGCGCGCCGCGACCGGCGGCAGCTCCGCCAGCCATTCGACCGCTTCGATGCTGGCGCCGATGTAGCTTTCCCCCTTTTTCCAGTGGCGATCCCAGCCACGGTGTTCGACGTGATCGTGCGGGTGCCACCAGTTGATGTGCTGAGTCGTCTCGAAGAAGGTGAACCACCAGTCCAGCATGCGCCCTTTGCAGCCGTGCAGATCGGTACGAACCGCCACGGTCAGCAGGCCGTCGGCGCTGCGGCTCAGCCCCATCTCCAGCCGTAGCGGTTCTGGCCTGAGCAACTCGTTGATATCGTTGACGCCCCACGGCGCCAGCAGGGAAGGATGTGTCATAATGGGTTCCTGTTTAATTTTGGAAACGAATTTTGTTTCCAAAATAAGGCTATGCCGCTATGCTGAGTCTGTCAACGCTTGTGAGGAATAAATATGGCGAACCCGAATGAAGAACCGCTGCGCGCGCGCGGCCGGCCGGCCACACCGGAAACGGCGCTGCGCGCGGCGCTGGTCCAGGCGACGTTGGCGCTGCTGCTCGACGGCGGCTATGCCGCAGCAACGGTGGATGCGGTGGCGAAACGCGCCGGGGTGGCTAAAAAAACCCTGTATCGCTTTGCCGCCAACCGTGATGAGCTGGTAGCGCAGGCGGTAAGCGGCTGGACCGAGGCGTTTCAGCCGGCCTTCGCCCAGGATGCCGGGCAGCGGGCGGCGGTGGCGCCACTGTTGGAAAAAGGGCTGAAGGCCATCGCGCAGCAGGTACTGAGCGCCGAAGCGGTGGGCATGTTTCGGCTGCTGCAAAGCGAGTTTCCGGGGCGCGAGGGGCTGCTGGACAGCTATCAGCGCAACGGCATTCAGCGCGGCCGGGCGACGGTAGCGGACTGGCTGCAGCGCCAGCGGCAGTGCGGGTGGCTGCGTGAGCGAGACTGGGCGCAAACCAGCGATCTCTTGTTGGCGATGACCATCGCCGAACCGCTGCGGCAGATGACGCTGGGGCTGTTGCCGCCGGGCAGCGCGATCGACGAGCGCATCGCGGCGGCGGTGGCGCTGGTCATGCCGGGTTTGCTGCTCGGGGAAAACGTGGATTGCGCCGCATTGTGAGCCGCATTCATCTGTGGCATGTTGATTGTTCAATTTATGTCACTATTTTGCGATGCCCCCATGAATGCTGCTTACCCGTTCAAACAGGGCGATCTGTTCGCCTTGACCGTTTTTCTGGCCGTCGCCACCCATCGCAGCTTTCACGCGGCGGCGGTGGAACTGGAAGTGACGCCGTCGGCGGTCAGCCACTCGATAAAGGCTCTGGAGCGACGGCTCGGCGTCAGGCTGCTCAACCGCACCACGCGGAGCGTGGCGCCGACCGAAGCAGGTAAGCGCCTGGCGGAACAGCTGCGTCCGGCGCTGTCGTCCATTTCGCAAGCGTTGCACGAAGTGGATGAATGGCGCGCCACGCCCAGCGGCACGGTGCGCATCAATGCCAGCGAAGGCGCGGTCAGGCTGGTGTTGCGTCCGTTGCTGGCCGGTTTCCTGCGCGAACACCCCCATATCCATCTGGACATCGTCTGCGACGGGAAGCTGAGCGATATCGTTGCCGAGGGGTTTGATGCCGGCATCCGGCTGGCGGAAGCCGTGCCTCAGGACATGATCGCGATGCGCGTCAGCCCGCCTGTGCGTTTCGTCGTCATTGCCGCGCCTGGCTATTTTGCTGCCCGCGGCCGCCCGGCAACGCCACAGGATCTGCTGCACCATAACTGCATCCGCTTTCGCTTCGACAGCGGCACGATTTACCGCTGGGAATTCGAACGCGATGGTGTGAGCGAGTCGATCGGCGTGACCGGCTCGCTCACGCTGACCGATCAGCCTCTGATGGTGGACGCCGCCATTGACGGTATCGGTATTGCTTTCGTGCCTGAACATTTGGCGCTTGAAGCGCTGCACGACGGGCGCCTGGAGCGTGCGCTGGACGCATGGTGTCCGGCTTATCCGGGATTGTGCCTCTACTACTCCGGCCATCGCCACGTTTCGGGCGCGCTGAAGGCGTTGATCGGGTATTTGCGCGCGGCGCAGTCCTGATGCGTGCGCGTTCTGCTTTTGGCTGCGCCTATTAGTGAGCCGTATTCATCTCTACAGTGAGGTTTGCCTGCATTGTTGTGGCGTAGAGCCTGCCTTACGCTCATGAGGAGACGCCGGGCAATCGCCGGGCGCCACAATGCAGCGAGGCGTTGATGATGGAAAAGAAGATGAAAGCGGTGGTTATGACCGGCGCCAACCGGCCCTGGGAAGTTAAGCTGGTGCCGATGCCCCGTGCGGAGCCGGGTCAGGTTCTGGTCAAAGTGCACGCCTCGGGCATGTGCTATACCGACGTATGGGCGACGCAAGGATATGGCGGCGATATTTACCCGCAAACGCCCGGTCATGAAGTGGTAGGGGAAGTGGTTGAGGTGGGCGCCGGCGTGCATACGCGGCAGATTGGCGATCGCGTCGGCACCACCTGGGTACAATCGTCCTGCGGCCGTTGCCCGTATTGCCGCGAGAGCCGGCCGCTGACCGGGCAAACGGCGATGAACTGCCCGGCACCGCGCACCACCGGTTTTTCTGCCCAGGGCGGTCACGCCGAATATATCGCCATCGCCGCCGAAGGCACGGTGTTATTGCCGGATGGGTTGTCCTACATCGATGCCGCACCGATGATGTGCGCAGGCTATACCACCTGGAGCGGGCTGCGTGATGCTGCGCCACAACCGCATGAAACGGTCGCGGTGTTGGGCATCGGCGGGCTGGGACATGTCGCGTTGCAGCTCTCCAAAGCCTGTGGTTTCGACACGGTGGCGATCACCCATTCACCGGACAAACATGCGCTGGCGAAGCAACTGGGCGCCGATCGCATCTTCGTTTCCGGCCAGGCGCTTCGGGAGAGCGGCGGCGCGGACATCCTGCTGGTGACCACCAATGACTTTGACTCCGCACAGGAGGCGATGAGTGGCTTGCGGGTCGATGGTCGCGTCGTGTTGTGCGGGCTGGATTTCAGCAAACCGTTCGCGATCTCTTCCGAAGGTGTGCCGTTCCATATGATGCGTCAGCGGGTGATCGGCTCCACCCATGGCGGGCAGCAATACCTGAGTGAAGTGCTGAACCTGGCGGCGAAAGGCAAAGTGAAGCCGATGGTCGAGACTTTCACGCTGGATCAAGCCACGGAGGCTTATGAGCGGCTCGCTTCTGGCAACATGCGCTTTCGCGGCGTTTTCGTGCCGTCGGCGGCGTGAGGCAAGGGCCGAGGGTTCGGCCCTTGCAGAGAGGTATGAAGGGCGCCGCGGCGCCCTGATTGTTTTACAGTTTAGGCCCGGCGTTCACCAGTTTTTCACCCGCCGGGGTGACGGTATATTTGGCGAAGTTATCGATAAAGCGCTGCGCCAGATCCTGCGCCTTCTCCTGCCACAGCGATTCGTCGGCGTAAGTTTTGCGCGGATCGAGAATCGACGGATCGACGCCCGGCAGCGCGGTCGGCACGTCTAGCCCGAAGATTGGCAGCGTGAAGGTCTCGGCCTGCTCAATGTCGCCATTCAGAATGGCATCGATAATGCCGCGCGTATCCTTGATCGAAATACGTTTGCCGCTGCCGTTCCAGCCGGTGTTGACCAGGTAAGCCTGGGCGCCGGCGGCCTCCATGCGTTTCACCAGCACTTCGGCGTACTGCGTCGGATGCAGCGTCAGGAACGCGGCGCCGAAGCAGGCGGAGAAGGTCGGCGTCGGCGCGGTGATGCCGCGCTCGGTGCCGGCCAGCTTGGCGGTGAAGCCGGACAGGAAGTGGTACTGGGTCTGCTCAGGCGTCAGGCGCGATACCGGCGGCAGTACGCCGAAGGCATCGGCGGTCAGGAAGATGATCTTGCGCGCATGGCCGGCTTTGGACACCGGTTTGACGATGTTCTCGATGTGATAAATCGGGTAGGAGACGCGGGTGTTCTCGGTTTTGCTGGCGTCGTCGAAGTCGATGCTGCCGTCGGCCAGCACGGTGACGTTTTCCAGCAGCGCATCGCGGCGGATTGCCTGATAGATTTCCGGCTCCGCCTGCGGCGACAGCTTGATGGTCTTGGCGTAGCAGCCGCCTTCGAAGTTGAACACGCCATCGTCGTCCCAGCCGTGCTCGTCATCGCCGATCAGCTGGCGCTTCGGATCGGTGGAGAGGGTGGTTTTGCCGGTGCCGGACAGGCCGAAGAACACCGCCACGTCGCCTTGCTCGCCGACGTTGGCCGAGCAGTGCATCGAGGCGATGCCCTTCAGCGGCAGCAGATAGTTCATGACCGAGAACAGGCCTTTCTTCATCTCGCCGCCGTACCAGGTGCCGCCGATCAGCTGCATGCGTTCCGTCAGGTTGAAGGCGACGAAGTTCTCCGAATGCAGCCCTTGCTGTTGCCAGTCCGGGTTGGTGCATTTGGCGCCGTTCATTACCACGAAGTCCGGCTCAAAGTCCGCCAGCTCGGCGTCGCTCGGGCGAATAAACATGTTTTTCACGAAGTGCGCCTGCCAGGCCACCTCGGTGATGAAGCGCACTTTCAGGCGCGTGTCGGCGTTGGCGCCGCAGAACGCGTCCACCACGAACAGACGTTTGCCGGAGAGCTGGTTGCCCACCAACGTTTTCAGATGCTGCCAGACTTCCGGGGAGAGCGGCTGGTTGTCGTTTTTGCCGGTGCCGTTGTCCGACCACCAGACGGTATCGCGCGTGGTGTCGTCGCGCACGATGTATTTGTCCTTCGGCGAACGGCCGGTGAATTCACCGGTCGCGACGTTGACCGCGCCCAGTTGGGTGAGGGTGCCGCGTTCCAGCGGCGGCAGGTCGGCGCGGGTCTCTTCGGCGAACAGCAATTCATAGCTGGGGTTATAGACGATATCGGCGGCCTGATGGATGCCGTAGCGAGCGAGAGTTTGTGGGGTAACAGCGCGTGAAGACATATTCTACTTCCTTATGAGTCATATTATGCCTCTTTCCCGTGCGGTGCCGCGCGCAGGATTAAGGTTCGGATCAAGCTGACCGGATTCAGCTAATGCGTTTCCGGTTCTTTATTAATAAAACAGGGGGCTTTTTCGCCCTCCTATAGCATAGCAGCGAATTTAAACCCGATTACTTTAATTACAAAATGCTGACGATAATTAATTAAAACTAACCTTGGCGGAGGCTCACAATATTGAATTGCGCCGGTGTAATTTAGTTTTGCATTTTTATTTTTTATCATATTGTCAGGGCTGTCTACTGTTTTATTTCTTATTAGAAAAAGCGAAATCCACAATAGGATTTTTCGTAATCATTTGTTTTTGCTTGGCTATGGCAAGGTTGTTGCGCCAGGTGAATCTAACCGTACTGTACGCTTGTCAGCAGGGTGAATAATGAAACAGATAAATGCAGAACTGGCCTGTGATAAAAATACGGCATCGTCCGAATCCTCAGGATTAATTAATCAACTTCGTCAAATAGATATCGGTGCGGTGCCGATCGCGTTGTTTATCACGATTTGCGCGATCGTGGCGATTTCCGCCTATGCCAACTTCCTGCCGAAGAATATGATCGGCGGCCTGGCGGTGATAATGACGCTGGGCTTTGCGCTGGCGCAGTTGGGAAAAAGCATTCCCGTGCTGTGCGATATCGGCGGGCCGGCCATTCTGTGTTTGATGGTGCCGTCGGTGCTGGTCTATTTCAATGTCTTCCAGCCCAACGTCATGGGCACGGTTCATTTGCTGATGAAAGACGCCAACCTGTTGTATTTCGTCATCGCCAGTCTGGTGGTCGGCAGCATTCTCGGCATGAACCGGGTGATCCTGATCCAGGGGATGATTCGCATGTTCGTGCCCTTGGTGGTCGGTACGGTGACGGCGGTGATCACCGGGTTGCTGGTGGGCAAGCTGTTCGGTTTTACCTTCTATCACACCTTCTTCTTCATCATCGTGCCGATTATCGGCGGCGGCATCGGCGAGGGGATTTTACCGCTGTCGCTGGCCTATTCGGCGATCCTGGGAGCGACGCCGGACGTCTACGTCGCGCAGCTGGCGCCGGCGGCGGTGCTGGGCAATATCTTCGCCATCGTGACCGCCGGGGTGCTGGCGCGCATCGGCATGCAGCGCAAGGCGCTGAGCGGCGACGGCATGCTGATCCGCTCGGCGCAGGAGAACGCGATGTTCGCCATCAAGGAGCAAAGCGGCAACGTCGATTTCCAACTGATGGGCGGCGGGCTGCTGGTGATCTGCGCCTTCTTTATCGTCGGCGGCCTGTTCGAACACATCGTGCATATTCCCGGCCCGGTGCTGATGATCCTGTTTGCGGTTCTGTGCAAGTACTGCCGGGTGATCCCGGCCTCGATGGAAACCGGCGCGCACAGTTTCTACAAGTTCGTCTCCACCGCGCTGGTGTGGCCGCTGATGATCGGTCTGGGCATGCTGTACGTGCCGCTGGAAAGCGTGGTGGCGGTGTTTTCGGTCGGTTATGTGGTGGTCTGCGGCTCGGTGGTGCTGTCGATGGGGCTGGTCAGTTTCCTGATTGCGCCTTACCTGAAGATGTTCCCGGTGGAAGCGGCGATCGTCACCTGTTGTCACAGTGGCCTGGGCGGCACCGGTGACGTGGCGATCCTGTCGGCGTCGAACCGCATGGGGCTGATGCCGTTCGCCCAAATCGCCACGCGCATCGGCGGCGCTTCCACGGTCATCGGCGCGACGCTGCTGCTCGGTTGGTTAGTCTGAGTCCAGAATTTCTTATGGATAGCCGGGGTTGGATTGCCCCGGTTTTTTTATGCGTTTTTTCCGCTTATCGTGATAATGCTGATGATTACCTTGAAAATCATTCGTATGGCGCAAATGCATAGTCGTACTTTATCTAAGAAAATTCTGTACTCGGCGAAAATGTGTCTATTCTTTTCTCTTAAGGGATTATCGTTCTCATTCCGAGTGCCGAGGGAAGGCGCCACCGCATTACCGATATCCCCGTATTGATTCAACACCGGGCCGCTGCCGTTCAGGCAATCCGCCAGTTGGGGCATCCCCCCGATTGAATTGACGAATATGGAGATAAGGTTATGTCATCAAGCAATGCTTCCGTTAAGGCCGAAGGCGTATTAGCCCTGCTGGGCGCTTATAAACCCAATGAAGACGACACCATTACCGTGCTTCACCCGTCGAAAACGTTCGAAAACGCCGGCCTGGAGCTGGTGCGCGGCGATCGCAGTTGGCACGATAAGGGTGTGACCGACACGCCGGTCTCCCTGACCTTCAGCTTCTGGGAACAGGCGCCGAGCAACATGTCGAGCATGGGCATCAGCGGCTTCAGCAGCTTTAACGCCGAACAGCGCGAGCAGGCCAAACTGTCGTTACAGTCATGGTCCGACGTGGCCAATATCACCTTTACCGAAACCAGCAACACCGCCGCCGCCAATATCAAATTCGGCCTGTTCGACTACAGCTCGCGCGGCTCCTATGCTTTTGCGTATAACCCGGACACCTCGCCTTCGGTTGCCGGGCAAACCTGGTATAACGCCAAGAACCACACCTTCGTCAACAACCAGATCCATGAGAATGAGTACGGTCGCCAGACCTTCACCCATGAAATCGGTCATGCGCTGGGGCTGCAGCATCCGGGCGACTATAACGCCGCGCCGGGCGTCAGTATCACCTACGGCAAGGATGCGACCTATTTCGAGGACAGCCGCGCCCACAGCGTGATGAGCTATTTCAGCGAAAGCAACACCGGGCAGGACTTTAAAGGCGCTTACTCTTCCGGGCCGCTGCTCAACGACATCACGGCGATCCAGCACTTCTACGGCGCCAACATGAATACCCGCACCGGCGATACGATCTACGGTTTCAATTCCAATACCGATCGCGACTTCCTCACCGCCACCGGCGCGCAGGACAAGATTGTCTTCACCGCCTGGGATGCCGGCGGTAACGACACCTTCGACTTCTCCGGCTTCAGCCAGAATCAGCGCATCAACCTGAATGAAAAAGCGTTCTCGGACGTTGGCGGCCTGAAAGGCAACGTGTCTATCGCCGCGGGCGTGACGATTGAAAACGCCATCGGCGGATCGGGCAACGATGTGCTGGTGGGCAACGCCGCCGATAACGTGCTCAAGGGCGGCGCGGGCGATGATGTGCTGTACGGTGGTAAAGGGGCGGATCAGCTGTGGGGCGGCACCGGCAAGGACACCTTCGTCTATTTCGCGGCGGATGAGTCGACGGCGGCGGCGCCGGATTGGATCCGCGACTTCGTGCGCGGTGAAGACAAGATTGATCTGACGCTGTTCAACACCGGCAGCGCCGACGGCATTCGCTTCGTCGATCAGTTCAGCGGCAAGGCGGGTGAAGCGATGCTGAGCTATGACGCGCAAAATCACGTGAGCGACGTGGCGATCAATCTGGGCGGCGCCTTTGGCGGCAGCGATTTTCTGGTGAAAGTGGTGGGGCAGCCGCTGGATGCCGGCGATTTCGCGCTGGCGTAATGCAGGCAACAAAAATAGGGCGTTTGGGGTAAAAACCCGACAATTCCTATTAATTACGTCATATTAGCGTGACATAGTAGCGCGCAGAAGGCCGGGCTTGCATACCTCGGGCTTCTGTCGGATCGCCAACCTTTTCGGTTGGCGATTCATTTTCCGCCTTTCAGCATGTTGATGGCGGCGCCGAGCAGGATGCGCCGTTCGATATCGTTGCTGTCCGCCAACTGCCGCGCCAGATGTTTTTCCAGCGTTTCCACAGACAGCGCTTCGCCACGATGGCGCAGCTGCATCACGCCGTCGCCGATCAGGCGTGCGACCTCATCCCATACGGGTTTAATCTCCTGTTCCGAGAACGTCATGGCCTACCTCGGCTGGTTGATTTTTGCCCAATGTAGCAGCTGAACTGCGGCTTCGCTACCGGCTGCCCAAAACAGGAAGCATAAAAAACAAGCCATCAGTATTTCTTCTGGTTTTTACGCTCAATACTTGCAGTGTCGAAAAGCAGGAGAAAACATCATGAACTGGGTCGAAACCTTGGCGGAGTACTACCGCCTGAGCCGCACGGGTGAAACGCAGCATTGGCTGTGCCGCCGCTGGTTACCGCAGGGGGAGGCGCGTTTGGCCTATTTGCGGGAGTTGTTGGAGCCGACCGCGCCGCGGCGGCGGTGAACAGGGCGCCGGCGCTTGGCCGGCGTCGTTTCGCGAGATTAACCGAAGGCGATCGCCGCCCAACGCAACAGCAGCAACGCCAGGCAGATCAGCAGCAGCACCACCACCATTTTACTGAGTTTGTTGCCCATGCGTTTTGTTGCCACGTTGCCCCCTTAACTGAAGTACCACCCGCCGACGAGGGCGATGAGGAAAAGCGTCACCAGGGCAACGCCGTTGAGTAAATCGCTGAAGGTATCGTCAGCATCGATGTCGTTTTGCCGCATGTTGCCGCCTGGCGGTTGCCATTGGGTGAATAATGTCCACAGTATGCGCCCGGCAGCGCGGCCGGCACAGCGAAGAACGGTAAAAACGCGTAAAGGCGGCGGTGGCCAAACGCGCAGTCGCGCTTGCGACGGATGCAGACGGCCGGCAATACGTTGTACTATCCTGTCTGCATTGATGCATTTTTCCTAAAGGTATAATCATGGCGACGGCAATTCCACAGAAATACGAACACCTTGAGCGCTGGGCGTTCGGCGATACCGAGCAGCAGGCCGATGAAGTGGTGCAATTGATCCTCAATGGCACCAAAACGGCCACCTGTTCCAACCTGGACGGCGAAGGGATCCCGCAGGCCGGCGATCTGTTCCTGGTGGTGGACGGTAAAGGTGAACCGGTCTGCGCGGTTGAACTGACCGCGGTGGAAATGAAAACTTACGATCAGGTCGATGAAGCGCACGCCTTTGCCGAAGGCGAAGGCGATCGTTCGCTGGCGCATTGGCGCAAAGAGCTGCAGCGCTTCTTCGAAGAGTATGACCTGTTTTCGCCGGACATGACGCTGGTGCTGATGAATTTCAACGTCGTCGACAAGTTCTAAACGGATGCGCGCCGTTCCCTACGAATGCCAGTGGGCAAGCCCGGAGCTGGCCGCCGATCTGATCGCCGGCCGCGCGACGCTGGCGCAAGACGAGAATTGGGCGCGCAGCGGCGCCCGCGATCGGGCGGAGTACGCCGAGTGGGCCAACCACGTGTGCGGCATGGCCTGCCTGAAAATGGTGCTGAGCCACCGCGACGGCGAAGCGCCGCCGCTGCTGGAGCTGGCGCGGCGCAGCCTGCCTTACGGCGCCTATGTGCGCGAGGGGGAGCGAATCAAAGGGCTGATTTACGCGCCGTTCGTCGAGTACGTGCGCGAACAATTTGCGCTGCAAGCGGAGGTGAAGGTGGGGCTGGAGGCCGCTGACGTGCCGGCGCTGCTCAGCGAATACCGTTACTTTATCGCCTCGGTGCATCCCTCCATTCGCCGGCCCGAGAGCCTGCCGCCGCAGCGGGGTGGGCATCTGGTGCTGATCACCGCCGCCGATGCGCACAGCGTGACCTTCCACAACCCTTCGGGCGACAGCCCTGCGACGCGCGAACGGGTACAGTTGCCGCTCAGCCGCTTCGCCCCTTTCTTTGCCGGCCGCGGTATCGCCATCGCATAAAAAAACGCGCTGTTTCCGATGAAAACAGCGCGTCGTCAGCAGTTCTGTTGCATTTTCATGCCAGCCGCATCACCCAGGCGTCCGACTGCCGGTCGTAGTGCTGCTTGTACAGCAGCGACTGCTTGCCGTCGAGGATCGCCGGAATACTGGTGTGTTCATCCCAGCCGTCCAGCTGCATGCACAGATCCGGATCGGACTTGCAGGGAATGCTCAGGGTGCCGGCACGATCGGCGCCGGCGTGAAGATGCGCGTCATCGACCTCGAAGCTGCCAATTTTTACGACGGTTTTGCTCATGGGAACTCCTTGCTCAATGGTGTGGTAGGAGGTTAGACCAGTAAGGTCATCGGTATGAGCATAGCCAAATGAGCAAAAAATGCCACATAAAAATTACATTTTGGAAACAATTTCCACGGCGACAAAACACAACGCCTAGTACTCCACCACAAAACTGAGGTTGTCTTGATAGCTGCCGACCGCCACTTCCGTCTGCGCCGCATTGACCGCCGCCTTATACGGGATGCTTTGCGCCAGCCCGGTGCCGGCGCCGCTCTGTTTGTTGGTGCTATCCCAAACGGTCGTCGTATTAGGCAAGTAAATCTGGTACTGCATGAAATTGCTGGTGCCGCTTTTCATCCGCCGCCACCCGGTGACGGGGTTATTGCCGTTGGTGAAATAGGTGTTGTATCCCTCGGTTTTGGTGCAGGTCAGGGTGATGCTCTGATTGACAGGATTGAACTGCCCGACCAACGCCATGCTGCCAAAGTTGACGTTGGGGGCGGTGCCGATCAGGCAGTCTTTGGTGATCGCCACGGTGACGGTGACGGTGCTGGCCTGGTTGACACCGTCCCACCAGATGCACAGCCCGATCAGACCCAGGCCACAGATATGGTAGTTCCAGATCAGGTTGATGCTGTCGGTATAGGTGCCTGCGCGCACGTTGGCGCCGGCGGTGGTTTTGATATACAGCGGAAAGTTGACGTTGGAGGAAATCAGGATCAGCGACAGCAGGTTCAGCGAGCTGTAGTCGATGGTTTGGCCGATGCTGTAGGGATATTGGTAGTTGGCGTCGGGGTAGATCAGGTAAGCGATTTTATCGCCGGAACCGTCGGTGTTGGCGACCGCCATATTGTTGGTGGTGGAGGCGATCTTGACCGTAACGGTGTTTTGCGTGAGCAAACTGAGCCCGAGGCCGGTGCAGTTGAGACCGGCAGTGCCCTGGGCGTTAATCTGCCCGTTGTAGACCACGAAAGAGCTGCTCCCCGGTAAGGTGACGGTGCCGTTGGTGGTGGCGCAGTCAGCGAATGCGCGCTGACAGATCAGCAGCAAGAGGGTTAACAATAAGGCTTTCAATCCCCGAAACATAATGACTCTCCGTCGTTGAATTAGCGGCAGACAACCGGGCCGACGCGCTGGATGCCCTGAGGCTTAGTCAGGCTGAATTCCGCCTGGCACGGCGGGCCGCCGTCGGCCGGGATCACGCTCAGGCGATTGTGTTGTTGCACCGGGTCGATATAGGTCATGCCATCCCAACCCACATAGCTCTGTTGATTGCCGCCAACCACCGCCACCTGGCTGCCGTTGGCCAACGGTTTGCCTTGCTCGTCAACCAGTTCGACGTCGGCGGCGGAGATGGGTTGAATAGGGAACTCAACCAGAAAACCGCTGTGATCGCGAATGGCGACGGTTTTCTCCACCGTCGGCAGCGCGACGTCGGCGGGCAGGCTGAGCGGATCAATCTGGAATTTCGCATGGTAGTAAGAGGTGACGGTCGGCACCAGCAAATAGCCCTGGGCATCGGTCTTGCCGATCAGCTGGTTCTCATAGCTCACCGGAATGTCGGCGTATCCTTGCGTGGACACCAACGCAAAGGCGTCGTTGATGGTGTTGGTGGCGTACACGCCGCCGTTCATCGCCACCAGCGAACCGCTGATTTCTCCCCAGTGGTTGGTCTCATCGCGGGTGCCGTATATGCCAGCTCGAGCTTCGAGCCTGCGGGTGCGCCAGGTCAGATCCGCCTGGCGGTAATCGCCGCCGCTCGGGTTGTTGGCGTAGGCCAGATTCCAGCCGAAACCGCCATCGGTCGGCGCGGCGCGGCTGTAGCTGACGCGTTCGCTCCAGCGGTTGTTGCTGTCGCGCGCGGCACTGAGGCTGGCGGTGCCCCAACTGTCGAACGGAATGGAGAGCTGCAGTTGGGCGCTGTAACCGCTGCTGCCGATTTCCCGGTTCAGCGAGGCGTACAGGCTGCTGTTGCGCCAAAGCGACACACTGTAGGACAGGTTCACAAGGCGGGTTCGTTGGGCGATGGCGTCGCGAACGTCAAAATAACCGGCGCCGAGGCTGCCGAGCCGGCCCAGGCTGACGCTGCCGGTTAACTGATCGGTGCGACGGCTCAGACGGTAGTCGCTTTTATACACGGAAATGTCGCCAAAATCGGCGCTGCGCAGAATGCGTTGCGCGTTGAGGCTGAAACGTTGGTTGCTGTAGGTGTAGCCAAAACTGCTCTGATCGCCGTGATTGCCGGTGTAGCGATAGACGGGCTGGGGATCCGGCTGTTGCAACGGTCTGCCGGTCAGCGGGTCGTAATAAGTGGGGGATTGTATCGGCCGGCCGCCGTTAAACGCCTCGTCGCCCGCCTGGCTGACGCTGTAGGACGCGTTGAGAACCCCCCATTGCCCGACGCGAATGTCGGCGCCGCCGCCGCCGACTGCCAATTCGGCTGCGCCTTCGGCGCGTCCTTCCAGGGTTAACCAATCAGTGACGCCGTAACGTAAGCTGGCGCTGCCTACCCATTGCCCGTAATCGGCAGAATTCAAGCCGTAGTTGCGCCGCAGCAAGCCGGTGGAAATGCTGAAATCGCTCATGCCAGTCTGCAGCAGGTTGCTGGCCACGTAGAACGGTACCGTGGTGCTGACCTGGCGGCCGAGGGCGTCAGTGGTGACGACGGTGGCCTGACCCGCGCCGTTAATGTAGGGCACGCTGTTGAGGGTGAATGGCCCGGGATTGATGTTGGTGGTGCTGTTTTTATAGCTGTTGATGTATAAATCGACGCTACTGGGCAATGCCGCCTGGCCGGAAAACTGCGGCAGCGGGTAGGTGATAAGATCCGGGCGCACCGCGAAATTGCGCGCCAATTGCAAGCCGCCGATGCGCACGGCGCTGCTCCAGGGGAGCGAGCCGGTGGTAAGGTCACCGGCGATCACACTCAGCATCCGCTGGTCATCGTTGAAACGCCAATAGCTGTCGTACCGAATATAGCGGCCGCCATCGTCGTTTGGCCCGCCGTTAAACCCGCTGCGGTAGATGCCGGTGTTGGCGATGACGCCGAATCCGTCGAACAGCCGTTGCTCGCTCCACGCCGACAGGTAGCCCGGCCGGCCATTGCCGTTGCTTTGGCTGGCATAGATGTCGTAGTTGAAAAGCAAACCCAGGCTGCTTTGCGCCGGCAAGCGCTGCAACGGTGAATGGGCACCGATGGTTTGCTGCGGCAACCAGTCGTTGGGCACGTTGATCAGCAACTGCTGGCTCTCGCCGCTGTAGCTGACATCCACCTTCTCCAGCCGATCGACGGCGATTTCTTTCGCCTGTTTATCCGCTACCGGCAGCCCGGCGTCGAGCAGTTGCTGGGGCGTCATGTAGTAATGGCCGCCGCGGTAGTTGACGGGCACGACGTTGCCGGTTTGGCGCCCGTTGACGACCGGCTCCAGATACAGCGTGGTGTCCGGCATGCTGACGGCGCGGGGGGGCGGCGGCAGATCGTCGCCGAGCGCAAACGGCAGCCAGCCGCCGGCCGCCATGCTCAGCATGGCAAACGCCAGCGGCTTAAGGCTCAAGCGCCGCGTCGATAGCCTCCCTGTCGGCTGCACCTGGGCCTCAATAAGACGGAATGGCTACGGGCTGTTTGTTGTCATTGACCGTGGCCATCAGCTTGCCGCTGCTGAAACCGCCGGCGGGCGGCAAGGCGAAGCGCATCTGCGAACCGGGCAGCACATATCCCATCAGGCCGGGATTCAGGCTGCGGCCTTGCAGCGTCACTTTCGAAATACGGGCATGCACTGCGCCTTGATTTCGCACCTCCAGCCAGCGTTCGCTGCTTTGCTGCTGTAGACGATAGCTGAGCCGGGGTTGGCTGGCGGTCGCGTAATCGCGCGGTTTTTCGCTGTCCTGCTTGGTCCAAATGCCCTTGCCGCTGACGAACAGCGGCACCGAGTAGCGCATCTGGAATTTCAGCCCCATCTCCGCACCGCCGGGGGCGGCATCCGAGGATTGTTCTTTCACCGGCACTTCATCGACCAAAATGCGGTAGGCGCGCTCCTGTCCCGCCGGCGGGGCCGACTGTTTGATCAGGCGTATCAGCTGGCGTTTGCCTGGCGCGATCGACGCCACCGGCGGGCTGGCGATCACGTCGCTTTGGTTGCTGTAATCGTCTTTGCCGGCGGTTTGCTGCCAACCCAACACGCGAATTTGCATATAGACCGGTTTGCTGTCGCGATTTTCCAGCCACAGCGCGGTAGCCTGCTGTTGATCTTCAATCACCGGATCGATTGGCCAGATAAGAATGGAAGCCGCGGCCAGGGCGTGCTGCTGGCTTGCCAGGAGCAAGGCTGCCGTTAACGGCAGACGGAAGGGTATGCGCATAACTCAATCCTTATTGCAAAAAACTTAATAAGTGACCGTCAACAAGACCGTATCGCTGTAAACGCCACTGGTGGGCAGGGTACTGGTCGAAAACAGACGGGCGTAAACCTTGATTTCTTGCGTGCTGCCGGTGGCGGCGACGGTCTGCGCCGCGCCGCCGTTGGCGCCATCTCCCCAAAGGGTGGCGTAGTTGCTGTCTTGATAAAGTTGATACAGCAGCGTTTCCGACGTGACGGCGTTCTGTAATTTTCTGCCGCCGGCGATAGATCCGGTCACATGATTGCCGACGCCGAAGGCCAGCGTAACGCTCAGCCCCGGGTTGCAGCGAAACAGCACCGAACCGGCGCCGCTGCTGGAGACGACGCTGACTGCGTTGCTCAGCGAGGACAGTTGGCCGAAGTTCAGGGTGCCGAAGGTGGTCACGTCACTGACGCCGCTGCCCAATACGCAGCCTTTTACCACGGTTGCATTGACGGTGAACGGCTGGCTTTTGGTCAAGTCGTTGACGCCGGTATCGCTTTGGGCCGGGGAAAGCGGCAGGCAGAACAGCAAACCGCAAATTGGAGCGCGCATCGTCATTACCAATTGATCGTGACCTGTACCGTATCGGTGTAGCTGCCTGTCGGGGGCGTGGACTGCGCCGGAATCATGCCATAGACCGGCAGCCAGTTGTCCGAACCGTTGGCGGTTTGTGACACGCCCGTCAGATTATCCCAAATGGTGCTGTGGGCGGCGTTGGTGTACAGGTTGTAATTCACCCGTTGGCCGGCCGCGCTTTGCAGGTAGCGGGCAGCGGTATTGCCGCTTTGCCCGCCGCCAAGCAGAACGCTGTAGCTGGTGCCGTTGGTGCATTTCACCCGAATGGCGCCGGCGTTTTGCTGCCCGGCGACGCTGGTTGCGGTGCTGAGAAAATACAGCGTGCCGAAATTCAGCGTGCCGAAGCTGACGTTGCCGCCTGAGCTGCTGCCGGCTTCACAGGCGCTGAGCAAGGTCGCGCTGACGCCAAGGGTCGCCGTTTTGCTGTCGGCCTGCGCCAACAGGCTGCACGCCCATAATCCGCAGCAGCAAAGCGCGCGCCGCACCGTTACCAGGTGACCGTCATCGTGACGGTATCGTTATAGGTGTCCGCCGCCGGGGTGGAACCGGCCGCCGGTACGCGGCCATACACGATCAGCGGAACGGCGGCGCCGGTGCCGGTGCCGGTCAGCGCGTTGGCACCACTGCCCCAGGAGGTGGTGCGCGCGGCATCCTGGTAAAGGTTATAGCTGATGAATGCGCCTGCCGTGCTGGCCATGCGGCGTTGGGTGCCTGAAGTGACGTGGAGCCCGTTGTCCAGCGCCACCGTGTAGTCTGTGCCGGTGGTGCAGGTCAATGACAGCGTACCGGCCCCTCCTGCGCCGGTGGCGCTGGCGTCGATAATGTTGGCCAGTGAAGAGTAAGTGCCGAAGCTGATGGAGCCGAAGTCGTTGACGGAACCGCTGCTGTTGCCGCCCCCCACGACGCAACCGGCGCCGATGGTTAGCGTCACGCCTAACGTGCCTTGAATGGTGCCTGCTGCGTTAGCCGCGCCGTTGGCGCACAGCAGGGTTGCTACCGAGGTCAATGCCATCAGAGTTTTTTTCATCTTATATTCCTTGCCGTATGAGAGAAAGCCCGCAAAGACACCACCCAGAGGTGGGTTGAACGTATTCATTTAGCTGCACTTTAATTAATAGAATAAGAATCGGGAATTGTCTTGATGAAAGCGAGAAACTTTTTATTCCCACCCCACGGCTGACGGGGCTTGTAGGCGAGGTATACCGATAAAGTGAAATGATTAGAATAATAACGAACGGCGATGGGAATATTATTAGCGTTATTTTATCGCCGGGGAGCGTCATTCCCCGGCGCGATATTGTTTACAGGTGGAAGTCCAGCGCGCCATCGCGCACCAGCTCGCGCGGCAGGTTGTTCTTGATGCGGCTGCCGATGCGCTTGGCGATGCCCAACGGCTGGCCCTGGTAGGTGACGATGCATTCATCGCCGGCCGGCGGCTGCTCCGGGTAGAGATCGCGGCCGTGATACCACTCCTGTGCCAGCGTGGCGTCCAGCTCGAAATGCGGTTTGCCGCCGGTGCCGGCCAGCGCGATCGCCGCCTCGTGCTGCCAGCGGAAACCTTTCGGGAAACGTTCCGCCAGCTTGAGGCCGATACGCGAGAAACGCACCTTGCCGAACAGCGGTTCCAGCTCGGCCGGAAACAGCCAAATCTCCTTGTCGCGCTCCCACAGCCGGCTGTCATCGCCCCAGGTTAAGCCGGATGCGGCGGCGGCTTGGGCGACCAGAGCCGCCTCTTTGCCCGACAGCGGGCTGAACGGGAACTTCCCGACTTTATAGGTCGGCTTCGCCAACGGCGCTACGGCGTGCTGTTTGCGCAGGCGGGCGACGAAAAACCCTTCACTGTCGTAAATCTGTGGGAAGACGTGCAGAAAGCCTTCGGCGGTCAACGCCTTGTCGGCGCCGGGGAACAGCTCTGCCAGCGGCTCGACGCTGACCGCGTCGCCATAGGTATCCAGCAGCCAATGCACCACCTGCTGATTTTCCTGCGCATTGAGCGTGCAGGTGGAATAAACCATCACGCCGCCCGGTGCCAGCGCATGAAACGCGCTGTCGATCAGCTCGCGCTGGGTGGCGGCGATCTCGGCGACGCTGTCCGGCGACCAGTTGTTCATGGCGTCCGGATCCTTGCGTACCACGCCTTCGCCGGAGCAGGGGGCGTCGAGCAGAATGGCGTCGAAGCTCTCCGGCAGCGCGGCGCCGAACACCCGGCCGTCAAAGTGGGTCAGCGCGGTGTTCTTCACGCCACAGCGGCTGATATTGGCGTGCAGCACTTTCACCCGGCTGGCGGAGTATTCGTTGGCGACGATGCCGCCCTGGTTGCCCATCAACGCGGCGATCTGGGTGGTTTTGGAGCCCGGCGCCGCCGCCACGTCCAGCACCCGAGTCGGCGCTGCGTTGCCCGCGAACAGCGCACTGACCGGCAGCATCGAACTGGCCTCCTGAATGTAGAACAGACCGCTCAGGTGTTCGGCGGCGCTGCCCAGGCGCAGTTCTTCATCGTCGCGCTCGATCCAGAACCCTTCCGCGCACCAGGGAATGGGCTCCAGTCGCCAGTCGTAATCCTGCACCAGCGCCAGGAAGTCGGCGACGCTGATTTTCAGCGTGTTGACGCGCAGGCTGCGGCGCAGCGGGCGCTGGCAAGCGGCGATAAAATCGTCCATCGCCAGCTCGGCGGGCATGATGGCGCGGGTGGCGTCAAGGAAAGCGGGGGGCAGAAAAACGGCGGTGGATTTGGCCACGGGGCGAACTCTCAGGGTGCAATAAAGACAAGGGCGAGAGTTTATCACAAAGCGGAAAAAAACAGGGCCCGGCAATGCCGGGCCCTGAGGAAAATGCGAAATTTAATCGCGCGGAATGGCGGTGCCCCAGGTTTTCCAGTCCTTTGGCTCTTCCGGATTCAGCAGGAAGTGTTTGTTCGGCGTCGCTTTCGGCGCCAGCGGAATGGTCGGCGGCGTGGCGAAGGCGATACCGCCGCGGATGAACTGCTGGAAGGTGCCGCTCTTGATCACGCCGCCGGTCAGGCCGAACTGCAGGTTGTACCCCGAAGCCAGCCAGAACACGCTGTTATTGCGTACCAGATGCTGATACTTCTTGCTGATGCGCAGCGCGACGTGCACCCGGTCGGACATGGCGCCAAGGTAGAAACCGGTGATGGTGCCGACCTCCACACCGCGGAACAGCACCGGCGTGCCGATCTGCAGCGAGCCGGTTTCGGCGGCGTCGAGCACTACGCTCAGGCCGTCGAGATAGCGCGAGTCGGTGATGCTGGCCTGCTGCAACTCGAAGGTGCGCAGCTCGCGCCCGCGCCCCGGCTCCACGTTGATATAAGGCTGGAGCAGGGTATCGAGGTTGCTGACACCGGCGGCGGAGATCTCCGGCGAAACGATCGAGAAGCGGCTGCCCAGGCGCGCGAAGGTCTGCACGTATTCCGGATACAGCACCGCTTTGGCCAACACTTCGTTGCGTTCCGGCGCCAGCTGCAGCGACTCCACCTGACCGACGTCGATGCCGAGGTAGCGCAGCGGCATGCCCGCCGACAGCTTGCTGGCGTCGTAGGTTTTCAGCGTGATTTGGCTGCCCACCGCGCGAGCGGCGGTTTCGCTGGCGTACAGCACGCGGTTGGCGCCTTTGTTCAGTGTCACGCCCTGCAGGTTGTCGAAGCTGATGGCGCCTTTCAGCGCGCGGTTAAGCGGCGAAGCCTGCACCGTCAGCCCGCTGCCGTTGAGCTGCACCTTGGCGCCGCCTTCGGCCCAGAAGATGCTTTCGCGCGTCAGCAGCTTGCGGTATTCCGGGCTGATGTAGACGTCCACCTCAAACTCGTTGGCTTTCGGCCGGACATTGACGATCTCGCCCACCTGGAATTTGCGGTACAGCACCACCGAGCCGGCCTGCACGTCCGGCAGGCTGGTGGCGCTGAGGGTCAGGGTGGTGGCCGGGGCATTGCCGACGATGCCTTCCTCGGCTTTTTCGCTGTTGGCGTACAGCGGGTATTGGCCGCCCGGCTCCCCCTTGCTGCCGGGAATAATGCGCACACCGCCGTCGACCCACTCCTGGGCGCTGGCGCCGAGCACTTCCATGCCGTCGATGCCCAGTTTGACGTCGAGGCGGCTGTTGACCACGAATTTGCTGTCTTTGTGCAGCAGGCCGCGATATTGGGCGTCGATGGCGGCGGTGAACACTACGCCGCCGGCGGTCAGGGTGCGGCTCAGGATCTGGCCGACTTTCACGCCGTGCACCACCAGCGGTTGCCCGACGTCGATGCCGTAGCTTTGCGGCGCATTCAGCGTGACGGTCAGCACGCCCGGCTGTTGTAACAGCGTTTCACTGCTGTCCAGCACGTTGAAGCGCTGCTGCGGCTCGCCTTCGCCCGGAATCAACTCCAGCGTGGTGCCGGTCAGCAGTTGGCTGAGTTTGGCGTCGTTGAGGCTGATGCGCGGGCTGCGCATCACGATGCGGGTGCCGCTGCGCATCAGATCGACCACCGAAGGATCGATGGTCAGTTCACCGACCACTTTGCTGTCCTGCTGCAACGTCAGCTTGGTCAGGGTGCCGACCTGCAGCCCCTGGTACATCAGCGGCGTGCGGTTTTCACTCAGGCTGTTGCCGCTCGGCAGATCCAGCAGGATATTGACGCCGCGCTGGCTGTGGGCCAGATCGGGGTACAGAGCATAGCTCTGATCGCCCTTGGCCTGCTGGCCATCGGCCGGCGAATCGAAGGCGATGGCGCCGTTGACCAGCGCCGCCAGGCTCTCCATCTGAACCGTCGCGCCGGACAGGCTGAAGTCGCCCTTGAAGCCGGAGACGTTCCAGAAGCGGCTGTTGCTCTTCACCAGGTTGGCGAAGCGGCGATCGATCAGCACGTCGATGGTCACGCCCTTGTTGCCTTCGCTGATGGTGTAGTCGTACACCTTGCCGACCGGGATTTTACGGTAGTAGACCAGTGAGCCGCTGTTGAGCGAGCCCAGGTCGTCAGCGTGCAGGTGAATCATCAGTTCGCCAGTGTTCAGGCGGTATTTCGGCTGGGTATCAAGCGCGGTGAAGTGGGTTTGCGCTTTGCCGCTGCCGGGCATCATGCCGATATAGTTGCCGCCGACCAGCGCATCGAGCCCGGAGACCCCGGCCAGCGAGGCCTTGGGCGTCACCAGCCAGAACTGGGTGCCTTCGCGCAGCGAGTCTTCCAGATCGCTTTTGATGCTGGCTTCCACCACGATGCTGCGCAGATCTTTGCTCAGGCTGATCTTCTGCACCGTGCCGACCTCAACGCCCTGGTAGCGCACCGGCGTGCGGCCGGCGACGATACCCGCCGCCGATTGGAAATCAATGGTGACGGTGGTGCCGCGCTCCTGGAAATTGTTATAGACCAGCCACCCGGCGATCAGCAGGGCGATGAACGGCAGTAACCAGAACGGTGAAATGCGGCGCTTGTTCTTGACCCGCGCTTCAGTCGGTGTAGTCGGCGTTTCCTGTTGCATGTGCATCCCAAATCAATCGGCTATCCAGCCACTCAACGGCAAGAATAGTCAAAATGACCGCCGAGCCAAAGTAAAACGCGGCCGGTCCCATAGTAAAAGATAACAGCTGGTCGCGGTTTACCAGCGACATCATCAAGGCGATAACGAACAGATCCAGCATCGACCAGCGGCCGATCCAGGTGACCAGGCGCAGCAGACGAATGCGCGTCTTCAGGCTGTGCGAGGTTTTAAAGTGAATGCTGAACAGCAGCGTGATCAGCACGATCACCTTGGTAAAGGGCACCAGCACGCTGGCGATGAACACGATGGCGGCGATCGGCACGTTGCCGGAGGTGGCCAGCGAGACCACGCCGGAGAAGATGGTGTCTTCGAGGCGCACGCCGTTGGCGTAAATGATGGAAATCGGCAGCAGGTTGGCCGGTATCAGCAGGATCATCGCCGCGATCAGTGCCGCCCAGGTTTTCTGCAGGCTGTAAGGCTGGCGGTGGCACATCGGCACGTGGCAGCGCGGGCAGCGGCCGCGCGCGTCGGGATAGCCGGTATAGTGACAGGACAGGCAAATATGCAACGCCGCCGGCGGGCCTTCCGGCTGCTCCTGTGGATAGTAACGCTCCCACAGCTGCTCCAGATTGACATGGATCAGCGTCAGGATGCTGAGCAGGGTGAGCGACAGGTAGGCGATCAGCGCGCTGCCCGCCTGGATATCGGCGTAATCCTGCACCTTGATCGCCGCCACCGCCATGCCGATCAGATAGATGTCCAGCATCACCCACTCTTTCAGCCGTTCCAGCATCAGCAGCACCGGGCGCAGGTTCATGCCGAGCGCGTGGCCGAAGCGCAGGTAGAGCAGCGACAGCGCCAGCGTCAGCGGAGCGCCGAGGGTGCAGAACGCCACCATGCTGGCGGTGAGCGGGTCGCCCTGACGGCTCATCTGCCAGATGCCTTCCAGCAAACTGGCGTCGATGCGCGTGCCGAGCAGGCGGATGCTGATCAGCGGTTCGGTGAAAGCGAACGGCATCAGCAGCAGCATGGCGATCGCCATGGCGGTCAGGCGCGTCATCGACCAGTCGCGGCCGTTCACCACCTTGGCGTTGCAACGCGGGCAATAGGCAGCCTGGTTGCCGCTGAGCGGCGGCAGCACGAACAGCAGGTCGCATTCGCAGCAGCGCTGGTGGCGCGCTTTGGAAAGGGGGGCGGTGATCGCGTGTATTTTCATCTTTGACAAGTCGCTGCCCTTGAGCCCGCCGGAACTGTCAGCGTAGCTGAAAAATAAACCGGCCGCGTCACTGGCGATCGGGCGCCGGACGGTAAAACGAGGTAAACCGGGATTCTGAGCGGCAAACATACCCCGAGCGACAGGGTTTTGTGAAGCAACAGATGATTAACCTTGTGGCTATACGCATTTAATGCTTATTTTATAGGGCCTAAGCTTTGGGCTTCTGGCCATCTTCACTGTTTCAATGGTTATCACATGACAAAAGAACAATTCTACGCGGAATTAAAACGTGACCTGAGCGCGTTGCTCGGCGGGGAGACCAACTTTATCGCGGCGCTGTCCAACGCCAGCGCGTTGATCAACGAGCGTCTGGATGACGTCAACTGGGTCGGTTTCTATCTGATGGAGGGCGACCAACTGGTGCTGGGGCCGTTCCAGGGCAAGATCGCCTGCGTGCGCATCCCGGTGGGCAAGGGCGTGTGCGGCACGGCGGTGGCGGAAAATCGCGTGCAGCGCGTCGGCGACGTGCATGCGTTCCCGGGTCACATCGCCTGCGATGCGGCCAGCAACGCGGAAATCGTGCTGCCGCTGGCGGTTGGCGGCCGAGCGATCGGCGTTTTGGATATCGACAGCACGGTTTATCAACGCTTCGACGAACAGGACGAAGCGGGCCTGAAAGCAGTGGTGGCGGGGCTTTGTGAGCAACTGGAACAGTGCGACAGTGCGAAATATGTGACTGTGGCGGCAAGTTGATCGACGGTTAACGTGGCAATTACCGATGGCGTCATTATAATGACGCCTGTTCATGCCTGTGGCTTGTTGGCAATACCGTTGTAATCAGGAAATTTCATGGAAAATCAACCTAAGTTGAACTCTAGTAAAGAAGTCATTGCTTTTCTTGCCGAGCGTTTTCCGCTCTGCTTTAGCGCCGAAGGCGAAGCTCGTCCGCTGAAAATCGGTATTTTTCAGGATTTGGTAGAGCGCGTGCAGGGGGAAGAGAATCTCAGCAAAACGCAATTGCGTTCTGCCCTGCGCCTGTACACCTCAAGCTGGCGTTACCTGTACGGCGTCAAGGTTGGCGCGCAGCGCGTCGATCTGGACGGCAATCCGTGCGGTGAACTGGAGCAGCAGCATGTCGATCATGCTCGCCAGCAGCTTGAAGAAGCCAAAGCGCGCGTTCAGGCACAGCGTGCCGAACAAAACGCCAAAAAACGTGAAGCCGCCGGCGAATCCGCCGATGCCGCTCCGCGCCGTCCGCGCCCAGCCGGTAAAAAGCCTGCTGCACGCCGCGAAGGCGGAGCCGCGCCGGAAAACCGCAAGCCGCGCCCACAAACTCGCCCACAGCCCGCTCGCCAACCTCGTGAAGCAAAAGAGGAAAGCCAGCCGCGTTATGCGCCAGTCACGGATATCTCTAAACTGCAAATTGGCCAGGAAATCAAAGTCAGAGCAGGCAAGAGCGCGATGGATGCTACCGTACTCGAAATCGCTAAAGATGGCGTACGTGTGCAGCTCTCTTCCGGTCTGGCGATGATTGTGCGCGCAGAACACTTGCAGTTCTGATACGGAGGCCAACCCAGGCATGAACAAATTCGTCAGATTAACAGCGATTGCAGGGCTGCTGTGGGCGGGTGTCAGTTACGGCGCGGAAACAGCCAACATTCGCATCGGTCAACTGCCCCAACTGCAACAGGAACCCCAGCACGCTACGGTGAGTGAGCGCGTCACCTCGCGCTTCACTCGCTCTCATTACCGCCAGTTCGCCCTCGACGCGGAGTTCTCAGGCAAGATCTTCGATCGCTACCTGAACATGCTGGACTACAACCATAACGTGTTGCTGGCCTCCGACGTGGCGCAGTTCGCCGGCAAACGCAATCAGGTTGGCGAAGAGCTGAAAACCGGCAAGCTGGACACCTTCTACGCGCTGTTCAATCTGGCGCAGAAACGCCGCTTTGAGCGTTACACCTATGCGTTGTCGTTGCTGGACAAGCCGATGAACTTCACCGGCAACGGCACTATCGATCTCGACCGCAGCAAAGCGCCGTGGCCGAAAGACAAGGCCGAGCTGGATAGCCTGTGGGATGCGAAAGTCACCTATGACGAGCTGAACCTCAAGCTGACCGGCAAGACCGACAAAGAAATCCGCGACACGCTGACCAAGCGCTATCAGTTCGCCATCAAGCGTCTGACGCAAAGCAACAGCGAAGACGTCTTCCAGCTGGCGATGAATGCCTTTGCGCATGAAATCGACCCGCATACCAACTACCTGTCTCCGCGCAACACCGAGCAGTTCAACACCGAGATGAGCCTGTCGCTGGAAGGCATCGGCGCAGTGCTGCAGATGGATGACGACTACACCCTGATCAACTCGATGGTGCCGGGCGGCCCGGCGGCGAAGAGCAAGGCGATCACCGTGGGCGATCGCATCGTCGGCGTCGGTCAGGCCGGCAAACCGATGGTGGACGTGATCGGCTGGCGCCTGGACGACGTGGTGTCGTTGATCAAAGGGCCGAAAGGCAGCAAGGTGCGCCTGGAGATCCTGCCGGCCGGCAAGGGTACCAAAACCCGTGTGGTCACCCTGACTCGCGAGCGAATCCGCCTGGAAGACCGCGCGGTGAAAATGACCATCAAGACCGTCGGCAAAGAGAAGGTGGCGGTGTTCGATATCCCCGGCTTCTACGTCGGTCTGACCGATGACGTGAAAGTGCAGCTGCAGAAGATGGCGAAGCAGAACGTCAAGAGCGTGATCATCGATCTGCGCACCAACGGCGGCGGCGCGCTGACCGAAGCGGTGTCGCTGTCCGGCCTGTTCATTCCGAGCGGCCCGGTGGTGCAGGTGCGCGACAACAACGGCAAAGTACGTGAAGACGCCGACACCGATGGCGTGACCTACTACAAAGGCCCGCTGGTAGTGCTGGTCGATCGCTTCAGCGCCTCCGCCTCCGAGATCTTCGCGGCGGCGATGCAGGATTACGGTCGCGCGCTGATCGTCGGCGAACCGACCTTCGGTAAAGGCACCGTGCAGCAGTACCGTTCGCTGAACCGCATCTACGACCAGATGCTGCGCCCTGAGTGGCCGGCGCTGGGGTCGGTGCAGTACACCATTCAGAAGTTCTACCGCGTCAACGGCGGCAGCACTCAGCGCAAAGGGGTGACCCCGGACATTCTGATGCCGACCGGCGTCGATCCGGCGGAAACCGGCGAAGCGTTTGAAGACAACGCCATGCCGTGGGACAGCATCAATGCGGCGACCTACAGCAAGACCGGCGATATGGCGCCGTTCGAGCCGGAGCTGCTGAAAGATCACCAGCAACGCATCGCACAGAATCCGGAGTTCCAGTACATCGCGCAGGATATCGCGCATTACAAGGCGCTGAAGGATAAACGCAACATCGTGTCCCTCAATCTGGCAGTGCGTGAGAAAGAGAACCACGATGATGATGCGACCCGTCTGAAACGCATCAACGAGCGCCTGGAGCGCGCGGGCAAGAAGCCGCTGAAATCGCTCGACGATCTGCCGAAGGATTACCAGGAGCCGGATCCGTACCTGGATGAAACCGTGCATATCGCGCTGGACCTGGCTCATCTGGAAAAAGATCAGCCCGCTCAGCAGCCAACGCCGGCCAAATAAGGCCGCGTCCGGCAGAATGAAAAACGCACCCGAGGGTGCGTTTTTTTATGGCGATGCGAAGGCCGGCTTCTCTGCTGGGTGAAGGGATGTGGGCTTATGCAGCGCCTGACAAATTTAGGGTAAAAAACCCCTCCGCCTTGCGCAACAATCGTTTACAATTTGCCAAATCCCGGTCGCGCGTCGTTTTTGTAAAGTTTCGTATTTTTAGTAGGTTAATGACGCGCGACTCTTGAAACTGTGACGAATGCCCATACGATCTAGGGTATCTTAGACAGCGTTTTGTTAACATTTATGAGGAAGTAAACATTTTATGATGCGTATAGCTCTGTTCCTGCTCACCAACCTGGCGGTGATGTTGGTTTTCGGGCTGGTGCTCAGCCTGACAGGAATCCAATCCAGTAGCGTTCAGGGCCTGATGATCATGGCCGGTCTGTTCGGCTTCGGCGGCGCTTTCGTGTCGTTGCTGATGTCCAAGTGGATGGCGCTGCGCTCCGTCGGCGGGGAAGTGATTGAACAGCCGCGTAACGAAACCGAAAACTGGCTGCTGGAAACGGTGCGCCGTCAGTCGCAGCAGGCTGGCATCGCCATGCCGCAGGTCGCTATCTACCACGCGCCGGACATCAACGCCTTCGCCACCGGCGCACGCCGCGACGCCTCGCTGGTCGCCGTCAGCACCGGCCTGCTGCAGAGCATGAGCCGCGACGAAGCGGAAGCGGTCATCGCGCACGAAATCAGCCACGTCGCCAACGGCGATATGGTGACCATGACTCTGATTCAGGGCATCGTGAACACCTTTGTCATCTTCATTTCGCGCCTGATCGCGCAGGTGGCCGCCGGCTTCCTGGGCAACCGCGACGGCGAAGGGGAAGGCAACGGCAACCCGATGATTTATTTTGCGGTGTCGATGGTGCTGGAACTGGTGTTCGGCATCCTGGCAAGCATCATCACCATGTGGTTCTCGCGTCACCGCGAGTTCTACGCCGACGCCGGTTCCGCCAAACTGGTGGGCCGCGAGAAGATGATCGCCGCCTTGCAGCGTCTGAAAACCAGCTATGAACCGCAGGAAGCGGGCAGCATGATGGCGTTCTGCATCAACGGTAAATCCAAGTCGTTCAGCGAGCTGTTCATGTCGCACCCGCCGCTCGACAAGCGTATCGAAGCGCTGCGTTCCGGCCAGTACCTGAAGTAATCGGCTGAATGAAATGAAAAACCCCGGCTCGCCGGGGTTTTTTTACGGCATGACGAAATCGCTTGTTCAGGAGGAGGTTGCTGATTCAATCGTTAGATTTCGCGATTTGAATACGGCCTTTCCGCCTCTCTCGGTACGCTAGCCGCTGCAGGCGACCATGCCTGACGCCTTCGCTTGCTTGGTTTGGGAAGCTCATGCTATATGCTTTGGCACCATAACGTCTGTCCCTGAGGCCCTATGAAAATCAACGCTCTTCCCTTGCTCGGCTGTGATGAGGCGCTGGCGCGCCTTACCATATTGGCGGGCGGCGTCGCCGATGCGTCTGCGGCGTTGTTAAACCGGAATGGTTACGATTCTGAACAGCCAGCTATACGCTGGCATTCAGGCGACCTGCACCTCCCATCGTTTTTCCCAGACGAGGACGATAGGCACGATTACGATTATCTGGTCGTAGAGGGAAATTTGATCGTAGAGGGGTGCATGGCGGTGTCACCCCAGCGAGAGGATGGCGGCATCATTGTGCTGGGGCGGCTGCAGTCGGATACGCTGATTTGTTTGGGCGAGCTGCTCGTGCGTGACGATGCCCGCATACGCCATGCCTATTGCAGCTCTGGAAACGACGGCGCGTTTGTGGTGGGGGGAAGTCTGGCCGTGCTCACCCTGGTAGAAACGGGGGAATTTATCCATGTACATGGCGATCTCGACGCGCGATGTCTCGCCTCATTGCAGAACTTCGTTCAGGTTGACGGAGAGACGCGCTGCGACTGTCGAATCGACAGCGCGCAGTCCGCTGAACCGATCACGCGCATGTTCGCTTCATACCTGCTGAAGGCCTTTGAGGGGGAGGATAACGACGGCCAACACATTGTTGGCTGGTATCCGGATGACGATGCCTATTTAGCGTGTTTGCAACAAGGCCGCAGCCCTTTGAGGAGCGGCGACTGACGCCAAGCGTATCACACCTGGCGCAGCGTGATTCAGGCCGGCCGCATTGCTGGAACCGCCAGCTTTAGAATCGATGGGGTTTCGGCTGTTTCTATGGCCGCTATTTCACCTCGCGGCTCGGCTGCGCCGTTTGCGACGTCGATTGGGTGATGCGCAGGCTGCTGACCGCCGCCGCCAGGGTGGCGAACACGCCGGCCAGGATCAGCGAAGCGTGGGTGCCGGAGGTGGGGAACAGGTTGAACATCAGCGCCACCAGCGCAGCCCCCGAGGTTTGCCCCAACAGGCGGGCGGTACCCAGCATGCCGCTGGCGCCGCCGCTGCGGTTGCGTGGCGCGGCGGAGATGATGGTGTGATTGTTGGGCGACTGGAACAGGCCGAAACCGGCGCCGCACAGCACCATGCGCCAGATGATGTCCCCATTTGACGGATCTGCAGGCAGCAGCGCCAGCGAGAACAGCCCGAGCGCGAACACCGCCAGCCCAATGCAGCCCAGCAGGCCGGCGTGCACGCGTTCCACCAGCAGGCCGGCGATCGGCGCCATCACCACGATCGCCAGCGGCCACGGCGTCAACAGCAGCCCGGTAGCCACTTCGTCGCGGCCCAATGCGCTTTGCAGGAAAAACGGTAGCGACACCATCGCCAGCATTTGCGCGGCGAACGAGCAGATTGAGGTGCCCATCGACAGGGCGAAAATGGGGATACGCAGCAGGTCGACCGGCAGCAGCGGAAATTCCTGACGCAGCTGGCGGCGCACGAACACCGCGCCAATCGCCAGCAGCGCGGCGATCTCGCTGAAGATCAGCGTCAGGCTCTGGCCCTGAGCGAAGCCGCTGATGGCGGTGATCAGCAGGCCGAAAGTCAACGCGTTCAACACGGCGCTGGTGGGATCGAAACGGCGGTTATCGCTTTTTTGGCCGTTGGCCGGCAGGAATTTCATCCCCAGCAGCAGTGCGACGATACCGATCGGCAGGTTGATGGCGAACAGCCATTGCCAGGATGCGACCGACAGGATCGCCGCCGCCACCGTTGGCCCGGCCGCTGAGGAGCAAGCGACGATCAGCGAGTTGATGCCCATGCCGCGGCCGAGAAAACGCTGCGGGTAGATGATGCGGATCAGCGCGGTGTTGACGCTCATGATGGCGGCGGCGCCAAAGCCTTGCAGCACGCGGGCGATGGTCAGCGTGAGCAGCGAGTCGGACAGGGCGCAGAACAGCGAGGTGATGCTGAACACCAGCAGCCCGGCCAGATAGATGCGGCGATAGCCGATCAGATCGCCGAGCGACGCCAGCGACAACAGAGACACGGTGATCGCCAACTGATAGGCGTTAACCACCCAAATGGAGCTGGCCGGGCTGGCGTTGAGATCGCGCGCGATGGTGGGCAGCGCCACGTTGGCTATCGCGCCATCGAGCACGGATACGGTAATGCCAAGGGCGATGGCGAGGATCGCCCCATAGCGTTGCGGGACGGGGAGGCCGTCGGAACAAGGACGCATGTGGGTCTCAGCGGTATTTATTCAGGGGAGTATTATCATGCTAATCATATTTGCCCGTGATTGCATGCCTCGTGTCCGCTTAATTGTAAACGGCGGTGAGCGGAGCTGTGGTTATCCATTTGGCTTCAATCGCTTAGCGTTCGGCCGCGTTGCGCGCCGCGATCTGTTCCGATTATACTGAAACCCTTGTTTAAATTTCCTGAAACAAAACCGTTAAGTAGGGTATTCACCATGGCTAACGCAGATTCAGACAAGCAACCGGATGCCGTCTCATCCGTGATGAAAGTGTTCGGCATTTTGCAGGCGCTCGGCGATGAGCGCGAAATTGGCATTACCGAACTGTCCCAGCGGGTGATGATGTCCAAAAGCACCGTTTACCGCTTTTTGCAGACCATGAAAGCGCTGGGATACGTCTCGCAGGAAGGCGAAACGGAAAAATACGCGCTGACGCTCAAGCTGTTC
The DNA here is from genome assembly GCF_003028435.1 of Serratia sp. Nf2. Lineage (NCBI taxonomy): Bacteria > Pseudomonadati > Pseudomonadota > Gammaproteobacteria > Enterobacterales > Yersiniaceae > Serratia > Serratia sp. Nf2. Next base: position 232,761 of record NZ_PYTW01000003.1, on the reverse strand, counting down.
GAGCTGGGCGCCAAATCGCTGCAGAACGTCGATCTGATCCGCAGCGCTGACGTGCAGATGCGCGAGCTGTCGAACCGCACCCGCGAAACCATCCACCTCGGCGCCTTGGACGAGGACGGTATCGTCTATATCCACAAGATCGACGCGATGTACAACCTGCGCATGTATTCGCGTATCGGTCGCCGTAATCCGCTGCACAGCACCGCCATCGGTAAAGTGCTGCTGGCCTGGCGCGATCGGGATGAGGTGGCGCAGATCCTGTCGCAGATTGAATTTACCCGCAGCACCGAGCATACCCTGACCAGCGCCGCCGAACTGCTGCCGGTGCTGGAGCGGGTGCGTGAGCAGGGATACGGCGAAGATGCCGAGGAACAGGAAGTGGGGATCCGCTGCATCGCGGTGCCAGTGTTCGATCGGTTCGGGGTGGCGATCGCCGGGCTGAGCATTTCTTTCCCGACGCTGCGCTTTTCCGAAGCGGCGCGGGAGGAGTATGTGGCGCTGCTGCACGTCGCCGCCCGGCGCATCAGTGAACAGCAGGGCTATCACGACTACCCGTTCTGACCCTTCGCTTCGATGAACAAGGCGCTGCCATGGCAGCGCCTTTTTGCTATTTTGCGCCCGGCGTCAGCCGCTGCGCAATCCGCTCCAGCACTAACATCAGCAGCAACGTGGCCGCCACCAGGATCATGGTCAGCGTCGCGCCGTTGGCGATGCTGCCGCGATCGGTCAGGCTGAAGATAGTGACCGGCAGCGTCGCCCAGCTCGGTGGGTAGATCATCATGGTCGCACCCAGTTCACCCATTGACAGCGACAGGCTGAGAGCGAAGGCGGAGATCATATAGGGAGCGATCATCGGCAGGGTGACGTGACGCAGGCGAAACAACGGCGAAGCGCCCAGGCTGGCGGCGACGTTTTCGTAATCGCCAGGCAGCCGGGTCAGCCCGGCCATCACGTTGCCGAAGGTGAAGGCAGAAATCAGCACGAAGTGGGCGACGGGCACGATCAGGAAGGTGCCGTTCATCTGCAGCGTCCCCTGGCTGAACGCCACCAGCATCCCCAGACCGATAGAGACCGAAGGCACCGCGCTGGGAATGAAAAACAGCGTGCTCAGTAGCCGTTGGCCGCGCCCCTGATAGTGGCGCAGCGCCAGCGCCGCCCAGGTACCGCACAATAACGCGAACAGGCTGGCGCTGAAACCGATAGCCAGGCTGGCGACCAGCGCGTCCCAGGAGGCGCCGCTGAAGGCCTGACGGAAATGGCTGAGGGTGAAGCCGCTCGGCAGCACGCCGTTCCACTGTTCGCTCAGGCTGGACATCAGGATCACCGCCAACGGCAGGCAGAAGAACAGGGCGAACAGCGTGACCGCCAGCGTGCAGGTCAGGGTGCGGCCGGTGCGAGACCAAATCAACATCGTCAGTTCCTCTGCCCGGCGCGCGCCGCGGCGTAGCGGTAAAGGGAGAACAGCCCGAGCGACAGCGCGATATTCACGACGGCGATCGTGCAGGCGACGGCGTAATCCGATTCCAGAATCGCTTTGGCGTAGACCATCATCGGCAGCGTGGCGACCCCCTTGGCGCCGATAAACAGCACGATGCCGAATTCATTGGTGGTCAACAGCAAACACAGGCTGCCGCCGGCCAGCAAGGCCGGCAGCGCGGCGGGCAAAATCACCTGGCGCACCACGCGCCCCGGCCGGGCGCCGAGGATGCTGGCGGCTTCGAGCTGGCTGCGATCGATCTGCGACAGCGCCGCCATCAGCGGGCGCATCACCAGCGGCGTAAACACGGTGATTTCCGCCAGGATCACGCCCCAGATGGAGTAAAGAAAGTCCACCGGCGGCAGAGTAAAACCGAAGGCCGCCATCAGCGTACCGTTCAGCAGGCCGGCGGAGCCGTAGATAAAGGTGAAGGCCAGCGTGATCAGGAAGGTCGGCATGGCGATAAAGGTATCGATCACCTGGGCGATCAGGCGGCTGCCGGGGAACGGCGTGAACACCAGCAGCAGGGACAGCAGGGTGCCGAGCACCAGGCAGCCCAGCGTCGCCAGCAGCGCAATCTGCAGCGTGTTGAGCAGGGCGCCGACAAAGCGTCGGGATTCGAACACCTGTTGCAGCGTGGCGGCGCTGAACAGCCCCTGATCGTCGGTAAACACCTGTTTGACGATCAGCGCCAGCGGATAGAAAAACAGCGTCGCCAGCACCAGCAGCGGCAGCAGGACCCACAGGCGGCGCGGCAAGCGCAGCCGCTGAGCTGGGCGAATAAGCGTAGAGTCAGTCATGTCAGTCCTCGATCAGTACCGCGTCATCGGGGGCGAAATAGAGCGGCACACGCTCGCCAATTTGCGGCATCCGGTTGCGATGGGTGGTGACCACGCGCAGCGGATGGCCTTGCGCGTCGAACTGCAGGTGCGTCAATTCCCCCTGCCAGTGAATATCGCGCAGTGTGCCGATGAGGCAGTTGCTGCGCTGGGCGTCGGCATCGAGCGCGATATGCTGCGGCCGAATACACAGCAGTTTGTCGAAACCGCGTTGTGCGCCATAGGTAAAGCAGCCGATCACTTTGCCGGCGCAGCTGACGGTGGTCATGCCTTGCCCGGTAGTGGTCTCCAGCGCGGTGGCCGGCAGCAGGTTGGCGCGGCCGAGGAACTCGGCGGCGAAGCGGTTCGTGGGATGATGGTACAGCGCGCGGGTCTCGCCGTGGGCGATCAGGTGGCCGTCGCGCATGATGCCAATCTTGTCCGCCAGCGTCAGCGCTTCGCCCTGATCGTGGGTGACGTACAGGATGGTCAGGTCAGGCAGCTCGCGGTGCAGGCGGGCGATCTCCTCCACCATGCTGTGGCGAATTTGCGCGTCCAGCGCCGACAGCGGTTCATCCAGCAGCAAGACTTTGGGGCGCACCGCGATGGCGCGGGCGATCGCCACGCGCTGCTGTTGGCCACCGGAGAGCTGGCTGGGATAGCGCTTGGCGTAGGCGGACATGCCGACGATGGCCAACGCCTCGTCGACGCGTTCGGCGGTGAGGCCGCGCGGCTTGCCCTGCGCGCGCAGGCCGAACGCCACATTGTCTTCGACGCGCATATGCGGAAACAGCGCGTAGTTCTGTACCACCATGCCCAGACCGCGCTCATAAGGCGGCACGTCGGTGACATCGACGTCACCGATGGCAATACGCCCGGCGGAGGGCTGCACGAAGCCGGCGATCGCCCGCAGCACGGTGGTTTTGCCCGAACCGGAGGGGCCGATCAGCGCCAGCACTTCGCCGGGGGCGATGGTGAGCGTCAGGGGTTTCAGCACCTCGGTGCCGCGGTACGACACGCTGACGCGGTCGAGCTGAATGCCCGACGGCCCGGCGATGTCCTGGCTGCTATCCCGCGCCTCGGCGCGGGAAGAGAGGGTAGAAGGCATCGTCAGCGTCATTCGGTCACCTGGTGCCAGCGGGAGATATCGGCGGACAGGCTGTTCACCACCTGATTCCAGTCCGGCGCCCAGATGTCCACGCCTTTCAGCACCGCCTGCGACTGCGTGAAGTTATCGTCGGTCGGGGTGACGTCCTTACGCACCGGCATGCCGTAGGAAATGGCGCTGACGCTGCTCTGCGCTTCTTTGCTCAACAGGAAGTCGATCAGCTTTTTGCCGTTGGCGCTTTGCGGCGCGCCTTGCACCAGGCCGACATAGTAAGGCAGCACCAGCGTGCTGCGCTTGCCGTCCGGCCCGGCCGGCCAGAACACCTTCACGTTCGGGTTGCTGCGCATCTGCGCCAGGTTCATCTGCAGATCGCCGTTGGCTACCAGCAGCTCGCCTTTATTGACCAGCGCGGTCAGCTTGCCGGTGGAGGCCGAAGGGCCGACGTTGTTGCTTTGCAGCTTGCCGAGGTAGTCGAAACCGGCGTCTTTGCTGCCGAAGCTGTGAAACGCCTGCAGCATCACTGCGGTGCCGTCACCCGCCTGGCCCGGCGTGGAGTACTGCAGCTTGTTGCGGAACTGCGCGTCCAGCAGCTGTTGATAGCTGGCGGGCGCCTGCGGCAACAGCTTGGCGTTATAGATGAAGCTCAGGTAGTTGTTCACCAGCGGCACGAACTGCGGCTGGGCGTCGGCGATCTGCGCCGCATCCTGCGGGGTGAAATCCTGCAGCAGTTTTTCCGCGGCGGCGCGCTGGATGAACGGCGGCAGCGTCACCAGCACGTCGGCCTGCGGGTTGCTGCGCTCTTTCGACAGCCGCTCGACGATGGCGCCGGAACCGCCTTCGACGTACTGCACCTTGATGCCGGTTGCCTGAGTGAAGGCGTCGAACTGGGTTTGATACCAGCTGTGATCGCCGTCGTGCAGCCCATCGGCGGAGTAGACGGTCACCACCGCGTCGGCGGCCCAGGCCGGCGCGGCGCCGAGTGCGATGGCAGTCATCACGACCAGACGAGAAAGTTTCATAGCTTCAGCCTCACTGTTGCGGGTTAATGCGAAACTGGTATACACCAGATATGCGGTCAAGCTAATCGACGAATATGACAAACAAATGAAAGCGGCAAAATATATTTGCCGGCAACGAGGATTGGGCGTGGGAGAGAAAAGGGGGCGGCAGGTGCAGCCCCGTCATGCTGGGGGTTAAAGCGTATCGACTTCGATGCGCAGGCTGTCGTGGCGCCAGTATTCGATATCGAAATCGAGAATGCGGCCGTGCTGATCGTAATTCAACCGGCGCAGCAACAAGGCGGGCAGGCCGACCATGGCGCCGAGCGCGTTGGCGGCGCGGTAAGGCAGGGCCGTCGGATAGAACGACAGATGCATGTTGCTGTAAATCAACGCGTAATGCTGTTGATAGACCTCGGTCAGGCTGCCGTTGAGATCGTGGCTGAGCAGTTCCGGCACCCGCTGCGGCAGGCAGTGGTTTTCGCAATAGCAGATAGCGCGGCCGTCGGCGTAGCGCACGCGGCGTAGCAGATACACCTGATCGAACGGTTCGAGCGCCAGCGGCTGCATCACGTCGAGCGGCACCGTGGTTTTTTCGCCGGACAGCAGCGCGGTGCGCGGCGTGCGGCCCTGCTCCTGGCAGAGGCGGTGGAAGTTGGTGTTCTGCGTCGGATCCAGCCACAGCCGTTCCGGCGTGACGAACCAGCCGCGGCGATCGGCGCGGTAGATGGCGCCGGTGGCCTCCAGCTGCGCCAGGCTCTCGCGAATGGTGACGCGGGTGGTGGAGAAGATGGCGCACAGCTCGCGCTCCGAAGGCAGCTTGTCGCCCGCCTGCAGCGCGCCGCGGGTGATGCGCGCCTGAAGCTGATCCTTGATCTGCAGGTAGTGGGGCATATCGCCCTGATGTTCTTTCATTTCATCTCGCTATGGCATCGGCCCGACATTCCGGCACGCGCTTATTATACATAGCCAGATGAATTTTTTGTTTCACCGCGCTTTGTCGTTTGACCGGGGAAGGAATTTGCCGCCACAATGCCCGCAATCTGGTATAGACCAAATAGGTGAATAACATGTCCGATCGTAACTACCTGCTGTTGACACCCGGCCCGTTGACCACGTCGAAAACGGTAAAACAGGCGATGCTGTTCGACAGCTGCACCTGGGATGAAGATTACAACCTGGGCGTGGTGCAAAGCATCCGCCAGCAGTTGGTGGCGCTGGCGACGCCGTCCGCCGGCTACACCTCGGTGTTGCTGCAGGGCAGCGGCAGTTTTGCGGTGGAAGGCGTGCTGGGCACGGCCATCGGCCCGCAGGACAAGCTGCTGATCGTCAACAACGGCGCCTACGGGGCGCGGATGATCGAAATGGCGCGGCTGATGGATATCGACCACCACGCTTTCGACTGCGGTGAGGTGAATGAGCCGGACGTGGCGGCGATGGAGGCGGTGCTGAAAAGCGATGCGCGTATCAGCCATATCGCCATGGTGCACTGCGAAACCACCACCGGCATGCTCAACCCGCTGCAGAAGGTCGCCGGCCTGGCGGCGCGCAACGGCAAGACCTTTATCGTCGATGCCATGAGCAGCTTCGGCGGCATCCCGCTGGATGTGGACGCGCTGGGCATCGATTTTCTGATCAGCTCCGCCAACAAATGCATTCAGGGCGTGCCGGGGTTCGCTTTCGTCATCGCCCGCCGCAGCGAGCTGGAGAAATGCGCCGGCCGTTCACGCTCGCTGTCGCTGGATCTGTATGCCCAGTGGCGCTGTATGGAAGACCAGGCCGGCAAATGGCGTTTCACGTCGCCGACCCACACCGTGTTGGCCTTTGCGCAGGCGCTGAAAGAGCTGGAACAAGAGGGCGGCATTGCCGCGCGCCACCATCGATATCAAACCAATCAGCGGCGGCTGGTGGCGGGCATGCGCGACCTGGGCTTTGAGACTCTGCTCGATGAGGCGTTGCATTCGCCGATCATCACCGCGTTCTATTCGCCTAAGGCCGACACTTATCGCTTCGCCGAATTTTATCAGCGCCTGAAGCAGCAAGGGTTTGTGATCTATCCCGGCAAAGTGTCGCAGAGCGATTGCTTCCGTATCGGCAACATCGGGGAAATTTACCCGCAAGATATCGAACGTTTGCTGGCGGCCGTCGGGCAGGCGATGTACTGGAATCAATAAGGATTGACCATGAAACAGATCAACGCAGTGATCCTCGACTGGGCCGGCACCACGGTGGACTTCGGTTCCTTTGCGCCAACGCAGATTTTTGTCGAGGCGTTCAAGCAAACCTTCGATATCGACATCAGCCTGGCGGAAGCGCGTATTCCGATGGGGCTGGGCAAATGGCAGCACATCGAGGCGCTGGGCAAGCTGCCGGCGGTCGACGCGCGCTGGCGGCAGAAGCTGGGCCGCTCTATGAGCCATCAGGACATCGACGCGCTGTATCAGGCGTTTATGCCGCTGCAAATCGCCAAAGTGATCGATTTCGCCGATCCCATCGAGGGCGTGCCGCAGGTGATTGCCGGGCTGCGCGAACAGGGCATTAAAATCGGCTCCTGCTCCGGTTATCCGCGTGCGGTGATGGAGGTGCTGGTGCCCGCCGCCGCGCAGCGCGGCTACGCGCCGGATTACTGGGTTGCCACTGACGATCTCGCGGCCGGCGGGCGGCCAGGGCCGTGGATGGCACTGCAGAATGCGATCGCGCTGGGCATCGATGCGGTGGCGCACTGCGTGAAGGTGGATGACGCGGTGCCGGGCATTCATGAAGGGCTGAACGCCGGAATGTGGAGCGTCGGATTGGCGCTGTCCGGCAACGAGTTCGGCGCGACCTGGCAGGAGTATCGCCGGATGGCGGCGGCAGAGATCGAGCAGCGCCGCACGGCGGCCACCGATAAACTGTACGCGGCGGGCGCGCACTATGTGATAGACACGCTGGCGCAATTGCCGGGCGTGATCGCCGACATCAACCGGCGGCTGGCGAACGGCGAGCGGCCGTAACGACCGAACACGGGGCATAAAAAAACCGGGGATAATCCCCGGTTTTTCGTTTTGAGACGGCGTTAACGGTGAGCCAATTCGACTTCGTCTTCGCTGTCCATCACGGCTTTGTCGGTTTGTTTCATCAGCTGGCTGGTGATGGTGCCCGCCGCCATGGAGCCGTTGACGTTCAGCGCGGTACGGCCCATGTCGATCAGCGGTTCGACCGAGATCAGCAGCGCGACCAGCGTCACCGGTAGGCCCATCGCCGGCAGCACGATCAGTGCGGCGAAGGTGGCGCCGCCGCCCACGCCCGCTACGCCGGCGGAGCTGATGGTGACGATGCCGACCAGGGTGGCGATCCACACCGGATCCAGCGGGTTGATGCCGACGGTCGGCGCAACCATCACCGCCAGCATCGCCGGGTAGAGGCCCGCACAGCCGTTCTGACCGATGGTGGCGCCGAACGACGCCGAGAAGCTGGCGATGGATTCCGGCACGCCCAGGCGGCGGGTCTGCGCTTCCACGTTCAATGGAATGCTGGCGGCGCTCGAGCGGCTGGTGAAGGCGAAGGTGATTACCGGCCACACCTTGCGGAAGAACTTCATCGGGTTAACGCCGGTGAAGGCCAGCAGCACAGCGTGCACCACGAACATGATGGCCAGGCCGATGTACGAGGCCACCACGAAGCTGCCGAGCTTGACGATGTCGTGAATATTGGAACCGGCGACCACTTTGGTCATCAGCGCCAGCACGCCGTACGGCGTCAGTTTCATGACCAGGCGCACCAGCTTCATCACCCAGGCCTGCAGGGTGTCGATAGCGACCAGCACGCGCTCGCCTTTCGGCTTGTCGTCTTTCAGCAGCTGCAGCGACGCCACGCCGAGGAAGGTGGCGAAAATCACCACGCTAATGATAGACGTCGGGCTGGCCCCGGTCAGATCGGCGAACGGGTTTTTCGGAATGAACGACAGCACCATCTGCGGCACGGTCAGGTCGGCCAGTTTACCCACGTAGTTGGTCTGGATCGCCGTCAGGCGCGCGCTTTCCTGCGCGCCCTGCACCAGGCCTTCGGCGGTCAGGCCGAACAGGTTGGTGACCAGCACGCCCACCAGCGCCGAGATCAGCGTGGTGAACAGCAGCGTACCGATAGTCAGGACGCTGATTTTGCCCAGAGAAGAGGCGTTGTGCAGCTTGGCCACCGCGCTCAGGATCGAGGCGAACACCAGCGGCATGACGATCATTTGCAGCAGTTGCACATAGCCGTTGCCGACGATGTTGAACCAGCTGATGGATTCTTTCAGTACCGGGTTGTCGGCGCCGTACACCAGCTGCAGGCCCAGGCCGAACACCACGCCGACCACCAGGCCGACCAGCACTTTTTTCGCCAGGCTCCATTGCTTGTGGCGGGTTTGCGCCAACAGCAACAGGAGCGCGACAAACACCAGCACGTTAATCACGAGCGGAAGATTCATCCCCAATGTCTCCAATAATCTTTCTTATAAAAACGACTACGCATCACGTATGTCGCGATGTAAATATCGTAACAGTTTGCCGAGTGGCCTACTTATATCCAAATGGAATTTGATATAGCTTTTTGTGTGTTTTTGTTCGTTTTATATACATGAAGGTGATGAGTTGAGCGGATTTTTGTGATCAGAGTCTAATATTTCTGATTTGCTCGACATAGGATTGCACCGGCAGGGTGAAATCACCTTGCCAACAGATGGCAAACGCCACCAGGCACAGGCACAGCACGCGCTCGAGCTGATTGCCTTTTTGCGAGTTGAGCAGCGGCAGGCGAAAACGCCAGCGGCATGGCCACAGCAGCGGAACGCCGGCGGGAGTGAGCATATCGGCCAGCAGATGGCTGAAGTAACCGATGATCATGGCGTGCAGCGCGTCGGCCGGGATCGGCCAGCTGCGCGGCACGTCCAGTTGGAACAGCGCCATGCCGCCGGCGATCGCCAGCAGGCTATGGGTGAAGCCGCGGTGGCCGAAGGCGCGGGCGATGGGCAGGGCAATCCAGCGCAGACGCTGACCCAACAGCGATTTAGGGTGATCGATGTCCGGCAGCAACGAGGTCAGCAGCGCGGCGGGTATGATGTGCCACCAGTCGCCGGTAGCCAGCTCTGGCGTGACTTCCGCCTTCTTGGCGAAGATCGCGCAAGCGACAGAGAAAATAAGATGTCCTTCCGCGGTCATGCTGTTGCGATTCCGGCTGGTAAACTGTTAATTTATCCAGTATATGGGAAAATTCCCAGTAGTGGAAGCAGTTACCCTGTAACCAATTGTTTATTTTTCCCGGTTTTACAACGGCTTGTTACGGCAATGCGTAACAAATCATCGATTTTGACGGGTGAGAATAAAAAGCGGGCGATAGGCGGTGCAGAACGGAGAGAAACGAAGGCGGTTTTCAGTGTGCGGCGGCGGGAGGAAGCGGCGGCCGCGAAGAGCGCTGCGTGGCAGTGACAACGCTACGCGGGCCGTCGCTTTCCCTGCCGCCCAGCATAATAACAACAGCATGCCAATTCAATAATAATGAAACACTGTTTCGTTTGTTTTGCAGCACGGATCCCTTTTATGCCGTAGAGCCGCAAAGCTAGGGCGCCGGTGGCCGACGCCGCAGGTCAGGCAAAATGGGCGGGGGTGAGCTGTTCCAGGGTCTCCAACTGGTGGTCCGCCAACGCCCAGCGCGGATCGTGGCGGTATTCGGCGGCCGGGATCACGATGGAACGCATGCGCGCGGCCTTGGTGGCGATCATGCCGTTAAAGGAGTCTTCCAGCGTGATGCAGCGCAGCGGATCGCTGCCCAGCCGTTCGGCGGCGATCAGGTAGACCTCCGGGTGCGGTTTGCTGTACGGCAGGTATTCGGCGGAAACCAGCTGATCGAAGTAGCCCTCAAGATCGAACATCTTCAGCACCTGCTGTTGCATGTGCAGCGGCGAGGCGGAGGCGAGGCCGATATTCAGCCCCTGCTCGCGGCATAGCTCCAGCGCCTGGCGGACGCCCGGCAGCAGCGGGCGTGTCTCGTGCACCAGCTCGATGGCGCGCTCGATAATCCGCGCCGACACCTCATCGAGCGAAACCCCTTGCCAGGGCATCGCCTGGTACCACATCTTCACCACCAGATCGATGCGCAGCCCCAGGGTGTCCGGCAGTTTGTGGCGATCGGACAGATCCAGACCCAACGCGCCGAAGATATCCAGCTCGGCCTGCAGCCACAGCGGTTCCGAATCGATCAACAAGCCGTCCATATCAAAAATTGCGGTTTCAATGCGTTGCGAATAAGCCATTAACGGTTAACTCCTGCCGGCGCGGGTGAATGTGCCCGATACTCTATCATCGCCGGTGGCGAGACTAAAATCTTTGCCTGCGCGTTTGGCTTTTGCCAAAGCGAAGGATATTCCACATCTCGCGCAACTTTAGCCACCAGCGTTGGTGTTGACGCTCGGTGACCTGTTGCAACATGCGCGCATAGTCCAGTACCAACCCCGGCGTCCAGGTCATGCTTTCGCCACGGCTGCGCAGTACCGCCAGCATCCACAGGTTGGGATCCAGCACCAGTAACAGAAAACGGCGCCACAGATGTTTATCGCCCAGCACGCCCTCCAGCGCACTGTCGAGCGCGCCGATGACCGTGGTGGAACAGTTGCGCCGGGTCAGGTTGTAAGTTGCGTCCTGCCGATACCGCAACCAGAATGCGCGCAGCGCCACCGGGTTATAGCGATAGAACTGAATTTTCTTGTCCGGGGGGCACCAGGCGGCGATCTCGCCCGACAGGTCGGGCAGGAAACGTCCGTCGACGTTGTTCTGTTCGCCGGCATGCAACAACTGGCGGAAATCCTGAACGGAATGGCTGATGTCGTTGAGGGGGTAGTGACTGATATACACATCCGGCGCAAGCGCCAGGGCGGCATGACCGGTGGAGATATTGCCACCGTCGTCGACCGCCGCGATGTATCGGTCGACGATGTAACGCCGACGCGGATCTTTAGCCGCACCAATCGGTGTCCAGACATACACCGTGAGCGGCGCAGCCTCATCCGCCGGGTGCGGAGGCTGCCGGGTTGGGTGCTGATTCAGAGAAAAGCTTGTCAGTCTCCGGGCGATACGCAATAAAGCCCAGCCGGAAAGCACCATCATTACACCGAGGCAAAAGGGCACCGTCATCCGATGCGGCGCCGGCCAGCCGACAAAAATCATCAACGAAAGCAGGATCTCGCCGCCGCCCGCCAGCGCCACGGTTTTCCATCGGCTGTGTTGAATCACCGTAGAGGAGGCGATGCGCACGGCGCCGTCGAGCAGCAGCGCGCTGCCAAACACCACGGTGGCGACGATGTTATCGTCTGCGGGCACGTCCAACATTAAAAAGGCCATAAACACGAAGCCCAGCCCCTTAAGCAGCACCGGCCGGCTGGCCGAAGAGCCGATCACCAGCGCGGCGGATATCGCCACCAGCCCCTCCAGCGCCAGGATGATCGCCAGCGCATCCAGCGCCAGTACGGACCGGCCATCCTGCAGGATGTCGAACAGCATCAGCGCCCCTGCGGCTATCCACAGCCAACCGAACAGCACCAGCAGGCGGCGCTGGCCGTGCAGCGCCTGCGCGCCCAGCAATAAGATAATCAGTCGAATCATGACGGCCTCTGACTTAACGGATAACGTTATCTCTTCAATGATAGTGCGCGAACGTCGTTAAGCAGTTGATTTCGGCGAATTCGGCTAAGCTTGTAGCACAGCGGGAATGAAGAAAACGGTGGGCGAGTTTCGCCAACTGCAGGTAGACTTAGCCGATTCGGTTACGTCGCTAACAAGGGGAACACATGACGTATCAACAGGCCGGGCGTATCGCCATTTTGAAACGCATTCTGGGATGGGTAGTTTTTATTCCGGCGTTGCTGTCGACGCTGATTTCCGTGCTGGGCTTTGTCTATCAACACAGTGAAAAAACCAAGGGCATCAACGCGGTGATGCTGGATTTTGTCCATGTGATGGTGGACATGGTGCGTTTCAATACGCCGTTCCTGAATCTTTTCTGGTACAACTCGCCGGTGCCTGATGTGGATAAAAGCCTGTTCAGCGGCGCCAATCTGATGTTCATCATCATCTACATACTGATCTTCGTCGGGCTGGCGCTGCAGGCTTCCGGCGCGCGCATGTCGCGCCAGGTCAAGTTCATCCGCGAAGGGTTGGAAGACCAGATGATCCTGGAGCAGGCCAAGGGCAGCGAAGGACACACGCGCCAGCAGCTGGAGGCGCGCATCACGCTGCCACACCACACCATCTTCCTGCAGTATTTCCCGCTGTATATCCTGCCGATCGTGATTGCGGTGATCGCCTGGTTCGTGATCCGCCTGTTGGGGCAATTGGCCGGCGCGGCCTGAGCCATGAACGGGGCGCCGAGCGGCGCCCCGGAACGTTACGACGCCTCGGGTTGCAACAGCGCTTCCACCGCGCGTTGCGCAGCCACCAGATGCTGGCCGCCGAACAGGTTGCTGCGGTTGAGCAGGTAGTACAGCTGATACAGCGGCTGGCGCTCGATAAACCCGGCACCCAGCGGCCACACGCTCTGATAGCCGTCGTAGATCTGCGGCGGCAGTTCCGGATACAGCGGCAGCATCGCCAAATCGCACTCTCGGTCGCCCCAGTAACTGGCCGGGTCGAACAGAATCGGCCCGTGGGCGGTCATCGCGCAGTTGCCCGGCCACAGGTTGCCGTGCAGCAGGGAAGGCTGCGGCTGGTGGTGCTGCAAGCGCAGATACACCCGATCGACGATGTCGTCGATGTCACCGAAGGTCATGCCTTTCTCCGCCGCCAGCTGCAGCTGCCAGCCGATGCGCTGCTCAGCGAAGAATTCCGACCAGCGGCGCTGCCAGGCATTGGGTTGCGGGGTGGTGGTCAGATCGCTGTCGAAGTCGAGACCGAACTGCGGTTGCTCGCTCCACTGGTGCAGGTGCGCCAGCTGCTGGCCCAGGCAGTAGGCGCCGTGGGCGTCGAGGGGTTTCAGCTGCTGATACTCCAGCAGCAGGAAGCTGTAGTCGCGATCGCTGCCGACGCCGTACACTTCCGGCACCCGCACGCTTTTGCTGCGCGCCAGCAACGCCAGCTGATCGGCCTCGGCGGTGAATATCGGCAGTTGTTCACGGGCGTCGCATTTCACGAACACCTCGTTGTCACCGTAACTCACGCGCCACGCCGGGTGAATGTCGCCCCCGGGCAGTTCAATCCTTTCGCGTATCTCTGCGCTGCCAAGATGTTCACTTAACAGACGGCTAACGGCTTGCCACATGGTATTTCCCCCTCTGTGCTGCCTGATAATTCATTAGGTTAGCGTCTTTCCCGTGGTGAAAACACGACGCGGCGCACAGCCGGCGTCAAAGGTGGCGATTTTTTCAGCGCCTCGCCAGCTCAAAGTATATACCCTATTGATTAATTTAAGCGCAATACCGGTTGCAACTTGATGACAACGGATAAGCGAGCAGGGGAAACAGGATGCGGCGGGGATCACCGCCGCATCAGAGGGGCGCTTAACTGCCGCTCAGGGCGGTTTGGTTACGCTGTAACGGACGCAATTTACTGTACAACAAAGCGATAACGAACAGCACGGCTTGCACAATGACGATGCAGGGCCCGGTGGCGCCGTCGATGTGGAAACTGATCAGGGTGCCGAGCACGCAAGAGAACACCGACACCACCGTCGCCACCATCAGCATGCGATCGAAGCGGCGGCACAGCATAAAGGCGATGATGCCAGGGGCGATCAGCATGGCGATCACCAGGATCACCCCCACGGCCTGCAGCGAGGCGACGATGGTCATCGCCAGCAGGCACAGCAGCCCGTAGTGCAGCAGCTTGACCGGCAGGCCAATCACCCGCGCATGATGCGGATCGAAGCAGTACAGCATGAAGTCTTTGCGCTTGAGCAGCACCACCGCCAGGGTGATGCTGGCGATCAGCAGGGTTTGCTTCAGCTCGCCGTCGGTAATGCCCAGCATGTTGCCGAACAGAATGTGGCTCAGGTGCTGGTCGGTGTCGATGCGCGAGAACAGCACCAGGCCGAAGGCGAACATGCCGGAAAAGACGATGCCCATCACCGTGTCTTCTTTTACCCGGCTGTTCTCTTTCAGGTAGCCGGTGGCCACCGCGCAAAAGATGCCGGAGAGGAACGCGCCGATCGCCAGCGGGATGCCGACCACGAACGCCACCACGATGCCGGGCAGCACCGCGTGCGAGATGGCGTCGCCCATCAGCGACCACCCTTTGAGCACCAGATAACAGGAGAGCACGGCACACACTACGCCGGTGACGATGGCGGCGACGATCGCCCGCTGCATGAACGGGTAGGCGAAGGGTTCGCTGAGCAGTTGGTAGAGCGTGTCCATCAGCGGCCTCCGGTTTGTGACTGTGCTACGCGACGTTTTGCCGCCAGCAGGCCGTGTTTCGGCGCGAAGAAGAACGCCGCCAGGAACACCAGCGTTTGCAGGGTGACGATCACGCCCCCGGTGGCGCCGTCGAGGAAGAAGCTCAGGTAGGCGCCGACGCCGCTGGTCAACGCGCCGATGATGATGGCGATGATCACCAGCCGGCTGAAACGGTCGGTCAGCAGGTAGGCGGTGGCGCCCGGGGTGATCACCATGGCGATCACCAGAATGGCGCCGACGGTTTGCAGCGCGGCGACGGTGCAGGCGCTGAGCAGGGTGAAGAACAGGATCTTAAGCCGCAGCGGCGACAGGCCGATCGACACCGCGTGGCTTTCGTCGAAGAACACCGCCAGCAGGTCTTTCCATACCAGGCACAGGATCAGCAGCGAAACGCCGATGATGATTTCCACCTGCAGCACGTCTTCGTCGGCGATGCCGAGGATATTGCCGAAGATGATCGACTGTACGTTGACCGAGGTGGGGTTGAGCGACACGATCAGCAGGCCGACGGCGAAGAAGGTGGAGAAGATAAAGCCGATGATGGCGTCTTCGCGCAGCCGGGTGATATGGCGCACCAGCGTCATCGCCAGCGCCGCCAGCATACCGGTGAAGAAGGCACCGGCGGCGTAGGGTAGGCCGAGGGCGTAGGCGCCGGCCACGCCGGGCACCACCGAGTGCGACAGCGCATCGCCCATCAGCGACCACCCTTTCAACATCAGGTAGGCGGACAGGAACGCGCAGGCGGCGCCGACGATGGCGCTGACCCAGATGGCCTTCACCATATAGTTGTAACTGAAAGGTTGCAGCAGAAGGTCCAGCATCAGGATTGTTTCTCCCTGGCCTGGCTGTTGGCCGGCGGATCGCTCTTGGTATGGCCGTAGAACACCGCCGGGCGCTCATCGTCGGTCAACACCGTAACGGTGCGCGGATCGTTGTCGTCGTGCAGATCCGGACCGGAGAGGTTAATATGGCGCAGCACGCCGCCGAATGCCTGCTCCAGGTTGCTCTGGGTGAAGGTGGTCTCGGTCGGGCCGGCGGCCAGCACTGTGCGATTGATGAGGATCACCCGATCGCAAAACTCCGGCACGCTGCCGAGGTTGTGGGTGGAGACCAGAATCAAATGCCCCTCGTCGCGCAATGCGCGCAGCAGCTCGATAATGGCATTCTCAGTTTTCACATCCACGCCGGTGAACGGTTCATCCAGCAGCAGCACGGTGCCCTGTTGCGCCAGCGCACGCGCCAGGAACACGCGCTTCTTCTGGCCACCGGACAGCTCGCCGATCTGCCGGCTGCGCAGCTCGCTCAGGCCGACGCGTTCCAGCGCCTTGTCGACCCGCAACCGATCCTCGCGCGAAGGAATGCGCAGGAAATTCATCTTGCCGTAGCGGCCCATCATCACCACGTCTTCCACCAGCACCGGGAAGTTCCAATCGACGTCTTCGGTCTGTGGCACGTAGGCGATCAGGTTCTTTTTCAGCGCGTCCGCCACCGGTTTGTCGCTGAGCGACACCCGGCCGGCGGTGGGCCTGACCAGGCCCATGATGCTTTTGAACAACGTTGATTTACCGCTGCCGTTGACGCCGACCAGCGCGCAGATCGAACCGCCGCCCAGGGTAAAGCTGGCGTTGTGAATGGCAGTGTGTCCGTTGTTGTAGGTCACGGTGACGTCGTCCACGTTCAATTCAGGGCGGACAAACGGTTCATGGGTCATTGATCGAATCCTTTGGCGATGGTTTGCACGGTGGTGTTAAGCAGGTCGATATAGGTCGGCACCGGGCCGTCGCGGGTGGACAGCGAATCCACGTACAGCACGCCGCCGTATTTGGCGCCGGTTTCTTTCGCCACCTGCTTGGCCGGCTTGTCGGAAATGGTGCTCTCGCTGAACACCACCGGAATATGGTGGGCGCGCACCGCGTCGATCACCCGGCGCACCTGCTGCGGCGAACCTTGCTCATCGGCGTTGATCGGCCACAGATAAACCTCTTTCAGCTGATAGTCCTGCGCCAGGTAGCTGAAGGCGCCTTCGCTGGTCACCAGCCAACGCTGTGCGGCCGGAATGCGCGCCAGGCGTTCGCGCAGCGGGGCGTCCAGCGCGCCGATTTTCTCTGCGTAGGCTTTGGCGTTGCGGTTATAAGTTTCCGCATGGGCCGGATCGTGCTCCACCAGCGCTTTGCGAATGTTCTCGATGTACACCAGCGCGTTGCTTGGCGACATCCAGGCATGCGGGTTCGGGTTGCCGTTATACGGCCCTTCGCGGATCGGCAGCGGGGTGATGCCTTCGGTCACGACCGCCGCCGGCACCTGTTTGATGTTCTCGAAGAAGCGCTGGAACCAACGTTCCAGGTTCATGCCGTTCCACAGGATCAGGTCGGCGTGCTGCGCTTTGACGATGTCGCGCGGAGTCGGTTGATAGTCGTGGATCTCGGCGCCCGGCTTGGTGATGGATTCCACCACGGCGGCATCACCCGCCACGTTCTGGGCAATGTCCTGAATGATGGTAAAGGTCGTCACCACGCGCAGCTTTTTTTCCGCCAGCGCGTTTTGGCTGACCAAGGCGGCGCCGAGCAGCAGGCAGGCGAGCGTGAAAGGGCGTAACAGTGCGGCAGCGCGGGAAGGACGACTGCGGCGAAAAGCACAACTTATCAATGGCATGATGACGTCTCCTGGTTCAAATGAAAATGATTATCAATATCAATTGAAGCGAAGTCAAGCGTCACTTGCCCACCGCCGGCGGGGTATTTCTCCAACTGAAAAAATAATACCGTCCGGGGAGTTATAGCATTTTATGTATCAGTATGTAACCGCTGAAGGTAGTCCTCACAGGCGCATATCGTCACCTCCGGCTGTTTTCCCAATGCCAACTGCCCGAATCCCTGCGCCAGATGCTGTACATCCTCTTGATCCAGAACGGTTATGAACGCAAAACTGTTGCTGCCGAGCTCATGGTGAACGCCATTTTCGTCTGTCACCGACGTGACAAAACCTTCGCGCGTCAATTGCCCGGTCAGCTTCGCCAGGTCGGTTAATCCTTCTTCCTGATAGCGAAAAGTCACCACAAAGCAGTTTGTTGCAGATTGACTCATAAATCACCTCTTGGTATATGGATACCTTGAGATTAGCCCAAAAAATTACTGCAGGTGTCCTTACAAGTTGTATATGCTACGCAACTCATTGAAAGGAGTGAGGGATTCTGTGAAAACAAAAATAGGTTGCCTTACGGCAATTTTGCTTTTGTCGGGGTGCGCCAAAGACCCGCAAACGGCAAGCAATATTTCAGGCAGTGGCACAACGCGCGGCGGTTGGTTAAAAACCCCTCCGCAGGCACCGGTAAACCGCACAGGCACCCCGGTTGCTTATAACGATTACATTCGTCAGGCCGCCAGCAACTACGGCGTTGACGAAACGCTGATTAAAGCGATTATTCAGGTGGAGTCCGGGTTTAACCCGAACGTGGTCAGCACCTCGAACGCAGTGGGATTGATGCAGCTTAAGGCTTCTACCGCCGGCCGCGACGCCTATCGCATGAAAGGACGAAACGGGCAACCCAGCTCGCGTGAGCTGAAGGATCCGGCGGTCAATATTGATCTGGGAACGGCCTATATCAATATTCTTCAAAGCCAGCAGCTAGCCGGGATCAACAACCCACAGACCCTGCGTTACGCCACCATCGTTTCGTACGTGAACGGGGCGGGCGCCATGTTGCGCACCTTCTCCTCGGACAAGCGCGTGGCGGTGAATCGCATCAATCAGATGAGCCCGGACGAGTTTTATCAGCACATCCAGAAAAAGCACCCGGCGCCGCAGGCGCCGCGCTATTTGTGGAAGGTGACCACCGCCTACCAGGCGATGTCGCAGTAACCCTCTTCCTTGTCGAATCGGCCGCTGAACGCGGCCGATTTTGTTTCCGGCGCCGTTCCAGTGCGCGACCTACTTCTCATTTTTCGTTATTTCCTCACCGCTTATCGGAAAAACCGCACGAAAAGTTAAATTTACGTTAGCGGATAAATCTTTACGTTCATTCAATAAGTTACCGGTAACATTTTTGCGTTTGAACGCATTGTGACCTTCAATAAATATACAAATAAGTAACAAATTATTTTAAAAACCCGTATCGATCGCAAGGTTGCGGTTAAATAGTTGTGACTATCTTTGGATGGAATGTGACATGTCGAATCATAAAACCAACAATTCGCGGCGCGATTTCTTGTTGAAATCGATGACCTTAATTCCTGCGGCGGTAATTGGTGGCAGCGGCGTTGGCGCGCTGACGGCACCGACACCGGCGGTCGCGGCCTCGAACACCTCAACGCAGAACGATTATCAACCGACCTTTTTCACCCCGGAAGAGTGGGCCTTCATCAAGGCCGCTGTCGCGCGCCTGATCCCGGCCGACGAACGCGGCCCCGGCGCACTGGAAGCCGGCGTGCCGGAGTTTATCGATCGTCAGATGAATACCCCGTACGCCACCGGCTCCATCTGGTACATGCAGGGGCCGTTCAACCCCGATGTGCCGAAAGAGATGGGCTATCAGTTGCCGCTGGTGCCCAAGCAAATCTACAACCTCGGCATCAGTGACGCCGATGCCTACAGCAAGAAAACCGCCGGCAAGCCCTTCGCCGAACTGGATGGCGCGCAGCAAGACGCCATGCTGCAAAAGTTCGAGTCCGGCGAGGCGGAGTTCCAGCAGCTGCCGTCGAAACTGTTCTTCTCCTATCTGCTGCAAAACACCCGCGAAGGTTTCTTCAGTGATCCTATCCATGGCGGCAACAAAGACATGGTGGGCTGGAAGCTGATTAATTTTCCGGGCGCGCGCGCCGATTTTATGGACTGGGTTGAGCGAGGGGAGCGTTATCCCTTCCCGCCGGTCTCGATTCGTGGGGAGAGGGGCTAACCATGGCAACGGTAATGAAAAAAGTAGACGCGGTGATCGTCGGCTTCGGCTGGGTGGGCGCGATCATGGCCAAAGAGCTGACCGAGGCCGGCCTCAACGTGGTGGCGCTGGAGCGTGGCCCGATGCGCGACACCTATCCAGACGGGTCTTATCCGCAGGTGATCGACGAGCTGACCTATAACATCCGCCGCAAGCTGTTCCAAGATCTGTCGAAAAGCACCGTCACCATTCGGCATAACAGCAGCCAGACCGCGGTGCCTTACCGCCAGCTGGCGGCGTTCCTGCCGGGCACCGGCGTCGGCGGCGCCGGCCTGCACTGGTCGGGCGTGCATTTCCGCGTCGATCCGATCGAACTGCGCATGCGCAGCCACTATGAAGAGCGCTACGGCAAAAACTTCATTCCGAAGGACATGACCATCCAGGACTTCGGCGTGACCTACGACGAGCTGGAACCGTTCTTCGACAAAGCGGAGAAAGTGTTCGGCACCTCCGGCACCGCCTGGACCATCAAAGGGCAGAAAGTGGCGCAGAAGGGCGGCAACCGCTTTGCGGCGGATCGCTCCAGCGACTTCCCGCTGCCGGCGCAGAAAAATACCTACTCCGCCCAACTGTTCGAGAAAGCGGCGCTGGAGGTGGGTTATCACCCTTACAACCTGCCGTCCGCCAACACCTCGGACTCTTACACCAACCCGTACGGCGCGCAGATGGGCCCGTGCAACTTCTGCGGTTTCTGCAGCGGCTACGCCTGCTACATGTATTCCAAAGCTTCGCCGAACGTCAACATCTTGCCGGCGCTGCGCATGGAGAAACGCTTCGAGCTGCGCACCAACGCCAACGTGCTGAAGGTCAATCTGACCGACGACAAGTCCCGCGCTACCGGCGTGAACTACGTCGATGCGCAGGGCCGCGAGATTGAACAGCCGGCCGATCTGGTGATCCTGGGCGCGTTCCAGTTCCACAACGTGCACCTGATGCTGCTGTCCGGCATCGGCAAGCCTTACGATCCGGTGACCGGCGAAGGCGTGGTCGGGCGCAACTTCGCCTACCAGAACATGACCACCATCAAGGCGTTCTTCGATAAAGACGTGTTCACCAACCCGTTCATCGGCGCCGGCGGCAACGGCGTGGGCGTAGACGACTTCAACGCCGATAACTTCGACCACGCCAAAGAAGGCTTCGTCGGCGGTTCGCCGTTCTGGGTCAACCAGGCGGGCACCAAGCCGATCTCCGGCCTGCCGACGCCTCCGGGCACCCCGGCCTGGGGCAGCAAGTGGAAAGCGGCGGTGGCGGATGCCTACACCCACCACGTTTCGATGGACGCTCACGGCGCGCACCAGTCGTACCGCAACAACTATCTGGATCTCGATCCCAACTACAAGAACGTCTTTGGCCAGCCGCTGCTGCGCATGACGTTCGACTGGCAGGAAAACGACATCAAGATGGCGCAGTTCATGTACGACAAGATGGCGCCGATCGCCAAGGCGATGAACCCGAAACTGATCGCCGGCAGCCCGAAAAACGCCAACAGCCACTTCGACACCACCAGTTACCAGACCACCCACATGAACGGCGGCGCGGTAATGGGGGAAGATCCGAAGACCAGCGCGGTCAACCGCTATCTGCAGAGCTGGGACGTGCACAACGTGTTCTCGATCGGTGCATCGGCCTTCCCGCAGGGGCTGGGCTACAACCCGACCGGCACCGTGGCGGCATTGGCTTATTGGTCTGCCCGCGCTATTCGCGAGCAGTATCTGAAAAACCCAGGCCCATTGGTGCAGGCATAAGGACGGCGAACGATGAAAGCATTTGTACCGGCACTGGTTCTCAGTGCAGTGAGTTTTTCCGTTTGGGCGCAGGACGCCACCGTCAGCAGCGAGCTTATCAAGCGCGGTGAATACTTGGCGCGCGCCGGCGACTGCGTGGCCTGCCACACCGACGGCAAGAGCGGTAAAACCTTCGCCGGCGGTCTGGCGATGGAGACGCCGATCGGCACCATTTACTCCACCAACATCACGCCGGACAAGAAAACCGGCATCGGCGATTACAGCTTCGAGGATTTCGACAACGCGGTGCGTAAGGGCGTAGCCAAAAATGGCAGCACCCTGTATCCGGCGATGCCGTATCCGTCTTTCGCGCTGGTGAAAGAGGACGACATGCGCGCCATGTATGCCTATTTCATGCACGGCGTGCAGCCGGTGGAGCAGGCCAACAAGGACTCCGACATCCCGTGGCCGCTGTCGATGCGCTGGCCGCTGAGCATCTGGCGCGGCATGTTCGCACCGTCGCCGGCGGACTTCGTGGCTGACGCCAAGGCCGATCCGGTGATCGAGCGCGGTCGCTACCTGGTGGAAGGCCTGGGCCACTGCGGTGCCTGCCATACCCCGCGCAGCATCACCATGCAGGAAAAAGCGCTGAGCAACAGCGAAAGCGACAACTATCTGTCCGGCAGCAACGCGCCGATCGACGGCTGGGTGGCTTCCAGCCTGCGAAGCGACCGCAAGGATGGCCTGGGCAGCTGGAGCGAAGCCGAGCTGACCGAGTTCCTGAAAACCGGCCGTAACGAAAAGGCGATCGTGTTTGGCGGCATGAGCGACGTGGTGGAGCACAGCCTGCAATACCTGAGCGACGACGATCTGACCGCCATCGCGCGCTACCTGAAATCGCTGCCGCCGAAAGACGGCAAGCAGCAGGCGGCACCGGTGGAAGACAGCGTGGCCAAGGATCTGTGGCGCGGCGACGACAGCAAGCCTGGCGCGGCGCTGTATGTCGATAACTGCGCGGCCTGCCACCGCACCGACGGCGTGGGCTACAAGCGCGCCTTCCCGTCGCTGAAGGGCAACCCGGTGGTGCAGACCGAGGACGCGACCTCGCTGATCCACATCGTGCTGACCGGCAACACTACGCCGGCGGTGCAGGGGGCGGTGTCCAACATCACCATGCCGCCGTTTGGCTGGCGTCTGAACGATCAGCAGGTGGCGGACGTGGTGAACTTCATTCGCACCAGCTGGGGCAACAGCGCCAAACCGGTGAGCGCCTCCGACGTGGCCGACGTGCGTAAAGACCGCTCGATGATCCGCGACGAGAAGGAGATGGGCAGCGCCGAGGTGCCGGACCATCCGGACGCGAAGAAGTAAACCGCTTAAGGGCTCCGCAAGGGGCCCTTAGTTTTTCCTGCCTGTGCCGGTTTTTTCAGCATTTCCTGTTCGCAAATCGTCCGTTCGGCCGATAAAACATAGACCCGCAGGGTATTTTTCATTATCCTTTGCCGTCCTTCCATCAGGCGTAAGTATGAAATATCGCTTTAATTCACTGATTACTATTAAAAAGTTCGCGGAGAAGGATATCCCGTTAGGCGCAATCGTTGGCGCCGCAGATTAAGGTAGACTGTCTCATGAGTACGATTTCTCCCGATTCAGGCACGCTGACGGCCGCTCAGCCTGCCAAATGGAACAAAACCGACACCGTCTGGATGTTCGGTCTCTATGCCACCGCGGTGGGCGCCGGCACGCTGTTCTTGCCGATCAACGCCGGTTTGAACGGCCCGCTGGTACTGCTGTTGATGGCGCTGTTCGCTTTTCCGCTGACCTATTTGCCGCACCGTGCGCTCAGCCGCTTCGTGCTTTCCGGCTCCAGCCGCGACGGCAATATTCACGATGTGGTGGTGGAACACTTCGGCGTGCTGGCCGGCAAAATCATCATGATGCTGTATCTGATGGCGTTCTTCCCGATCGTGCTGGTGTACAGCATTTCGATCACCAACGCGCTGGACAGCTTCCTGATCCACCAGTTCCACGTGGCGCCGCTGCCGCGCATCTGGCTGAGCCTGGCGGTGGTGGTGGTGCTGAATCTGGTGCTGCTGCGCGGCAAAGACAGCATCGTGGCGGCGATGGGCATGCTGGTGTTCCCGCTGCTGGTGTTCCTGATGGGCATTTCGCTGTACCTGATGCCGAGCTGGAATACCGCCAACTTCGTTCATGGCCTGGCCGCCACCCGCTTCGACACGCCGGGGCTGTGGCATTCGCTGTGGCTGGCGGTGCCGGTGATGGTGTTCTCCTTCAGCCATGCGCCGATCATCTCTTCCTTCGCCTCGACCCAGAAGAGCCTGTATGGCGATAAGGCGGAACGCCGCTGCGCGCGCATTATGCGCTACAGCTATGTGCTGATCTGCGTCACCGTGCTGTTTTTCGTGTTCAGCTGTGTGCTGAGCCTGTCCCATGAAGACATGCAGCAGGCGAAAGATCAGAACATCACGGTGCTGACCACCCTGGCCAACAAGTTTTCCAACCCGCTGATTGCCTATCTCGGCCCGGTGATGGCGATGCTGGCAATGGCTAAATCCTATCTCGGCACCTCGCTGGGGGTAACGGAAGGGGCGACCAGCCTGATCGACGGCGTCACGCGCGCGGTCGGCAAACCGCTCAGTTCGCGTATGACGCACCGCATTTCGGCGGTGGCGCTGTTCCTGCTCACCTGGGCGGCAACGGTGTGGAACCCCAGCGCGCTGCACATCATCGAAACCATCAGCGGCCCGCTGATTGCCGCCATCCTGTTCATTCTGCCGATGTACGCGGTGCGCGCGGTGCCGGCGATGCGTAAATACCGCGCGGCGAGCAACGTCTTCGTGCTGGTGATGGGCCTGATTGCGCTGTCGGCGCTGATCTACGGCCTGGTATGATCCCTTGGGCGCGCCGCTTCCGGCGCGCCTCTCAACCTCTCTCTACACATCCCTTTGCAATTAATCGCCGGGTTGCTGGGCGTTATCTTTGATAATGCAAGCCATTCTCATTAGTATTTCCTGATTGTGTTCATGACTAAGGAGTCTTTCGTGCACCGTCGAATCACTTTGCCGGCGCTGGTTTGCGCCGCCGTGTTAGCCTCTCCGGCGATGGCCACCACCTATCCGTTGACCCTGACCGACACCTCCGGCCAGACGCTCACCCTCCAGCAAGAACCGAAACGCATCGTGGTGCAGGACGGGCGCGACATTCTCACGCTGGCGCTGCTCGATCGTGCCAACCCGTTCGGCCGGCTGGTAGCCTGGAACAACCTGCTGAAGAAAAGTGACGCGGCGACCTGGACTATCTTGCAGAGCAAATGGCCGGCGGCGAAAAATATCATCGATATGGGCTTTAGCGACAAAGGTGAAGTGAATCTGGAGAGCGTGATCGCCAAGCGGCCCGATCTGATGATCGCCCAGCTGCGCTCCAAACCTTCCCTGAGCCAAACCGGCGTGCTGGATAAGCTGAAGGCGTTGAACGTGCCGGTGCTGTTTATCGACACCATGCTCAAGCCGGTGGAAAACACGCCGAAAAGCGTGACGCTGCTGGGGGAAACCCTCAACCGCGAAAGTGAAGCCAAACAATATACCGATTATTATCAGCAGCACTATCAGGCCATTCTGGCCAAGACGCAGGCGGTGGAACCCAAGCCGCTGGTATTCTTCGAAGCCAAGGCCGGCCTGAACGGGCTGGAATCTTGCTGCTTCACCCATGCTCACGTCGGTTGGGGGGCTCTGGTAGAGGCGGTCGGCGCGCGCAACATCGGCTCTGCGCTGTTACCGGGCGCGACCGGCGACGTGGCGCTGGAAAAAGTGATCGCCATGAAACCGGATGCCTACATCGTTTCCGGCTCGCAGTGGGCCAGCAAGACCAACGCCGCGGTGCCGTTTGGCTATGGCGTCACGCAGCAGCAGGTGGATGAGGCTTTCAACCGCATGAAACAGCGTCCGGGCTTCGCGCAGGTGTCGGCGGTGAAAGAAGGGCGCTTCTACGGCATCTACCATAACTTCTACAACCATCCGTACAACATTGTCGGGCTGGAGTATCTGGCGAAGTTTATCTATCCGGCACAGTTCCCGGATCTGGATCCGGCCAGGACCTACAGCGAGATCCTCAGCCGTTTTACCGAAGTGCCGGAAGGCAAGGGCATTTTGGGCGCGCAGGCGCCGACGGGGAAATAACGGCAACGGGCGCGACGACGCGCCCGTTTTTGATCTTTAGGCGGCGGCCGGCGTATAGGTGGAGATGATCTCCAGTACGCCGTTGATGATGAACTGCACGCCCATGCACACCAGCAGGAAGCCCATCAGGCGCGAGATCGCCTCGATGCCGCTTTTCCCCACCAACCGCATGATAGCGCCGGAACTGAGCAGGCAGCCCCACAGGATCACCGCGACCGTCAGGAAGATGGCGACCGGTGCCACCGCCAGTACCCAGGGTTCAAAACCCAGCGAGTTCGCCTTGACGCTCGACGCCGAACTGATGATCATCGCGATGGTGCCCGGCCCGGCTGTGCTCGGCATGGCCAGCGGCACGAAGGCAATGTTGGCCGACGTCTTGTGCCGCAGCTCGTGCGACTTGCTCTCCACCTCCGGCGCCTCTTCAGGGCTCTGCTGAGGGAATAACATGCGGAAACCGATGAAGGCGACGATCAGGCCGCCGGCGATGCGCAGGCCGGGGATCGAAATGCCGAAGGTGTTCATCACCACCTGCCCGGCGTAAAACGCCACCGTCATGATGCAGAACACATAAACCGAGGCCATCAGCGACTGCTGGTTGCGCTCTTCGCGCGTCATATTACCGGACAACCCGAGCAGCAACGCCACCGTGGTCAGCGGGTTGGCCAGCGGCAACAGCAGCACCAAACCCAGTCCGATGGCCTGGAATAACTGCAAAATACCCGTCATAAAAAACTCCCTGTGCAACGTTCAAGCCGCCACGCGGCGGCCCATGAGCTGAACAGCCTAGCCTGCCGCGTGCCTGGCGGCAATGGGCATAGCTCGTAAGGTTAATTAACCGTCGGCCGGCGTTTCATCTTCGCCGTTGCACTCGCCGGCGAGCTCCGGTTCATCCTCACACCCCAGCGGCGCTTCATTGACCGCAATCGCCCGCGGCACTGAACGCGCGCCAAAATGCACCCGCCCATACAGCGTCGCTAATACCGCGCATAGCACGACGAGGACTGCGAGTAACCGGTTCATATTATGAGCTCAAGACCTGTTCACCCGTGAATAACGTAAGGATAGTGATGCCAAGACGCTCTGTCAGCGTGTTGTCGCCGAGAGTAGGCACGCCCGTGCTGCAATTATGATTAATTATTTTTAACTGTTTTTACCATTTAACCGCTTAAGAGATTAAACACTTCTATACTGGTAAGGCTTTGTGGCATTTCTTTATAATCGAAAAGCTTAAAAGGAGTTTTACTATGGAAGTGGCAAAAGAATGGGTAGCGGCGAAAAAAATCTCCTGGGGCAGCGTCATTGGTGGTGTTATCACCGTATTGGCTGTTTCACTGTTGCTGTCGACGTTGGGCACCAGCCTTGGATTTTCCATCGTGGATCCGACGTCAGACGATCCAATCAATGGAGCCGGTACCACCGTAGTGATTTGGTCCGCTGTTTCAATCATTATTAGCTTGGCTGCCGGCGCTTTTATTGCCGGACGTTTGGCTGCTAATGACGGCCTTATTCATGGCTTCCTGGTATGGGCTACGTCACTGATTGTGGCGGCGGTGCTGGGCGGGATGCTGGTCGGGTCTGCAGTGAAGGCCACCGGCAATGCGCTGGGTGCTATCGCTTCGACCTCTGGCAGCTTGCTCTCCGGTGCCGGTTCAGCGATTGGCAAAGGGGCAACCGGGTTAGCGGACGTGGGTGGCAAGGTGTTTGACAAGTTGGGTATAGACACCACGTTGGAACCTGAACAGCTGCATGGTGATGTGGTTACGGCGCTTAAAAAAAGTGGTATTCCGTCATTGCAGCCTGAATTCATGCAGCAACAGTTGAATGCGGCCAAGACTGATTTGGCAGACGCAGTAAAAGCCCTGGCACTTCAGCCTGACAATAGCGATGCAATTATTAAGCAACTGGTCGACAAGCTTAAAAAACATGGTGAGGCCATCTCGCAAGATGTGGATCAAGACACACTGAAAAAAGCGCTGGTTGAAAATACCAATATGACGCCGCAGGAAGTAGACCAGACTGTGAAGAATTTGGTCGACGCCAAAAATAAAACTGCGCAGCTGGTTAATCAGCGTTTGGATGAAGCCGAAGCAAAAATCAATCAGGCAAAACAGGAGTATGCTGAGCTGAAACAGAAGGCGCGCGAACAGGCTGCCGCGGCTGCGGACGAATTGTCT
Organism: Serratia sp. Nf2; assembly: GCF_003028435.1. Taxonomy (NCBI): domain Bacteria; kingdom Pseudomonadati; phylum Pseudomonadota; class Gammaproteobacteria; order Enterobacterales; family Yersiniaceae; genus Serratia; species Serratia sp. Nf2. The sequence continues at coordinate 204,940 of NZ_PYTW01000003.1, read as the reverse complement.
CGGGCTGCCCTGTGGTCATTCTTTGCATTGTTGATTGGCGCAGTGGTCAGTGCATTGGCAGGCTTGTGGGGCGTTAACACCAACGCCCGGCGTGTAACCGTATCATCTCCGCAGGCGTAATTTCCAGGCTCGTTTGCGCGTCTCGATGATAGAGGGATGAGAGCCTGAAATACTGACGGTGATGAAATGACAGCCAGGAAAGACTGGCGCTTCCCCCCGGCCATGTGCCGGGGTTTTTATTGTTTGCGGCGTGATTAATGACCACCTTTATCGCTGTATACGGTATTAGGCATCAATTGCCACGATCCCTGAGAACAGGTGGATAACATAGATGCGCTGTAAATAATAATGAGTGTGATTATGAAACAAGAACTGCATATTTTGCTGGGGAAGGCCGTTGCCTTTCTGTTCTACGGCGCTTTTTTGGCGGCTTTGGTCGGCCTGGTGTTTATCGACGTACACTGGCTGCATAATTTTGTGCATGAAACCTCGCTGACCGAAGCGGCGCAGGAACTGTTGCTGCTCGCCATCGCCGGCGGTTTTTTCGCCGCGGCCTGGCGACAGGCCGAACGCCGCTCCGCCTGGATGCTGGTCGGTGGCTTCTTTCTCTGCATGTTGATCCGCGAGATGGACTTCGCCTTCGATGCGCTGTGGCACGGCGCCTGGGTGTGGTTCGCGCTGGCGGTCGCCTTGGCCTGCCTGTGGCATGCCGCCAGGCACATTGCGGGGACGGTGCGCGGCCTGGCCGATTTCGTGACGCATCCCGGCTACGGCATGATGTGCGCGGGCCTGCTGTGCATTCTGGTGTTTTCACGCCTGTTCGGCATGAGCGCGTTGTGGCAAACGCTGATGTTGGACGGCTATAACCGGGTAGTGAAAAACATGGTGGAAGAGGGCTGCGAACTGCTGGGCTACGGCCTGTGCCTGCTGGCCACCCTCAGCTACATGAAAACCGTTTTTGCGCCGAATGAGGCGAAAGTGTGAGGGCGGCGGCACTTTATTTATCCGGAACAATTTTAGTGATACTATTCGCTTAGCCGAATGCGGCTGAGAAGGTATGCGTTCCATTCTGTATACCCAGTGAGGTTTCAATCTGGCAATTGTGGGCGAGATCTGAAACCTGGCTGACCAAACCCAAAATCCAATTTTCGTACTGCATGTGATCTGTCGTGTGGGTCACCACTGTAGATAAGGAATTATTAATGCCTGTTATTACTCTTCCTGACGGTAGTCAGCGTCATTTCGACCACCCCGTTTCCCCGATGGATGTCGCGCGCGATATCGGCCCTGGCCTGGCGAAAGCCTGTATCGCCGGCCGCGTCAACGGCGAGCTGGTTGATGCCGGCGATCTGATCGAATCGGATGCGCAGCTGGCCATCATCACTATCAAAGATGAAGACGGTCTGGAAATCATGCGCCACTCCTGCGCTCACCTGCTGGGTCATGCGATCAAGCAGCTGTGGCCGGATACCAAAATGGCGATCGGTCCGGTGATCGACAACGGTTTCTATTATGACGTGGATATCGACCGCACCCTGACGCAGGAAGACCTGGATCTGCTGGAAAAGCGGATGCACGAGTTGGCCGATAAGGATTACGACGTCATCAAGAAGAAGGTCAGCTGGCAAGAAGCCCGCGACACCTTCGCTGAGCGCGGCGAAATCTACAAAGTGGCGATCCTGGATGAGAACATCAGCCATGACGATCGTCCTGGCCTGTATCACCACGAAGAATACGTCGACATGTGCCGCGGTCCGCACGTGCCGAACATGCGTTTCTGCCACCATTTCAAGCTGCAGAAAACTTCCGGCGCTTACTGGCGCGGCGACAGCAAAAACAAAATGCTGCAGCGTATCTACGGTACCGCCTGGGCAGACAAGAAGCAGTTGAACGCCTACCTGCAACGTCTGGAAGAAGCGGCCAAGCGCGATCACCGCAAGATCGGCAAACAGCTCGACCTGTATCACATGCAGGAAGAAGCGCCGGGCATGGTGTTCTGGCACAACGACGGTTGGACTATCTTCCGCGAGCTGGAAGCCTTCGTGCGCATGAAGCTCAAAGAGTATCAGTACCAGGAAGTGAAAGGTCCGTTCATGATGGACCGCGTGCTGTGGGAAAAAACCGGCCACTGGGAAAATTACAAAGACGCCATGTTCACCACCGCGTCGGAAAACCGCGAATACTGCATCAAGCCGATGAACTGCCCGGGCCACGTGCAGATCTTCAACCAGGGCCTGAAGTCGTACCGCGATTTGCCGCTGCGCATGGGCGAATTCGGCAGCTGCCACCGCAACGAGCCATCGGGTTCCCTGCATGGCCTGATGCGCGTGCGCGGCTTCACGCAAGATGACGCCCACATCTTCTGTACCGAAGAGCAGGTGCGCGCCGAAGTGAACGAATGCATCCGCATGGTGTATGACGTGTACGGCACTTTCGGTTTCGACAAGATTGCCGTCAAGTTGTCGACTCGTCCGGAAAAACGCATCGGCACCGACGACATGTGGACCCGTGCGGAAGAGGACCTGGCCGCCGCGCTGACCGAGAACGGCATTCCGTTTGAATATCAGCCGGGTGAGGGCGCCTTCTACGGACCGAAAATTGAATTTACCCTGCATGATTGTTTGGATCGCGCATGGCAATGTGGTACCGTGCAGCTCGATTTCTTCTTGCCGGGCCGTTTGGGCGCTTCGTATGTTGGCGAAAACAACGATCGCGTCGTGCCGGTAATGATTCACCGCGCCATTTTGGGCTCCATGGAACGTTTCATCGGTATCCTTACCGAAGAATACGCCGGGTTCTACCCGACCTGGATCGCTCCGGTGCAGGTGGTGGTGATGAATATCACCGACAGCCAGTCTGATTATGTCCAGCAATTGACCAAAAAACTGCAGGATGCAGGCATTCGCGTGAAAGCGGACTTGAGAAATGAGAAGATTGGCTTTAAAATTCGCGAACATACTTTACGTCGAGTCCCTTACATGTTGGTGTGCGGCGACAAAGAGGTCGAAGCAGGCAAAGTTGCCGTTCGTACCCGCCGTGGCAAAGACCTGGGAAGCCTGGACGTAAACGAAGTCGTAGACAAGCTGCTGAAAGAGATTCGCAGCCGTAGTCTTCATCAACTGGAGGAATAAAGTATTAAAGGCGGAAAACGAGTTCAACCGGCGCGTCCTAATCGCATTAACAGAGAAATTCGCGCGCAAGAAGTTCGCCTAACCGGCGTCGATGGCGAGCAGATTGGTATTGTCAGTCTGAATGAAGCTCTTGAAAAAGCTGAGGAAGCGGGCGTTGATTTAGTAGAAATCAGCCCAAATGCCGAACCGCCAGTTTGCCGAATCATGGATTACGGCAAATTCCTCTACGAGAAGAGCAAGTCGACGAAAGAACAGAAGAAGAAGCAAAAAGTTATCCAGGTTAAGGAAATCAAATTCCGTCCTGGCACCGATGATGGCGACTATCAGGTCAAACTACGCAACCTGATTCGCTTTCTGGAAGATGGCGATAAAGCCAAAATCACCCTGCGTTTCCGCGGGCGTGAGATGGCGCACCAGCAGATCGGTATGGAAGTGCTTAACCGCGTCCGTAAAGACCTGTGTGAAGATATGGATCTGGCAGTGGTCGAGTCCTTCCCTACGAAGATCGAAGGCCGCCAGATGATTATGGTGCTCGCTCCTAAGAAGAAACAGTAAGGCTTACAAGTAATGGAACCCGCGCGGCGCTTGCGCTGTGTGGGTTTTATTCGCCCAACTGATTCGTTGTTTAACAATGCGAAGTGGATTTAATTAAAATGCCAAAGATTAAAACTGTACGCGGTGCAGCCAAGCGCTTCAAAAAAACCGGCAGCGGTGGTTTTAAGCGTAAACATGCCAACCTGCGTCATATTCTGACCAAAAAAGCAACCAAGCGTAAACGTCACCTGCGTCCGAAAGGCATGGTGTCTAAAAACGATCTGGTCCTGGTTACCGCGTGCCTGCCGTACGCATAAGCCATTTTTTTTGAATTTAGAATAAGACTTTAGGAGAGAGCATATGGCTCGCGTAAAACGTGGTGTAATTGCACGCGCACGTCACAAGAAAATTATGAAGCAGGCGAAAGGCTACTACGGTGCCCGTTCGCGCGTATATCGTGTTGCCTTCCAGGCAGTAATCAAAGCAGGCCAGTACGCTTACCGTGACCGTCGTCAACGTAAGCGTCAGTTCCGTCAGCTGTGGATTGCACGTATCAACGCAGCTGCTCGTCAGAACGGTCTGTCTTACAGCAAGTTCATCAACGGCTTGAAAAAAGCGTCGATCGAAATTGACCGTAAGATCCTGGCTGACATCGCAGTCTTCGACAAAGTGGCCTTCGGCGCACTGGTTGAGAAAGCGAAAGCAGCTCTGGCGTAAGTCAGTAGAAGAGGGAGCTTGCTCCCTCTTTTAATCTTTGTTTTCAGCGACAAATATTGACTTTCATTGCCCGCCGCTATATCACTGGTGGACAATCATCGACAAGGTACCGCAATCATGCACGCAGCTATTTTTCGTTTCTTTTTTTACTTTAGCGCCTGATATCAGGAGGCTTTGCGCGTAAGAAAAGAAACGAAAAGTAGCGCCTAAGCCTCCCTCGTGGAGGCTTTTTTGTTTTTGGCCATCGTATCGCCTTGCACATTGCTGCGGCGAGGGTGGCAGACGCTCAGCCGGCCCTGTGCCGCGCAGGTGAGTCACCTGGCCGACAACGCATTGAAAAGTCTTTGAAGATTGCTCAAAGGCGTGTTCGAATAATAGATAACAATTACTTAGGGCCATCCCGGCCAGAGGAAGAGGAAAGCAATGCCACATCTCGCAGAGCTGGTTGCCAATGCCAAGGCAGCCGTAGAAGATGCCCAGGATGTTGCCGCGTTAGATTTGGTGCGCGTCGAATATTTTGGCAAGAAAGGTCATTTCACCTTGCAGATGCAGTCTCTGCGTGACGTACCGGCGGAAGACCGTCCGGCGGCCGGCGCGGTGATCAACCAGGCCAAGCAAGAGGTGCAAGACGCCCTGAACGCGCGTAAGAACGCGCTGGAAAGCGCTGCGCTGAACGCGCGCCTGGCGGCTGAAACCATCGACGTGTCCCTGCCGGGCCGTCGCATGGAGAACGGCGGCCTGCACCCGGTGACCCGCACCATCGACCGTATCGAAACCTTCTTCGGCGAGTTGGGCTTCTCCGTTGCCACCGGCCCGGAGATTGAAGACGATTACCATAACTTCGACGCGCTGAACATTCCAGGGCATCACCCGGCGCGCGCCGACCACGATACTTTCTGGTTCGACGCCACGCGCCTGCTGCGCACCCAGACTTCCGGCGTGCAGATCCGCACCATGAAGAACCAGCAGCCGCCGATCCGCATCATTGCGCCGGGCCGTGTTTATCGTAACGACTACGATCAGACTCACACCCCGATGTTCCACCAGATGGAAGGGTTGATCGTCGATAAAGACATCAGCTTCACCAACCTGAAGGGCACGCTGCACGATTTCCTGAACAACTTCTTTGAAGAAGACCTGCAGGTTCGTTTCCGTCCGTCCTACTTCCCGTTCACCGAGCCGTCCGCTGAAGTGGACGTGATGGGCAAGAACGGCAAGTGGCTGGAAGTGCTGGGCTGCGGCATGGTGCATCCGAACGTGCTGCGCAACGTGGGCATCGATCCGGAAGTTTACTCCGGCTTCGCCTTCGGTATGGGCATGGAGCGCCTGACTATGCTGCGTTACGGCGTCACTGACCTGCGCGCATTCTTCGAAAACGATCTGCGTTTCCTCAAACAGTTTAAGTAAGGCGGGAATATCACATGAAATTCAGTGAACTCTGGTTGCGCGAGTGGGTAAACCCGGCCATCAGCAGCGAAGCATTATCCGATCAAATCACCATGGCTGGCCTGGAAGTGGACGGCGTGGATCCGGTTGCCGGCGCGTTTAACGGCGTCGTCGTGGGCGAGGTGGTCGAGTGCGGCCAGCACCCGAACGCCGACAAACTGCGCGTCACCAAGGTTAACGTAGGCGGCGAACGCCTGCTCGACATCGTCTGTGGCGCGCCAAACTGCCGTACCGGCCTGAAAGTGGCGGTCGCCACCGTGGGCGCGGTGCTGCCAGGCGATTTCAAAATCAAGGCCGCCAAGCTACGCGGCGAACCTTCGGAAGGCATGCTGTGCTCGTTCTCCGAGCTGGGCATTTCCGACGATCATGACGGTATCATTGAGCTGCCGCTGGATGCGCCGATCGGCACCGACATCCGCGACTATCTGAAACTGAACGACAACACCATCGAGATCAGCGTCACGCCGAACCGCGCCGACTGCCTGGGCATCATCGGCGTTGCGCGAGACGTGGGCGTACTGAACCAGGTTGCGCTGACCGAGCCGGACATGAGCCCGGTGGCCGCCACCATCGACGCTACGCTGCCGATCCGCGTTGACGCGCCGCAGGCGTGCCCGCGTTATCTGGGCCGCGTGGTGAAAGGCATCAACGTCAAGGCACCAAGCCCGCTGTGGATGCGTGAAAAACTGCGTCGTTGCGGTATCCGTTCTATCGATGCCGTGGTAGACGTCACCAACTATGTGCTGTTGGAACTTGGCCAGCCGATGCACGCCTTCGATCTGAGCCGCATCGACGGCGGCATCGTGGTACGTATGGCGGAAGAAGGGGAAACCCTGACGCTGCTGGACGGCAACGAAGCCAAACTGAGCGCCGACACCTTAGTGATCGCCGATCATCAAAAAGCATTGGCGATGGGCGGTATCTTCGGCGGCGAGCATTCCGGCGTCAACGGGGAAACTCAGGACGTGCTGCTGGAGTGCGCCTTCTTCAGCCCGCTGTCTATCACCGGCCGCGCACGCCGTCACGGCCTGCACACCGATGCTTCTCATCGCTATGAGCGCGGCGTCGATCCGGCGTTGCAGTACAAAGCGATGGAGCGCGCCACGCGTCTGTTGCTCGATATCTGCGGCGGTCAGGCCGGCCCGATTATTGACGTGACCCATGAAAACGAACTGCCGAAGCGCGCTACCATCACGCTGCGCCGCGAGAAGCTGGATCGCCTGATCGGCCACGTGGTGCCGAGCGAGCAGGTTAGCGACATTCTGCGCCGCCTGGGCTGCCAGGTGACCGAACAGGGCGACAACTGGCAAGCGGTCGCGCCGAGCTGGCGTTTCGATATGGAGATCGAAGAGGACCTGGTGGAAGAAGTGGCGCGCGTTTACGGCTACGACAATATCCCGGATGTGCCGGTTCGTGCCGATCTGGTGATGACCCAGCATCGCGAAGCCGATCTGACGCTGAAACGCGTGAAGACCATGCTGGTCGATCACGGTTATCAGGAAGCGATCACTTACAGCTTCGTCGATCCGAAAGTGCAGGCACTGCTGCACCCGAATGAAGAAGCGCTGATTCTGCCGAGCCCGATTTCGGTCGAAATGTCGGCGATGCGTTTGTCGCTGTGGACCGGTTTGCTGTCTGCGGTGGTGTATAACCAGAACCGTCAGCAGACGCGTCTGCGCCTGTTCGAAAGCGGCTTGCGCTTTGTGCCTGATAGTGCGGCAGATCTGGGTATTCGTCAGGACGTCATGCTGGCAGGCGTGATCGCCGGCCATACGCACGATGAGCATTGGGATCTGGCGCGCAAGCCTGTCGACTTCTATGATTTAAAAGGGGATCTGGAGTCGGTCCTCGAGCTGACCGGTAAATTATCCGAAATTCAGTTCCGGGCGGAAGCCAATCCAGCCCTGCATCCAGGGCAAAGTGCGGCGATTTATTTGCATGGCGAACGCGTAGGTTTCATCGGTGTGGTTCACCCGGAACTTGAACGTAAACTGGATCTTAACGGCCGCACTGTGGTGTTTGAACTGGAGTGGAACAAGCTTGCGAGCCGCGCCGTGCCTCAGGCGCGGGAGATTTCGCGCTTCCCGGCAAACCGCCGTGATATCGCCGTTGTGGTGGCTGAAAACGTCCCCGCAGAAGATATTTTGGCCGAGTGTAAGAAAGTTGGCGCAAATCAGGTAGTTGGCGTAAACTTGTTTGACGTGTACCGTGGCAAGGGCGTGGCAGAAGGTGACAAGAGCCTGGCTATCAGTCTGGTATTGCAGGATACCGCTCGTACACTGGAAGAAGAGGAGATAGCCGCTACCGTTGCAAAATGCGTAGAGGCTCTAAAACAGCGATTCCAAGCATCCTTGAGGGATTGAACCTATGGCGCTTACTAAAGCTGAAATGTCAGAACACCTGTTTGAGAAGCTTGGGCTTAGCAAACGGGACGCCAAAGACCTGGTGGAACTGTTCTTTGAAGAGGTCCGTCGGGCCCTTGAGAATGGCGAACAGGTAAAACTGTCGGGTTTTGGCAACTTTGATCTGCGTGACAAGAACCAACGTCCGGGGCGTAACCCGAAGACCGGCGAAGACATTCCGATTACGGCGCGCCGCGTGGTGACCTTCCGTCCGGGGCAGAAGCTGAAAAGCCGGGTAGAAAACGCCAGCCCGAAAGGGTGAGTGACGTGACATCAAAAAAGGCCGCTTGTGCGGCCTTTTTCTTTTTTTTTTGGAAAATTCAGTTTATTCCTAATGGGCAATATGAGAATTAAAATTAATCATTAAAGTACTACGGCGAAAATTTATTTAATCTCATTTGCAGAATATTCTCATATCTTATTTTATTTGATGGGTAGTCTTATTTGCTATTTCAATAACGGCCGTAATAATGGCCAGGGCCGTCGCCGCGATGGCCGCCGCCCCAGTGTGGGCCCCAGCAGCAGGCGCTGAGGCTCGAGGTCAGGGCCACAACGGCCAGCAACATACCTATACGTTTAATCATCTTATTATCCTCCGGTGGAAATCCATTTAATTATAATTGTCATGCGGCTTGAGTGACGTCAGTTATTCGTTAAACCTTGTCAGTGGTTATGATAATTAAAGGCGGCGGTAAGCAGTGTATGGATTATGTAAGGCCGTCGAAAACAATCTGAAAATAGGCATCGGTGAGATAGTCGTTAAATAAGCACGCTGATATAACCACTGCAGCAAGAAAAATAGAGTGAGAAGGTAAAATGAAAAAGATCCTATTGCTGGTGTGTTTCCCGCTGTTGCTGCCGCTGGCGGCGCAGGCCGATGTGTCCGTCGATATCAACGTGCCGGGTGTTTCCCTGCATCTGGGGGATCAGGACCGTCGCGGCTACTACTGGGATGGCTACGACTGGCGTCCACCGCAGTGGTGGCATGCGCACCAGGGCCGCGGTCTGGGCGAGCGCAATGCGCGCGGCATGTACTGGGACGGCGGACGTTGGCAACCTTCGCCGCCGCGTGGCTATGAGCATCGCGAGTCGGAACGCAGCGGCAATCCGTTCCACGGCGATCGCGATAATCGCGACCACGACCACCGTCATGACGATCGAGGTGGCCCTGATCGCCGTGATGACGGCCGCGGTCAGCCTTATCCACCGGGTAACGCTGGCCCGCATCGTTAATTCCTGAGTTTATCGGCGGCTGGTTTTGCCATCACCGTTGCGATGACGGGCAAGGCCAGCCGCTGCTTTCCTGCGCCATCATCCACGCAAGGCTTCCCCTTGCGGCGTTAACCCCCTAATATTCGACTCAAACGTCAATTATCCGGCCACGACAGCGGCCGGCAGGGAACCGCCGCGCCATGCCAACCAGCCGTACCTTCACCTTACTGTTGCAACATCAACGCTACCGCGATAAACGCCAGCTCAGTCTGTTGGCGCTGGGCGTGGTTGTGGCGTTGCTGTTCAGCCTTTGCGCCGGCGATCAATGGATATGGCCGTCAGAGTGGTTCAGCGATCGGGCACAACTGTTCGTTTGGCAACTGCGTTTGCCGCGCGCGCTGGCGGTGATGCTGGTCGGCGCCGCCCTGGCGGTAGCGGGCGCAGTGATGCAGGCGCTGTTTGAAAACCCGCTGGCGGAGCCCGGTCTGCTGGGCGTCGCTAACGGCGCCGGCGTTGCGCTGGTGCTGACGGTGCTGTTGGGGCACGGTTTGTTGCCGGTGGCGCTGATGAGCGCCGCCGCGATAGCCGGTGCGCTGGCGATGACTTTCTTGTTGTTGGGCTTCGCTCGCCGGCGACGTCTGACCAATGCGCGACTGTTGCTGGTCGGTGTGGCGCTGGGCATCGTGTGCAGCGCGCTGATGACCTGGGCGGTCTATTTCAGCACCAGTCTCGATCTGCGGCAGCTGATGTACTGGATGATGGGCGGTTTCGGCGGCGTCGACTGGCGCCAAAAATGGCTGGTGCTGGCGCTGCTGCCGGTGCTGCTGTGGCTGTGTGGCCAGGGGCGGGCGCTCAACCTGATGGCGCTGGGCGAAGTGCAGGCGCGCCAACTTGGGCTGTCGCTGCATCTGTGGCGCAATCTGCTGGTGCTGGCGATCGGTTGGCTGGTCGGTGTCAGTGTGGCGCTCGCCGGGGTGATCGGCTTCGTCGGGCTGGTGATCCCGCATATTTTGCGGCTCACCGGTCTGACCGACCAGCGCTATCTGCTGCCGGCCTGCGCGCTGGCGGGGGCCGCAGTGTTGCTGGTGGCCGATGTGATCGCCCGCACTGCGCTGCTGGCGGCCGAGCTGCCGATCGGCGTGGTGACCGCCACGCTGGGGGCGCCGCTATTTATCTGGTTACTGACCCGGACAAAAGGCGTAAGGTAGTTTTCTTCATTCACCCGCGATTAAAAAACCAAAGGATGACAACCGATGAGCAAGCCAATCGACAACCTGCCGTTACAAACCATTGAAAATCAGCCGACCACGCTGGGCGCCTATCAGGGCAAGGTGCTGCTGGTGGTCAACGTGGCCTCGGAGTGCGGCCTGACCAAGCAGTACGAAGGGCTGGAAGCGCTGTACGAAACCTATCGCGAACGTGGGCTGGAAGTTCTGGGGTTCCCGTCCAATGAGTTTCTGGGCCAGGAGCCGGGCAGCAACGAAGAGATCCTGGCGTTTTGCCGCGGCACCTTCGGCGTGCAATTCCCGATGTTCGCCAAGATTGAGGTGAACGGCGAGCACCGTCATCCGCTGTATCAGGCGTTGATTGCCGCACAGCCGGAAGCTGTCGCACCGGAAGGCAGCGAGTTCCTGGCGCGGATGACCAGCAAAGGGCGCGCACCGAAGCACCCCGGCGATATTCTGTGGAACTTCGAGAAATTCCTTGTCGCGCGCGACGGTACGGTGATCCAGCGCTTCTCGCCTGACACCACGCCAGAGGATCCGGCGCTGGTGGCGGCGGTGAAACAAGCGCTGGCAGGTTAATACGGATGCTGCAACTCGTTGAGGTTGGGGTGGCGGGGCGCTTGGCGCCTTTTTCGGCACAGATTGACGGCGGGTTGCAGGTTCACCTGATCGGCCCAAATGGCGCAGGGAAGAGTACCTTGCTGGCGCGGGCGGCGGGCATGCTGCCGGGGCTGGGCGAGGTTCGCCTGGACGGGCGCGCGTTGGCCGATTATCCGGGGAACGAGCTGTCGCGCCGCCGCGGTTATCTCAGTCAGCAACAGCCGCCGGTGTCGCTGATGCCGGTGTTTCAGTATTTGGCGTTGCACCGGCCTGCGGCAGCGGCGCAAACCGAGGTGGAGCACGCCATCCTCTATTTGTGCCAGCGGTTGAAGTTGGTGGATAAACTGTCACGCATGCTGACGCAGCTCTCCGGTGGAGAATGGCAACGGGTGCGGCTGGCGGCGGTATTGCTGCAGGTGTGGCCCAGCGTCAATCCGCACAGCCGATTGTTGTTGCTGGATGAACCGACCAATAGCCTGGACGTGGCGCAAAAGGTCGCGCTGGATCGCCTGCTGCGCGAATTCTGCCAAAGTGGACGTAGCGCGCTGGTGTGCGCGCACGATCTGAATCATACCCTGCAGCAGGCCGATCGGGTTTGGTTGCTGCATGCTGGGCAGCTGGTCGCGCAGGGCATCACCCGTGAGGTGATGGCGCCCGCGCTGTTGTCGCAGATCTATGAAGTGGATTTCCACCTGCAATGGGTGGGGAACCAGCGTTGGATCATGACCCGCACGGCTTAATTCGCCCTGACGGCATAAATGTAAACGAAAACTAAACGTAGTGAATATAAATAGCCGGGTAATCATCGGCTATTATTGTGCTGCCTCCCATTTTCTCGTGGATTTTCTTGAAAAACGTCAATGGCGTGCTACGCTTGATTCGGAAAAAATAAAATAAGTAAATAATTATTAATAAATATAACTATTTGATTTTAATAATAAATTTAAATTGATGATGACGGCACCTACCTATCAGTTCTCCTACTGATGGCAAGTCTCGTCTTAAGGTTTAGTTAAGCTTGCCGCCTTACATTGTTAGTTAATCCACGGAAATGATTCTTCTCTGGCGTTTAATATTCGTTAAACGAAAGGGATTTACAGTGTCATCAAAAGCAGCTCGATACGTTTGGGGTTAACTATGGATCAATTTTTGCCTTTCTCTCGTCCGGCCATCGGCGATGAAGAAATCGCCGCGGTAGAGAAAGTGTTGCGCTCCGGTTGGATCACCACCGGGCCGCAAAACCAGCAACTGGAAAGTGACTTCTGTTCCACCTTCGGCTGCAAGCACGCCATCGCCGTCAGTTCCGCCACCGCGGGCATGCACATCACGTTGATGGCGCTCGGCATCGGCCCCGGCGATGAAGTCATCACCCCTTCGCAAACCTGGGTCTCCACCCTCAACATGATCGAGCTGCTGGGCGCCACGCCGGTGATGATCGACGTTGACCGTGATACGCTGATGGTCAGCGCCGCCGATGTCGAGGCTGCCATCACCCCGAATACCAAAGCGATTGTTCCGGTGCATTACGCCGGTGCTCCCCTGCAGATGGATGCGCTGCGCGCCGTGGCCGAAAGCCATGGTCTGCCTTTGATCGAAGACGCCGCCCACGCGGTCGGCACGCGCTACAACGGCGAATGGGTCGGCGCACGCGGCACGGCGATTTTCTCTTTCCATGCGATTAAAAACGTGACCTGCGCCGAAGGCGGCCTGATCGCCACCGACGACGATGCGCTGGCGGATCGCCTGCGTTGCCTGAAGTTCCACGGCCTGGCCGTCGATGCCTTCGATCGCCAGCAGCTTGGCCGCAAACCGCAGGCTGAAGTGGTGGAGCCGGGTTACAAGTACAACCTGTCCGACATTCACGCTGCGATCGCCGTGGTGCAGCTGTCGCGCTTCGCTGAGCTGAACGCGCGCCGTAAGGTACTGGCACAGCGCTACCTGAACGCGTTGGAAGGCTCGCCGTTCCAACCGTTGGGCGTGCCGGATTACCCGCATGACCACGCCTGGCACCTGTTTATGGTCCGTGTCGATCCTGAGCGTTGCGGCATCGATCGCGACCAGCTGATGGAGCGCCTGAAAGAAGTTGGCGTCGGCACCGGGTTGCATTTCCGCGCCGCGCACACCCAGAAATTCTATCGTGAGCGTTATCCGCAGCTTTCTTTGCCGAATACCGAATGGAACTCGGCGCGGCTGTGCACCTTACCGCTATTCCCTGACATGACCGACGCCGACGTGGATCGCGTGGTCAATACCTTGTCTTCTGTTGTGGAGTCTTTACGTGTCTCGCGTTGAACCGATTAAAAAAGTGTCGGTAGTTATCCCGGTATACAACGAGCAGGAAAGCCTGCCGGCGTTGCTGGAGCGGACTACTGCCGCCTGTAAGCAGTTATCTCAACCTTATGAAATCATCCTCGTCGACGATGGCAGCAGCGACAACTCCGCCGACATGCTGACCGCGGCGGCGGAAAAGCCGGGCAGCCACGTGATCGCCGTCTTGCTGAACCGCAACTATGGCCAGCATTCGGCCATTATGGCCGGTTTCAATCAGGTGACCGGCGATCTGGTGATTACGCTGGACGCCGATCTGCAGAACCCGCCGGAGGAGATCCCACGGTTGGTCAGCGTCGCGGAAGAGGGTTATGACGTGGTGGGCACCGTGCGCGCCAACCGTCAGGATTCCTGGTTCCGCAAAAGTGCCTCGCGCGTGATCAACATGATGATTCAACGCGCCACCGGCAAGTCGATGGGGGACTACGGCTGCATGCTGCGCGCCTACCGCCGTCATATCGTTGAAGCGATGCTGCACTGTCATGAGCGCAGCACCTTTATCCCGATTCTGGCGAACACCTTCGCCCGTCGCACGACTGAGATCGACGTGCGTCACGCCGAGCGCGAGTTTGGCGACTCCAAGTACAGTCTGATGAAGCTGATCAACCTGATGTACGACTTGATCACCTGCCTGACCACCACGCCGCTGCGTTTGCTCAGCGTGGTCGGCAGCATCGTGGCGCTGTCCGGGTTTGTGCTGGCGCTGGTGCTGATTGCGCTACGTCTGCTGCTCGGCCCTGAATGGGCCGCCGGCGGCGTGTTCACCCTTTTTGCCGTCCTGTTCACCTTTATCGGCGCCCAGTTTGTCGGCATGGGGCTGCTGGGTGAATACATCGGCCGCATCTATACCGACGTGCGTGCGCGTCCTCGCTATTTTGTTCAGAAAGTGGTCGGTGCACAGCAGGACCACAATACTCAGGAAGAAGAATGATGAAAGCTATTGTATTTGCTTACCATGATATTGGCTGCGCAGGTCTGAAAGCGCTGACTGAGGCGGGTTATGACGTGCAGGCCGTATTCACGCACACCGACGACCCTGGTGAGAACAACTTCTTCTCCTCCGTGGCCCGTTTGGGCGCCGAATTGGATCTGCCGGTCTATGCGCCGGAAGACGTAAATCACCCGCTGTGGGTTGACCGCATCCGCGCACTGCAGCCGGACGTGATCTTCTCGTTCTACTACCGTCACATGCTGAGCGACGAGATCCTGTCGCTGGCGCCGCAGGGCGGTTTCAACCTGCACGGTTCGCTGCTGCCGCACTACCGTGGCCGCGCCCCGGTGAACTGGGCGCTGGTGAACGGCGAAACCGAAACCGGCGCCACGCTGCACAAGATGGTGAAACGCCCGGACGCCGGCGACATCGTGGGTCAGCAGAAAGTGACCATCGCAGACAACGACACCGCGCTGACGCTGCACAAAAAAGTGTTGGAAGCCGCGCAGGTCGTGTTGAAAGAGCAGCTGCCGAAGCTGAAAAACGGCACCGCCACCTTCACCAAGCAAGATGAGTCTCAGGCCAGCTACTTCGGTCGCCGCACCCCGGCGGACGGCGAGATCCTGTGGCACAAATCCGCCAAAGAGATCAACAACCTGGTGCGCGCCGTCACCGAGCCGTACCCGGGTGCCTTCAGCTACCTCGGCCAGCGCAAGCTGATCGTCTGGCGCTCTCGCGTGCTGGATACCCAACACGATAAGCAGCCGGGCACCGTACTGAGCACCTCGCCGCTGGTTATCGCCTGCGGCGAAGGCGCACTGGAGATCGTTGCCGGTCAGAACGACAGCGGCCTGTACGTGCAGGGCAGCCGCTTGGCGCAGGAAATGGGCATCGTCACCGACGTGCGTCTGGCCGCCAAGCCGAATGCCGTGATGAAGCGCCGCACCCGCGTGCTGATCCTCGGGGTCAACGGCTTCATCGGCAACCACCTGACCGAACGCCTGCTGCGCGACGATCGCTACGACATCTACGGCCTGGATATTGGTTCCGACGCCATCAGCCGCTTCCTCGATAACCCGCGTTTCCACTTCGTGGAAGGTGACATCAGCATCCACTCCGAGTGGATCGAGTATCACATCAAGAAATGCGATGTGGTGCTGCCGCTGGTGGCGATCGCGACGCCGATCGAATACACCCGTAACCCGCTGCGCGTGTTCGAGCTGGACTTCGAAGAGAACCTGAAGATCGTTCGCGACTGCGTGAAATACAACAAGCGCATCATCTTCCCGTCCACTTCCGAAGTGTACGGCATGTGCGACGACAAAGAGTTCGACGAAGACCATTCGCGCCTGATCGTCGGGCCAATCAACAAACAGCGCTGGATCTACTCGGTCTCCAAACAGCTGCTGGATCGGGTGATCTGGGCTTACGGCGCCAAAGAAGGCCTGAAGTTCACGCTGTTCCGTCCGTTCAACTGGATGGGGCCGCGCCTGGATAACCTGGACGCTGCGCGTATCGGCTCTTCCCGTGCCATCACCCAGCTGATCCTCAACCTGGTGGAGGGTTCACCGATCAAACTGATGGACGGCGGCGCGCAGAAACGTTGCTTCACCGACATCAACGACGGCATCGAAGCGCTGTTCCGCATCATCGAGAACCGCGACGGCCTGTGCGATGGCCAGATCGTCAACATCGGCAACCCGACCAACGAAGCGAGCATTCGCGAGCTGGCGGAAATGCTGCTGGAAAGCTTCAACAACCACCCGTTGCGCGACCGCTTCCCGCCGTTTGCCGGTTTCAAGGACGTGGAGAGCAGCAGCTACTACGGTAAAGGTTACCAGGACGTTGAGCACCGCACGCCGAGCATCAAGAACGCTCATCGCCTGCTGGGCTGGCAGCCGACCATCGAGATGAAGCAAACCGTCGCCGATACGCTGGACTACTTCCTGCGCACTACCGTTCAGGAAGGGAACGGTGCATGAAGAAAGTCGGTCTGCGGGTTGATGTAGATACCTTCAGCGGCACCCGTGAAGGGGTGCCGCAGTTGCTGGACCTGTTCGAAAAGTACGACATTCAGGCCAGCTTCTTCTTCAGCGTGGGACCGGACAACATGGGGCGCCATCTTTGGCGCCTTTTGCGTCCGAAATTTCTGTGGAAAATGCTGCGTTCGAACGCCGCTTCGCTGTACGGCCTGGATATTCTGCTGGCCGGCACCGCCTGGCCGGGGCGCAACATTTCACGCGCGTTGGGGCCGCTGATGAAGCGCACCGCCGAAGCCGGCCATGAAGTCGGGCTGCACGCCTGGGATCACCAGGGGTGGCAGGCCAAGGTCGGCAAGTGGAGCGACGCCCAGCTGACCGAACAGGTACAGCTGGGCGTCGACGCCCTGAGCGCCAGCACCGGCCAGCCGGTGAAATGCTCCGCCGTGGCGGGCTGGCGTGCCGATACGCGCGTGCTTGAGGTCAAGCAACGCTTCGGCTTCCATTACAACAGCGATTGCCGCGGCACCCATCCGTTCCGTCCGGTGCTGAGCGACGGGCGTCACGGTACGGTGCAGATCCCGGTGACGTTGCCGACCTTCGACGAAGTGATTGGTAGCGAAGTCAGTATGGCCGACTTCAACGACTACATTCTGCGCGCCATCGAGAACGATCGCGGCGTGCCGGTGTACACCATTCACACCGAAGTGGAAGGCATGTCGCAGGCGGCGATGTTCGAACAGTTATTGCAACGCGCACAGCGGCAGGGCATCGAATTCTGTCCGCTGAGCGCGCTGTTACCGCAAGATTTGGCGTCACTGCCGTTGGGCCGCATCAAGCGCGCTCCTTTCCCCGGCCGCGAAGGTTGGCTGGGCTGTCAAACCGATGTGAAGGACGTTACATGAAGGCACTAAAAGGATCCTGGGCCATTCTGCTGGCCGTTTTTTTTGCTCTGGTTTACCTGATCCCGCTTAACGGCCGCCTGCTGTGGCAGCCGGATGAGACGCGTTATGCCGAGATCAGCCGTGAAATGCTGCAGCGCGGCGATTGGGTTGTGCCGCACCTGCTGGGGCTGCGCTACTTCGAAAAGCCGGTGGCGGGTTACTGGTTCAATAACATCAGCCAGTGGCTGTTCGGCGAAAACAACTTTGCGGTGCGCTTCGGCTCGGTGTTCAGCACCGGCATGACCGCACTGCTGGTGTTTGCGCTGGCGATGCTGATGTGGCGCAATGCGCGCCGCGCCAGCCTGGCGGCGCTGATATTCCTGTCGATGGTGCTGGTGTTCAGCATCGGCACCTACAGCGTGCTGGATCCGATGATCTCGCTGTGGCTGGCGGCGGCGATGGTCAGCTACTACCTGACGCTGAAAGCCACCTCGGTCAAAGGCAAGCTGGGCGCCTACGCGCTGCTGGGCCTGGCCTGCGGCATGGGCTTTATGACCAAGGGCTTCCTGGCGCTGGCGGTGCCGGTGATCGCGGTGATCCCGATCGTCATTCAGCAACGCCGCATCAAGGATCTGCTGTGCTATGGCCCGGTGGCGATCGTGACCGCTACGCTGCTCAGCCTGCCGTGGGCGCTGGCGATCGCGCAACGAGAACCCGACTTCTGGAATTATTTCTTCTGGGTCGAGCATATTCAGCGTTTCGCCGAAGATAATGCCCAGCACAAGGAACCGTTCTGGTATTACCTGCCGGTCCTGCTGGCGGCGGTGCTGCCGTGGCTGGCGCTGCTGCCCGGTGCGCTGCTTAAAGGTTGGCGCGAACGCGTGCAGCGCCCGGAGCTGTTCTTCCTGCTGAGCTGGGCGCTGATGCCGCTGATCTTCTTCAGCATCGCCAAAGGCAAGCTACCGACTTACATTCTGCCGTGCATGGCGCCGTTGGCGCTGCTGATGACCGCCTATGCGGAAGATTACGCGGCCACGCTGCGCGCTCGGCTGTTCAAGGCCAACGCCTGGCTGAACGGCCTGTTCGGGGGGATCGGTATCGTAGCGCTGGTGGTGTTGAGCTCCGGTCTGCTGCCGAAAGCGCATCTGTTTACTCCGCAGGAGTGGCCGAAGGTGGTGCTCGGCCTGATCGCCTTCGGCGGCTGGCTGCTGTTCGCACTGGTTTCCGTGCGCGATAACGGCCGCCAATGGCGCTGGGCGGCGGCTTGTCCGGTGCTGCTGTGCCTGGTGATCGGTTACGCCATCCCGCAACAGGTGACCGATTCCAAGCTGCCGCAAAACTTCGCCCGCGCCACGATGGCCGAACTGAGCGACAGCCGCTATGTGTTGAGCGACAGCGTCGGGCTCGCGGCCGGCCTGGCCTGGGAGCTGAAGCGCAGCGACGTGCTGATGTACAGCCAGAAAGGCGAGGTGGCCTATGGTCTGGAGTATCCGGACGCCAAGGGCCACCTGATCAGCGACGCCGACTTCCCGCAGTGGCTGGCGCAGGCACGCAAGCAGGGGAACGTGTCGCTGGTGCTGCAGCTGTCCCGTGGCGAAGCGCTGCCGCAGGAACTACCTGCCGCAGACAAGGTGGATCGCATGAACCGCCTGGTGCTGATGTGGTATAAACAGCAACCATGATCGGTTTTCTGTTGGTGATAGTGGTCAGCCTGCTCACCTGTGGTGGGCAGCTGTGCCAGAAACAGGCGGCGCACTGTTGGGAACGGGCGGACGAGGCGCGGCTGAAACAGACGCTGCGCTGGCTGGCGCTGGCGGTGCTGCTGCTGGGGCTGGGCATGGCGGTGTGGCTCAATGTGCTGCAACGCCTGCCGCTCAGCCTGGCTTACCCGATGCTCAGCCTGAACTTCGTGATGGTGACGCTGGCGGCGCGCTGGCTGTTTCATGAGCCGACGACCGCTCGCCACTGGTGCGGCGTGGCGTCGATTATGCTGGGGATCCTGCTGATGAGCGTGCATTCATGAAGGGCTATGCCTGGGGCGCCGCCAGCGTCCTGTTGGTGACGCTGGCGCAGTTGCTGATGAAGTGGGGCATGGTGCAGATCCCGCTGATGTCGTTCGCCGATGTCTCGTTGACGTTGATCGGCAATGACTGGCTACCGCTGCTGGCGGTGGGCGGCGGCATCTTTGGCTATGCGCTGTCGATGCTGTGTTGGTTCTTTGCGCTGCGCCACCTGCCGTTAAACCGCGCTTATCCTCTGCTGAGCGTCAGCTACGCGCTGGTCTATCTGGCGGCGGTGATCCTGCCGTGGTTTAACGAGTCCGCTACGCTGCTGAAAACGTTGGGCACGCTGTTTATTCTGTTCGGCGTGTGGCTGATTAACAGCAAATCCGAGACAAAATCGCCGGAATAGGGTCAAAACCGGCGATCCTGCTATTATCTCCCTCATGGCGCTTGCCTTTTTCCCCGTGCGGGAGATAAATTAACGCCAAATAGCGCTCTCCTTACGTGGTGCCGGCTTTGCCTCGCAGGCGGTGTGGTGGTGTACCGGATGGCATAATGCGGCAACGTGTTCAATGAAGGGATATTATGCGGATGCGTGTGTGGTTTTTATTAGCCAGTTTGATCCTCGCCGGTTGCAGCAGCCATGCGCCGCCGCCCAGCGGCCGCCTGGCGGATTCTATCGTGGTGGTGGCCCAACTCAATGAACAACTGCGCCAGTGGTACGGCACGCCATACCGTTACGGCGGCCTGGATCGCGGCGGTGTAGATTGCTCCGGCTTTGTTTACCGCACGTTCCGCGATCGCTTCGACATGCAACTGCCGCGTTCGACCGAAGAACAAACCTCACTGGGTACCAAGGTATCGCGCGATGAGCTGATGCCGGGCGATCTGGTGTTTTTCAAAACCGGCGGCGGTGAGAACGGCCTGCACGTCGGCATTTACGACACCAACGACCAATTTATCCACGCGTCGACCAGCCGCGGGGTGATCCGCTCCTCGCTCGATAACGTCTATTGGAAGCGGGTGTACTGGCAGGCGCGACGCATTTAGCCTTAACCCGTTGATTTGGTGTATCATGGCGGCATCTCGTGTTTTGAACGGTGCCTGCCATGAACAGCCTGCGTTTACTGATCTCCGACTCCTACGATCCCTGGTTCAACCTGGCGGTGGAAGAGTGCATCTTCCGCGAAATGACCACGCAAAAAATTCTCTTCCTGTGGCGCAATGCCGAAACGGTGGTGATTGGCCAGTCGCAGAACCCCTGGAAAGAGTGCAATACCCGGCGCATGGAGCAGGACGGCATTCGGCTGGCGCGGCGCAGCAGCGGCGGCGGGGCGGTATTTCACGACCTGGGCAATACCTGCTTCACCTTTATGGCCGGCAAACCGGGTTACGACAAAAGCGTCTCGACCGACATCATTCTGCAGGCGCTGCGCCAGCTGGGCGTGACGGCCGGCGCGTCGGGGCGCAACGATCTGGTGATGGAAACCGCCGACGGGCCGCGCAAAATATCCGGTTCGGCCTATCGAGAAACGCAGGATCGCGGCTTCCATCACGGCACGCTGCTGCTGAACGCCGATCTGGAACGGTTGGCGGACTACCTCAATCCGGATCCCAAAAAGCTGCAGGCCAAGGGGATTACCTCAGTGCGTTCGCGCGTCGCCAATCTGGCGGAGTTTTTGCCAGGCATCAGCCATGAACAGGTATGCGATGCCATCGTGCAGGCCTTCTTCGCCCACTATGGCGAGACGGCTGAGCCGGAGATCATTTCGCCGGACGTGTTCCCCGATCTGCCCGATTTTGCCGCGCAGTTTGCCAAACAGAGCAGTTGGGAATGGAATTTTGGCAAGGCGCCGGCGTTCAGCCACTTGCTTAACGAGCGTTTCGTCTGGGGCGGCGTAGACCTGTTCTTCGATGTGGAGAAGGGGGCGATTGTTCGCGCGCAGGTGTTCACCGATAGCCTTAATCCCGCTCCGCTGCAGCGGTTGGCGGACATGCTGGTGGGCTGCGCGTACCGCAGTGAGCCCGTCGCCGCCTGCTGTGACCGACTGATGGAAGAGTATCCTCAGCAGGCGGCCGAATTAGCCGAGTTGCGGCAATGGCTGAGCGAAACGATCCGTTAGCGGAGGCCTGGTGATGAAGGGATGAGCGTGCTCATCCCTTTTTTTATCACTGAAATCGGCGTTTAGCAGGGGCGTAGCGCAGATTTTCTGAAAATCAAGATGGGCACTTTTTTACGTTTTCAATGCCGAGAATAACGGGCGGAATTGATGCGTTATTAAATTTAATCAGTCGTCGTTAACGGCGGGAAAAATCGGCGTTAAGAAGGAAAGATTATTTTACTTTATTTAAGATTTTTCTTAAATAAAACAAAGGAGATAAGTCAAATTTAGCGGCCAATCCATTCCACTTAAGCCAAATACCTTTTCACATAACGCGTTTGGCGGCCGCTATGGCATAAGTCAGGCTGCTTTTCTTTGCGCCTTTCACGATTGTCGTATAGCTTTAATCTATCAATTAAATGATATTTCATGGGTATTTACATTGATATTTCCGATTAATCCCAGAGGGATTGATCGATAAAATATATTGATATACGATGATACGCTAGCCATTCATCCTGTGGCATTAAAATGAACATCCAACTCGAAGCTGACTTTATTAGTAGCTATGTTTTTCAACCTGTTTACTCAATGGAGGGCGGGCTGCTGGCGGTGGAAATGTTGAGCCGTTTCAACAGTCTCGATGGTGATTTGGCCATGCCGGCCGAAATTGGGATTAATTTATTGACGCCTGAACAAAGGATTGAGTTATTTAATGAGCAATTGAAACTTGCGGAGCAGCATGCGGCTTGGTTTACCGGTAACAACGTGCAGTTGACCATCAATATCGAAGAAACCATCGTTGAGCTTATTCTTTCCGATTCGGCGTTGTGCCAACGGATCGGGCAATATCCTTTTATTGCATTTGAAATGAGTGAGAGTTTTCCGAATCTTTCGGCCGGGAAGAACAACCCGAGCGTGCGGCGATTAAGCGAAATGTTTACGCTGTGGCTCGATGATTTCGGTTCCGGTAAGGCTACGTTGACCGCGCTGTACGATGGTTTGTTTGACTACGTAAAGATAGACAAGCGTTTTTACTGGCAGCTGTTTACCCATCAGGGGTATGACGTGGTCATAGACTCGTTGTTAAAGAATATCAACCTGTTATGTAAAGGCGTGATCGTCGGAGGAATAGAGAAAAAAGAGTACTTTAATAAACTCAGATACGCCGGTGTTTTAGGCCTGCAAGGTTTTTTATGGCCCAGCGTTGGTGTGGATAATCTGCAAGCTTTGCTGACGATGCCCAGCGAGTTCAATAATTAAGAAGTGATATAAAAAACTACACACAATGAGGTAAATAATGCGCGGGGTGAGGTTACCGTGATTCCGTCGCCGTTATTCGCCATCGTTTTATGCTGATAACTGCGTTTGTCAGCCGACGTTAAACCGCGTTTCTACCGCCAGGCGGAAACGCCAAACTCCCTGCATCCGTCCTGACGACAGGCGGATGCGTTCTCCCTGCATTCCTTCGGTGTTAATCCGCCCGTGCACGCTCTACACTACGCTGAAACGGAGGGCCTATGCCGCAATTCGATAACGCTTACTACCAACAATTACCCGGTTTCTACACCGCCTTGAACCCGACGCCGCTCAAGGATGCGCGCCTGCTGTACCACAGCGAGCCGCTGGCGCGCGAACTGGGGCTGGACGAAAGCTGGTTTACCGAGGATAAGACCCCGATTTGGGCGGGAGAAACGCTGCTGCCGGGCATGCAGCCGCTGGCACAAGTGTACAGTGGCCATCAGTTTGGCGTGTGGGCAGGGCAACTGGGCGATGGCCGCGGCATTTTACTGGGCGAACAGGTCATGGCGGATGGCAGCCACCGCGATTGGCACCTGAAGGGCGCCGGGCTGACGCCATATTCACGCATGGGGGATGGCCGCGCGGTGCTGCGTTCGGTGATCCGCGAGTTTCTGGCCTCCGAGGCGCTGCACCATCTGGGGATCCCCACCACCCGAGCGTTGACCATCGTCACTAGCCAACAACCGGTATATCGCGAGCAGCCGGAGCGCGGCGCCATGCTGATGCGGGTGGCGGAAAGCCATGTGCGCTTCGGCCACTTCGAACACTTTTATTACCGTAAACAGCCGGAGCAGGTGCGGCAACTGGCGGATTTCGTCATCGCCCGTCACTGGCCGCAACTGCAGGATCAGACCGAGCGCTACCTGTTGTGGTTTACCGACGTGGTCGAACGCACGGCGCGCCTGATCGCCCATTGGCAAACCGTCGGTTTCGCCCACGGCGTGATGAACACCGACAACATGTCGATTCTCGGTGTGACCATCGATTACGGCCCTTATGGCTTCCTTGACGACTACCAGCCCGGCTATATCTGCAACCACTCCGACCATCAGGGGCGTTACGCCTTTTACAATCAGCCGGCGGTGGCGCTGTGGAACCTGCATCGCCTGGCACAAACCCTGTCTGGGCTGATGACCACCGAACAGCTGCAGCAGGCGCTGGCGGCGTATGAGCCGGCGCTGATGCGCGCCTACGGCGAACAGATGCGCGCCAAACTCGGCTTCTTCACGCCGACGGCGCAGGATAATGACGTGCTCACCGGTCTGTTGAGCCTGATGGCGCAGGAAGGGCGGGACTATACCCGCACGTTCCGCCTGTTGAGCGAAACCGAACAGCAACAGGCGCAGTCGCCGCTGCGCGACGAGTTTATCGACCGCGCGGCGTTCGACGCCTGGTATCAGCAGTATCGTCAGCGTTTGCAGCAGGAGCAGGTGAGCGATGCGGAGCGGCAACGGGCGATGAAGGCGGTGAACCCGCGGCTGATCCTGCGCAACTATCTGGCGCAGCAGGCGATTGAGGACGCGGAGAAAGACGACGTGGGCCGTTTGCAGCGGTTGCATCAGGCCCTGCTGCGGCCGTTCGACGAGGCGCCGGAGTATGACGATCTCGCCGCGCTGCCGCCGGACTGGGGCAAACATCTGGAGATTTCCTGCTCCAGCTGAGATGAAAAAAGGGCGCTTAATGGCGCCCTTGACGTTATTGCCGCAGGTAGACCTGCGGCAGCGACACTTCGGGATGATGCACCACGCCGAGATCGGCCTGATACCAGCGGGTGAGGATCTCCGTTTGCAACACGTCCTGCGGCGTGCCGCTCGCCACCAGGCGCCCCTGATGCAGCAGCAGGATCCTATCGGCGTACAGCGCGGCCAGATTGAGGTCGTGCAACACGCAGCAGACGCCCAGCGGCTGTTGGCGCGTCAGCGAGCGCAGCAGGCGCAGGGTATGCTGCTGGTGATACAGATCCAGCGCCGAGGTCGGTTCATCGAGGAACAGCCAGGCGGGAGACGGTTGCGGTTGCCACAGCTGCGCCAACACCCGCGCCAGCTGCACCCGCTGCTGTTCGCCGCCGGACAGTTGGCGGTAGTCGCGCTGCGCCAGCGCCAGGCAGTCGGTTTGCGCCATCACCTGTTGGATTGCCTGATGCTCGTCGCGTTTGCCGTGCGGCGATCGCCCCATGCTGACCACTTCTTCCACGCTGAAAGGAAACGCCAGATCGCTGTATTGACGCATCACGGCCCGGACTTTGGCCAACTGCTGCGGCGCCCAGTGTTCCAGCGGGCGGTCCAGCAGCCGACATTCGCCGCAGTCCGGCGTTAAATAGCCGGTCAGCAAGCGCAGCAGCGTCGATTTTCCGGCGCCGTTAGGGCCGATAATCGCCACCATTTCACCGCCGGCAAGGCTGAGCGAAACGTCGTTGATCAACCGGCGCGTACCGAGGCTGTAACGCAGCTCCCGGGCTGTCAGGCAGGCGGCGTTATCCACCGGCTCGCTCCCGCTGGCGCATCACCAGCCACAAGAAATAGGGACCGCCGATCAGGCTGGTCATCAACCCCACCGGCATTTCGGCCGGCGCCACCAGCGTGCGCGCCAGCGTATCGCTGACCAGCAACAGGCAGGCGCCGCCCAGCGCGGAGCAGGGCAGCAGCCAGCGGTGATCGCCGCCGAGACGCATGCGCACCAGATGTGGCACCACCAGACCGACGAAGCCGATCACGCCACTCATCGCTACCGCCGCACCGATCAGCAGGGCACTCAGCAACAGCAGCTGCAGTTTGGCGCGCTGGACGTTAACCCCGAGGTAGTGGGCCTCTTCGTCCCCCAGCTGCAACAGGTTCAGCCGGCGCGCCTGCAGCAGCGTCAGCAGCGCCGCAGGCAGGATCAGCGAGGCGGAAACCGCCAGCGTCGGCCACTGCGACTGGCTGAGGCTGCCCATCATCCACAGCGAGAACTGGCGCAGCTGTTGATCGCTGCTGACGTAGGAGAGCACGCCGATGGCCGCCATGCACAGGGCGTTGATGGCGATGCCCGCCAGCAGCAGCCGCGACAGATTGCCGTGCCCGCTGCGGCTGATGCCGTAGATCAATAGCGACACCAGCAGGCTGCCGAGGAACGCCGCCAGCATATGGCCGTACAGCGCGATCGTCACCGGCAACGCCAGCGGCATCACGATGAACAGCGCGACAAACAGCGCGCCGCCGCTGCTGATGCCCAGCAGGCTCGGATCCGCCAGCGGGTTGCGGAACAGCCCCTGCATCACGGCGCCGGACACCGCCAGCGCGCAGCCGATCACCACCGCCAGCAGCACGCGCGGTAGGCGGATGTTCAACCAGATGTGCCAGGCGGCGTCGCTGAAAGGTTCGCGCCACAGGGTGCGAAACGACAGCGTCAGCGCGCCCAGGTTGGCGGCGACCAGCGCCAGCAGCGTCAGCAGCACCAGCAGACCGATGATGGCCAACTGAGGCGAGGTGCGACAGCGCATTACTTTTGCTCCGCCGCGTGGCGCAGTTTGGCCAGCGCCGCCGGCGTTTCCAGACCGAAGCCCAGCAGCGCCATGTCATCGACGATCAGCACGCGGCGCTGCTTGCCCGCCGGCGTCAACGCCAGGCCCGGCAGCGTCCACAGCTGCTGTTCGCCGCCGAGGGTGCGTACGCCGTCGGTGGTGACCAGCAACAGATCCGGCGCGCTGGCGATGACGCCTTCCTGCGACAGCGGGCGGTAGCGGTCAAAGCCCTGCATGGCGTTTTTCAGGCCGGCGGCGGCGATCACTGCGTCGGCGGCGGTGTGTTGGCCGGCGGCCATCGGCGTAATGCCGCCGTGGCTCATCACGAACAACACCTTGACCGGCAGCGGGGAGGTATCGACCGCCGCCAGCTGTTGTTGATAGCGTTCGCTCAGCTGTTTGCCTTGCTCAACGCGTTGCAACGCGGCGGCGATCGTAGCGATTTTCTGCGGCACCGCCTGCAGGGTGGTGTCACCCGGCACGCTGACCACTTTGACGCCGCTGTCCGCCAGCTGTTTGAGCACCAGCGCCGGTTGTGCCAGCTCGGTCGTCAGCACCAGCGTCGGCTTCAGCGCCAAAATGCCTTCGGCATTCAGCTGGCGCATATAGCCGACGTCCGGCAGCTTTTTCACCGCTTCCGGATGCAGACTGGTGCTGTCGCGGGCGATCACCTCGTCGCCGGCGCCGAGCGCGAAGGCGATTTCCGTCACGTCGCCGCCGATCGAGACGATGCGCTGCGCCGCCGCCGCGGTGAGCGGCAGCGCCAGCGACATCATCAACGCCAGGCGGCGGATCAAGGAAGATTTCATGCGGCGATGTCCTTGGCGGCGAGCGCGGCAACCTGCTCGCGCCACTGGGTTTGTTCCGGCTGGCCTTCGGTACGCTGGCCATACAGCTGCGCGATCTGCGTGCCGTCGGCGGCGAACAGCTCCAGGCTGGTGACGATGCCGTCCTTGGTCGGTTTGCGGGTGATCCAGCTTTCGGCGATGGCGTCTTCGATCAGGTGCAGCGTGAAGCGACGGTTGAACACGTTGATCCAGCCTTCCTGCGGCATCAAACGTTCGATCTGGCCGGTGAAGATCTGCACGCAACCGCGGTTGCCGACGAAGATCATGATCTCGTTTTGCTGCTGCTGCGCCGCTTCCAGCAGCTGTGACAGCGCGCTGTTGTCCACCTGGTAGGCCAGATCGTCGCCGACGGCGCGGAAGGCCTGCTGGCGGGTCAGCTTGTTGCGGCTCAGCAGCTGGAAGAACTGGTGAACGTCGGTCATCGCGCGCCACTCACCGTCGATTTTGGCATGATCCTGCGTCGTTTCATCCGCGGTGCTCGCCTCGGCGGGCTGCAGCGCCAGCGCCGGGTTTTCTTCGCTCAGGTGGCGCTCCACCAGTGCCATCCAGGCCGGCAGATCGGTTTCTTCGGTGGTGTAGACCTTGTGCAGCGCATCGCCCTGTTGGTCGAAGAACTGGATGCTGTGGCGCACGCCGCGCTTGTTGGTTTCGCTCATGGCGAAAACGCTGGTCCAGTGGTTGAGGAACAGGCGCAGATCCAGCTCGCGCGGGTTGAGGATCAGCCCGGCGTGGCCGTTGAGGTGCTGGTTGCGGTAGCGGCCCATCTGCTCATGCACCGCATAGCTGTTGCGGGTGATGGACTTGGTGACGCCGACCTGCTCAAGCTCGGTCAGCAGGGTGCGCGCGTCGGCCTGCAGGCGGCGAGTGTCGTGGCCGACGCGGGCGTGCGTCAGCTCCGCTTCGCTGACGCCGAGGATCGCCGCCAGATCGCGGGCGTATTTGCCGGGGTGATCGATTTTAGCCTGTTGGTAGCGTTCGTATAGGGTATTGCTCATGCGGGATTCTCCTGCGCTGTAATGCGAACGGCGGACAACCGGGTTGTCCGCCAGATAGTCAAATGATTACCACTGGTAGCTGACCAGCAGTTTGGCGTTGCGGCCATCCTGCGGGACGCCCTGCGGCGAGTAATATTCTTTGTCGAAGGCGTTGCCCAGCACCACGGTGGTGGTCATGCCCTGCAGCCGATCGCGGCCCTTGTAGCTCAGATAGAAGTCGTTGACGCCATAGCCGGCTTGTTCGGCCGTGCCGGTCTCTACGCGCGTCGCGCGTTCGGTAAAGGTGGCGACCCAGCCGGCAGACAGACCGGTTTCGCCCAGCGGCACGTCCAGCGAGCTGGTGACGGTGTCTGGATTGATGCTGCTTAACCAGTCACCGGTCGCTTCATTTTTGCCACGGGTACGGTTATAAGCCAAATCCCAGCCGAACCATGGTGTTTTATAGCTGAGCGTAGCGTCCCATCCCCAGATTTTGGCGCGATCGATATTGGTCGAGAATGTGGTGCAACTGATGCAATAAGGACCCCGCGGACCGCGACCCAGTTCCATAGTGACATCGGTGGTGATGTAGTCCTTGGCTTTGGTATCGAAATAGCTGGCTTTGAACTGCAGGCTATCATCGGCCAGCATCAAATCATCGAAACGCAGACCAAACCCGTACTCTTGGGTTTCGTTGGTTTCCGGTTTCAAATTCGGGTTAGGCACCCAATAGTTGGTGATGGTGGTTGGTCCCATTGGAATTGAGAAGTGCTTGGCGTCGTTGTACATCTCACCCATCGTCGGTGCGCGGAACGCCTGAGAATAGGAGCCGAACAGCATCAGCCAGTCGGTAGGCGTAATACTGACCGCACCGCGAGAGGACCATTTGTCCGCATCCACATCGGCATAGCCGTCGCTTGAGCCTTTGTAATTGTCATACCGGGTGCCGGCGAGCAGAGTGACAGGCAGATCGCGCAGCGTGATTTCATCCTGCAGCCAGCCTGAAGCGAAATTGATTTTTGCTTGTGGGAAACTTTCGGTAGCGCCGCCCGGTGTTTGTTCCTGTTTGTAGGCCTCGGTGCCGTAGGTCAGTAGGTGCGAGGCGAAAGTATCCGCAAACAGGCGCGTTCGGTTTTCGAGTTTGGCGCCTTTCGTGGTTTGTTTGCGTGCTTCATCTTCACTGCCATTGGCGTGAGCGTTAATTTTCACGTCTGAATAATACACTTTCGCTTCCGCATCCAGCCAATCTTGGCCGGCTGGTTTCAGTTTGTAACTCAGTGCCGCGTCGCGTTGAATCGTCGAACGATCGGTCATTAAGTTTCCACTGGAGCTGGCTGGCGTTTGCGGGTTTTTCGGCTCCTGCGCGTTGTTATTGTAGTAACGAAGATTGCCACTCAGCGACTGATTGTCGTCGATTTTCCAGGTGCCTTTGGCCAGCACGTTGCTGATGGTTTCGTCGTTTGGCGCATCGAAGCCGTTGCCCTGACGCAGATTGCCGACGTCGCGGGTGCCGAAAGACAGCAGGCCGTCGAGGTTATCGGTCTTGCCATAGGCGCTGGCGCCCATGCCCAGGCTGTGATCGCCGCTGCCGGCGGTGCCGTAGACGCGGAACCCGCGATCGTGGCCCGGCAGCAGCAGATCGGCGGCATCGACGGTCTCATAAGACACTACACCACCCAACGCGCCGCTCCCGTACAGCAACGCGGAGGGGCCGCGCACGACTTCAATGCGTTTCACTAACGCAGGATCCAAAAATGTGCCGTTAATATGGCCGGTATCGGTCCCCTGGCGGATGCCGTCGACCAGCGTCAGCACGCCGCGTCGGTCGTAACCGCGCATCATGAGATCCTGCCCATTGCTGCGCCCGGAACCCGTGACGGTAATGCCCGGCACGCGGCGCAGCATATCGGCGGCGGTGCCTGCAGTTTGGCTTTCCGGCGAGTTGCCTTCGATGACCGTGACCATCATCGGCGCTTCAAAGCTGCTGCGCTGGTTGCCGGTGGCGACCACGGTCATGGTCTCGTCGGCGGCTTTGGCTTTTTTAGCCGGCGCCGCGTTGGAAGAGGATGTTGTGCTGGTGTTTTGTGCCAAGGCCACCGTAGGCAGAGCGCAGGCAATCGCCAGACTCAAAGCGGAAAAACGCAGCCGGGTGGAAAATGTCAGAGGCATGGTGCAACTCTCCGTATGTAATAAAACATATCAATAGATTTGCTGGCTGCCTGGATCAAAAGATCGGGGTGGCTGGCGTTTGAGGGTTCTGTGTTTATTTGGTCAGGATCAATTTCCCGGCTTTGGTCTGCCGCAGCTGATAGCGCTGGCCCTGATGGGTAATGAACGCGATGCCGTCGGCGCCGAGCAGCTGTGCGCTGTCGTAGCTGGGCGGCGCGTTTGCGCTGTGCTCGGTCGGGGCCGCGGCGGCGGGGGTAGGCGTGTTGGCAGTATCCATCATCATTGTGCTTATAAAACAGACCATTAAATGGTAATTAATATCAAACTGAGAATCATTATCATGTGAAGGAAAGGTTACATCAAGGAAAATTTTCTTACCGATGGAACCTTTTTGTCGAACGGACATCCGGCGGCGGGCCGAGCGCACTCGGCCCGTAAAAAAGGGGCGTTACTTCAGCAGGGTTTCGATGCGGTCAAACAGACGTTCGGGTTTGGTGATCGGCGCAAAGCGCGTGACGCGCTGGCCGTCGGCGGTGAGCAGGAACTTGGTGAAATTCCATTTGATGCGGCGGCTGCCCAGAATGCCGGGTGCCAGGTGTTTCAGCTCATTGAATAGCGGGTGTGCGCCGGGGCCATTAACGTCTATCTTGCTGAACAGCGGGAAACTGACGCCGTAGTTGAGGCTGCAAAAGTTGGCGATCTCCAGCGGGCTGCCCGGCTCCTGAGAACCGAACTGGTTGCAGGGGAAGCCGAGCACCACCAGGCCGCGTTCGCGATAGTATTGCCACAAATTTTCCAGCCCGCGGTACTGCGGGGTAAAGCCGCACTTGCTGGCGGTGTTGACCACCAGATAAGCGCGCGCCGGGAAATCGCCCAGCGTTTTTTGCTCGCCCTGCAGCGTGACGCAGGGAATGGATAACAGAGAGTGAATCATGCCGGGGCTCCAGGTGCGTTTCGGCGGGTGTTAAAACGTTGCAATCAGTATAGATGAGCGGGGCGGGAGGGATAAAGCCGGGGCGTGGCCCCGGCCTCTAGTGCGTCAGAAACGGCTATCGACCGCATCCGCCAGCATCGCCAGCAGCTGCTCACTGTCGGACCAACTCAGGCAAGGATCGGTGATCGACTGGCCATAGGTCAGCGGCTGGCCGGCGACGATTTTCTGCGTGCCTTCCACCAGGAAGCTTTCCGCCATCACGCCGGTGATGGCGGTGGAGCCGGCGCGGATCTGTTGGCAGACGTTGTCGGCCACTTCCAGCTGTCGGCGGTGCATCTTCTGGCAGTTGCCGTGGCTGAAGTCGATCACCAGGTGCTCCGGCAGATCGAACTCGCGCAGGCTGTCGCAAGCGGCGGCGATGTCGCTGGCGTGGTAGTTCGGCGTTTTGCCGCCGCGCATGATGATGTGGCCGTACGGGTTGCCGCTGGTCTGGTAGATGGTCATCTGGCCATGTTTGTCCGGAGACAGGAACATGTGCCCGGCGCGCGCCGCGCGAATGGCGTCGATGGCGATGCGGGTGTTGCCGTCGGTGCCGTTTTTGAATCCGACCGGGCAGGACAGCGCCGAGGCCATTTCACGGTGGATCTGGCTTTCGGTGGTGCGCGCGCCGATGGCGCCCCAGCTGATCAGATCGGCGATGTATTGGCCGACCACCATGTCCAGGAATTCGGTGGCGGTCGGCAGGCCGAGCTGGTTCACTTCCAGCAGCAGGCGGCGCGCCATTTCGATGCCGCGGTTGACCTGGAAGGTGCCGTCCAACGCTGGATCGGAGATCAGGCCTTTCCAGCCGACGACGGTACGCGGTTTTTCGAAATAGGTGCGCATCACGATCTCCAGGCGATCCTGGTAGCGTTCGCGCAGGGCGTTCAGCCGGCCGGCGTAATCGACGGCGGCGTCGAGATCGTGGATGGAGCAAGGGCCGATCACCACCAGCAGGCGGCGGTCTTCACCGGTGAGAATTTTTTCAATGCGTTTACGTGACGCCGTCACGTTATCGGCGATGGCCGCCGAGATCGGCAGCGTGTCCGCCAACGCTTGCGGCGTGACGAGGCTGTCGATGCGCGCGGTCCGCAGTTCATCTGTTTTGTACATGTTGTTCCCTGGAAACTGTTCTTCTCTGCGGCAGGAGTGCCGGGAAGTGATGGCGATCACAATAACGCAAAAAGCGCTGAATTCAACCGTAGAGATTGTGTTCTGTTGATCAAAGCCGCGAAAAAAAGCACAAAAAAATCAGCTGTTGCTGAAATAAACGGCAGGCGGCGGGGCACGGCGGCCCCGCGAGGAAAGGATCAGAACATGCGGCGGCTCATGCCGAGGATGTCGAGGATTTTGGTGGAGATTTCTTCGACCGAATAGTTGGTGGTATTGAGGTAGCGGATCTGATTTTTGCGGAACAGCGCCTCAACCTCGGCGATCTCCATGCGGCACTGGCGCAGTGAAGCGTAACGGCTGTTTTCACGCCGTTCTTCGCGGATCGCCGCCAGGCGCTCCGGATCGATGGTCAGGCCGAATAATTTATGCTGAAACGGTTTCAGCGAGGCCGGCAGGTGCAAATTGTCCATATCGTCGGCGATAAACGGGTAGTTGGCGGCGCGGATGCCAAACTGCATCGCCAAATAAAGGCTGGTGGGGGTTTTGCCGCAGCGCGACACGCCGAGCAGGATCACCTGCGCCTGATCGAGGTTGCGCAGTGAAATGCCGTCGTCATGCGCCAGGGTATAGTCGATGGCGGCAATGCGCGCGTCGTACTTGCCGAGGTTGCTGGCGGTCAGACCGTGGGTACGGTTCGGCACCGGCGTCGGCTCCACTTCCAGCTCACCCTGCAGCGGGCCGACCAGCGCCTGCACGATATCCTGACAGAAGCCCTGGCTCTGCACGATCACATCGCGCACTTCCGGCGAGATGATGGAGTAAAACACCAGCGGACGCACGCCTGTTTCATTATAGATATCATCGATTTGTTGGCGTACTGCGCGAGCGCGCGCCTCGGTTTCGACAAATGGCAAGGTGTACGTGGTCGCCGTGACCGGGAACTGCGACAGCACCGCGTGCCCCAACACTTCGGCGGTGATCGCCGTACCATCCGAAATATAAAAAACGCTTCTTTCCACCCGAGGCTCCTTACCTGAAAACGGTGTTCCTGCTGTCATCACTGTCAATATCATGGGCCGCGGACGATCCGTCGGTAAAGGGGCGAGGGGAAAAATTGTGACGGCGAGGCGGTAAAGCGCGTTGCGGCGGCGCGTGAAGAAAAGCGCGCTTTGCCGGCGATAAAAATCGTGGCGCAGCGACGCTTTTCGAACTGAAACGCAAACTTGCCGCTATTTTCACCAAAAACGGTAGCGTTTGCGTGGTCATTGAAACAGAAGTTTAAAAAGAACGTAATTTGTTGAGAACTAAGCTTTTCGTGCGATTGGGAACGGTTCCCATGCAAATCAGCCGGTTAGGACATTCTCTTAAAAACCACTTTCTTCAGTGGGTTGATCGATTCACCTTTCCATTTTCCCCAGATCAGTGTGCTAGTCTGATTCGGTTCCGTGTTAGCGGCGCCGTAAAGCAAGCGAATTAAATCCGTCTTTACCCTACTGATAGCAATAAGGATTGTCTCGATGTCCAACAATGGCCCAGACTTGCGTAATGTGCTTTGGTACAACCAGCTTGGCATGCACGACGTTGACCGTGTCGGCGGCAAAAACGCCTCCCTCGGTGAAATGATCACCAATCTTTCCGATTTGGGCGTGGCCGTGCCAAACGGTTTTGCCACCACCGCACAGGCGTTTAACGATTTCCTCGAACAAAGCGGTGTTAACCAGCGCATCTATCAGCTACTGGATCAGACCGACGTTGACGACGTTGCACAACTGGCCAAGGCCGGCGCCCAGATCCGCCAATGGGTGATCGACACGCCGTTCCACGCCGAGTTCGAACGTGAAATTCATCAGGCTTACCAACAGCTCGCCGACGGCGAACCGGAAGCCTCTTTTGCGGTGCGCTCCTCCGCCACGGCGGAAGACATGCCGGACGCGTCCTTTGCCGGCCAGCAGGAAACCTTCCTCAATGTGCAGGGCATCGACGCCGTGATGGTGGCGATCAAGCACGTGTTCGCGTCGTTGTTCAACGACCGCGCCATCTCTTATCGCGTGCACCAGGGTTACGACCACCGCGGCGTGGCGCTGTCGGCGGGCGTACAGCGTATGGTGCGCTCCGATCTGGCCTCCTCGGGCGTGATGTTCACCATCGACACCGAGTCCGGCTTTGATCAGGTGGTATTCATCACCTCCGCCTTCGGCCTGGGTGAAATGGTGGTGCAAGGCGCGGTGAACCCGGATGAGTTCTACGTGCACAAACCGACGCTGCAAAACGGCAAGCCGGCGATCGTGCGC
Source organism: Serratia sp. Nf2 (assembly GCF_003028435.1). Taxonomy (NCBI): domain Bacteria; kingdom Pseudomonadati; phylum Pseudomonadota; class Gammaproteobacteria; order Enterobacterales; family Yersiniaceae; genus Serratia; species Serratia sp. Nf2. Next base: position 170,276 of record NZ_PYTW01000003.1, on the reverse strand, counting down.
CGTAACCTGGGCTCGAAAAAGATCCGCATGGTGTACGCACCGTCGCAGGATCACGGCAAGCAGGTGCGCATCGAAGACGTGCCGGAAGCGCAGCGCAGCCGTTTCTCGCTGACGGATGACGAAGTGCAGGCGCTGGCGCAGCAGGCGATCCTGATCGAAAAACATTACGGCCGCCCGATGGATATCGAGTGGGCGAAAGACGGCCATACCGGCAAGCTGCTGATCGTGCAGGCGCGCCCGGAAACCGTGCGCTCCAACGAGCAGACCATGGAGCGCTACCAGCTGAACGGCACCAGCCCGGTGCTGGTGGAAGGCCGTGCCATCGGCCACCGTATCGGCGCCGGTCCGGTGAAAGTGATCCACGACATCAGCGAAATGGATCGCATCCTGCCGGGCGACGTGCTGGTGACCGACATGACCGACCCGGATTGGGAACCGATCATGAAGAAAGCCGCCGCGATCGTCACCAACCGCGGCGGGCGCACCTGTCACGCGGCGATCATTGCCCGTGAGCTGGGCATTCCGGCGGTGGTGGGCTGCGGCCACGCCACCGACGTGCTGAAAGATGGCCAGAAAGTCACCGTCTCCTGCGCGGAAGGCGATACCGGCTTCGTTTACAGCGATATGCTGGACTTCAGCGTGCAGAGCTCCGAAGTGACCGAGCTGCCGGATCTACCGCTGAAGATCATGATGAACGTCGGCAACCCGGATCGCGCCTTCGACTTCGCACGCTTGCCGAACGAAGGCGTGGGCCTGGCGCGGCTGGAATTTATCATTAACCGCATGATCGGCGTGCACCCGCGCGCGCTGCTGGAGTTCGACCAGCAGACGCCGGCGCTGCAAAACGAAATTCGCGCGTTGATGCAGGGTTACGATCACCCGGTCGAGTTCTACGTCGGCCGTCTGACCGAGGGTATCGCGACGCTGGGCGCCGCCTTCTGGCCGAAGCGCGTGATCGTGCGCCTGTCCGACTTTAAATCCAACGAGTACGCCAACCTGGTGGGCGGTGACAAGTATGAACCGCACGAAGAGAACCCGATGCTGGGCTTCCGCGGCGCCGGCCGTTACGTGGCCGACAGCTTCCGCGATTGCTTCGCGCTGGAGTGCGAGGCGGTGAAACGCGTGCGTAACGAAATGGGGCTGACCAACGTCGAAATCATGGTGCCGTTCGTGCGCACCGTGGCGCAGGCGGAAGCGGTGGTGGCCGAGCTGGCGCGTCAGGGGCTGAAGCGCGGCGAAAATGGGCTGAAAGTAATCATGATGTGCGAGATCCCGTCTAATGCGCTGTTGGCGGATCAGTTCCTCGAGCACTTCGACGGCTTCTCCATCGGTTCCAACGACATGACCCAGCTGGCATTGGGGCTGGATCGCGATTCCGGCGTGGTGTCGGAGCTGTTCGACGAACGCAACGAGGCGGTGAAAGCGCTGCTGTCGATGGCGATTCAGGCGGCCAAGCGCCACGGCAAATACGTCGGCATCTGCGGCCAGGGCCCATCCGACCACGAAGACTTCGCCGAGTGGCTGATGGAGCAGGGCATCGACAGCCTGTCGCTCAATCCGGACACCGTGGTGCAGACCTGGATCAATTTGTCGAAAAAGAAATAATGTCTCGTCTTCGCTGAGGCATTAACGTCGGGCCGCAGTTAACGCTGCGGCCTTTTTATTTCTGAATGTAAATAACGGCGCGTAAAGTAATCAATTCGGCGAAAAAAGAATAAAAAAAAGCCCACCGTAGGAGATGGGCAAAGACTACACACAGCAATTCACATGTATGGCATTACATTGTTCAGAAAGGTTGCTTTAAAATCAGTGATTTGAAGCAATAGATGGCCATAATACTAGATTTTTGAACGCGACTAGTCATTAAGAATCATCCTAATCGATAGCGGCATCACATTTTATTTGCGGGAGTTATCTCTTTTTGCCGTTTGCAACAAACAGGGATTTACATTGCACCTTTCATTCGCTGTACCGTAATCAATATATGGCGGCATTATATTTGGCGGAGATATTACTCGAATGAGGTAGGAATAATGACCGGAGTGAAATGTTCCGCCCGGCGGTGCGGGCGGAAGAGGGGAATCAGCGTTTTTCCAGATCTTCGATGACTTGCTCCGGCGCGGTGGTCGGCTCCGGCGCTTCATCCATCCAGGCGGTCAGCAGGCGATAAGATACCGCCAATACCACCGGGCCGATGAACAGGCCAATCATGCCGAAGGCCAGCAAACCGCCGATAACGCCGGACAGGATCAGCAGCAGCGGCAGATCGGCGCCCATGCGGATCAGCACCGGGCGCAGCACGTTATCCAGCGTGGCTACCACGCAGCTCCAGACCAGCAGCACGGTGCCCCAGGTGGTGTCGCCGTGCCAGTACAGCCAGATGATGGCCGGCACCAGCACCAACAGCGGCCCCAATTGCGCCACGCAGCAGATAAAGATCAGCATCGTCAGCAGAGTGGCGGCCGGAATGCCGCTCACCGCCAGACCGATGCCGCCCAGCACCGACTGCACCAACGCCGTCACCACCACGCCCAGCGCGACGGCGCGGATCGCCTGGCCGCCCAGCAGCACCGCCGCATCGCCGCGTTTGGAGCCGAGGCGCACCGCAAAGTGACGGATACCCAGCGCCACCTGCTCGCCGCGCGCATACAACAAGGCGCTGAACAGCAGCATCAGCGCGCAGTGCAGCAGCAGACGGCCGATATGCGCCGCCTGCGCCACGAACCAGGTGGCGGTCTGGCCGAAGTACGGTTGCACCTTCGCCAGCAGTGCGGCGCCGCCGGCGTTCACCAGCGTGTGGTAGCTGGTATAGAGCCTGTCACCGATCATCGGCACGGACTGTAGCCAGGCGAGATCGGGAATATGCAGCTTGCCTGGCGAACTGGCCCAGGCGATCAGCGGCGCGCTGTTATCCACCACGCTGCTGATCAGCAGGGAAATCGGCAGAATGAACAGCAGGATCAGCAGCAGGGTCATGACCAACACCGCCAGCGAGCGGCGGCCCCACAGCAGTTTTTGCAGTTTGAGCAGCAGCGGCCAAGTGGCGATCACCACCATGCCCGCCCAGGCGAAGCCGAGAATAAACGGTTGGATCACCCAAAAACAGGCGACGATCATGATGGCGATAAACAGCACGCCGAAAATAATTCGCGGTAAGTCGTAACGCGATTGCGGGAGTGGCATCAGTGGCTTCTCATCCTGGTCAATTAAATCCCTGGCACCGGCGAATCGGGTGCCTGTCGGTCGGTTTATCACCGCCGGTCGGCCGCCTGTGGCGGCGCTCGCGGGGCGGTAATAATGTGAATGCCTTCACTAAACGAGTATGTTAGTTTTTAGTATCACTAAAAAATAGGGTGGGTCTGAATTAAAGGCCCGATTCAGCGTACATCAGCGCATAAAAAATAGACGGACAGGGTCAAAAAAGCGAATGATCCCACAGATTTCTCAGGCGCCCGGCCTCGTTCAACGGGTGCTCGACTTTTTGGAAGCACTGAAGCAAAACGGATTCAACGGCGATACCGCCACCAGCTATGCCGACCGGCTGACGATGGCCACCGACAACAGCATTTATCAGTTGTTGCCCGATGCGGTGGTGTTCCCCCGTTCCACCGCCGACGTGGCGCTGATCGCCCGTCTGGCCGGGGAAGAGCGATTCAATACGCTGACCTTCAGCCCGCGCGGCGGCGGCACCGGCACCAACGGCCAGTCGCTCAATACCGGTATCGTGGTCGATATGTCGCGACATATGAACCGCATTCTGGAGATCAACGTCGAACAAGGCTGGGTAAAAGTCGAAGCCGGGGTGATCAAGGATCAGCTGAATCAATACCTGCGGCCGTTCGGCTACTTCTTCTCGCCGGAACTGTCCACCAGCAACCGTGCCACGCTGGGCGGCATGATCAACACCGACGCCTCCGGCCAGGGCTCGCTGGTGTACGGCAAAACCTCCGATCACGTGTTGGGCCTGCGGGCGGTGCTGCTGGGCGGTGAGATGATCGATACCCGCGCCATGCCGACGGCGCTGGCGGAAACGATTGCTCTGGAAGAGACCGTCGAAGGGCGCATCTACCGCACGGTGCTGAACCGCTGCCGCGAGCAGCGCGCGCTGATCCTGGAGAAATTCCCCAAGCTCAACCGCTTCCTCACCGGTTACGATCTGCGCCACGTGCTGAGCGACGATCTGCAAACCTTCGATTTGACGCGCATCCTGACCGGCGCCGAAGGCACGCTGGCGTTTATTACCGAAGCGCGGCTGGACATCACGCCGCTGCCGAAAGTGCGCCGCCTGGTCAACGTGAAATACGACTCCTTCGACTCGGCGCTGCGCAATGCGCCCTTTATGGTCGAAGCCAAGGCGCTGTCGGTGGAAACCATCGATTCCAAGGTGCTGAACCTGGCGCGTGAAGACATCGTTTGGCACTCGGTGAACGAACTGATCGCCGACGTGCCGGATAAAGAGATGCTCGGGCTGAACATCGTCGAGTTCGCCGGCGACGATCGGGTGCTGATCGACGGCCAGATGGAAACCCTGTGTCAACGGCTGGACGAATTGATCGCGCAGCGGCAGGGCGGCGTGATCGGTTACCAAATCTGCGGCGATCTGGTGGGCATCGAGCGTATTTACAACATGCGCAAGAAGGCGGTTGGGCTGCTGGGCAACGCCAAAGGGCGCGCCAAGCCGATTCCGTTCGCCGAGGACACCTGCGTGCCGCCGCAACACCTGGCGGACTATATCGTTGAATTCCGTCAACTGCTCGACGATCACAACCTGAGCTACGGCATGTTCGGCCACGTCGACGCCGGGGTGCTGCACGTGCGCCCGGCGCTCGACATGTGCGACCCGCAGCAGGAGGTGCTGATGAAGCAGATCTCCGATCAGGTGGTGGCGCTGACCGCCAAATACGGCGGCCTGCTGTGGGGTGAACACGGCAAGGGTTTCCGCGCGCAATACAGCCCTGAATTCTTCGGGGAAACGCTGTATGAGGAGCTGTGCCGCATCAAGGCGGCGTTCGATCCGGATAACCGCCTGAATCCGGGCAAGATCTGTTCGCCGCTGGCGGTGGATGCGCCGATGATGCAGGTGGACGCAGTCAAACGCGGCACCTTCGATCGCCAGATCCCGGTCGAGGTGCGCACCTCGTTCCGCGGCGCGCTGGAGTGTAACGGCAACGGCCTGTGCTTCAACTTCGACGTGCGCAGCCCGATGTGCCCGTCGATGAAAATCAGCGGCAACCGCATTCATTCACCGAAAGGGCGGGCGACGCTGGTGCGCGAGTGGCTGCGTCTGTTGGCCGAGCAGGGCGTCGATCCTTTGGCGCTGGAAAAACAGTTGCCGCAGCAGCGCCTCAGCTTGCGCGGCCTGATCGAAAAGACCCGCAACAGCTGGCATGCCGGCAAGGGCGAGTACGACTTCTCGCACGAAGTGAAAGAGGCGATGTCCGGCTGCCTGGCCTGTAAGGCCTGCTCCACCCAGTGCCCGATCAAGATTGACGTGCCGGGATTCCGTTCGCGCTTCCTGCAGCTCTACCACACTCGCTATTTGCGCCCGGTGAGCGACTACATGGTCGCCGGCGTAGAGAGCTATACCCCGTTGATGGCCCGCGCGCCGAAGGTGTTCAACTTCTTCTTCCGCCAGCCGTGGCTGCGGGAGATGAGCCGCAACGCCATCGGCATGGTCGATCTGCCGCTGCTGTCCAGCCCGACGCTGCGCCAGCAACTGTCCGGCCACCGCGCGACCACGCTGACGCTGGAGCAGTTGGAAGGGCTTAGCGCCGAGCAGCGCGCAGAGCACGTGCTGATCGTCCAGGATCCGTTTACCAGCTATTACGACGCCAAAGTGGTGGCGGACTTTGTCCGGCTGGTGGAGAAGCTTGGCTATAAACCGGTGCTGCTGCCGTTCTCGCCAAACGGCAAGGCGCAGCATGTGAAAGGTTTCCTGACGCGGTTCGCCCGCACCGCGCGCAAAACCGCCGATTTTCTCAACCGCGTGGCGCAGCTCGATATGCCGCTGGTGGGCGTCGATCCGGCGCTGGTGCTGTGCTACCGCGACGAATACCGCGAGATCCTCGGCGCCGAACGCGGCGATTTTCAGGTGCAGCTGGTGCATGAATGGTTGCAACAGCGGATCGCGGATCGCGCCGAACAGCCGGCGACCGGCGAGCCGTGGTATCTGTTCGGTCACTGCACCGAAACCACCGCGCTGCCGGCGAGCGGCCAACAGTGGGCGGCGATCTTCGCCCGCTTCGGCGCCAAACTGGAGAACGTCAGCGTTGGCTGCTGCGGCATGGCGGGCACTTACGGGCATGAAGCCAAGAACCTGCAAAACTCGCTCGGCATTTATGAGCTATCATGGCATCCGACGCTGCAGCGTTTGCCGCGGCAGCGCTGCCTGGCGACCGGTTATTCCTGCCGCAGCCAGGTGAAACGCATCGAGGGCAATGGCGTGCGTCACCCATTACAGGCACTTCTGGAGATGATTGAGTGAAATTGTGGAAACGTGAAACATCGCTGGAGCAGCTGAACCGCGCCGGCGACGGCTGCATGGTCAGCCATGTGGGCATCGAGTTTACCCAACTGGGAGAGGATTTCCTCGAGGCCACCATGCCGGTCGACGGCCGCACCCGGCAGCCGTTCGGGCTGTTGCACGGCGGGGCGTCGGTGGTGCTGGCGGAATCGATGGGATCGATGGCCGGTTACCTGTGCAGCGAAGGCGAGCAGAAAGTGGTGGGGCTGGAGATCAACGCCAACCACCTGCGCGCGGTATTCGATGGCCAGGTGCGCGGGGTGTGTCGCGCACTGCACGTCGGCCGTCGCCATCAGGTGTGGCAAATCGAGATCTTCGACGCGCGCGATCGGTTGTGCTGCACCTCGCGTCTGACCACGGCGGTCATCGACTGATTCCCGCCGGTTTCCGCAGGCGATCGGCCTGCGGAGCCTTTCGCTTTACAGCTGAAACGGCACGCGTTTGACGAAGTCCTTCTGAAACGCGTTCGCCTTCTCCCAGGTGCCTTCCATTGCATATTTTTGGCAGATCAGCGTCAGCGTGTGGCGGGCGAAGTGGTAGCTTTGCACCCGAAACAGCTGGCAGCGCTGCGGGTTGTTGATTTCGACGATCAGCCGGTTATGCAGCTTGCTGAGCGCGTGCAGATAGCTGTCGTCGTCGCCGTTTTCCAGGCACAGATTGGCCATGGTGAGGCTGACGCTGTTGTACCGCTTCAGGTGGTCGATATTGCATTCCGGGCGCCGCAGCGCCGCTTCGGCCATGTAAAAGTCCACCGTGGCGTCGCGCACGCTGAATTTGTAGTCATCAATCTTGCCCAGCAACCATGCGTTGATCGAAAGAGTCATTGGCTTCGCGCTCAAATTACAATTGAATGATAATCATTATCATATAAACTGCCGCGTTGCCGATCAATCCCCGGCGTGGCGTTTTTTCATCGCGCGGGGTGTAAAAGGCCGCCGACGACCCAACTTAATCCTGAGCGACTAAACTTTAATCTGAGGGCGCGCGCGCGCGTTGCGCCGCGAAATGCCGATAAACGCACATTTACGACAGACAGAATGCAGAAATAGGTATTTTCTATGAATGTTTAGATCGGCAACGCACCGCAGCGCTGTAACGCTGACGGGCCACCGGGGAGTGCGGTACGGTGATGCAGGATAGATAACGAATTCATAGGGATAGCATGCACACCTTGCCGCCTGACGCCGCAAGCGGCCACGGGTGTCCCGTTGGCTTGCCGCGCGCCGCAGCGAAAAACCGCGCTCGCGGCGGATACCCCCGCAAAACAAACGGTTGAAGTGATAATCGTTATCACTAACATATAAGCAACCCAGATTGGCTGTGGCCAAACACGAGTGTGAGGTAGACCCTATGCAAACGGAAAATGTCGGCACTTTTTCTCTGGATGAAAATGTCTGGCAAGGCATTTCGCTCAGCGACAGCGCCGTACGACAAATAACGAAACTGATGCAGCAGGATCCGCAGGTGAAAGGGCTGCAGCTAGGGGTGAAACAATCCGGCTGCGCCGGCTTTGCCTATGTGCTGGATCTGACCCGCGAACCCGCCGATGACGATCTGCTGTTTGAGCGCGACGGCGCCAAACTCTATGTGCCGCTGAAAGCCATGCCGTTCATCGATGGCACCACGGTAGATTACGTCCGCGAAGGGCTGAATCAGATATTCAAATTCAACAACCCTAAAGCTCAGCATGCCTGCGGGTGCGGCGAGAGCTTTGGCGTTTGAGCGATGCAATCAACATGACACGAAGCAATGTAGAAATGCCTAATGAAGTGCAGGCTTGGGTCAGCGAAGGTCGCTACAAAGAAGGTTTCTTCACCCAGCTGGCAACCGATGAGTTGGCCAAAGGCATCAACGAAGAGGTGGTGCGCGCCATCTCGGCCAAGCGCAACGAACCCGAGTGGATGCTGGAATTCCGCCTTGAGGCCTACCGCGCCTGGCTGCAGATGGAAGAGCCGCACTGGCTGAAGGCCAATTATGATCGCCTGAACTACCAGGACTACAGTTACTATTCGGCGCCGTCCTGCGGCAGCTGCGACGACGCCTGCGGTTCGCAACCCGGCGCCGAGCAGCAACCGGGCGCGGCGACGGAAAAAGATTACCTGACCAGCGAAGTGGAGCTGGCGTTCAATCAGCTCGGCGTGCCGGTGCGCGAGGGCAGCGAGGTGGCGGTGGACGCCATCTTCGACTCGGTCTCGGTCGCTACCACTTACCGTGAAAAACTGGCGGAAAGCGGGGTGATCTTCTGCTCGTTCGGCGAAGCGATCCAGGAATACCCGGATCTGGTGCGTCAGTACCTGGGGCGCGTGGTGCCCTCCAACGATAATTTCTTCGCCGCGCTGAACGCCGCGGTGGCCTCCGACGGCACCTTCGTCTATGTGCCGAAAGGCGTGCGCTGCCCGATGGAGCTGTCGACCTATTTCCGCATCAACGCCGCGAAAACCGGCCAGTTCGAACGCACCATCCTGATCGCCGACGAAGGCAGCTATGTCAGCTACATCGAAGGCTGCTCCGCCCCGGTGCGCGACAGCTACCAGCTGCACGCGGCGGTGGTGGAAGTGATCCTGCATAAAGACGCCGAAGTGAAATACTCGACGGTGCAGAACTGGTTCTCCGGCGGCGAGAGCAAGGGCGGCATCCTCAACTTCGTCACCAAGCGCGCGCTGTGCGAAGGCGCTGGCTCGAAAATGTCCTGGACCCAGTCGGAAACCGGCTCGGCCATCACCTGGAAATACCCAAGCGTGATCCTGCAGGGCGACAATTCGATCGGCGAATTCTTCTCGGTGGCGCTGACCAGCGGCCATCAACAGGCGGACACCGGCACCAAGATGATCCACATCGGCAAAAACACCAAGTCGACCATCATCGCCAAAGGCATCTCCGCCGGCCACAGCGAGAACACTTATCGCGGCCTGGTGAAAATCCTGCCGGGGGCGGAAAACGCCCGTAACTTTACCCAGTGCGACTCGATGCTGATCGGGCCGGACAGCGGTGCCCACACGTTCCCTTACGTTGAAGCGCGCAACAACAGCGCTCAGCTGGAGCACGAAGCCACCACCTCGAAGATCGGCGATGACCAGCTGTTCTACTGCCTGCAGCGCGGCATCAGCGAGGATGACGCCATTTCGATGATCGTCAACGGTTTCTGCAAGGACGTTTTCTCCGAGCTGCCGCTGGAGTTCGCCGTCGAGGCGCAGAAACTTCTGGCCATCAGCCTGGAACACAGCGTGGGTTAATCGCCGCATTTTTAGCGCCGCCGGCGCTATCTGAGGACACAGCATGTTAAGCATCAAGAATTTGAAAGTCAGCGTGGAAGGCAACGAGATCCTCAAGGGATTGGATCTGGAGATCAAACCGGGCGAAGTGCACGCCATCATGGGGCCGAACGGCTCGGGCAAGAGCACGCTGTCCGCCACGCTGGCCGGGCGTGAAGAGTACGAAGTGACCGAAGGGGAAGTTACCTTCAAGGGCAAGGATCTGCTGGAGCTGGATCCGGAAGATCGCGCCGGTGAAGGCGTGTTCCTGGCCTTCCAGTACCCGGTGGAGATCCCCGGCGTCAGCAACCACTTCTTCCTGCAGACGTCGGTCAACGCGGTGCGTAAATACCGCGAGCAGGAGCCGCTGGATCGCTTTGACTTCGCCGATTTCATCGAAGAGAAAATCGCGCTGCTGGATATGCCGGCCGATCTGCTGACCCGTTCGGTCAACGTCGGCTTCTCCGGCGGCGAGAAAAAACGCAACGACATTCTGCAGATGGCGGCGCTGGAGCCGGATCTGTGCATTCTCGATGAAACCGATTCGGGCCTGGACATCGACGCGCTCAAGATCGTCGCCAACGGCGTCAACTCGCTGCGGGACGGCAAGCGCGCCTTTATCATCGTGACCCACTATCAGCGCATTCTGGACTACATCAAACCGGATTATGTACACGTGCTGTCCCAGGGGCGCATCGTCAAATCCGGCGATTTCTCGCTGGTGAAACAGTTGGAGGAGCAGGGCTATGGCTGGCTTACCGACCAACAGTAATTCAAACGCGCTGCAGCAGCTGTATCGCCTGTTCGAAGGCCGCGGCGGCGAGCGTTCGCCGCATGCGCTGGCCCACTGGCAGCAGGCGTTGCGCCTCGGCTGGCCGACGCGCAAGCATGAGAACTGGAAATACACGCCGCTGGAGAGCTTGCTGGAGCAGCAGTTCCTCGAGCCGCAGCCCGCATTGGTGAGCGCAGAACAGCTCGAGGCGCTGGCGCTTGGCATTGATGCCTGCCGGCTGGTGTTTATCGACGGCCGCTACAGCGCCGCGCTGAGCGATGGCGATCTGGGCGACTACCAGTTCGATTTGACCGCCTACGGCACGCCGCAGGCGCTGCCGGAGCCGATCCAGCCGGAGGTTTTCCTGCACCTGACCGAAAGCCTGGCGCAGGAAACCAGCCTGATTCGCTTGCCGGCCGGCAAAGCTCCGGCACGCCCGCTGTACCTGCTGCATATTAGCAGCGGACGCGGTGCCACCGGGGAAGTGAACACCGTGCATCACCGCCATCATCTGGAGATCGGGCGCGGGGCCGAGGCGGAAGTGATCGAACACTATGTCAGCCTAGGCGAGGCCGCGCACTTCACCGGCGCGCGCCTGACCGCCAACGTGGCGGACAACGCCGGGCTGTTGCACTGCAAGCTGGCGTTTGAGAGCCAGCCAAGCTACCACTTTGCCCACAACGATCTGGTTATCGGCCGCGACGCGCGGGTGAAAAGCGACAGCTTCCTGCTGGGCGCCGGCCTGACGCGGCACAACACCAGCGCACAGCTGAACGGCGAAGGCGCAAATCTGGTGATCAACAGCCTGGTGCTGCCGGTGGGCAAAGAGATCTGTGATACCCGCACCTATCTGGAGCATAACAAAGGCTATTGCGAAAGCCGCCAGCTGCATAAAACCGTGGTCAGCGATCGCGGCAAGGCGGTGTTCAACGGCATGATCAAAGTGGCCAAGCACGCGATCAAAACCGACGGCCAGATGACCAACCACAACCTGCTGTTGGGTAAGGTGGCGGAAGTGGATACCAAGCCGCAGCTGGAGATCTACGCCGACGACGTCAAATGCAGCCACGGCGCCACCGTGGGGCGCATCGATGAAGAGCAGCTGTTCTATCTGCAGTCGCGCGGCATCGACAAACACGCGGCGCAGCAGATGATCATCTTTGCCTTCGCCGCCGAGCTGACCGAAGGCATCGCCAATGACACCATCCGGGAACGGGTGCTGGCGCGCATCGCCCAGCGCCTGCCGGGGGAGGCTGCATGAGTTATCCGATTGAACGCGTGCGCGGCGATTTCCCGCTGCTGGCGCGTGAGGTGAACGGCCAACCGCTGGCCTATCTCGACAGCGCCGCCAGCGCGCAGAAACCGCAGGCGGTGATCGACCGCGAGCTGGCGTTCTACCGCCACGGTTATGCGGCGGTGCATCGCGGCATTCACACCCTGAGCGCCGAAGCGACTCAGCAGATGGAAGCGGTGCGGGAACAGGCGGCGCGCTTTATCAACGCCGCCTCGGCGGAAGAGATGGTGTTCGTCAAGGGCACCACCGAAGGCATCAATCTGGTGGCCAACAGCTTTGGCCGCCACCTGCTGCAGCCGGGCGATGCGATTCTCATCACCGAGATGGAGCACCACGCCAACATCGTGCCGTGGCAGATGCTGGCGCAGGAGCGCGGGCTGCAGCTGCGGGTGTGGCCGCTGCAGCCGGACGGTACGCTGGATCTGGCGCTGCTGCCGGAGCTGGTCGACTCGTCCTGTAAACTGCTGGCGCTGACCGAGGTCTCCAACGTGCTGGGCACCGTCAACCCGGTGCGTGACATCATCGCCCGCGCCAGAGCCCTGGCGCCGGATTTGACGGTGCTGGTGGACGGCGCGCAGGCGGTGATGCACCAGCGCGTCGATGTCCAGGCGCTGGACTGCGATTTTTACGTGTTTTCCGGCCACAAGCTGTACGGCCCTTCCGGCATCGGCATGCTGTATGGCCGTCAGGCGCTGCTGCAGCAGATGCCGCCGTGGGAAGGGGGCGGCTCGATGATCCGCCAGGTCAGCCTGACGGCGGGCACCACCTTTGCCGATCCGCCGTGGCGCTTTGAGGCCGGTTCGCCGAACACCGCCGGCATCATGGGGCTGGGGGCGGCGTTCGATTACGTCGAAGCCCTGGGCCTGAATGCGATCCACGATTATGAACAGTCGCTGATGCACTACGCGCTGAAGGCGCTCAGCCAGGTGCCGACGCTGAAAGTCTATGGCCCGGCCCATCGCGCCGGGGTGATCGCCTTCAATCTAGGTGAACACCATGCCTATGACGTCGGCAGCTTCCTCGATCAGTACGGCATCGCCATTCGCACCGGCCATCACTGCGCCATGCCGCTGATGGCGTTTTATCAGGTGCCGAGCATGTGCCGCGCTTCGCTGGCGTTATATAATACCCGCGAAGAGGTGGACCGGCTGGTGGCCGGGCTGCAACGCATTCATCAGCTATTAGGCTAGGCCGGGGCGCGTCCCCGGCGGTACAAAAGGATCCCCATGGCGAATTTGCCGGACAAAGATAAATTGGTGCGTAATTTCTCCCGCTGTTTGAACTGGGAGGAGAAATACCTGTACGTGATTGAACTCGGCGCCAAATTGCCGCCGCTGGAAGAGGCCGAGCGGCAGGCCGGCAACCTGATCTCCGGCTGTCAGAGCCAGGTGTGGATCGTGATGCGCCGCGATGAGCAGGGGCAGGTCGAGTTTCACGGCGACAGCGACGCGGCGATCGTCAAAGGGCTGCTGGCGGTGGTGTTTATTCTGTATCGCCAATTGACGCCGCAGCAGATTGTCGAGCTCGACGTGCGGCCGTTTTTCGCCGAGCTGGCGCTCAGCCAGCACCTGACGCCTTCACGCTCACAGGGGTTGGAGGCGATGATCCGCGCCATTCGCAGCAAAGCGGCGCAGCTGGCCTGACCCATAACGCCCGCATCCTCAAGGCTCATTGATACCTCCGCTTTGTCAATGAGTCTTTACAATCCGCAGTTTTCCCCCGGACAACGCCCTCTATTCAGTGATATTTCAGCAGCTTACCTGTTGACGTTTCGTTGACAATCAGCGGCAACGATTACGTTATAACGTGTTGATTTTTAGAGGACTTATTGCCTTTGATACCAGCATTGCTAGTATTAATCAGGTATTGTCTGATTTACCCACCGCCAGGCGCTCGTTAGCCTTGGGGGCGAACCGTCATAAAAAATATAGGGATGATAATGAAACGTGCGTTGAGTTTAATGGGCATGGTCTTCGCCACTGTATTGGCCGGCACGCAGGCCGCCAGTGCGACCGAATACCCGCTGCCGCCGCCGGACAGCCGTCTGATCGGTGAAAACACCACTTATACCGTGCCAAACGACGGCCGTCCGCTGGAGGCGATCGCCGCCGACTACAAGATTGGCCTGCTGGGCATGTTGGAAGCCAACCCCGGCACCGACCCGTTCCTGCCCAAGCCGGGTACGGTGCTGACCATTCCGACCCAAATGCTGCTGCCCGACACCAAGCGTGAAGGGATCGTCGTCAACCTGGCCGAGCTGCGCCTTTACTACTACCCGAAAGGCGAGAATAAAGTGATCGTCTATCCGATCGGTATCGGCCAGACCGGGATGCACACGCCGCTGGAGGTGACCTCTGTCAGCCAGAAGATCCCCAACCCGACCTGGACGCCTACCGCCAACATCCGCAAACGCTATCAGTCCCAGGGCGTGACGCTGCCTGCGGTAGTGCCGGCCGGCCCTGAGAACCCTATGGGGTTGTTCGCCCTGCGTCTGGCGATGGGGCGCGGTGAATACCTGATCCACGGCACCAACGCCAACTTCGGTATCGGCATGCGCGTCAGCTCCGGCTGTATTCGTCTGCGTCCGACGGACATTGAAGCGCTGTTCAATATGGTGCCGCGCGGTACGCGGGTGCAGGTGATCAACGATCCGGTGAAGATTTCGGTTGAGCCGGACGGCAAACGCTATGTGGAAGTACACCAGCCACTGTCGCGGGTGGAAAGCGACGATCCGCAGACCATGCCGATCGCGTTGTCTAAAGCGGAGAAAGCCTTTGCTGCGGATGGTCAGACCGATCGCGCCGTGTTCGATAGCGCGGTTGTACGCCGTTCTGGCATGCCGGTACTGGTCAATGTAGGGGAGAGCCCGTCGGCGGTGAGTTTGACGCCTGTAGCGGCGCCTGCGACGAATAAGAGCCCATTCAAGGCAGCGCCAATCAGTTCCGTGAACTGAGTTTGCAGGATTGAGCGGTCGAAGAGGGGTTCAGCGTGCTGAGCCTCTTTTTTTATCTGCCGAAGGAGAGCCCCAGGGCTGATGAGCAGGCAAAAAAAACGGCGCACACTGTGCGCCGTTTTCAATAACCAAAGCTATCTTACTTTTTGTAAGCGTGAGCTTGGTTGTCCAGACGCTGGTTAGCGCGTGCTGCGTCGTCTTTAGCAGCTTGAACGTCAGAACGCATTGCGTTCACGTCGTTGCTCAGCTGATCAACTTTAGCGTTCAGAGTCTGAACGTCAGAAGACAGTTGATCGATTTTAGCGTTGCTAGAGCAGCCAGCCAGCAGAGTGGAACCCAGGATTACCGCGCCCAGTACCAGTTTAGTACGATTCATTATAACACCCTCTAGATTGAGTTAATCTCCATGTAGCGTTACAAGTATTACACAAACTTTTTTCGAAAGAGAATAATTTTTTAGTGTTGAGGTGCTTTATTTTGATCGTTCGCTCAAACTTGCATCTGGTTTTACAAATTAGTTAAAAAAACGAGGGAAAACAGCCGGCTTCCATGGG
The DNA here is from genome assembly GCF_003028435.1 of Serratia sp. Nf2. NCBI lineage: Bacteria > Pseudomonadati > Pseudomonadota > Gammaproteobacteria > Enterobacterales > Yersiniaceae > Serratia > Serratia sp. Nf2. Next base: position 154,929 of record NZ_PYTW01000003.1, on the reverse strand, counting down.
ACTACTCCGATTCTTTATTAGCTAAATAATGAGCGGATCGCGGTTGCGTTTTGAGAAAAATAGTTTACTGCCGATAAAAAAAACGCCGCAAAGCGGCGTTTTGATCAAGGCAATTATGTCACGTTTTATATTACAGCACGTGTACCGAGGCCGTGTTGGTGGTGCCGCTCGGCACCAGCGCGCCGGAAACCATCACCACGACGTCGCCTTTCTGCGCCAGGCCGCTGGCCAGCGCGGCTTCTTTACCGATGCGGTAGAAGTCGTCGGTAGAGGCGATTTCCTTGACCATCTGTGGGATGACGCCCTTGCTCAGCACCAGCTGATGCGCGGTAGTCTCATTGGTGGTCAGCGCCAGGATCACCGCGTTCGGGAAGTATTTACGCACGGATTTCGCCGACTTGCCGCCGCTGGTGGCGACCACGATCAGCGGCGCGTCCAGTTTCTCGGCGGTTTCAACCGCGCCGCGGCATACTGCTTCGGTGATGCGCAGCTTGCGACGATCGTTCAGAGCGTCGATGCGGCTTGGCATCACGCGATCGGTACGCTCGCAGATGGTCGCCATGATGTTGACGGCTTCCAGCGGGTATTTGCCCTTGGCGCTTTCGCCGGACAGCATGACGGCATCGGTGCCGTCCAGGATGGCGTTGGCGACGTCGCCGGCTTCCGCGCGGGTAGGGCGCGGGTTCTTGATCATGGAGTCGAGCATCTGGGTGGCGGTGATCACCACTTTACGCGCGCGGTTGCATTTCTCAATCATCATCTTCTGGGCAAAGATCACTTCTTCGACCGGGATCTCGACGCCCAAGTCGCCACGGGCAACCATGATGCCGTCGGACGCTTCGAGGATCTCGTCGAAGTTGTTCAGGCCTTCCTGGTTTTCGATCTTGGAGATGATCTGGATCTGCTCGCCGCCGTGGGCTTTCAGGTGTTCGCGGATCTCCAGCACGTCAGAGCGTTTACGGATGAAGGACGCCGCCACGAAGTCGACGCCTTGTTCGCAACCGAAGATCAGGTCGCGTTTGTCTTTTTCGGCCAGCGCAGGCAACTGGATGGAAACGCCCGGCAGGTTGACGCCCTTGTTCTCGCCCAGGTCGCCGTTGTTCAGCACCTTACAAATGACTTCGTTTTCGGTCACATTGGTGACTTCCATGCCGATCAGGCCGTCGTCAACCAGCACGGTGTTGCCGATCTTCAGGTCGGCGGCGAAGCCGGCGTAGGTGACCGCTACGCGATCGCTGTTGCCGATCACGCTCTGGTCGGTGGTGAAAGTGAAGGTTTGGCCGGCGACCAGCGAGGCGTCTTTACCGCCTTCCAGTTTCATGGTGCGAATTTCCGGGCCTTTGGTATCCAGCAGGATGCCGGCGTTGATACCGGTTTTCGCCATCACGGCGCGCATGTTCTTGATGCGGTTGCCGTGCTCTTCATAGTCGCCGTGAGAGAAGTTGAGACGCATCACGTTCATGCCTGCATTGAGCAGGTTGGTCAGCATTTCTTCCGATTCGGTTTTTGGACCGATGGTACAAACAATTTTGGTCTTTTTCATGGCGGAGTTTTCTATAAGTTGTGATGGATAAAAAAACGAATTTGACCGGCGCGGCTTACGCCGGTTGGGAATTTGGGTCGTGCCTGGCGGTGAAAAACATAATTAAGGATAGGTGACGACAGTTGAAGCGGGGCGGAAAAATTCAGCCCGCGCGGGGGCGCGGGGATGCTGCGCAACGGGGTAAGATCACATCGTGTTGTTATTGCGTTTTCGCAGATCAAGGGCTGAAACCATTCAACTGATAGACGTTGCGCATTATAAAGGCTAAGCGGCGGGAAACAAAATAAAAAACCGCGGCGGTGCGGCGGATATAGCAAAACGGGGCTAAATGTGGCGCAAATGCAACGCGTTGTGGGTTGCTTGTTGCGCAAATAACCTTTTTGTACCTATGGGTTAGCGTGTTTGGGGGATTTCCAGCAGCACGCCGGCGCTCAGGCAGAAGCAACCGCTGGCGACGTTGGCCGGCAATATCAGGCTCTCGCCGGCCCGTACCACCCGGGTGTCGCCGCCGAGGGTAAACTCGAATTCACCGGAGATCACCCGGGTTTGCAATGCGTGTGGGAGTTTTTGCAGTTGGCCGAAGTCGCCGGTCTCGAAACGCACTTCCGCCGCCGGTGAACCGTCGCTCATCACGCCTTCACGGCGGGCAGGGCCATTGCCGAGCGGTAAAAAGGCGGTTTTGGCGGTAAAGCTGGTCATGTGGCGTTCCTGATGGTTGGTGGCGGTAGCACGGCGCGAACGGCATCATAATTGGGCGGTCGGCAGAGACGATACAACGGGAAGTATAAAGCGACAAGGTGAGATGAATCAGCAATATGGTGCGTCCGAGTGGACTCGAACCACCGACCCCCACCATGTCAAGGTGGTGCTCTAACCAACTGAGCTACGGACGCACTGGGCTGCTTCTGAAATTTGGTGCGTCCGAGTGGACTCGAACCACCGACCCCCACCATGTCAAGGTGGTGCTCTAACCAACTGAGCTACGGACGCACTGTACTGCTTCAGGAGTTTGGTGCGTCCGAGTGGACTCGAACCACCGACCCCCACCATGTCAAGGTGGTGCTCTAACCAACTGAGCTACGGACGCATCTTTTCCTGTCTGTCATGGCTGACAGCGGGGACGAATATTAACGAGCTACCCGCGTGCTGGCAAGGGGAAAAGCGCAATTTTATTCGGTATTTCACGCGATTGCTGAGGTTGTGCGCAGTCCGGCGTTTTTTTCCGCAAACCGCGGCCCGGCCGGGGAGGAAACCGGCCGGGCGTGGGCTCAGCGCGTGGATCGCTGCAGGATGACGGCGGTCGGCTGTTTCTGCAGCCAACGCATGCGCAGCGCCATCATGATGGCGGCGAAGGTCAGGCCGATGATAAAACCGATCCAGAAACCGCTCGGCCCCATCGCCGGCACCACCACGTCGGTTAACGCCAGCAGATAGCCGCTCGGCAGGCCCAACACCCAATAAGCGATAAAGGTGATGAAGAAGATCGCGCGGGTATCTTTATAACCACGCAGCACGCCGCTGCCGATCACCTGGACCGAATCCGAAATCTGGTACAGCGCCGCCAACAGCATCAGCTGCGAGGCCATCGCCACCACTGCCGGGCTGTCGTTGTACAGCAGGGCGATCGGTTCGCGCAAGGTGGCGGTAAACAGCGCGGTGCAGACGGCCATGGTGACGCCGACGCCGATGGCGGAGTAGGCGGCGACGCGCGCGCCTTCGACCGAACCTTCCCCCAGACGGTAACCGACGCGGATGGTGGCGCCGACGCCCAGCGACAGCGGCAGCACGAACATCAGCGCGCTGAAGTTAAGCGCGATCTGGTGGCCGGCGACCGCAACGATCCCGAGCGGCGAAACCAGCAGCGCCACCACGGCGAACAGGGTGACTTCGAAGAACAGCGCCAGCGCCACCGGCATGCCGATGCCGATCAGGCGCTTCAGCGCCGCCCAGTCCGGGCCGCCGAGATCGCCTGCCTGGCGTTTGATGTCGCGCTGCGAGGGCGCACGCTTCACGTACCAGCGCATCATCAGGAACATGATCCAGTAGACGCTGCCGGTGGCGACGCCGCAGCCGACGCCGCCCAGCTCCGGCATGCCGAACTTGCCGTAGATGAAGATGTAGTTGATCGGAATATTCACCAGCAGGCCGAGGAAGCCGATCACCATGCCGGGCTTGGTTTTGGACAGCCCCTCGCACTGGTTGCGCATCACCTGGAAGAACAGGTAACCCGGCGCGCCCCACATGATGGCGTGCAGATAGCCGACGGCTTTATCTGCCAGCTGCGGATCGATGTTGTGCATCATATCGATGACGAACTTGCAGTTATACAACACCACGATCAGCAGCACGGACACGCCGGAAGCCAGCCAAAAACCCTGACGCACCTGATGACCGATGCGATCGCGTCGCCCGGCGCCGTTAAGCTGAGCGATAACCGGGGTCAGCGCCAGCAGCAGGCCGTGGCCGAACAGGATGGCCGGCAGCCAGATGGAGGTGCCGACCGCAACCGCTGCCATGTCGGTGGCACTATATGCGCCGGCCATGATGGTATCCACCACGCCCATGGCGGTTTGCGATATTTGCGCGATGATGACCGGGATAGCGAGAGCCAATAAACTACGCGCTTCAATTAAGTACTTCTGCACGCATACACCTTTTCTATTTATATATGTGGGAGGGAGGGCTGTCGCGAGAGGACAACAATTAAAATAGCGGAATTTTGTCAAAAAGATTGTACCTGCTCGGCGTCGTTAAGCAAACGCCGCAGATAAATAGTTATTAAATGCGCAGGCCCGCGTTTTTTGCCTACGCGGATTTGGTTTTCAGCGCCAACTGGGGCAAACTGCCGGGAGCGTTTTAACCTATTTAGCAAGAAGAGGCACATATGTTCACCGGTATCGTACAAGGCACCGCGCCGCTGGTCGCCATTGATGAGAAACCCAATTTCCGCACCCACGTGATCGAGATGCCTGCCGAGCTGTTGCCGGGGCTGGAGCTGGGCGCGTCGGTGGCCCATAACGGCTGCTGCCTGACCGTGACCGCGGTGGAAGGCAACCGTGTCAGCTTCGATTTGATCAAGGAAACGTTGCGCCTGACCAACCTCGGCGACCTGGCGCTCGGCGACATCGTCAATATCGAGCGCGCGGCAAAGTTCAATGACGAAATTGGCGGCCATTTGATGTCCGGCCATATTATCTGCACGGCGGAAGTGGCCAAGATTTATACCTCGGAAAATAATCGCCAGGTCTGGCTGCGCATGCCGAATGCGGAATTGATGAAATATGTGCTGCACAAAGGTTTCATCGGCATTGACGGCATTAGCCTGACCATCGGCGAAGTGGTGAATAACCGTTTCTGCGTGCACCTGATCCCGGAAACGCTGGATCGCACCACGCTGGGTCAGAAACGTCTGGGTGATAAGGTGAACATCGAAATCGATCCGCAAACGCAGGCGGTGGTGGACACCGTCGAGCGCGTGCTGGCCAACCGGGAAGCGACGCTGGCGGCGGCGATGGCGCCGGCGCATAAAGACTGACAGCGATTCTGGCGTTGCCGCCGGTATCGAATCATAAGCAGAGAGGAGAAACGCGTGAAGTTTTATGGGAAAACGTTGTTGTTAACCGCGTTGCTGGCGCTGAGCGCCTGCAGCAGCTCACCTGAGCAGGGCGCCGGCGCGCAAATGGCCGATGCGGACGATACCTGCGGTGCTTCGCAGTATCAAAACTTCGTCGGTAAGCCGATGACCTCGCTGGAAGGCGTGCGGATCGACGCCAAGGTGCGCGCCATTCCGTACAACTCTGCCGTCACCATGGATTTCAACCTGCGCCGTCTGAACTTCCTTGGCGATAGCAACGATAAAATCATTCGCGTTTATTGCGGTTAACCCGCAGGGTCCGAAAGAGCAAAAAAAAGCCCCGACGATGATGTTGCCGGGGCTTTTTTATCGGGAAAGCATTCAACGGGCGACGCGGATGCCGCCTTCAACGCCTTTCGGGCTGAACACCACCTGCCACAGCTGCAGATCGCGCGCCCGGAACGCGCCGGCGCAGGCATTCAGGTAGTAGCTGAACATCCGCTCGAAGCGTTCGGAATAGCGCGGGGCAAGCTGCGGCCACGCCTGCTTGAAGCGTTCGAACCAGGCCATCAGTGTGCGATCGTAGTCGGCACCGATGTTGTGCCAGTCTTCCATCACGAAATGGCCTTCGCTGGCTTCGGCGATATGGCTCACTGAAGGCAGACAGCCGTTCGGGAAAATGTACTTGTTGATCCACGGATCGACGTTCATGTCGGTTTTGTTGGAGCCGATAGTGTGCAGCAGGAACAGGCCGTGCGGCGCCAGATTGCGCTCTACCACGTTGAAATAGGTGCGGTAGTTTTTCGGCCCGACGTGCTCGAACATGCCGACCGAGACGATGCGATCGAACTGCTGATGCAGATCGCGGTAATCCTGCAGCAGGATCTGCACATCCAGCCCGGCGCAGCGCGCCTGAGCCAGCTTCTGCTGTTCGGCAGAAATGGTTACGCCGACCACTGACACGCCGTAATGCTTCGCCGCATAGGCGGAAAGACCGCCCCAGCCGCAGCCGATGTCCAGCAGGCGCATACCTGGCTGCAGCTGCAGTTTTTCGCAGATCATCCGCAGCTTCGCTTCCTGCGCTTCCTCCAGCGTGGTGGCGTCTTTCCAGTAGCCGCAGGAATATTGCATGTAAGGATCGAGCATCAGGGTAAACAGATCGTTGCCGAGATCGTAATGTTCTTTGCCGACGATCCAGGCGCGCTTTTTCGATTGCAGGTTGGTCAGGCGCGCGGCGGCGATACGCAGGGTATCTTTCAGGTGGTGGGGGAGTTTCTTCTCCAGCCCGGCGCTGACCACGCGCTGGAAGAACATATCCAGCCGTTCGCACTCCCACCAACCGTCCATGTAGCTTTCGCCCAGGCCCAGCGACCCTTGCTGCAGGACGCGTTTAAAGAAATCGGGGTTTTTAACCTGAATATCGAAAGGGCGCGATCCGTTGATTTCAATGCCGGCCAGACCGAGCATTTCGTGCGCGATACGGTACCACTGATTGTCCTGGATGCTCAGATCTTCTATACACGATGAACTCATAGCTTCTCCATCACCTTCTTCTGACTGATGACCCGTTAGGAAACAGCTTAGACAATTTCTGCGGGTGCATACGTTTACCGGCGGAAAATAGGCCCGCGGCGTCTGATATCCGACTATGAACAGAGGAAATTTAAAGAAACGACCCGGCGCGAACGGCGCGGGATAAACGCATCCTTAAAAAAAGAGTGTGACGCAAAGCGCGTACACAAGTGCTAATTGAGATATAGAGATTATAAGGTGTTACTTTACAAGGTTGTTTTTGAGTATAGGCGTGCCGAGGCGTTGACTCAACTGTAAATCGCACTCGGCACACATATTCTTTAAGTGATTATTAAACTTGGTAATTATGACGCTGAGTTAGCATGTTCCCGCTGCGCTTTTTGCTGCGCGTCAGCCGCTTTTCCCCGCTGCAGGAAATACCCCAGCGCGGCCAGGATCACCGTCGATACCATTACCGTCACCGTCGCCAACAGCGGCTGGGCAATGAACGCCGACACCAGCATGCTCGCCACAAAGCACAGCCCCAGCTGCAGCGTATTTTGCAGCGCGGCGGCCTTGCCACTGCTTTCCGGGAACGGCATCAGCGCATTCGCCACCATTATCGGGTAGCCGGCGCCGTTGACCAGCGCCATCACGCAGAACGGGATCAGCAGCGTGGTGAGCGTCGGTGCGGTCAGGGTCGCCACCAGATACAGCGCCACCATGCTGACACCATAAGCTACCAGCAGCCACGGCAGCAGGGTTTTGCCATTGATGCGCTTGAGCGCGGCACGGCAGCCATAGCCCCCCAGCAGGAAAGCCAGCGTCTGCGGCACATAGCTCAGACCGATGTCGCTCGGGCCATAGCCCATATCACCGAGGATGAACGGCGAGCCGGTCAGCCAGGCGAAGAAGCCTGCCGAGCAGGCGGCATACATGGCGACGTTGCCGCTGAACACCGGGGATTTCAACAGTCGCCAGAAGCTGACGCCGTTTTTTGGCGCCTCGGCGGTGGGCTGCGTTTTGGCGCGCTCTTTGAGCATCAGCGTCGGTAGCAGCAGCAGTACGGTGATGGCCAGCAGCACGGCGAAGATCGCGCGCCAGCTGGCGTGGTTCAACAGCCAGGCGCCCAGCAGCGGCGCCAGCGCCGGCGACAGCGCGACCAGCGGCATGATGGTGGCGAATACGCGGTTGGCCTGGCCTTCGCGATAGCGGTCGACCACCAGCGCTTGCCAGATGGCGGCGGCGGAACAGACGCCGACGGCCTGAATAAAGCGCAGGATCCAGAGCTGCACGGCGTTCTCTACCCACAGCATGCCCAGGCAGCCGAGGGCGAACAGCGTCAGGCCGATCAATAATACCGGTTTGCGGCCCAGGCGGTCGGAGAGCGGCCCCCACAGCAGCTGCGCGAAGGCGAAGCCGGCCAGGAAGATGCTCAGGCTGGCGCTCACCGCGCCGGCGGAAATTTGCAGTTCCTCCCGCATGGCGCCGAAGGCGGGGAGGTACATATCGGTCGCCAGATAACCCAGCATGCTCAGGCCGGCGAGGTAGAACATAAAGCCAAAGGAATTTCGCATGGTATTTCTCGTTAATATTTTAGTGTCGCAGGTTTTTAGCGCCGGCCAGTGTATCCGGCTGGATCTCTGCTTGTGAAACGGTAATATTTGCAAAGTGCTGTTAAAAAAATTGAAGGCAAAGCGATGTGGTCTGAATATTCTCTTGAAGTGGTCGACGCAGTGGCGCGTACCGGCAGTTTCAGCGCGGCGGCGCAGGAGCTGCACCGGGTGCCGTCGGCGGTGAGCTATACCGTACGGCAGCTGGAGCAATGGCTGGCGGTGCCGCTGTTTGAGCGGCGTCACCGCGACGTGGAGTTGACGCCGGCCGGCGCGTTGTTTATCAAGGATGCGCGAGTTGTTATCAAAAAAATGCTCGACACTCGCCGCCACTGTCAGCAGGTGGCTAACGGGTGGCGCGGCCAGCTGAATATCGCGGTCGACATCATCGTCAAACCGCAGCGCAGCCGCCAACTGGTGCTGGATTTCTACCGTCATTTCCCCGACGTCGAATTGATGCTGCAACCCGAGGTGTTCAACGGCGTGTGGGATGCCTTGGTGGACGGCAGGGCGGATATGGCGATCGGTGCCACCCGTGCGGTGCCGGTCGGCGGCGGCTTCGCCTTCCGCGACATGGGCTATATGAACTGGCTGTGCGTGGTCAGCCCGCAACATCCGCTGGCGCAGTTGACGGGGCCGCTGAATGACGATCAGCTGCGGCCGTATCCTTCGCTTTGCCTGGAGGACACCTCGCGCAATCTGCCCAAGCGCGTCACCTGGACGCTGGATAACCAGCGGCGGCTGGTGGTGCCGGACTGGACTTCGGCGCTCGACTGTTTGTGCGCCGGGCTGTGCGTCGGCATGATGCCGGCGCATCGGGCGCTGCCGCGGGTGCAGCGCGGTGAGTTGAAGGCGTTGCAGCTGCAGCAGCCGTTTCCTGCCAGCCCTTGCTGCCTGACCTGGCAGCAGGATAAACCGTCACCGGCGATGAGCTGGCTGCTGGCGTATCTGGGCGATGGGGAAACGCTGAATCAGGAGTGGCTGAGCGAGGTGGAACCGGAAGCCGCGCAGGCTTCCGGCGCGGGGGATTAGCGGCGGTAGTCGATGAACGGGCCGTCGGCGACCGAGCGGCGTTCGATCAGCTTCGGATGCACTTCGATCACCTGCGACTCTTCGCGTTTGCTGATAATGCGATCCAGCAGCATGGTGAAGGCCATTTCGCCCAGACGCTCTTTCGGCTGGTGAATGGTAGTCAGCGCCGGGGTGAAGTAGCGGGCGTTGCGCACGTTGTCATAGCCGATCACAGAAATATCCTGTGGCACCCGCAGCCCCAGCTCGTCGGCCGCGCAGATGGCGCCCATCGCCATGATGTCGCCGCCGCAGAATACCGCGGTCGGCCGCTGTTTTTGCGACAGGATTTGGTGCATCGCCTTGTAGCCGGACTCCGGCTCAAAGTCACCCTGGACGATCCACTCTTCGCGGATGTCGATATGCGCTTCCTGCAGCGCCTTCATAAAGCCCTGATGACGGCCGCCGCCGGTGTTGCGCGACAGCTGGCCCGGAATGGCGCCGATATCGCGGTGGCCGCGCTCGATCAGGTAACGGCCGGCCAGATAGCCGCCTTCGAACGCGTTATCGATGATGGTATCGGTGAAGTCGCCGCGCGCAGCGCCCCAGTCCATCACCACCATCGGGATATTACGGTAGTCTTCCAGCATGCCCAGCAGCTGATCGGGGTACTCGGAGCACATGACCAGCAGGCCGTCGACGCGTTTTTGCGCCAGCATCGCCAGATAGGCGCGCTGCTTATCCATATTATTGTGTGAGTTGCACAGGATCAGGGTGTAGCCCTTGCTGTAGCAGCTGTTTTCCACCGCCTCGATCACTTCGGCAAAGTAGGGCGCTTCGCTCGAGGTGGCCAGCAGGCCGATCGACTTGGTGTGATTGACTTTCAGGCTGCGCGCCACGGCGCTCGGCGAGTAGTGCAGTTCTTTGATGGCGGCCCACACGGCCGCTTTGGTCTCTTCGGCGACGAAACGAGTCTTATTGATGACGTGCGAAACGGTGGTGGTGGAAACGCCCGCGCGTTTGGCCACATCTTTAATCGTTGCCATGTAAGGAATGACTCCTGAACTCACATGTTTACAGCATGTAAGTGTGATGTTAATCGTTTGCCTACGTAGATCCTTCTCCAGAGAAGCGAAAACTGAGTTTTTAGTGTGTTGAAGTCTTCAGCGCTTAATCAGGAGGGGCATGGATGCCGGTACGCAGTTGTGAACTGCGAATTTTGTCGCATATTGAACAAAAGTGGAAGAGGTAATCGAGATTATAAACCGGGAAATGATAACAAGATTTTATCGGCGAACTGTGGGAAAATGATTTGACGTACTAATTGTGCGCCTTTTATCCTTAGGAAAGCCCATTTTAAAGGAGTTGTCATGGATACCGAATTGAAGATGTCGCTGTTCACCACCGTCTGCGCGTTGGCGGTCATTATCGCTTTCAGCTTCGTTGCCGCGTTGAACTGATTTACCCCCGGTTATAAAAAAGGCGCAGCCTGGCTGCGCCTCATCACCTCAGAACCTGCGCTTACGCTAGGTTTTCCGCGGCGAAGGTCCAGTTGACCAACGCCCAGAAGTTTTCCAGGTATTTTGGACGCGCATTGCGGTAATCGATGTAATACGCGTGTTCCCACACGTCAACGGTCAGCAGCGGTTTGTCTTCACCGGTCAGCGGGGTGGCCGCGTTGGAGGTGTTGACGATCGCCAGCGCGCCGTCCGGTTTTTTCACCAGCCAGGTCCAGCCGGCACCGAAGTTTTTCACTGCGGCATCGGTGAACTGCTCTTTGAACGCAGCGAAGGAGCCGAAGGATTTGACGATCGCCACCGCCAGTTCGCCCTGCGGTTCACCGCCGCCCTGTGGCGACAGGCAGTGCCAGTAGAAGGTGTGGTTCCACACCTGCGCGGCGTTGTTGAAGACGCCGCCGTCAGAGGTCTTGATGATCTCTTCGAGCGATTTGCCCTCGAATTCGCTGCCTTTCACCAGGTTGTTCAGGTTAACCACGTAGGTGTTGTGGTGTTTGCCGTAGTGGTATTCCAGGGTCTCGGCGGAGATGTGCGGCTCGAGCGCGTTTTTCTCATACGGTAATGCAGGTAATTCAAACGACATTGCTTCCTCCTTTACAGCGCCATTCGCTTCCCGCCGGGGCGAGAGTCATATGGGCCGTTTTTTATTGTGGTCTTTCAATCTTAACAATTTTCATCATAAAAAACAGGAAGAAAAGCGAGAAATGCGCGTGGGGTGGTGCGATGGGCGAGAGCTTGAACAGGCGGTTGCGACCCAGGCCGCAACCGCGCAGAGCAGGGCATTAACGAATGGTTTTCGGCGTCACTACGCGGCGTGCGCCGATGTAGTGGTTCTGCCAATAGTCATTGTCGAGCTGGCTGATGCGGATCTCTTCGCCGGTGCGCGGCGACTGGATGAATTTGCCGTTGCCCAGGTAGACGCCAACATGGTCCGCCACGCCGCGGTTGTTGATGCGGAAGAACACCAGATCGCCGCTTTCCAGTTCGCTTTTCTTGATCGGCGCCGCGTCGCGCAGGTGATACATTTCGTTGGCGGTGCGCGGCATTTTGATTTTCACCACGTCTTTATAGGCGTAATAGATAAGGCCGCTGCAGTCGAAACCGGTGCGCGGCGAACTGCCGCCCCAGCGATAAGGCTTGCCCATCTGATCCATCAGCTTGGCCATCGCGGTCTGCTTGGCATGCTGGTAGCGTTTTTTGTGCGCCGGGCTGAGTTTTAACGGCTTTTCGTCACGCGCCAGTTTGGCGGTGGCCATACCGGCTTCGCGGTGGCGACCATAGCCTTTTTTATAGCCCTTTTTCGGCGGGGTGACTTTAATCTTGGCGGTTTTCTGTGCTTTGGCCTTGGGTTTGGCGCTGGCGATCTTTTTCGCGCTTTTCTCGCTTTTCGCCTTGGCGGTCTTGGTTTTTTTCGCAGGGGCCGTCACTTTGGCTTTTTTAGCGGCTTTGTCCGCTTTCTTTTTTCTGCGGTCATCGGGCCGCGCTTCATTAGCATGGCTTTTACGCTGCTCGGCGGCAACACGCGCCTGTGGCGCAGCGTGCGCCAAATTGAAGAAGAGCTGCGTAAACAGCAGCGCAAAGAGCGTAAGAATTAAACGCATGTCGACGTCACCAACCTTGGCCCCGAAGCGGATATCGAAAGAGTTACAGTATTCCCGAATTTCGCCATATAAAACAGCGAAGAACTCATAAATAATAATCCATATTGTGAGAAAACGTTAATGACATTTTTTTTGGTTCAAAATCAGTCTGTTGGTGTATAAAAAAGCACCGCCGGGTGGCTTTGGATATAATTAATCCCCGTCGTCATCGCCAAGCAATATATTAGTGAAATGGTCGGATTAAAAATGTTATTCTCAACGTATGTTTTGACCGGAATGACGTGGCCGGTGAAACGCGATCGGTAGCGGGCGAATATCCTTTCAAAAGATGGCGTTTTCTTGCGACTGTTCCAGCCGCTACAATAGCCCGCGTGATGCATGTTGTAGCCATGAAATGTGGCTTGAGGAAGCAATAAATGACGACGACACTTGAAAAAATTCAGCACCAGATCGCTGAAAACCCGATTCTGCTGTACATGAAAGGTTCGCCAAAGCTGCCGAGCTGCGGCTTCTCCGCACAGGCTGTGCAAGCGCTGTCCGCCTGCGGCGAACGTTTCGCCTACGTGGACATTCTGCAAAACCCGGACATTCGCGCCGAGCTGCCAAAATACGCCAACTGGCCAACGTTCCCGCAGCTGTGGGTAGACGGTGAGCTGGTCGGCGGTTGCGATATCATCATCGAGATGTATCAGCGCGGCGAACTGCAGCAGCTGATCAAAGAAACGGCAGAAAAGTATAAAGCGCAGGAAGACCAGCAGTCTTAATCGACAGGCTTGCGGTTATCGCGTAACGGGCGGCGCCAGTGCAAACTGGGCCGCCTTTTTTGTTGGTTTACTCGGCGAGATCGGCGACGGGCAGCGGCCAGCCGCCGAGACGTTTCCAGCGGTTAACCAGCTCGCAAAACAGCAGGGCGGTTTGCTCGGTGTCGTACAGCGCAGAGTGCGCCTGGCTGCTGTCGAACGGCATGCCGGCGGCGATACAGGCTTTCGCCAACACCGTTTGTCCCAGCACCAGGCCGCTCAGCGCGGCGGTGTCGAAGGTGGCGAACGGATGGAACGGGTTGCGCTTCAGGCCGGCGCGTTCGGCTGCGGCCATCAGGAAGCTGTGATCGAAGTTGGCGTTGTGTGCCACGATAATGGCCCGGTTGCAACCGCGATCCTTGAGCCCTTTGCGCACCGCTTTGAAAATGGCGTGCAGCGCGTCATATTCGCTGACCGCGCCGCGCAGCGGATTGTGCGGATCGATGCCGTTAAACGCCAGCGCTTCCGGCTGCAGGTTGGCGCCCTCGAAAGGCTCCACGTGGAAGTGCAGGGTCTCGTCCCGCTGCAGCCAGCCATCTTCATCCATTTTCAGCGTGACGGCGGCGATCTCCAGCAACGCATCGGTATTGGCGTTGAAGCCGGCGGTTTCAACATCTATTACTACGGGATAAAACCCACGAAAACGACCACTCAGGGCGTTAAGATCACTTTTTTCGGCCATCAGTTTCTTATCTTCATCGAATGCAGCGCGCATTATGGCAAATTTTGCGCCCGGTTGCAGGCGCTATCGCGCGGAGAATCAGCAGGGCGCAGCGCGCCCTGAAGGGGGGGGTTAGTGGCCGAGGCCCTGACCGGCGTGTTTGTTTTCGATCAGCTCGATTTTGTAGCCGTCCGGATCTTCGACGAAGGCGATGACCGTGGTGCCGCCTTTCACCGGGCCGGCTTCGCGGGTGACCTTGCCGCCTGCGCGGCGGATGCTGTCGCAGGTGGCGGCAACGTCGTCCACGCCCAGCGCCAGGTGGCCAAAGGCGGTGCCCATGTCGTAGCTGTCGGTGCCCCAGTTATAGGTCAGTTCGATAACCGCGCCTTCGCTCTCTTCCGTATAGCCGACGAAAGCCAGCGAGTATTTGTACTCTGGGTTTTCGCTGGTGCGCAGCAGGCGCATGCCTAATACCTTGGTGTAGAAGTCGATGGCGCGTTGCAGGTCACCGACGCGGATCATGGTATGGAGTAAGCGCATAATTCCTCTGAATTGACTGTGCCGTGGCAGACGGCGGGTGGATTGAAGCACAAGCGAGTATAGCCTTGTCCCGCAAGGGAATTCAACGTGACGAGTAAGTGACGATGTCACTTGCCGATCTCGCGACGGTGGTGTCTAAATATTGATCGAGCGTACCGATCGATACAGAGTAATTGATCTGCACAATCAATTATCTATTCCAGCGGCAATCGTGTAAAAATCGAACGGCAATAGAGATCAACACCAGGGAACCCCGGCCCGCCTTGTGCGGGCCTTTTTGTGCGCGGCGCATAAAAAACGGCCATGCGGTTGCGTGGCCGTTGGGGGTCAGAACGGGTTACTTCGCCAGAAACGGATAGTCGGTATAGCCTTCGGCGCCGCCGCCGTAGAAGCTTTCCGGCTTAGGCTCGTTCAGCGGCGCATGCTGGCGGAAGCGCTCGACCAGATCCGGGTTGGCGATGTAGCTGCGGCCGAAGGCCACCGCGTCGATGAAGCCTTTTTCGATCAACGCTTCGGCTTTTTCGGCGGTGTAGGCGCCGGCGCCGACGATCACCCCTTTAAAGTGGGCGCGTACCGAATCGCGGAAGGCGTCGGAATACGGTTTGCCGCCGGCCCAGTCCGGTTCGGAGATGTGCAAGTAGGCGATGTTGCGCTTATTCAACTCTTCCACCAGATACAGCGCCGCTTCTTCCTGATCTTCACCGTTGTCCAGCCCATTGAATGGCCCCAGCGGCGAGATACGAATACCGATGTGCTCGGAACCCCATTCGGCGATGGTGGCGTCGACCACTTCCAGCGTCAGGCGGGTGCGGTTCTCAATGCTGCCACCGTATTGATCGGTACGCTGGTTGGAAGCGGGTGACATGAACTGGTGCAGCAGATAGCCGTGGGCCGCATGCAGTTCGATGAAGTCGAAGCCGGCTTCCCGTGCGTTGGCGGTCGCCTGGCGGAAATCGTTGACGATGCCCGGGATCTCGCTGGTTTCGAGTGCACGCGGCGTGGAGGTCGGTACGCGCACCCAGGCGCCGGTTTCATCACGCACGGTGGTACGAGTTTCGGCGTTGATTGCCGAAGGCGCGACCGGTGCTTGCCCGCCCGGCTGCAGACTGGCGTGGGAGATGCGGCCTACGTGCCACAGCTGTACGGCGATATGGCCGTTTTTATCATGCACTGCCTGCGTGATGTTTTTCCATGCGGCGATCTGCTCCGGGGTATGCAACCCCGGTGCGCCGGCGTAGCCTTTCGCCTGGAAGGAAACCTGGGTCGCTTCGGTCACAATCAGGCCGGCGCCGGCGCGCTGTGCGTAATATTCCGCCATCAGCGGCGTAGGAATGTCGCCCGGCTCGATGCTGCGCAGACGCGTCAGCGGAGCCATAAACACGCGGTTGGGCAGGGTGATGGCGCCAACCTTCAGCGGAGAGAGCAATTTTTCAGTCTTCATAGTGCATCCTGTATTTAATAGACCGGTCGTCTAGTAATGGGCGATAAAAAACCACGAACTGCATTTTTCAATAAAAAGAAATTGTTACCGTTACGGTTGCGGCGGGCGCAGCAGCAACTCGATGCTTTCCAGCGCGCTGGTCAGCGGTGCCAACGAGTGACGTATCTTGGCGCGCAGCGAGGCACCGAGCCACAGTGAATACAGCGTTTCTGCGGTCGCCGCGGGGCTCATGGCCACCGACAGCGAGCCCTCGGCGATACCGCGCTCGATGGCCTCCTGCAGGTGGCCGATCACGCGAGCGGTGCCCGTTTCCAGCGCATGGCGCATCGGTTCCGACAGATCGCTCACCTCGGCGGAAAGCTTCACCGCCAGGCAGGCGTTGTGGCATTCGCTGCGGCAGTGGTAGCTGATGGCCTGAGCGTAATAGCCGAGCAGCTGGTGGCGGGCATCGCCGCGTCTGTCGGCAAATAGCGCCTGCATTTCTGCATCATAATGGGCGAAATAGCGTTGCAGCATCGCTTCGCCGAAGACTTCCTTCGAGCGAAAATAGTGGTAGAACGAGCCTTTCGGCACGCCCGCAGTGGCCAGCAGTTCGCTCAGCCCCATGCCGGTAAAGCCCAGACGCAGGCTGAGGGTTTCGCCGGTGGCGAGCAGATGTTCACGTGTGTCCACGTTGCAATGCGTTGATTTGGTCATCATGGTGCCGAGCATAATAGACCGATTGGTCTAGGTCAATGGGAATAAAAAAACCGGCGCACAAAACGCCGGTGGTCTACAAACTATTGTGCCCCAGCGGCACGCGGAAGTTAAGCGCTTACGCCGCGTTGCGACAACGCTGCAGGATATCCAGCTGGGATTGATATTCGCGGCTCTGCACGTTCAGCATACCCAGCAGGGTGTGGAACAGGTTGTCCTGCGACACGTCGTCCTTTTCCGCCAGCGTATTCAGGCACTGGCGATCGACGCCGAAGTTGCGCTGATAGTCGGCCGACATCCACATCAGGAAAGGCACGTGCGTTTGTTGGCTTGGCGCGAAGACATAAGGCGTGCCGTGCAGATACATGCCGTTTTCCCCCAGCGATTCGCCGTGATCGGACAAATAGACCAGCGCGGTATTGAACCGGTCGTCATACTGCCGCAGCAGCTTGATAGTGGCATCGAGCATCGCGTCAGTATACAGGATGGAGTTGTCGTAGGTGTTCACCAGCTGTTCATGGCTGCAATCCTGGATCTGATTGCTGTTGCAGGTCGGCGAAAACGCCTGGAACGCCGGGGTGCTGCGGCGGTAGTAAGCCGGACCGTGGCTACCCATCTGGTGCAGCACGATCACGCCGTCGTCTTTCAGGCTATTGATATAGTCGTTCAGCTTGTACAGCAGCACGTTATCCATACAAACCTCGCCGTCACAGTCCTGCGGCAGTTTCAGCTTGGTCATATCGATGTGCGGTACCCGGTCGCAGGCGCCTTTGCAGCCGCCGTCGTTATCGCGCCACAGCACGCTGACGCCGGCATGCGCCAGCACGTCGAGCACACCTTCCTGATGCGTTGCCTGAGTCGCGTCGTACTCCTTGCGCGGCATGTTGGAGAACATGCAGGGCACGGAGATCGCCGTTTCGGTGCCGCAAGAGCTGGCGTTCTTGAAGTAGACCACGTCATCCTGCTTCAGGCGCGGGTTGGTTTCGCGTTCATAGCCCCCGAGGGAGAAGTTTTCGGCGCGGGCGGTTTCGCCTACCACCAGGATCACCAGCGTTTTCTTGGCCTGCCCGGCGATCAGCGGCCCTTTGCGCGCGTCCTCACCGATTTTTACCAACGGCAGATTGCGGGTGAAATAACGCTGTTCGGTAAACTTGATGGTGCCGGCCACGAAGTTGGAAGGCGTCAACATCTTCACCACGCTTTTATTGTTGCGGATCAGCGAAGCGTAGTCTTTGTAAAACAGCGCGGCGACGATCAGGATCACCACCAACGACAGCATGACGTTGGCGGCGCGCAGTCCGACCATGTACCACCAGGGGCGAGTCTGGCGAATTTGGGTGAAGCAGACCGCCACCGCCGGCAGAATGCCAAGCAGTGCCAGCCATAATCCCATACGCGGCGTCAGCAGCGCCGTCGCTTCCTGAGGATTAGTCTCGAAGGCGTTTTGCATCATGTTGCCGTCGATCACTACACCATAGCTGAACATGAAATAGTTGGCTGCGGCGCTGCCGAGCAAGAAAAAGATGATCAGCGGCTTGCGCAGGTAGGGCACAGTCAACACGCTGAAGATGATATTCAGCGCACAGAAGATCACCACCGGCATGCTGGCGGCGAAAATCACGCTGTGGACGCTATCGAAGGTGATATACGACCAGGCGCGATGCAGGAATAACGCGTTCTGAAACAGAGTGAAGAACAGGGCGGTGGCGAGGGTAAAACCGAGGCTGTTGCACTGTAAGCGTTGACGTAACCACATTGCCAAATCGGGATCCTGAAAGTAGATAATGTCGTGAAATCTACCGGATGAAACTTAAGAAAACCTTAGAAATTCAGAATACTGGCGGCGGAGAATACGCGAAAACCGCCAGGCCGGGCGGCCTGGCGGTGGGACGGTTTAGTAGGCAGCGGTGAATTGCGCGCGAATAAATTGAGGTTTTTCAATCTCATCAACGATGGCGACCGCCAGGTCTTCCACCGAAATGCTGGCCGGCGCTTCGCCGTTCATCAGCAGTTGTGTGGTGCCGAGGCGGAACTGGCCGGTGCGTTTGCCCGGCTCCAGCAGGGCAGCCGGCGAGAGATAGGTCCAGTCGAGCGCCGATTCGTTGCGCAATGTGTTGCGCAGATCGCGCACCGCCTGCGCGCCGGGGCGGATATTGTCCGGGAACTGCGGCGTATCCACCAGTTCAACGCCCGGCGCCACTTCCAGGCTGCCGGCGCCGCCGACCACCAGCAGGCGCTTGACGCCGGCCTGTTCGACCGCGGTGAGGATCTGTTGGGCGCCGCGGGTGGTTTTCTCATACAGGTTGTCTTCGCCCCAGCCGGGGTTGTAGGCGCTGATCACCGCATCCTGACCGCGCAATTGCCCCGCCAGCCAGGCGGTATCGGCAACGTCGCCCAGTGCGACGGTCAGATTGGCGTGCTCCGGCAAATCTTTTTTCTGGCGGGCGATCGCCGTCACCTGAATGCCGCGAGCCAGCGCTTCATCCACCACGCGGCGGCCAACAAAACCGGTTGCTCCAATAATGGCTACTTTCATCTGTATGCTCCTTCAGGAATGGGTCAGTCTCGTCATGCAGGCCGATGTGCCTGCTGCGTAGGATCTACTCTAGTCCTTAACAATAGCCGTGATTAGTGCCATATTCATGCTTTCTTGATTAAGTAAAACTTCATAATTGTGGATAAACTCAATCGAATGGCGGTGTTCGCCACCGTGGTGGCGGAGGGGTCGTTGGCCGGCGCGGCGCGGCGGCTGGGCATGACGCCGTCGGCGGTCAGCCAGCACATGCGTTCGCTGGAGAAGGCGCTCGGGGTGCCGCTGCTGCACCGTTCCACCCGCCGTCTGGCGCTGACCGAGGCGGGGGCGGCGTTTTACCCCGGCTGCGAGGCGATGCTGCAGCAGGCACAGCAGGCGGAGCAGCGGCTGGCGGAGCTGCGGGATACGCTGGTGGGCGAGCTGCGCATCGCCACCCCGGTCGGCATCGGCGGCCGATCGCTTGCGGAGGCGCTGGCGCCGCTGTTGCAGGCGCACCCCAAGCTGACGCTGCGGGTGCTGGCGGACGATCGCATCGTCGATATGATAGAGCAGCGGGTCGACATTGCGCTGCGGGCCAACCGGCAGCTGGCGGACGCCAATATGATCGCGCACCCGCTGACGGCGTGGCCGATGGTGCTGTGCGCCGCGCCGCGTTATCTCAGCCAGCATGGGGTGCCGGAAAAACCGCAGGATTTGGTGCAGCACCGCTGGATCTCCAGTGGCTACAGCGGGTCCCATCTGGACTTGCTGCACCAGTCCGGTCAGCAGGTTAAGCTGCGGCTGGCGGAAGGGCAGATCGTCAGCGAGAGCATGAACGTGATGCGCGCCTTTACCCGCGCCGGGCTGGGCATTTCCATTCAGCCGCTGTATGAAATTGGCGACGAGCTGCAGCGCGGCGAGCTGTTGCTGCTGTTGCCAGAGTGGCGGCCGGCGGCGCTGCGGCTGCACGCGCTGACGCTCGAGCGCAACGTGCCGGAGAAAAGTCGCCAGGCGCTGCGCTATTTGCGCGACTATTTTCGCCGCAATGGCGAAAAGGGACTTGCCAGCGGCGGCGATGGCGTCTTCAATTAGCAAGAGAATGCAGGAGGCCCCGTGGCGCAGCAGCTTGAATTTTTCGACATCCCCAGCCCGTGTCGCGGCATTTGCCAGGCCGACGATCGCGGATTCTGCCGTGGCTGCCTGCGCAGCCGCGAGGAGCGCTTCGGCTGGATGAGCATGAGCGACGCGCAGAAGCGCGAGGTGCTGCGCCTGTGCCGTCAACGTTTCCTGCGCCTGCAACGCGCCAATAAAGCGCCCGACGAGCCGCTGCCGGAACAGCCGTCGCTGTTTTAACCTTTCCTGATCTGCCGCACGTTCGTGTGGCTTACCGCTTCCCTGTGCCTCACCGGCTTGTGTATGCTGGCTGACAACTAATGTCATGAGGTTTTCGCAATGGTAGAACGTATTCGTCTCGCGCCGCAGGGGCCTGAATTTTCCCGCATGATTTGCGGTTACTGGCGGTTGATGGAATGGGGCATGTCGCCGCAGCAGCTGCTGACGTTCATCGAACAGCATGTCGAACTGGGCGTCACCACCGCCGACCACGCTGATATCTACGGCGGCTATGCCTGCGAACAGGCGTTCGGCGACGCGCTGCGTCTGAAGCCGGCGCTGCGCCAGTCGCTGGAGCTGGTGAGCAAATGCGGCATCGCCACCACCGCCAAGCCCGGCAACCCGATCGGGCATTACATCACCGACCGCGATCATATCGTGCAGAGTGCGGAACAGTCGCTGCGCCATCTGCATACCGACTACCTCGATCTGCTGCTGATTCACCGGCCGGATCCGTTGATGGACGCTGACGACGTGGCCGAAGCCTTCGTCGCGCTGCATAAAAGCGGTAAGGTGCGCCATTTCGGCGTTTCCAACTTTACGCCTGCGCAATTCCAGCTGCTTCAGTCGCGTCTGCCGTTCTCGCTGGCGACCAACCAGGTGGAGATCTCGCCGATTCATCAACCGGCCATTCTCGACGGCACGCTCGATCAGTGCCAGCAACTGCGCATCAAGCCGATGGCCTGGTCCTGCCTGGGCGGCGGGCGTCTGTTCAACGATGCCGAGTTCCAGCCGCTGCGCGACGAGCTGCAGCGGGTGGCGCAAGAGATCGGCGCCGAGACCATCGAGCAGGTGGTGTACGCCTGGGTGATGCGCCTGCCGTCGTCGCCGCTGCCGATTATCGGCTCCGGCAAGATTGAGCGGGTGCGTTCGGCGCTGAAGGCGCAGAAACTGGGGCTGACTCGCCAGCAGTGGTTCCGCATTCGCAAGGCGGCGCTGGGGTATGACGTGCCTTAAGGCGGAGCAGAAAAGAGGAAAGCCGGGCGGCGAAAGCGCCCGGCTTTTTTTACGCCGATCTTTAGGCCAACACCACCTGATCGGTGCTGAAGTGTTCGAGCGAGACGCCGATCAGCGTGACCTGGCTGTGGCCGAAGGCCAGCACCAGATCGTCGTTTTGCTGCGTGGCGTAGTCGCGGATATTCCCGCTGGCGCCTTCGGTGCCGATAAACACCAGCTTATCGGTGGCGTTGAAGCCATACAGCTGATCGCGGCCAAAGTCACCGCTGAACAGGAAGGTATTGCCGTTGCCGACGCCCTTCAGGATGTCATCGCCGCTGCCGCCGACGAAGGTCAGGTTGCCGCCGGCATGGCCGATCAGCGTGTCGTTGCCGGCGTTGCCGAACAGCCAGGCGTCGTGGCTACGGGCCTGCAGGACGTCATCGCCGTCGCCGCCGGCGGTGGCGGCGGCATAAGCTTTGAGGCCAGAGTCCGATTTCAATCCGGCGGCGGTCACCTGATGGTCCACCTCTTTGTTGAAGATAAGCCAGGAGGTTTCTTTGCTGCGCAGGGTAGCAATGTCGTCCGCCAGCGTAATGCCACCCTTGGCGTCGCGCAGATAAAGCGTGCTGCCGTCGTAGGCGACCTCGGTGTTTTTCAACGCCTGTTGGGTATCGAAGATATTGTGCCCTTTGCCGCCGGCGATCAGGTTATAGCCGCCTGTGTCGCGGAAGATATCGTCGCCGTCGCGGCCCTCGAGATAGTCGTTGCCTTTACCACCCTTGATCAGGTCATTGCCGTCGCTGCCGATGATAAACGTCGGCCCGCTGTGCGTTTCCGCGTTGCGGTTCAGGTCTTCCACCCAGGTATTGCCGCGTGTCACGTTCGACAGGTTGGAGACGATGAGGGTCGAGTCTTTGTCGGTCAGCGAATAAAACTCGGAGTTCAGCACCCGCATCAGACCGTCCTGATAGAAGAACGGCAGGTGCGACAGCCAGGTCGGAATGTTGAGAATGGAAAACGGCAGCAGGTTCCAGGCGTCCGATGCGTAGTGGTCGTTGAAGTTGACGATATTGTTGGTGGCGGAGGTATGGGGCGCATCGTGTACGCCTAACGACGCCCCGGTCAGCGTGGTGCCGTCGAGCGCGCGGAACACCGGATCGTTCTCGTAGCCGATGTTGATCACCTTGCCGCCGGCTTCGTACTGGGTCGGCGAGGCGAAGGCGACATAGTTGGACTGCGCGTAGAAGCCCCCCCAATTGGCGTCGCTCTGCGCCGCCATGCTGTTGACCGCCAGCCCGCCGAGGCTATGGCCGCTGACCACCACGTCCTCGCCGCTCAGCCCGTGCGCCTGCGCGAACTTCGCCACGTCGCCCAGCAGATTGCCGAAGGCTTTAAGCGTGTAGCCGTCGGCGTAGCCTTTTGGCCCGAAACCGGCCAGCAGATCGTTAATCACATCGCCGATGGTATCGCCGATCAACAACTCGCGCGGGCCGCTGGTGCCGCGAAATGAGATGCCAATGGCGGTGAGATTGCCTTCGCTGTCATATTTGCCCAGCACCTCGGCCTGAGCGGTGGTGTAACCGGCGGTCTCGCCGTAGTAGGTGCCGCGCGCATCGGTTTTGCCGGCGTAACCCAGCTGCGCGGCGCTGATCACCGACCAGCCGGCGTTATTCACTGCCTCCTGCGCGGCCTGTTCGGAATCGGGGTTCCAGGGAATGCCGGGCAGGCCGCCCTGCGACTGAGTGCTGCCGATCAGCGCGGTGACCAGCGTCAGCGGCAGGCCCAGTCCGAAACCGGTCTGGTGATAGCCCTCATCGAAGCCGTTATCGATATTGTGGTAAGCGTAGGTAGAGATGGCCAAGGCGTCGGAAAACAGCGCCTTCGACGCATTTTCGTCCAGATCCTTATAGCTAAAGATGCCCATATCAGTTCCTTATGACGTATGCCGCCTGGCCTGGAAGTGAACTCTCATGCGTCGGCGGTGGAAACAGGGAAACAACGTTAGCCGAACGACAGCTGGTCAGAGGACCAACATCGGTAAAATTATTATTAGCACCAAGTATTAATAATGCGAATCAAATTGACGAGATTGTGCGTTGACTAACAGCGCCGCTGTTGGGGCTTCTATACTGAAAACTCAACATAGTCATTAAGGAGACTGATTGATGAAACGTTATTGGTATGCAGCGCTCGGCCTGATGGCGTGTGGCGCGGCTCAGGCGGCGACAACCGACGTCGAGATGCACCTGGTGACCGGGCAGGGGATCGGTCAGGATATCGGCAAGGTGGTCATCAGCGAAACGCCCTACGGCCTGCTGTTCACGCCGAGCCTGAAAGCGTTACCGGCCGGGGTACACGGTTTCCACGTGCATGAGAAAGGCAGCTGTGAACCGGGCATGAAGGACGGCAAAGCGGTGGCGGCGCTGGCGGCCGGCGGGCATTTTGATCCGCAAAAGACCGGGAAACACCTCGGGCCGTATGCCGACGGGCACCTGGGCGATTTGCCGGCCATCTATGTGGCCGCCGACGGCATGGCAAACTATCCGGTGCTGGCGCCGCGGCTGAAAAAAATCAGCGACATTGAGGGCAAGGCGCTGATGGTGCACGCCGGCGGCGATAACCATTCGGATCATCCACAGCCGCTTGGCGGCGGCGGTGAGCGTTTCGCCTGCGGGGTGATCAAGTGATCATCCGCCGCTAACGGCCGGTACGGCGGCGGGCTGGCCCATCGCCTGCTGCAACTGCTGCAGCGAGCAGTAGAGCCGCCAGATCAGGCCGGCCAGATCGCGCGCCGCCAGTTCCGGGTGGTGCGCCAACGCGTTGCTCATGCGCAGCAGCTCCTGCAGCGTGGCGTCCAGCGAACTGTGCTGCACGCCTTTCTCCGTCATGATGCCGCGCAGGCAGTGGATACAGACGTCGCGCACCGCCGACAGCGGATCGGAACGGGTCTGCCAGTCGCGCAGCTGCCAGACGATATGGCTGCAGTTGAGCAGCACCACGCCCCAGCGCAGCAGCCAGGTGCGGGCCTCCTGATCCTGACTCTGATTGAGCTGGCTGATGCGATGATAGATCAGCGATTCGAACTGGCTTTCGCTCTGCTGCGGCCGTTTGCTCAGTTGATCGATAAAATCGCGCCGCAGCGCGCGGATAATGCGGCGGCTTTTGCGCTTGTCCGAACTGGGGCGCAGGATCTGAAACGCCAACCCGGCCAGCAGTACGCCGACGATTTTACCGATGTTGTCATTGATGAAGGACTGGTAGTCATAGCTCGGCGGATTGCTGACGGTCAGGAACGATCCCATAAAAACGATCAGCTGCCCCCAGAGCGCGGCATAAGGCGGATTCTGCAGCTTGAGCATTTGCATGGTCACCAGGATAGGGAACAGGAAGGCGCAGAACACCCAGAAGTCGTCAATCTGGATCATCAAACCGAATTTCACCACAAAGCAGGCGACCGAGAGCAGCAGCACCGCCTTGAGCAAGGTGCTGACGCTGTTGATCGGCGAAGGCGTGGAGGAGTAGAGCACGCAGCTGATGGCGGTGA
The DNA here is from genome assembly GCF_003028435.1 of Serratia sp. Nf2. Classification (NCBI taxonomy): domain Bacteria; kingdom Pseudomonadati; phylum Pseudomonadota; class Gammaproteobacteria; order Enterobacterales; family Yersiniaceae; genus Serratia; species Serratia sp. Nf2. The sequence continues at coordinate 130,036 of NZ_PYTW01000003.1, read as the reverse complement.
GCGTCAGTGCCGCGCTGCCGGCGTCCCACTGCGTGTTGATCCAGTAGGCGCAGCCGATCACGATGCATAAAAAGGTGCGCAGGCCGTTATAAGCGGCTTCGTAGCTGTCGGTATGGCGCGCCAGCGAGGTGACGCGCGGCGGCTGGAGATCGCTGACCGCCGTGGCGCTTTCCAATCGCAGCAGCCAGCGGTTGCAGCGCAGGTAAAGCCAGCAGAAATCGCGCAGCCGCAGCCAGAAGGCGCGATGGCGGTAGTCCGCAGCATCTTGCGGCGCGATCTGCTGGAGCAGCCGCGCCAAACGGTATTTATCGGTGGCGGGATCGCGCAGCTCGTCCAGCAGTTGTGTCAGCACCGGCATCAGATTGGCGGGGTGATCCGGCCAGTTCAGCAGCATGCGGCGCAGGCTGGAAATGACGCTGGTAATGCGCAGCTGCTGGTGCAGCAGGTAGTTGAGCAGGTTGTTTTGCCGCCGCAGCCGGTAGTGGCTCCAGAATGCCTGAATGCGTAGCAGGTTCATGGTCAGGATCTGGCCGATGACCCCCTCGTGCGAGGTGCGCATCTGCGCGGTGATCTCCGGCTGCCACAGCATGGCGGCGTGCTCCAGCAGGCGTAGCTGCATACGCCGCAGCGAGGTCAGCAGGGCTTCGCCGTCCGAGGTGCTGGGCAGAATCATCATCATCAATCCGCCGCACAGAATGCCGGTGATCACTTCGCAAACCCGCGCCTGCGCGATGTCGAAGATCTGCTGGGTATCGGTGACGTTGACCGTGCCGAAGGCGATGATGGCGGCGGTATAGCCCGCCAGCGCGAATGCGTAAGAGACGTTGTTTTGGTAATGGTTGGAGATATAGGTACACAGCCCGATCCAGGCGGCGATGAACAGCGTAAACAGCCAGGGATCGTTCAGGCAGTGGCCGGCGATTGCCATCGACGCGGCGGCACCCATCAGGCTGCCGAAGATGCGGCCGATGCTTTTGCTGATCACGCCGCCGATGGTGGGGAAGCTCACCACCGCCGCGGAGGTGAGCGCCCAATAGGGTTCGTCGAGCTCGAGCACGAACGCCACCCACAGCGCGAGACACATCGCCAGCGAGTTGCGCAGCGCATAGCGCCATTGGCCGCCGGTCGCCTTACCCCAGGGGGTGCGGCTCCACTCCAGAAAAGGCAGGTTCACACTTTAGTTCCGCTGATGAATCGAAATGGTGCAGGTGGTGCCGGCGACCAGCGTCAAATCGGCGGGCACGTTGAGCAATTTTATCCGTACCGGCACGCGCTGAGCCAAACGCACCCAGGGAACATTAGGCTTAACGTCCATTAATAGATCGTTGCTGCTGTCGACGCTCTGATCGTAAATGGCGCGGCCGATGCTCTCTACTTCCCCTTGCAGCGGCGTGTTGCCGTTATATAAAACGATGTCCGCTTTATTGCCTTCTTTTATATGCTTCAGCTTGGTTTCTTCGAAATAACCGAGCACATAAAACGAATGCACATCCACCAACGCCACCAGGGGCGTACCGGCGTTGGCGTAGTTTCCGACTCGCGCTTGCAGGTTGGTGATATAACCGTCGGTTGGCGCATAAATTTTGGTTTTGCTCAAATTCCATTTGGCCTGTTCCAGGTTGGCCCGGGCGGCTTTATAGGCGGCCTTCATTGCCTGAGCGGCTAAATTCGACGCGTCCAAATCTTCAGCGGAAATAACGTTACGCGGCAAACCTCGACGGCGGGCGGCCTCGTGGTCCGCTTTGGCCAGATCGGATTGCGCTTTTGCCACCGCGGCCTCGGCATTGTCCAGCGCAATCTGGTAGGGCACCGGGTCGAGGGTAAAAATCAGACTTCCCGCAGGTACGAACTGATTGTCATTCGCGCTTATTTTCTCTAATCTTCCAGAGACTTCAGGGGTGATATTGACGAGTTCGGCGCGCACTTTTCCATCACGGGTCCATGGGGATTGCATATAATAATTCCAGAGCCACCAACCGGCGCAGACGGCAATGGCGCAGACGATCACCGTAGAGAAGTATTTTAATGTTTTACGCTGCATGGGTTACCAACTCGCTAAAATCCATAAGGAACCGCTGACGGTCAGAACGAAAATGGACAGGTCCATCAACATGGGATGCCAGATTTCACCGGAATACATCCAGTCCCTCAGCACCTGATGAATCAGCAGCCATAAGACCAGTCCTAGTAAAAAAGCTTTAAATATAGGTGGAAAATAAAGCGATGCCCCCAGGACCAAATCGGGCAAGGGGGATGAGGTGTGTAACCATGATGTATTCACATTAACAATCCCTAAGGGTGAATATGTTGAATATTTGCATAACGATTAAACAATAGCGGCTAAAAATAGTGGCTATTTCCACAATATACATTATATACATTTGTGTTTTTAATGTGAGTTACCCAAAATAGTCTAAACTCTGGGAGGTAATGTTAGCATGCTAATTATAAGGAGGGGGAAGTGGAGTCAACATTAGGTTCAGATTTAGCACGATTAGTTCGTGTTTGGCGCGCGCTCATCGATCATCGGCTCAAGCCGTTGGAGCTGACCCAAACGCACTGGGTCACTTTGCACAATATCAATCGTTTGCCGCCGGAGCAGTCGCAAATCCAGCTGGCCAAAGCGATCGGTATCGAGCAGCCGTCACTGGTTCGTACGCTGGACCAACTGGAGGAGAAAGGGCTGATCACGCGCCACACCTGTGCCAACGATCGCCGCGCGAAGCGCATCAAGCTGACCGACGCGGCCGATCCGATCATCAGGGAAGTGGACAGTGTGATCACGTCTACACGCAGTGAGATTTTAAGCGGCATTACCGCCGATGAAGTGCATCTGTTGGTAGGGCTGATTGGCAAGTTAGAACAAAATATCACCGAACTGCAGAACAAATAATAATATTCTTATTTTTCTACGATTACAGTTTCACAGCATCAGAAATAAAACCGGAGGCGATTGCCTCCGGTTTGTCGTTTGTCGCCGACTGGCTTACAGCGGAGAGACGGTGATGGTGTCGCCCATGCGCGCCATGCGCACGCGCTGGCCTGGGCTGAACTTGGTGTCGCCCGCTTTCTGTACCACCACGATGTTCTCTTTCTGGTCGGTTTTGATCTCCAGCTCGTAGCCGGAGGTACGGCCAGCTACTTCACCGATGCTGTTGCCCGCCGCGCCGCCGGCGATAGCGCCCGCCGCGGTAGCCAGCGTACGGCCGGTGCCGCCGCCAACGGTGTTGCCCAACAGCCCGCCAATCACCGCGCCGCCGATCATCCCCATGGCGTTGGAGCCTTCGCCGCCCTGAATTTTAACCGGACGCACGGAAACCAGCGTCCCGTAGGTGACGGTTTGCACCTGTTTGGCCTGCGAGGACGAGTAGACATCGCCGGACATGGATTCATTGGCACAGCCAGCCAGCGTAACGGCGGCGACGGCAACGACGAGAAGACGCTTGATCATATAAAACTCCTGATGGTAGTAGTCCATAACCTGGCAATGCTCTCCAGGCAAGATTCAGTGAAAATGATAGACAAAGTATGGCTGAAAGTTGACGCACCGCCATGCTTCATCGCTGTATGCAGCTTAACTTTTCTCTGTTCAACCAATAATAAACCGCGGTTTACCTTTATGACAGCCTTGGCGACATTCCGTCGCCTGTTATGGCACGGTTTAACACATCACCCGTGCCACAGCGGCGCCAAGGGGGCATCTGGCTCACGGAGCGTAAAAAAAGCATCATAATTCATGGCGTTAATCCGGAAATTCTGGTTTATTTGTCAGGATAAATTTTGCTTACCGCGCGGGTTAGAGGATGTTGCTATGAAGTCAGGCCGCTATATAGGTGTCATGTCCGGCACCAGTCTGGACGGAATCGATGTGGTATTGGCCGCGATCGACGATCGCATGGTGGCGCAGCAGGCCAGCTATAGCCATCCGATGCCGATGACGTTGAAAAAAGAGATCCTGGGCATGTGCCAGGGGCAGCAAACCACGCTGGCCGCCGTCGGCCGGTTGGACGCGCAGTTGGGCACGTTGTTCGGCGAGGCGGTACTCGGCCTGCTGAAGCAAACCGGTATCGACGCCGAACAGATCACCGCCATCGGTTGCCACGGCCAGACGGTGTGGCACGAGCCGGAAGGCGACGCGCGTTTCTCGATGCAGCTCGGCGATAACAACCGCATCGCCGCGTTGACCAATATCACCACCGTCGGCGATTTCCGCCGGCGCGACATGGCCTACGGCGGGCAGGGCGCTCCGCTGGTGCCGGCGTTTCATCAGGCGCTGCTGGGGCATCCCGTCGAGCGGCGCATGGTGCTGAACGTCGGCGGCATCGCCAACCTTTCTCTGCTGTTGCCCGGTACGCCGGTGCGCGGTTTCGATACCGGGCCGGGCAACATGCTGATGGACGCCTGGGTGTGGCGCCACCGCGCGCAACCTTATGATCAGGACGGCGGCTGGGCCATGCAGGGGCGGGTTTGTTTACCGCTGTTGCAGCAGATGCTGGCGGATCCATACTTCGCGCTGCCGGCGCCGAAAAGCACCGGCCGCGAGTATTTCAATATCGCCTGGCTGGAGCGGCAGCTGGCCGGATTGCCGGCGATGGCGCCGGTCGACGTGCAGGCCACGCTCACGGAGCTGACCGCCGTCAGCATCAGCGAACAGGTGCTGCTGGCCGGTGGGTGCGAGCGTCTGTTGGTGTGCGGCGGCGGAGCGCGCAACACGCTGCTGATGGCGCGCCTGTCTGCGTTGCTGCCGGGTACGGAGGTCGGTCTGACCGACGATTTCGGCGTCAGCGGCGACGATATGGAGGCGCTGGCGTTCGCCTGGCTGGCGTTTCGCACCTTGTCCGGCCAGCCCGGCAATCTGCCTTCAGTGACCGGCGCCAGCCGTGAAACGGTGCTGGGTGGGATTTATCCGGTTTTGCCATTGGGGGGCCGTTAGCTCTGTTAGGATAGCCTGTGAAGGATTTTTCTAAGGAGCAACAGCATGAAAAAAGTCATTTTCGTCGCCGGCGCGCTGGCGCTGTCCGGCTGCAGCTATATCCTGCCGCAAAGCAGCCAGACGATGCACTACCAGTGCGGCACTACGCCGCTGACGGTGGCGCTCGACGGCAAGGCGAGCGAAGTCAGCCTGCTGATGGATGGCGAGCAGCTGCATCTTAAGCAGGTGCTGGCGCTGACCGGTGCCAAATACAGCGACGGCAAATACACTTTTTGGTCGAAAGACCGTAACGCCTATCTTGAGCGCAACGGCAAGGTAGTCATGAGCGACTGCGTGTTGACGGAGTGAAGGTCGGCGGCGGCGTCGGAGCGATTGAGTTCCTGACGCCGCAGGCGCAGAATGTAACGACGGATTTTTCAGTTGGTCGATAACCCAGATGATTGAAAAGAATGAGTTTGATGTTGCGGACCTGCGCCGTGAATACACCCGAGGCGGCCTGCGCCGCAACGATCTGACCGCCAATCCGCTCGAACTGTTCGAGCGTTGGTTGAAACAGGCCTGCGACGCGCGCCTGGCCGATCCCACCGCCATGTGCGTCGCGACCGTCGACGAACACGGCCAGCCTTATCAACGCATCGTGCTGCTGAAGCATTTCGATGAGCAGGGGCTGGTGTTCTACACCAACCTCGGCAGCCGTAAGGCGCAGCAGCTGGCGCACAACCCGCATATCAGCCTGCTGTTCCCCTGGCACATGCTCGATCGTCAGGTGATTTTCCTTGGCCAGGTGGAGCGTCTGTCGACCCTCGACGTGCTGAAGTATTTCAACAGTCGCCCGAAAGACAGCCAGATCGGCGCCTGGGTATCGCAGCAATCGTCGCGCATTTCCGCACGTGGCGTGCTGGAAAGCAAATTCCTCGAGCTGAAGCAGAAGTTCCAGCAGGGCGAGGTGCCGTTGCCGAGTTTCTGGGGCGGATTCCGCGTGAAATTCGACTCCGTCGAGTTCTGGCAGGGCGGCGCCCATCGCCTGCATGACCGTTTCCTGTATCAGCGGGACGGGAATGACTGGAAAATTGACCGACTGGCACCCTGAAGACGGAAAATCCCCTCTAAGCGCTGGTGCTGACGCCGCCGGCGCTTTATTCTATGCGCTACCCTGAATTTTTATTTCGCCACTGGGCGAAAGGCCGTGTACCGGCAAAGGTGCATTCGTTTATACATGGAGTCATTGATGGCAAGCAGCAACTTGATTAAACAACTGCAAGAGCGGGGCCTCGTTGCCCAGGTCACGGATGAGGAAGCGTTAGCGGAGCGACTGGCGCAAGGGCCAATTGCACTGTATTGCGGTTTCGATCCGACCGCTGACAGCTTGCATTTGGGCCATCTGGTTCCTCTGTTGTGCCTGAAGCGCTTCCAGCTGGCCGGCCACAAGCCGGTGGCACTGGTGGGCGGCGCCACTGGCCTCATCGGCGATCCGAGCTTCAAAGCGGCGGAGCGCAAGCTGAACACCACCGATACGGTGAACGAGTGGGTCGAGAAGATCCGCAAGCAGGTTTCTCCGTTCCTCGATTTCGACTGCGGCAGCAACAGCGCCATCGCGGCCAACAACTACGACTGGTTCGGCGGCATGAACGTGCTGACCTTCCTGCGTGACATCGGCAAGCACTTCTCCGTCAACCAGATGATCAACAAGGAAGCGGTCAAGCAGCGCCTGAACCGCGACGACTCCGGTATCTCCTTCACCGAGTTCTCCTATAACCTGCTGCAGGGCTACGATTTCTCCGAGCTGTACAACCGCCACCAGGTGGAGCTGCAGATCGGCGGTTCCGATCAGTGGGGCAACATCACCTCGGGTATCGATCTGACGCGTCGTCAGCACCAGAAGCAGGTGTTCGGCCTGACCGTGCCGTTGATCACCAAAGCAGACGGCACCAAATTCGGTAAAACCGAGGGCGGCGCGGTCTGGCTGGCGCCGGAAAAAACCAGCCCGTACAAGTTCTACCAGTTCTGGATCAACACCGCCGATGCCGACGTCTACCGTTTCCTGAAGTTCTTCACTTTCATGAGCCTGGAAGACATCAACGCGCTGGAAGAAGAAGACAAGAACAGCGGCAAGGCGCCACGCGCCCAGTACGTGCTGGCGGAAGAAGTGACCGGCATGGTGCACGGTGCGGAAGGCCTGGCGGCCGCCAAGCGCATCACCCAGAGCCTGTTCTCCGGCGCGCTGCACGACATGACCGAAGCGGACTTCGCCCAGCTGGCGCAGGACGGCATGCCGACCATCAAACTGGACCGCGACGCCGACCTGCAGCAGGCGCTGGTGAATGCCGAGCTGGTGCCGTCACGCGGCCAGGCGCGCACCATGATCGGTTCCAACGCGGTGACCATCAACGGCGAGAAACAGTCCGATGCCGAATACCGCTTCAGCGATTCAGACCGTCTGTTCGGCCGCTACACGCTGCTGCGCCGCGGCAAGAAACATTACTGCCTGGTGGATTGGCAGTAAGCGAATAATAACGGTAAGGGGCCCTGGCGGCCCCTTTATTTTTGCGCAGCCGCCAGGCTGCGGTATTCCGAACGAGTTCTGTCGATGAAAAACATTCTTTCTATCCAGTCGCACGTGGTGTTTGGTCACGCCGGCAACAGTGCGGCGGAGTTCCCCATGCGCCGCATGGGCGTCAACGTCTGGCCGCTGAACACGGTGCAGTTCTCCAACCATACGCAATACGGCCAGTGGACCGGCTGCGTCATGCCGGCCAGCCATCTGACCGAGATCGCGCAGGGCATCGCCAATATCGATCAGCTGAAACGCTGTGATGCGGTGTTGAGTGGCTATATCGGTTCGCCGGAGCAGGGCGACCATATTCTGGAGATCGTGCGTCAGGTTAAGCAGGCGAACCCGAATGCCTGGTATTTCTGCGATCCGGTGATGGGGCATCCGGAAAAGGGCTGCATCGTGGCGCCGGGCGTGGCCGAGTTTCACTGCCGCCAGGCGCTGCCGTGCAGCGACATGATGGCGCCGAACCTGCTGGAGTTGGAGATGCTGAGCCAGATGGCCGTCGCCGACGTGGCCGATGCGGTGCAGGCCGCCCGAGCGCTGATCGCCAAAGGGCCGCGGCTGGTGCTGGTCAAGCACCTGGCCCGCGCCGGCTATCACGCCGACTGTTTCGAAATGCTGCTGGTGACGGCGGACGAGGCCTGGCACATCAGCCGGCCGCTGGTGGATTTCGGCGCGCGTCAGCCGGTCGGCGTCGGCGATTTGACCAGCGGTCTGCTGCTGGTGGATCTGCTGAAGGGCGAGGCGCTGGATAAAGCGCTGGAGCACGTCACCGCCGCCGTGTATGAGGTGATGCTGACCACGCAGGAGATGGGCGAGTACGAACTGCAGGTGGTGGCGGCACAGGATCGGATCGTGCAGCCGCGCAGCGAGTTCAAAGCGGTCAAACTGTAAGTGGCATTCGGCCCCGGCGACAGCCGCCGGGGCCCGATGTTTACTTCAATCCCTCGGCGTTCAGCGCCGCATCCACTGCCGGGCGAGCCGCAACGCGATCGAACCAGGCCGCCAGATGGGCATGCTTGCGCACGTCAAACTGCAAAGCGAACGCCCAACGCAACACGGTGAACAGGTAGGCGTCGGCCACGCTGAAACGGCTTCCCAACAGGAAGTGCTGCTTCGCCAGCACCGAATCCAGATAGCTGAACTGCTGCTCCAGCTTGGCACGCGCGATGGTTTTGTATTCTTCCGGCGTTTTCGGGTTGAACAGCGGGCTGAACCCTTTGTGCAGCTCGGTGGCGATGTAGTTCAGCCATTCGATCGCGTGGTAGCGCGACAGGGTGCCTGCCGCCGGGATCAGGTTGCGATCCGGCACGCGGTCCGCCAGGTATTGCACGATCGCCACGCCCTCGGTCAGCAGGCTGCCGTCATCCAGCAGCAGCGCCGGTACCTGTCCTTTGGGGTTGATAGCGAGGTAATCGGCGCCGCTCTCGGTTTTCTTCTGCGCCAGGTCGACCTTCTCCGCCGTAAAATCCAGCCCTGCCTCACGCAGCACGATATGCGGGGACAGCGAACAGGCGCCGGCTTTATAGAACAGTTTCATCGGAAGCTCCTTGTTGATGACGAATGACGGGCATGCTTAACCTCTCATCGTAGTCCCATAGCGCCAAAATTACAGCGGCTTAGCTAACATATTTAACCGATGATCGCCTCGGCGGGCTGCAGCTGCGCCAGCGTTGCGGCGATCTGCTGTTGCAGCGCCTGCGGCGCCACCTGCATCGGCGAGCGCAGCTCGTTGGCGATCAGCCCCTGCTGGGCCAGCACCGTCTTGACCGGCGCCGGATTGGGGAAGCTGAACATCTGGTGGATCATCGGCAGCAGCTCGTAGAAGTTGCTGCGCGCCGCGGCCAGATCGCCGGCGGCGACCTGCTGCGTCAACTGGACGAAACGTTCCGGGTGAACATGCGCGGCGGCGGAGATGGCGCCGGTGCCGCCGAGACACAGCGTGGTGAGGATCAGATTGTCTTCCCCGGTCATCACATCGATTTCGCCGTCGGCGATCAGCGCCATGGTGGCGTCAGGGTTGCCGCCGCAGTCCTTGATGGCGGTGATGCGCGGGTGGCGTGCCAGCCGGCGCAGCGTGGCCAGTTCCATGGCGATGCCGGTGCGCTGCGGAATGTTGTACAGGATAACCGGGACGGTTGAGGCGTCGGCCAACTGGGTGAAATAGTCGATCAGGCCGCATTGCGAAGGGCGGATGTAGTAAGGCGCCGGGATCAGTACGCCGGCGATGTCGCGCAGCTGAATGGCCTGCTGCATCTGCAGCGTGGCGGCCATGTTATTGCCGGACAGGCCCATCACCACCTGATGGGCGGGCGCCACGTCCAGCACGGCGTCGAGCACCGCCAGCTGTTCTTCTTTGCTCAGCGCGGCGGCTTCACCGGTGGAGCCGCAGACCACCAGACCCTCGATGCCGGCGTCGAGCAGGTGCCGCGCCAGGCGTTTCACCGCCGGCAGATCGACGGCATCCTGATTGAAAGGGGTAACCATCGCCACCCAAATACCCGAAAATGAGGCCATAAAATATTCCTTCTGTGTGACCGACAGAGAAGCCAGATGAGAAAATTGAAGGCGGGGCGTTGCGTGCCATCCAGTCAGCTCATCTGACGGGACAGCTCGCCCCGGTCAAATGAGCGTCTGTTTCTTCGATTTAACCGCCGCCAAACCGCCAACGGGCAACGCAGGTATCATCAGCATGTCAGCGTTGCGTGGGTAGGCCATGGCGGTCTCGTGAAAAGGGGAAGTGGGGTGATAATGAATAGTCTTCATCAGGCTGTCAATTTACAACAGATTGATAACATTGTTATTCATGATTCGTCAGCGGGGATGAGTTTGGCTAATAAATAAAAATCCCCGCAGCGGCGGGGAGGGTTTGGCCGGCTCAGCGCGGCGGGCGGGAGCCGATGGTGGCGGACCAGCTGAAGGTGTCGCCGCTCGGCCGGTAGCGGTTGGCCTTGCGTTCTGCACGCTCCGCCTTGGCGAGCTTCGCTCTGGCGGCCATGATGCGCGCCACCACTTCATCCTTGACCTTGTGCTGTTCGGCGTTGGTCAGCGGCCTGCCATGGCTTTTGCGCGCCTTGTCCAGTTCGGTTTTCACTTCCCGCTGTTCGCTTTCCGTCATCTCTTTCAACGTCAACTTTTTCATCTGTGCCGCCCGTTCGGTGAAGTTGGCTTTCAGTTTAACGGTGTTATGTGACCGAAAATGTTACGGGCATAACGAAAATGCCCGCTAAGCCCACGTTACACCTCTTCCAGCAGATCGTCGACAAAGCGCCGCATGCGTTCGGTGCGCAGCTCGGCCATGTGTCGCCCGGCGGCGGTCTGGAAGCCGTCTTGCAGTTTGAACAGCTTGGTTTCGAAGTGGTCCAGGCTGAAACGCTTGTCGTCATATTGACGATGTTCGGCCCGCGGGTCGGCGGCATCATACAGCGCGCTGCGCATGCGGCCGCCGATATAGAAGCAGCGCGCCACGCCGATGAGGCCGATGGCGTCGAGGCGATCGGCATCCTGCAGGATCTTCGCTTCCAGCGTTTGCGGGGGGATGCCGGCGGAAAAACTGTGCGCTTCGATGGCGTGAGCCACCGCCGCGATATCTGCCGGCGCCCATTCCAGCCGGGTCAGCGTCAGCGTGGCCTGCTCCGCCGCCATGCGCGAGGCCAGATGGCGCTGGGGTGAGTTTTTTTCCACCGCGACGGCGTCGTGCAGCAGCACCGCCGCACAGAGAATGCGACGGTCGCCGCCTTCCAGCTTGCTGATCCGACGGCAGTTCTTCCAGACCCGGTGCAGATGTGCGACGTCATGCGAACCGTCGTCCGACTCGAGGGTAAGCGGCAGCAGCGTTTGCGCCAGCGCCTGGTAGGGGGAGAAAGGTTGTAACAGCTCTTGCGTCAGTGAGGGTAAAGACACGTTCAGCTCCTGTTGGGGAAATCGGTCAATCAGCATAGCCGCGTCGGATGCCGGGAGAATGACAGAAAAACGGCTATTGTTTACTAAAGTGCAACCCACTATTGTCATAACTGCGGTTTTTGCAGCGAAACAAGCAACCTAGAATAGCCGCATTCCGCCGTCTCCGCTTGGTGAGAGCCTGTGTCCGCGGAGATGGCCGGAATATCCTCATCAGCCATTGGAGAAGAGACATGCCAACCCCTCTTGAGATAGTGCGCGCAACCTATGAAGGCAGTTCCGAAGAAAACGGCCGTAATCTGCTGGCGGCGCTGGCCCCCGATGCCGAGTGGACCGAGGCTGCCGGTTTCCCTTACGCCGGTACCTATATCGGCCCGGAGAACATCATCAAGAACGTGCATCAGCGCCTGGGTAGCGAATGGCAAGGTTACCGCGCCGACGTCGATCACTTTTACGACGCCGGCGACAATGTGATCGCGCAAGGTTTTTATCACGGCACCTACCGGGCCACCGGCAAATCCTTCAGCGCCTCTTTTGCGCATATTTATACGCTGCGCGCCGGCAAAATCGTGAAGTTCGTGCAGATCGTCGACAGCGCTAAAGTGCTGGAAGCGATGCAGCCTTAATCGCCGCCGCGCTTGCCGAATTTGCGGTCGAACTCGCGCCGGTAACCCCGAGCCTTGTTGCGATCGCGGATCCACAGATAGCCGCACACCAACGCAACCGCTCCCGAGAAGGTGACGTTGCGCATATCCCGGTCATACCAAAACACCAGCAGCGCATCCAGCGCCGCAATCAGCGCGATCCATTTATACATATGGGATTGACGCCGCGTGGCGGCATTGAGTCGCTTTAACTGTCTGGCTTCGTCCAACACCGGTTTTTGCTGCATAGCGTTTCGTTATCATCAGGCTGTTCACGCTAAATTAGCAGAATTTCCCTCACCGTCGCAAAGATTAACGCGTGGCGTCATGCGGTTTTCCCCGCCCCTGGCGCGGCGCAGAAAATTTGTGCGCGGGTGCTTGAATTGTCCATTGGGCGTGGTAGGTTATTTATTCGCTATTTTTGGGTTTTTATTCAATATTCGCCGTGTCATCAAGCTGCAGCACTGGGCGGTTAACGTGATGGGTTCGATACATGCGGCGGTTAACTTCGGCAGGAGGATGTGATGAACGATAGAACGGCACGCCCGCAGGATGTGGTTCAACAACAGCTTGACGCCTATAACGCCCGCGACATCGACGCTTTTATGGCCTGCTGGGCGGACGACGCGCAGTATTTCGAGCATCCCGACACGCTGCTGGCCAGCGGCAAGGCGGCGATCCGCGAACGGCATCTGGTGCGTTTCCAGGAGCCGAGTCTGTATGGCGAACGGATAAAACGCATGGCGGTGGGGAACATGGTGGTCGATCAGGAAGTGGTGACGCGCAACTTCCCGCAGGGGCGCGGCAAAATGGATGTCATCGCCATCTACGAAGTGGAACAGGGGCGGATCGCCAAAGCCTGGTTCAAGATCGGCCCCTGCGTGCCGGATGAGGGTGCGCTCTAGCCGCGCATTATTGCAACGCCATCACCGCCTCTATCTCTACGCACACCTGCGGTGAGAACAACGCGCTGACCGCCACCAATGAACAGGCCGGCAGCGCGCCATCGAAATAGTCAAACAGCACCGGGCGCACGCCCGCCAGATCGGCGATGTCGGTCAGGAACACGCTGATTTTAATCAATGCCTTGAGATTCACGCCTTCGCTGGCGGCGATGGTCGCCAGCTGTTCGAGGATCTCCTGCGTCTGTTCCGGCGCGCTCAAGCCTTGCGCGTCGGTGGCGAAGGCCGTCAATCCCGACACGTACAGGCGATCGGCGTGGCGCACCGCATGTACATAGGGGCCGCCCGGCGTAGGCAACTGCGGATAATTCGTGCGTTTTAATGATGTCATGATCAAACCCCGCGCAAGACCGGTTAATAAAATCGACAAACTTGGTTAGGATACTGGGGAAACGGCGGCCAGACGCCGCACACCGATGATATTTGAGAGTATCATCCCTCTTTATTTTATACGTCGTCTCTCACGCGAATGTGACAGTGCGGCGCAGATCGGCCACAAGGACGCATGAGACGATGAACCCGCTTTTTACTCCCTACCTGCAACGCTGGCAACTGGAACAGGACGGCAAAGCCTTCGAAACCCACAGCAGTCTGCTGATGCCGGTGCGTTACCGGGGCGAGGCGGCCATGCTGAAGATCGCCCGCGAGCAGGAAGAGCGCTTCGGCGGCCAGCTGATGTGCTGGTGGCGCGGGGAAGGCGCCGCGCAGGTGCTGGCGTGGCACGACGACGGCATCCTGCTGGAGCGCGCGCAGGGTGAAGGCTCGTTGGCGCAGCTGGTGCGAGACGGCGACGATGAACAGGCCACGCAGATCCTCTGTCGGGCGATCGCCGCCTTGCATGCGCCGCGAGCGGAACCGTTGCCCGAGCTGATCCCGCTGCAGGAGTGGTTCAGCTCGCTGTGGCCGGCGGCGCAGGCGCATGGCGGCATGCTGCGTCTCAGCGCCACGACGGCAGCGGAGCTGCTGAGCAGCCCGCGAGAAGAGAGTGTGCTGCACGGCGATATCCACCATGACAACGTGCTGGACTTCGGCGAACGCGGCTGGCTGGCGATCGATCCCAAACGCTTGTACGGCGAACGGGGCTTCGATTACGCCAATATCTTCTGTAATCCCAACTACGGCATCGCCACCGATCCGGCCATTTTCCAGCGGCGCGTGGAACAGGTCTGCCGCTTGGCCGGGCTGGAGCGCCGGCGCTTGCTGCAATGGATCCTGGCCTGGTCGGGGCTCTCCGCCGCCTGGTTTATGGAAGATGGGCAGGCGGCGGATATCGACTTCCGCGTGGCCGAGCTGGCGGCGCGCGCATTGGATCTCCCGCTGCCGGACGGCGATTCAGGGTTCATCCTGCCAGTAATCGAGCGAGGTTGAAGGGCGCTGCAGGTAGCGTACCTGCTCACCGTCTGCGCTGCGCGCCATCGCCTGGTATTTGCCGGAATCCGGATACATCACCAGCTCAGGCTGCTCGCGCGTGCTGACGGACAGGTACTTCAGCGGCGCATCGGAGGTGTTGATGATCTGGTGCGGATATTCCGGGCCCGGCGGAATGAAGATGACATCCCCGCTGACGAGCGGCAGCATTTCTCCGGCCACCCGCAGCGTACCGCTGCCTTCCAGAATGATGAACATTTCCTCCTGAGCGTAGTGAAAATGATAGGGGCAGGAACGCATGCCCGGCGCCACGCAATCGAAGGAGGCGCCCAGCTTGTCGGCGGCGGTGCCGGTGCCGAGGCGAGCGCCAACGCTGTCATACAGCGGCAGCCGCCGATCGTGTTGCTTATCTACCCGTTCGATATTGCGTATCAAGCGCTGAGCTAACAGCGCGGCTTTCTCAGTCATAGGCTTCCTTGGTGACGATGTCACTTATTATGTGAATTGACATTCAGACGACAGAGAAAGTGAAGGCGTCGCCGCCGAGCTTGTCAATGCGCGGCGTGCGTTTGGCATTTTATGCTGCCGTTCCTCGCCGCGGCAGCGACAGCAGCAGATGGGCGATGGCGCCGCCGACAATGCCCCAGAAGGCCGAACTGATGCCCAGTAACGTGACGCCGGAGGCGGTGATGAGGAAGGCGATCAGCGCTGCGTCGCGCTGTTTCTCATCATGCAGCGCGCGCTGCAGGCTGCCGCCGAGGGTGCCGAGCAGCGCCAGCCCGGCGATGGTATGGATCAGGGCGACCGGCAACGCGCTGAACAGCAGGCCGATGGCGCCGCCGAACAGCCCGGCCAGCAGGTAGAAACCGCCGGCGGCCACCGCGCCCATATAGCGCCGCTGCGGATCGGGATGCACGTCCGGCCCCATGCAGATGGCGGCGGTGATCGCGGCGATGCACACCGAGAAGCCGCCGAACGGCGCCAGCAGCAACGCGGTCAGCGCCGTCCAGGCGATCAGCGGTGACGTAGGCACGCGGTAGCCCGCCGCCTGCAGCGTGGCGATGCCGGGGGCGTTCTGCGAAGCCATGGTCACCACGAAGAAGGGTACGCCGATGCCCAGCAGTGTCGGCCAGCTGAAGTGCGGCGCGATAAATTCCGGCATGGCGAACGCCGGCGCATGCTGTGTCAGCTGGATATTGCCCTGCAGCGCGGCGATCGCCAGCCCGGCCGCCAGCGTCAGCACGATAGCGTAGCGCGGTTGATAACGGCGGCTGAGCAGATAGGCCAGCGCCATGCCGGCGCTAAGAGGGAAATTGAGCTGCAGCGAAGCGAAGGCGTCCAGACCGAAACGCAGCAGGATCCCCGCCAGCATCGCGGCGGAAATCGCCTGCGGAATGTAGTCCATCAGGCGGGCGAACAGCCCGGTGATGCCGCACAGCAGGATCAGAGCGGAAGCGAAGATAAACACGCCGATCGCCTCGTTGATCGGCGTGCTGGGCAGGCTGGTGACCAGCAACGCCGCGCCGGGCGTCGACCAGGCGGTGAGGATCGGCGTGCGATAGTAAAGCGACAATCCCAGCGAGGTGACGCCCATCGCGATCCCCAGCGCGCTCAGCCAACCGCCGATCTGCGCCGGCGTGGCACCCGCGGCGGCGGCGGCCTGGAAAATGATTGCGGCAGAGCTGGTGTAACCTACCAGAACGGCGACAAAGCCGGCCATGACGGCGGGCAGGGTCAGATGGCGCAGGGAGAGGGCTGGGCGCATGAGAAGCTCCAATCGGTGGTTGTGCGTTATAACGCACGTTGAGAAATCAGCATAGCACCGTGCGCTATAGCGCACAAGCGGGTATAATTGGGCTCGACACGCAGAGGAGAACTGGATGCAGGAACTTGCCGGCCATTTGGCACACACCCTTCGCACGCTGCGCGCACAGCGCGGTTGGAGCCTGACGCAGGCGGCGGAATACACCGGCGTCAGCAAGGCGATGCTCGGGCAGATCGAACGCGGCGAATCCAGCCCGACGGTGGCGACGCTGTGGAAGATCGCCACCGGTTTCAACGTGGCGTTCTCCGCTTTTCTCGAAGCCTCCCCCGCGCAGCAGCAGGCGACGCTGCACCGCTACGGCGATCTGCCGGTGTACGATCAGGACAACGCCGATATGCGCGTGGTGCCGCTGTTTCCCTACGATCGCCAGCTGGGTTTCGATATGTTCGTCATCGATCTTGCGCCGGGCGCGCTCAGCGAGTCGTCGCCCCATGAGCCGGGCGTGATCGAGCATGTCATCGTGATCAGCGGCCGGTTGGAGTTGGCGATAGACGGCGAATGGCACAGCCTGGCCGCCGGCGAGGCGATGCGCTTTCAGGCCGATCGGCCGCACGCTTACCGCAACGCCAGTTCACAAACAGTGCGTATTCACGATCTGATCCACTATCCTCAATCCTGACTCAACGCGGCGGCCACGGGCTTTGACTCCGCGCCGCCAAACGCCTACCTTGTTGAAAATGACTCTTATTTCACAGGCTGTCGCCCACGACGGGGCGGCGTTGCAGCCGACTCAAAAGGAGCTTGATTTTGCCGGTCACCAATCGACGTCAGTTTATTAAACTCAGTGCACAAACCGCAGGAGCCGTATTCGCGATGACTTCATTACCCAACAGTATCCGCCTGGCGATGGCGGCGGAAGGCGGCGCGGCCGCCGGCGATGGATTCCTGTGGCTGGAAGAGCTGCAGGGTAAAAAAGCGCTGCAATGGGTGCAGCAGGAAAATCAGCGCACCATGGCGCGTTTCGGCCAGGGCGAAGACTTTCAGCGCATTGAGCGCGAAGTCCTGGATATCCTCAATAAAGACACCCAGATCCCGTGGGTGAGCAAACGCGGCGAGTACTATTACAATTTCTGGCAGGATCAGGCCAACCCGCGCGGCCTGCTACGGCGCACCACGCTGGACGAGTACCGCAAAGCCAAACCGGCCTGGGAAACGGTGCTGGATATCGACGCGTTGGGCAAGGCGGAGGGCAAGGATTGGGTCTATCAGGGCTCGCAGCCGCTGGCGCCGGAATACCGCTATTGCCTGATGCAGCTGTCGCCGGACGGCGGTGACGCCACCGAAATCCGCGAATTCGATCTGGTGGCCAAACGCTTCGTCAAAGACGGCTTCAACGTGCCGGTGGCAAAAAGCCGGATCTCCTGGGTTGATCGGGACACGCTGTTCATCGCCACCGATTTCGGCCCCGGCTCGATGACCCAGTCCGGCTATGCGCGCATCGCCAAACGCTGGCGGCGCGGCACGCCGCTGAGCGCCGCTGAAACGCTGTACGAAGCGCAGCCCGATGACATGGCGGTCTTCGCCTATCACGATCGCACGCCGGGCTTTGAGCGCGATTTCGTCGGCCGTAGCCTGGATTTCTATCGCCGCGACTATTTCCTGCTGATGCAGGACGGCCGGCAGAAAAAAATCGACATCCCGGCCGACGCCGAGCTGGATACGCATCGGGAATGGCTGCTGATCAAACCGAGCAGCGACTGGGACGTGGGCGGCAAGCGTTATCCGTCCGGCGCGCTGCTGGCGGCCAACTTCGATGACTATCTGGCGGGCAAGCGCGAGCTGCAGCTGCTGTTTACCCCGACGGCGGAGCAGGCGCTGAGCGGCTACAGCGGCACCCGCGATCATCTGATCCTCAGCATCATGGATAACGTGGTCAACCGGCTCGAAGTGCTGACGCCGCAGGGTGGCAGCTGGCAACGTCGCCCGTTGGGCAAGCCCGGCGCCATCAGCACCATTTCCGCCGGCGGCATCGACGAAGAGAGCAACGCTTATTTCCTGACTGTCAGCGGGTTCCTGCAGCCGACCTCGCTGTACATGGGCAACCTCGACGACGGTGAGGCGACGTTGCTGAAACAGGCGCCGCAGGATTTTGATGCGTCAGGCTACCAGGTGAGCCAGCATTTTGCGCGCTCCAAGGACGGCACCCGCGTGCCGTATTTCCAGATTGCCGCCAAAGATCTCAAGCTGGACGGCAGCACGCCGACGCTGCTGTATGGCTACGGCGGGTTTGAAGTGCCGCTGCTGCCGGGCTATCTCGGCGGCAAGGCGCCGGCCTGGCTGGAGCGCGGCGGGGTGTATGTGGTGGCCAACATCCGCGGCGGCGGCGAATACGGCCCGGCCTGGCACCAGGCGGCGCTCAAGCAGAATCGCCATCGCGCCTACGAGGATTTCGCCGCCGTGGCCAAAGATCTTATCGCGCGCAAGGTGACCTCGGCACCGCATTTGGGCGCGCGCGGTGGCAGCAACGGCGGCCTGTTGGTGGGCAATATGCTGACGCTGTATCCGCAGCTGTTCGGCTGCATCGTTTGCGAAGTGCCGCTGCTGGACATGCAGCGCTATACCCAGCTTTCCGCTGGCGCGTCGTGGATCGCCGAATACGGTGACCCGAGCAAGCCGGAGGAGTGGGCCTACATCAAGACCTTCTCGCCGTACCACAACATTCAGGCGCAGACGGCCTATCCGCCAGTGCTGTTCTATACCGCGACCAGCGACGATCGGGTCAACCCGGCCCACGCCCGCAAAATGGCCGCGCGCATGCAGGCGATGGGGTATCAGCAGGCCTATTTCTATGAAAATACCGAAGGCGGGCACAGCGCCGCCGCCGACAAGCAACAGGCGGCATTCCACAGCGCGCTGGTAAGCGAATTCATGTGGGCCAACCTGAGCGGCAAATCCAAGCCAGCGTAAGCCTTTTTCTTGCAGGCATAAAAAAACACCGGGGCGTTAACCCCGGTGTTTTTATTTACGCTCAATTTGCCAGCGATCAGCGAGCCGCGGTGGCTTCCTGCGCTTTCTGATTGGCGTCTTCGGTGGTGTCCAGCGTCATGCGGTACAGTTTCGGCGCGGTCAGCATCATCAGGATAGCGATGACGGCGGTGACGATGCCGATCTGCATAAACACATGGCTGTAGATGGCCAGCGAAGCGTGCGCGTCGTTGATGTCGCTTGGGACGGCGGTCAGACCGGCAACCTTACCGGCGATCAGCGCGGCGGCGGCGGTGGTCAGGAACCAGGAACCCATGATGAAGCCCATCAGACGCTGCGGCACCAGCTGCGCCACCATCGCCAGCCCCAGGCCGGAAATCATCAGCTCGCCGATGCTCTGCAGCGCGTAGCTCAGGATCAGCCAGTTGACCGACACGATGCCCTGTTCGTTGGCGAAGCTGGCGCCCCATGGCAGCACCAGGAAGGCGCAGGAACACAGGATCATGCCGAAAGCGAACTTGTGCGGCATCGGCAGGCGATCGCCCATTTTGTTATACAGCGCGGCCAAAATCGGGCTGGCGAGCATGATCCAGAATGGATTCAGCGCCTGATACTGCTCCGGCTCGAAGGCGACGCCAAAGATGCTGTGTTCCACGTTATGGATAGCGAAGAAGTTCAGTGAGGTTGGCATCTGGCTGTACAGCACGAAGAACACCACCGCTTCCAGCATCAGCAGGAAGGCGACGATCATCTTGCGGCGTGCAGCGCCGTGTAGGGCGAAGGTTTCTTTGGCAAACACCAATACGATGCCGGCGGAAACCAGGGCCAGCGCCCAGCGCGCGATCACTTGGTTGTGCAGCAGCCAGCTGGACACGGCGATCAGCGCCACGACGCCGACCAGCACCATCAGCAGTTTCGGCAGATGCAGCGGCTTGAAGTCAGGCTTGGAACCGTTTTCCTTCACCCATTTGCGGCACATCATAAAGTTGACCAGGGTGATCAGCATGCCGACCACGCTCAGGGAGAACGCCACGCTCCAGCCGTATTTCGCCGCCAGCCACGGGGTGGCCAGCATGGAGAAGAAGGAACCGATGTTCACCGACATGTAGTACATGGTGAAGGCGCCGTCGAGACGCGGATCGTCTTTCTCATAGCAGGTGGACAGCAGGGAGGACGGGTTAGCCTTGAACAGGCCGCTACCCACGGCGATGGTCGCCATGCCCATGTAGACCCAGAAGATGTCGTGGCCGGAGTAGGCCACCATGGCGTAACCGGCGGCCAGCACCAGTGCGCCGAGCACGATCACGCGTTTGGCGCCCAGCACTTTATCGCCCAGCCAGCCGCCGATGGCCACGAAGCCATATACCAGCGCGCTGAAGGAAGAGAACAGGGTGATGGAGTCGGCTTCGCTCATGCCGAGCATCTTGACCAGATAAACCGCCATGATGCCCTGCAGGCCGTAATAGCCGAAACGCTCCCACAGTTCGATCGAGAAGATCAGATAGAATGCTTTCGGTTGTTTGAACGCGTTAAGGCTCACGCTCTCCGGGTGTTGGTTGTTTGCTGTTGACACTGGTACCTCTGTTTTTTCGCAGCCCGTCTTTGGAGGACGGGAAAGTACAAAAGTTGATGCGGAACGGCATCCTTTTGCGTTGTTATAGGATGGGGACGGCGGTTAATGTTCACTATCTTTGTCAACGTGGCAAGCAGTTTGTCATATTCGGTTACATTTAACGCCCACAGGATTATGCTGCGATGTTGCAAATGTTATGCAGTATTAACTTTCGGGTTTTAATGGTTTGCCGATTTTTTGTTTTGATTAAAAGCTATACGGATTTTAAACAGGTATATATTCTGCTGAATTGCTATTTTTTAGCGCATCAGTGTATGTACGGTTATTAATCCGTTGGAATGTTGTGTATATGGCGCGTTTTGTAAAATTATAGAAATTTAGGAAAACGGGGCTGGCATTTGTGAACGCCTTGTGATCTCGAAAGCGTGACGTTCACCGCAATTTTCGACTAATTTTTCGCTTGAAAATAACACGGCGCTGCGTTTTTCACTGAAAACCGCGATAACGCCGGGGTTACTGCTGCGCGATATCACATTTCCGATAAAAAAGAGGCGTTGGCGGGGGAAAGGGCGCGTGGGGTACGGTTTGCCGAACCCCACAAACTCAGGATTCCGGATAAACCTTTTCTTTATACTCGCACAGGTCTTCGATAATGCAGGAGCCACAGCGCGGTTTGCGCGCGATGCAGGTGTAGCGCCCGTGCAGGATCAGCCAGTGGTGGCAATCGACCTTGAATTCGGCGGGGACCACCTTCAACAGCTTCTCTTCCACCTGATCGACGTTCTTGCCCGGCGCGAAGTGGGTGCGGTTGCACACCCGAAAGATGTGGGTGTCGACGGCGATGGTCGCCCAGCCGAAGGCGGTGTTGAGCACCACGTTGGCGGTCTTGCGGCCGACGCCCGGCAGCGCTTCCAGCGCGGCACGGTCTTCCGGCACGTCGCCACCGTGCAGCTCCAGCAGCATGCGGCAGGTTTTGATCACGTTTTCGGCCTTGCTGTTGAACAGGCCGATGGTCTTGATGTACTCCTTGACGCCATCAACCCCCAGCGCCAGCATGGCGGCGGGGGTGTTGGCGACCGGATAAAGCTTGGCGGTCGCCTTGTTGACGCTCACGTCGGTGGCCTGTGCAGACAGCAGCACCGCAATCAGCAGCTCAAACGGCGTGGTGTACACCAGCTCGGTGGTCGGGTGCGGGTTGTTGTCGCGCAGCCGGGTCAGAATTTCCAGTCGCTTCTGCTTGTTCATCAGGCCTTCTCAGCACGTCCTTGTTCCAGCAGCGGTTCCACCGCCACGGCGCGGGCTTTGCGCGCCTTCATTTTTTCGTCGATCAGATATTTGACCGCCAGCAGCAGCCCCAGGCCGATAAAGGCGCCCGGCGGCAGCATTGCCAGCAGGAACGGGCTGTCGAAATGCACCACTTCGATACGCAGCGACTTGGCCCAGCCGCCCAGAAGCTGATCGGCGCCGTCGAACAGCGTGCCGTTGCCCAACAGTTCGCGCATCGAGCCCAGCGTCACCATCACGCCGGTAGCGCCGAGGCCGATGGCCATGCCGTCCAGCGCCGAGAGGCCGACCGGCTTCTTGGCGGCCACCGCTTCGGCGCGGCCCACCACGATGCAGTTGGTCACGATCAACGGAATAAAGATGCCGAGCGACTGATACAGGCCGAAGGCATAGGCGTTGATCAGCATCTGCACGATGCTCACTACCGCGGCGATGATCATCACGTAGATAGGAATGCGCACCTCGCTCGGCACCCAGCGCCGCACCGCGGAGATGGAGGCGTTGGTCAGCGTCAGCACCAGGGTGGTGGCCAGCCCCAGGCCGAGTGCGTTGGTGACGGTGGAGGTCACCGCCAGCAGCGGACACATGCCCAACAGCTGCACCAGGGCGGAGTTGTTTTTCCACAGCCCCTGGACGATCAATTCTTTGGCTTCACTCATTCGCTGGCTCCACACGCAGGTAAGCTTTCAAGTTTAGGCGGCAGCGTTTCCATATACAACGCCGTGCGGCGCACCGCATTGACCACCGCCCGCGGGGTGATGGTGGCACCGGTGAACTGGTCGAACATGCCGCCGTCTTTCTTCACCGCCCAGCGCTTATCGTCCGGGCCTTCGATTTTCTTGCCGCTGAAGAAGGAAATCCAATCGGAAATGCGCAGTTCGATTTTGTCCCCCAGCCCCGGGGTTTCGTGGTGTTCAATCACCCGGGTGCCGAGCACCGTGCCGTTGAAATCGGCGCCGACCAGCAGCTTGATGGCGCCGGAGTAGCCGTCCGGCGCGGTGGTTTCCAGCGCGGCGGCGGTCGGTTGCCCGTCTTTGCGCGCCAGGTACAAGCGGTGCGGCGCATCGTCTCCCAGCGCCGGATCGCTGACCAGGAAGCATTCGTTCTGCATGATGTTGTCGTAGTTTTCCGGCGGCACCACCTGATCGAGCAGCGCTTTTTGCTGCAGCGCCGCCTGATGGGCGATGGTGCTTTTCGTCAGGGTATAGACGACGGCAGTCAGACCGGTGGTGACCGCCGCGAATACCGCCAGCGTGGTGCCGTGCTTTCTCATGGAATTCAGCATGGCGGCTCCTTAGCGATGGCCGTACACGCGCGGCTGCGTGTAGTGGTCGATTAACGGGACGGTAATGTTGGCGAGCAGCACGGCGAAGGCCACGCCGTCAGGGTAACCGCCATAGACGCGGATCAGCCACACCAGCACGCCGATCAGCGCGCCGTAGATCAAACGGCCTTTCGGCGTAGTGGACGCGCTGACCGGATCGGTAGCGATAAAAAACGCGCCCAGCATGCTGGCGCCGGAGAACAGGTGGATCAGCGGCGACGCCTGATGCGCCGGAGCGAGCCACCAGGCCAGGCCGGAACAGAAGGCGATGGCGGCCAACATGCTGAAAGGGATCTGCCAATGGATCAGGCGGCGCGCCAGCATAAACAGGCCGCCGGCCAGGAAGCCGAGGTTGACCCACTGCCAGCCGATGCCGGCCAGGGCGCCACCGAACAGCGGCTGCTGCAGCACCTGTTCTACGCTATGGCCGCTGCGCAGGCCGGTTTTGAAACCGTCGAGCGGCGTGGCCTGGCTGATGCCGTCCACGCCCATCTGCAGTTCGTGCAGCGTCGCGCCTTGCGAGGTATGGCCGCTGAAAATGGCCAGCAGCGTGTCGTGGAGAGGCAGCGCGGTGGCGCGCAGCTCATCCGGCGGCAGCCAGCTGGTCATCTGTACCGGGAAGGAGATCAGCAGCACCACGTAACCGACCATCGCCGGGTTGAACGGGTTCTGCCCGAGGCCGCCGTACAGCTGCTTGGCGATGACGATGGCGAAGAAGGTGCCGATGACGATCATCCACCAGGGTGCCAGCGGCGGCAGGCTGATGCCGAGCAGCAGCGCGGTCAGCAGGGCGGAGTTATCCGCCAGCCGGCTGCGCACCGGCAGCTTGCGCAGCTTGAGGACCGCGCCTTCCGCCGCCAGCGCGACGATCGCCGCCAGCGCCACCTGAATCAATACGCCGTAGCCGAAGAACCAAATCTGCGCCGCGATGCCGGGAATGCACGCCAACATGACCCACAGCATGATGCGGCTGGTGCTTTGCTGGTTGTGGGTGAAAGGCGAGCTGGCGATGTGTAAGCCTTTGGCGGCTGTGGGTGATACCGGCCTGAACTTCATAAAGTAACGATACCTTCTGCGCCGCGCCTGCGGCAGTTTCGATGCGCCGTTCTAAAGGCGCGGCAAAAATGATAGCCGAGCATTCTACCTGATTCGATGCGAGGGTAATACGCCTTAATGATAGGGGTATTCGGCTTTCCGCACATCCGGCGATCGGGGCAGCGCGATTTGATTTTTTTTTGGCCGGGAAATGGGCTAACGTGAGGAATTGTCAGTGGAACTTGTGCCGCCATCGACCGCAGGAAATGGGGTAAGCGTCTGAATGAGATATCATTTTTCTCCAGATTTCCGCACAAAATAACAACTTTCACATAATCCGTGTAGGTTACTATCGCGAACATTATTGAGTCAGTGAATCCATAATAATGACAAATGAAGACATTTTTTTTATTGAAGAGCTAATTGAGTGGGTGGAGATACATCTGGAGAAACGGCCAAACCTGGATGAAGTCGCGCGTATTTCGGGCTATTCCAAGTGGCATCTGCAGCGTAAATTCAAGCGTATTACCGGCATTCAACTCGCCACCTATATCCGTTCGCGTATCCTGACGCGCGCCGCGGTGGCGCTGCGCATTACTCGTCGCTCCATCATCGACATTTCCGATGAGCTGGGATTCGACTCTCAGCAGACCTTTACCCGCATGTTCAAGCAGCGCTTCGGCACCACGCCCAATCGCTACCGCTCGATGGAGCACTGGGACGTGAAAAACCTGATGCCGCGCTTTAACTTTGAAGCCAGCTACGGCGCCGGTTATTACCCGGAAGTGAAGCGGCTGACGCTGCCCGAGATGCAGTTGGTCGGCTTCACGCGCCGGCTGGATTTCGCCTCTGAGCAGGAGCTGGAGTACTCTTCCTGCATGGCGATGAAGGACGAGATTTTCAACGACTTCTTCAAGGGGCTGCACGTCGACTGTCGGCGCATTTACAGCATCTACTCTCCCCATGTCGGGGAGGGCGACGAGCTCTCATCCACGCTGGTGATGGCGGTCGATCCTGAACACAAAAAAGATATTCTTTCCAACCATCAGATAGACACCTTCCATCTGCCGAGCCGCGAGTTTATCTCTATCAACCACAAGGGTTCGGCGAAAGAGTGTTTGCAGTTTTTCGGCTACCTGATGTCACATGTGATGCCAGGGCTGAAGGATGAGGTACGCGGCAGTATGGAAATGGAGATCATTCAAACCAAAGAGTGGAATCCGGAATCCAAACTGCGCCAGATTGAAGTGGATTACACCTACCTGATTTCTATCGATTAAACGGCGCCTGGCGACAGCCAGGCGCCGTTGTCATCATTTGTCTTCCGTTTCCGCCGCCAGCGATTCCCTGGCGGCTTTTTTGGCTTTGGCGCGGGCGATAGCCGCCGCCACCGCGGCCTTGCGCGGATCTTCCTCGGCGGTTGCCGGCGCCGTTTCCGCCGCTGCAGGTGCATCCGCCTGCTGCGCCGCTTTTTTGGCTTTGGCGCGGGCGATAGCTGCTGCCACCGCCGCCTTGCGCGGGTCTTCCTCGGCGGTTGCTGGCGCCGTTTCCGCCGGTGCAGGGGCATCCGCCTGCTGCGCCGCTTTTTTGGCTTTGGCGCGGGCGATAGCTGCTGCCACCGCCGCCTTGCGCGGGTCTTCCTCGGCGGTTGCCGGCGCCGTTTTCGCCGGTGCAGGGGCATCCGCCTGCTGCGCCGCTTTCTTGGCTTTGGCGCGGGCGATAGCCGCCGCCACCGCCGCCTTGCGCGGGTCTTCCTCGGCGGTTGCCGGTGCCGACTCCGCCGCTGCAGGGGCATCCGCCTGCTGCTCTGCTTTTTTGGCTTTGACGCGCGCCAGGGCGGCAGCGACCGCCGCCTTACGTGGATCGTTCTCTGCTGTTGCCGGAGCCGTGCTGTCTGCGGCCGGCGCTTCCTTGCGCGCTTTCACGCGGGCCAGCGCCGCGGCCACGGCGGCTTTGCGCGCGTCGTCGCCAGAAGTTGCCGATGATGCCTCTGTTTCCGCCTCGGCCGCCAACTGGGCTCGGCGTTCGCGCGCCTGCGCTTTACGCGCTTCGCGGGCGGCGATCATCTCGCTGTTATCCGGCTGCTGGCCGTTGACCGGCGTGACCGCCGCTTCGGCATTTTTGCTGCGCACGCGCGCCAGCGCGGCCTGAACAGCGCCCTGATCGTCGTCGGTCAGTTTGACGGCGGCCTTTTTATGCCGCTCTTCGCGCGCCAGCTTCTCGCGCTCCAGGCGCGCCAGCTTGGCTTCGTAACGCGCCTTGGCCTCGGCGGTGCGCGCCGCCTCCAGATCGATAGCCTTGATCTCGGCCTTTTCCTGACGGTAGTACTGCACCAGCGGGATGTTGCTGGGGCAAACGAACGCGCAGGCGCCGCATTCGATGCAGTCAAACAGGTTATGGTTGCGCGCCTTGTCGTGCTCTTGTCCGCGGCTGAACCAGTACAGCTGCTGCGGCAGCAGCCCGGCAGGGCAAGCGTCTACGCACAGGCCGCAGCGGATGCAGGACTGCTCCGGTTCCTGCGGCGACATTTCATCGACCGTCGGCGCCAGAATGCAGTTGCTGATCTTGACGATCGGCACATTCAGCGCGGGCAGGGTGAAGCCCATCAGCGGGCCGCCCATGACCACCATCTGCTGCGCCTGCGGGCGGAAACCGGCGAAGTCTAGCAGGTGCTGCACCGGTGTGCCGATGCGCGCCCACAGGTTGCCCGGGCGCTCGATCGCCTCGCCGGTCAGGGTCACCACGCGCTCAATCAGCGGTTCGCCGTCGACGATCGCTCGTTTGATGGCGAAGGCGGTGCCGACGTTTTGCATCAATACGCCGATAGCAGAGGAGTGCTTGCCGTGCGGCACTTCCTTGCCGGTCAGGATCTTGGTCAGCTGCTTGGCGCCGCCGGACGGGTATTTGGTGGGAATAACGCGCAGCCCAATGCCGGACTGGCCGCGCAGCGCCTGTTTCAGCGCCGCGATCGCTTCCGGTTTGTTGTCTTCGATGCCGATCAGCGTGACCTTGGGTTGCAGAATGTGTTGCAGGATCTGCGTGCCTTCAATGATCTGGTCGGCATGTTCCTGCATCAGGCGATCGTCGGCGGTGATGTAAGGCTCGCACTCGGCGGCGTTGAGGATCAGCGTTTCCACGCCGCTCATGCCGCCCTGCAGCTTGCTGGCGGTCGGGAAACCGGCGCCGCCCAGACCGGCGATGCCGGCCTGATGAATACGTTGAACCAGCTCCGCGGCGGGCGTTTGGCGGTAGTCCGCCACCGGATCGCGCTCGCACCCGCGGTCTTCCCCGTCCGCCTCGATAATCACGCACAGTTCCGTCAGCCCGGAAGGGTGAGCGGTGATGTGCGGCGTGATGGCGCTGACGGTGCCTGAGGTCGGGGCGTGTACCGGCACGGTGCGGCCACGGCCGACGGTCAGCGGCTGGCCTTTCAACACCCGATCGCCGGCGTTGACGCACAGCTCGCCTTCCGGCCCCAGATGCTGCTGCAGCGGAATGATAAAGGTCTTGGGCAGGGGAGCGACACGCAGCGGCGCACCGCTGGACTGCGTTTTCATTTCCGGTGGATGGATCCCGCCGTCGAAATCCCAGATCCGGTCTTTTTTAAAGGCGGCGAACAGATTAAGCATGTTGCTCCACGTGGATCACTTGCACCGGGATCGTCTTCATGTCCCACTTCCAGTTGGCGGTGGTGGTGGCGACCGGTCTCATTTCAATACAGTCGGTAGGGCAAGGGGCGACGCACAGATCGCAGCCGGTGCAGAGGTCGGTGATGACGGTGTGCATGGCGCGGGTGGCGCCGACGATGGCGTCCACCGGGCAGGCCTGAATGCACTTGGTGCAGCCGATGCAGTTGGCCTCGTCGATATAGGCCACTTTACGCTCCGGCTCGGCGGCGGCTTCGCTGCCCAGCGGCTGGGGCTCGACGTTGAGCAGCTCCGCCAGCTTCAGCATCACCTGTTCGCCGCCCGGCGCGCATTTGTTGATCATCTCGCCGTTGGCCACCGCCTCGGCGTAGGGGCGGCAACCGGGGTAGCCGCACTGGCCGCACTGGCTCTGCGGCAGGATCGCATCGACCTGCTCGGCAACCGGATCCTCTTCCACCTCAAAACGGCGCGCGGCGTAGCCCAGCACCAGTCCGAACAGCAGTCCGAGCGCGCTTAAAGCCGCGATAGCTATCCACAACGCAGTCATTAGAATTTCACCAGCCCGGTAAAGCCCATAAAGGCCAGCGACATCAGCCCGGCGGTGATCAGCGCGATCGAGGAGCCGCGGAACGGCGCCGGCACGTCGGCGACCGCCAGACGTTCGCGAATGGCGGCGAACAGCACCATGACCAGCGAGAAACCGGCGGCGGCGCTGAAGCCGTAAACGGCGGACTGCAGGAAGTTGTAGCCGAGGTTGACGTTAAGCAACGCCACGCCAAGCACCGCGCAGTTGGTGGTGATCAGCGGCAGGAAGATCCCCAGCAGGCGGTAGAGCGCCGGGCTGGTTTTGCGCACCACCATCTCGGTGAACTGCACGACGACGGCGATCACCAGAATGAAGGAGAGCGTGCGCAGATACACCAGATCCAACGGAACCAGAATAAAGGTGTTGATCACCCAGGCGCTGACGGAGGCCAGCGTCATGACGAAGGTAGTGGCCATTCCCATGCCGATGGCGCTTTCCAGCTTCTTGGAAACGCCGAGGAACGGGCACAGGCCAAGAAACTTCACCAGAACGAAGTTGTTCACCAGTACGGTGCCGACAAACAGGAGCAGGTATTCGGTCATTGCGATGCCTAAAAAAATAAAAGCCGCCTATTATCGGGAATCGGCGGCCGGACGACAACATATGAATCGCAGGGGTATTGCCTTTTTTGGCGAAAATTTACACAAATCACCCGATAAAACGTGCTGCAATCGCTTTTAACGTTCGGTAAAGGTGCCTTTGACCCGCTGCGAGCGCTTGATGTAAGGCACCAGCAGCGCCGCCATCAGCAGCGGCCAGCCAAGGCTGCGCACCGCCACTTCATCCGGCACCGGCGCGAAGGCAAAGGCTTTCACCGCCAGGATCACCGTGATCAACAGCCACAGCAAGAACAGCTTGGGGAAGCGCAGCGACCGCCGGCAAAACAAAAGCACCAGCCACAGGGTAAAGCACCACATCAAGAGCGTGGTCAGCACCGAAAAATACCATTGCAGGGTAAACGCCTGGGCGTTGGTCAGCAGGTAGTCGCGCGACTCGGGCATAAAGATCGCCATGGCGTACAGGAGCAGCATCAAACTGGCGCTGAGCAAGGTGACGATCAGATAGGCCAGCGGGGCCAGCAACCAACCGCCGATACGAGAGTATTCAGCTTGAGACATAAAGGCTTCCTGATTGAAACGGGGATCACAGGCGGCATAGCTTAGCGGGTAATACCGGCTTCGTCATCTCTATCAACCGGATAGCTCGGCATCGCGGCGCGTGGCAGCACGTTTAGTCACTCGACGCCGTATCGAGCCCGCTTCAAGTTAACATCTCATTTACTTCTTGTTCCATCCGGCCGCATGGTGTCAAATCGAAAGGGTCTGTCGTGAGCCTGCAAGAGGAAATCCCATGGCTGAGAAAATTCGTGTCGGGCTGGTCGGTTACGGCTACGCCGGCAAAACCTTTCATGCGCCGCTGATCGCCGGTACGCCGGGGCTGGAGTTGGCCGCCGTCGCCAGCAGCGATGCCGGCAAAGTGCACGCCGACTGGCCGTCGATGGCGGTGGTGGGCGATGCGCAAGCGCTGTTCGCCGATCCGACCCTCGATCTGATCGTGATTCCTACCCCCAACGATACCCATTTCCCACTGGCGCAGCAGGCGCTGGCTGCGGGCAAACACGTGGTGGTGGATAAACCGTTTACCGTGACATTGTCACAAGCGCAGGCGCTGCAACAGCAGGCGCAGCAGAGCGGTTTGCTGCTGTCGGTATTCCACAACCGCCGCTGGGACAGTGACTTCCTTACCCTGAAAGCGCTGCTGAATGAGGGCGCGCTGGGCGAGGTGGTCTATTTCGAGTCGCATTTCGATCGCTACCGGCCGCAGGTGCGCCAGCGCTGGCGCGAACAAGGCGGCGTCGGCAGCGGTATCTGGTTCGATTTGGGGCCGCATTTGCTCGATCAGGCGCTGCAACTCTTCGGCAAGCCCGACCGCCTGTTCGTCGATCTGGGGGAACTGCGGCCGGGGGCGCAAGCGGTGGATTATTTCCACGCGCTGCTGAGCTATGGCGATCGCCGCGTGGTACTGCACGCCAGCATGCTGGTAGCGGCAGAGAGCCCGCGCTACGTGGTGCACGGCACCCGCGGCAGCTATATTAAATACGGCCTGGACCCGCAGGAAGACCGGCTGAAGGCCGGTGAGCGTCTGCCTCAGGCCGACTGGGGTTATGACATGCGCGACGGCGTGGTGACGCTGTCACGTGGCGATCTGCTGGCGGAGCAACCGCTGCTCAATATTCCCGGCAATTACCCGGCTTATTACGCCGCGGTGCGCGACGCCATCGCCGGCTTAGGCGAAAACCCTGTGCCGGCCGCCGACGCCATCGCGGTAATGGCATTGATCGAACTGGGGCTGGAATCGGCCCGGCTGCAGCAGGCGCTGCCGGTGGTCTGATCCCGTTCATTTTTCTGTGCCCGGCGCCACGTCGGGCCTTTTTACGACTTTACGTGCAAGGAAATCCGTTTCATGTCCTGGTTGCAGCGTTTGCGCATTGATAAATTTTTGCTGGTCCTGATTTTGGTGGTGATCGTCGCCTCGCTGTTCCCCTGCGAAGGCATCTGGAAAACCTTCTTTGAGCACCTGACCACCGCCGCCATCGCGCTGCTGTTCTTTATGCACGGCACCAAGCTGTCGCGCGAGGCGATCGTCGCCGGCATGAGCCACTGGAAGCTGCATCTGCTGGTGTTCCTCAGCACCTTTGCGCTGTTCCCGCTGCTCGGCCTGGCGATGAACCTGCTGGTGCCGGGCATCATGACGCCGACGGTCTATCTCGGTTTCCTCTATCTGTGCGCGCTGCCGGCCACGGTGCAATCGGCCATCGCCTTTACCTCGGCGGCGGGCGGCAACGTGGCGGCGGCGATCTGCAGCGCCTCGGCGTCGAGCATTCTTGGCGTGTTCCTGTCGCCGCTGCTGGTGGGCGCGTTGATGCATACCCAGGGCGGCAATACCGACGTGCTGCACGCCATCGGTTCGATCATTCTGCAATTGATGGTGCCATTTGTGGTCGGCCACCTGGCGCGGCCACTGATCGGCAAGTGGATCGACCGCCATCGCAAACTGATCAACCTGACCGACCGTTCGTCGATCTTGCTGGTGGTGTATACCGCGTTCAGCGCGGCGGTGGTGGAAGGCATTTGGCATCGCATCGACGGCTGGTCGCTGCTGACCATCCTGGTGATGTCGCTGGTGCTGCTGACGGTGGTGCTGGTGATCAACACCTACGCGGCGCGCTGGCTGGGCTTCAACACCGCCGATGAGATCACCATCGTTTTCTGCGGCTCGAAAAAGAGTCTGGCGAACGGCATCCCGATGGCCAACGTGCTGTTCCCGGCCGCGGCGGTGGGCGCCATGGTGCTGCCGCTGATGATTTTCCACCAGGTGCAACTGATGGTATGCGCGGTGCTGGCGCAGCGCTATGCGCGTAAAACCGCCAAACAGCGGGCCGAGGCGGAGGCGCTGGTGGCTAAATAGGCCGCTAACCGCAGCTCAGTGCGTCGAGCAGAAAGTCGGCGCGCTCGTCGGGTGAGGCGCGCGGCAGTTCCTGCAGCCGATAGCCCGATCGGCGGTAGACGGCCAGCATCGCTTGGTAGGTCTGCTCGGCTTCGGCGAAAGACTGTTTTCTCTCGCTGTCCTGCGCGTAGATCGCTTGCCAGGGTGGGGCGATGAACACGGTATCGGCATAGCGAAAAGCGTCGATCGCCGCCGCTAAGGGGCCGGGGATCGGCAACCCGCACAGCGTCAGGTAACCGGCGATATCCGGCAAGCCGCGATCGAAGAACCAACATGTTTTCCCCATCGCCTCCCGCCATGAACGCAGTTCCCAATCGAGCATCCGCTCGGCGAAAGCCTGGCGATCGCCCCACGGCAGCGCGTTGCCCCCAATACTCATCTGGTTCTGAATAATCGCCCGGCCCGCCTCCTGCGAATGCGGGTAACCACGGCGATGAAGAACGTCAATGAGCGTGCTTTTGCCCGAACCCGGGCCGCCGGTCAGCACGATGCGGCGTAGTTTGTCAGACATACGGAATTCCTCTCTTGCAGCAGAGCTATGGGTGAAAACAGCGATAAAGACGAGCAGGCGGAAGAAAATGGGGGGATGAGAAGAAGGCGCCGTTTGGCGCCTTGGGGAGACTTAGCCCTGAACTTTGGCGCGCAGTGCCTGTTTTTCCTGTTCGCTGAGGAAAGCCAGCTTCAGGCCGTTTTCCTGCGCGGTACGGATTTCCTCCGGCGTCAGCCCGGCCTGCGGCGCGGCGACGCGATATTCGTGCTCGATCTCGATGCCCTGAACCGCCGGATCGTCGGTGTTGATCGATGCCAGTACGCCGTGGCGCAGGAAGGTGGCCAGCGGATGCTGCGCCAGTGACGGCACGGTGCTGGTCTGGATGTTGGAGGTCAGGCAGGACTCGATGCCGATGCCGTGTTCCGCCAGGAAGTCCATCAGCGCCGGATCTTCGACCGCTTTCACTCCGTGGCCGATACGCTCGGCGCCCAGCTCGCGGATCGCCTGCCAGATGCTTTCCGGGCCGGCGGCTTCGCCCGCGTGCACGGTGATGCGCAGACCGGCATCGCGTGCGCGGTTGAAGTGGTTGAGGAACAGGCTGCCGGGGAAGCCCAGCTCATCGCCCGCCAAATCCAGCGCGGTAATGCCGTCGCGGTGCGCCAGCAACCCTTCCAATTCCTGCAGGCAGGCGGCCTCGCCAAAGGTACGGCTCATGATGCCGATCAGGCGAATGTCGATGTTGCGATCGCGGCAGCCCGAACGGATCCCGTCGATCACCGCTTCCACCACGCCGGCGACCGGCAGCTGATGCTTCATCGCCATGTAGTAAGGGGAAAAACGCAGTTCGGCGTAGTGCAGACCGGCGTTGGCGGCGTCTTCGACGTTTTCGTAAGCCACCCGGCGGCAGGCGTCCAAATCGCCCAGCACCGCTACGCCCCAGTCCAGTTTCTGCAGGAAGCTGACCAGATCCGGTTCGGCGTGGGTGATCTGCACGTGCGGGCGCAGGCTCTCCAAATCATTGGCCGGCAGGGCGAGGTTGAACTGACGACCGAGGTCGAGAATGGTCTGCGCGCGGATATTGCCGTCGAGATGGCGGTGAATGTCGGTAAGCGGTAGGCGGGGATCGATCATGCTGGGCACTCGCTAATTTATCGTAGGTAAAGTGCAGAACAGTATAAAAACAAATGAATGAAACTTGCCATCTCGTTGCACAAAAAGGTGACTTAAATCACAAATAATGCGAGGTGTATCGCATTATTGTCGTGAATCAGGCTTTCAACACGCTGACGCCCGCCTGCTGCAACGGCGCAAGCAGCGCATCGTCGGTGGCGCGTTCAACGATGATGGTATGCGCCAGCGTAATGTCACCGATCGCATACTGCGAGGCGGCGTTAAGCTTGGCGGCTGAAGCCAACACCACGGTTTCCGCCGCGCGGGCCGCCAGCGCCCGCTTGATGTAGGCCTCTTCCAGATCGCCGGTGCTCAGCCCCGCAGTGGGGTGTACCCCGGTCACGCCCATAAAATAGATATCGGCGCGAATATGCGACATCGCTTCCACCGCGGCGGCGCCAACGCTGACGATCGAATGTTTGTACAGCCGGCCGCCGATCAGGATCACCTCCACCGTGGGGTGATCGACCAGGCCCACGGCGACGCTGGGGCTGTGGGTGACGATAGTGGCATTCAGATTGGGCGGCAGCTGCCTGACCAGTTCTGCAGAGGTGGTGCCACCGTCGATGATCGCTACCTGGCCGGGGGCGATCATCGACGCTGCGGCTTTGGCGATCGCGCGTTTGGCGCCGGATTCCAACTGATTGCGCTCGGCGAAGCTGGCAATGGCAGAGGAAACCGACAGGGCGCCGCCATGTACCCGCTGCAGCAACCCCTCGGCGTCCAGTTCGCGCAGATCGCGCCGGACAGTATCTTCCGACAACCCAAACATTTCGCTGAGCTGCTTGGCCAACACCTGGCCGTCCTGGGCCAGTTTTTCCAGGATGATTTTCTTGCGCTGGCTGGTCAACATGGCCATTTTCCTCTCAAATTTGCTTTGCACGAAATATCTTGATCATACACGAAATTGCACGATAGTATCAATTTCCTTCCTAAGGCGGAGTAAACCGATGATAGCCACCAAAGACAGGATTCGCATTGTCGAAACCCGGGTGTTGTCCGATGACTGGTACCTGCTGAAAAAAACCACCTTTGACTTTTTGCGGCGCGACGGCGTTTGGCAGCGACAGAGCCGTGAGACTTACGATCGTGGCGACGGCGCGGTAATTTTGCTGTTCAACCGGCAGGCGCAAACGGTGGTCCTGACGCGCCAGTTCCGCTTTCCGGTGTTCGTCAACGGCCATGACGGCATGTTGATTGAGGCCGCCGCCGGCTTGCTGGACAACGCGTCGCCGGAGGCGCGCATCCGCGCCGAAGCGGAAGAGGAAACCGGCTATTTCGTGCAGAACGTGGAGAAGGTGTTCGAAGCCTATATGAGTCCCGGCTCGGTCACCGAGAAGCTGCACTTTTTCGTCGGTGAATATCAGGCGGGCGACCGCATCAACGAGGGCGGCGGAGTGGCGGCGGAGGGGGAAGATCTGGAGGTGCTCGAGCTGCCGCTGGCGCAAGCCCTGCAGGCGGTTCGCCAGGGCACGATTGTTGACGCCAAGACCATCATGCTGCTGCAGTTTGTCGCCTTGAACCGGATCTTGGAGGAAGAACGATGAAAGCCCAACAAATCCTGATCGCCGGCCCCTATCGCAGCGGCACCGATGGCGATCCGCAGCGTATCGCCGCCAATCTGGCGCGCCTGGAACGGGCGGCGCTGGCGGTTTACCAACGGGGGCACGTGCCGGTGATCGGCGAGTGGCTGGCGCTGCCTTTGGCGGCGGCGGCGGGTTCCACTCAGGTTGGCGATGCGGTGAGCGAGGCGTTTCTCTACCCGGTGGCCCACCGGTTGATTGCGCAGTGTCAGGCAGTGTATCGCATCGAAGGGGCGTCTGCGGGGGCCGATAACGACGTGCGGCTGGCCAACGAATGGGGCCTGACGGTCTATCGCTGCCTGGAGGCGATCCCGCCTGTTCAGGGGTAATCGCGGGGCGGGCAGAGGCTCGCCCCCTCGCGCTATTGGTCGCCCAGCACCAACCGCAATCCGGCGATCAGTTTGTCCATGCCGGCCTCCAGCTTGCTGCGTGGGCAACCGACGTTGAGGCGCAGGAACCCGCGGCCTTCCTCGCCGTAGGTAAAGCCCGGCATGATCGCCACCTTTTCGCGCTCGATCAGCACCTGCTGCAGCGCCCGATCGTCTACGGCCAGCGGCCGCAGATCGATCCAGGCCAGGTAAGTGGCCTGCGGCGGGCGCCAGCCCAGCGCCGGAAACGCTTGTTCCAACCGCTCGGCGACGTAGGTCAGATTATCCTGCAGGTAGTCGCGCAGGGAATCCAACCAGGGTTCGCCGTGGCGATAGGCGGCCACGTGCGCGGCCACCGCCAGCACCGCCGGCGAGGAGAGGCCGTCGCGGGCTTTGAGCTGCTGGAAGTAGGCTTCGCGGCTGGCATCGTCGCTGATGAAGCCGTAGGCACCGGTCAGCGCCGGAATGTTGAAACTCTTGGAGCCGGAGGTCAGCAGGGCCCAGGCGCCGGTCGCCACCTGGCTCCACGGCGTATGGCGGCGTTCCCCCCAGACCATGTCCATGTGGATCTCATCGCTGATGACGCGCACGTCGTGGCGCTCGCACAGTTCGGCCATCTGCTGCAGCTCGTCGCGGCGCCACACTTTGCCGGTGGGGTTATGCGGGCTGCACAGCAGCAGGATCTTGGTTTGCGGCCGCGCCAGCAACGCCTCAAGGTGCGCCATGTCGCAGCGCCAGTCGTCGCCGGCTTTGTGCAGCGGGCAGGCCAACAGCTGGCGTTGGTTGGCGAGGATCACCTTGTAGAAGGCGTCGTAGGCCGGGGTATGGGTCACCACATAGTCGCCCGGTACGGACCATTGGCGGATCAGCTGCGCCGCCATGTAGATAACGGAAGGGCCGTACACCGCCGTTGCGGTGTCGATAGCGGTGTTGAAACGTTGCTGATACCAGTGGCGCAGCGCGCCGAGAAAATCCTCATGCTGCCAGCGGCTGTAGCCCAGCACGCCGTGCTGCAGGCGCCGCTGCAACGCCTCGAGAATGCATGGCGCAGTGGCGAAATCCATATCGGAGATGGTGAACGGCAGCAGATCGGCGCTGCCGAAGCGATCGGCGATATAGTCCCACTGGGTGCACCAGGTGCCGTGGCGGTCGATCGGGGTGGAGAAATCAAACATGGGTGGCTCCCTGCAGCGCCGCGGCAGGTTGCGCCGTGGCTATCAGTGAGTCTAATTCATCCTTCACCGATTGCACCTGCGGGCCGATCACCACCTGCAAATTATGGTCGTTGAGATGCACTACGCCGATGGCGCGATTGGCCTTCAGCACCGCGTCGTCCACCCGGCTCATGTCGTTGACCGACAGGCGCAGGCGGGTGATGCAGTTGTCCAGCGTGATAATGTTGTCCGGGCCGCCGAGCGCCGCCAGAATCGCCGGCACATTGTAGCCGGATTTGCCCACCGCGCCGGCCGGCGCGCTCTGGCTGACGGCGCTGTCGCTTTCGCGGCCCGGCGTTTTGATGTTAAAGCGCTGGATGGCGAAGCGGAAAATGGCGTAATAGCCGACAAACCAGACGGCGGCCACCACCGGCACCAGATACCACTTGGTGGCGGTGCCGTGCAGAATGCCGAACACCACGAAGTCGATGATGTTGCCGTCGGTGTTGCCGATGGTCACGCCCAGCAGCGCCATCACGGTAAAGCCCAACCCGGTGAGCAGCGCGTGGATCAGGTAGAGGAACGGCGCGACGAACAGGAACAGGAACTCGATCGGCTCGGTGGTGCCGCCGACCACGCAGGCCACCACGCCGGAAATCAACAGTCCTTTGATTTTATGGCGGTTCTCCGGTTTGGCGCAGTGGTACATCGCCAGCGCCGCGCCCGGCAGCCCGCCGAGGAACGCCGGCATTTTACCCTGCGACAGGAAGCGAGTGGCGCTTTCGGCGAAGCCGGTGGTGGTCGGGCAGGAGAGCTGCGCCTGGAAGATGGTCAGGGCGCCGCTGACGCTGTGGCCGCACACTTCCATGGTGCCGCCCGCCTCGGTAAAGCGGATCAGCGCCACCAGAATGTGCTGCAGGCCAAACGGCAGCAGCAAGCGTTCGCCGGTGCCGAACAGCATCGGGCCAAAGGCGCCGGCGCTGTTGATCACCCAGCCCAAGCCGGTGATGCCGGCGGCGAACCACGGCCAGATCAGCGGGATCACCAGGCCGCACAGGCCCAGCACCACGGTGGTGACGATCGGTACGAAGCGCGTGCCGCCGAAGAACGCCAGCGCGTCCGGCAGGCGGATGGTGTGGAAGCGTTCATGCAGGCGATAAACGATGATGCCGACGATCACCGCGCCGAGGATGCCGGTATCGATCGACTGAATACCGAGAATGTTCTGGATGTTGTTGGCTTTCAGCACCAGCGGATCGCTGGTGGGCAGCACGCCGGCGGCGGTCAGGTAGAAATTGGTACCCAGATTCAGCACGGCGAAGCCGACGAAGCCGGAGAAGGCGGCAACGCCCTTGTTTTCGCGCGCCATGCCCAGCGGAATGGCGATGGCGAACATCACCGGCAGGAAGCTGAAGGCGAAGGAGCCTACCTTGCTCATCCAGGTAAAAATCAGCTGGAAGATCGGATGGCCGATAAACGGCATCAGGGTGATCACGTCGCGGCTGCTCAGCGAGCTGCCGATCCCCAGCATGATGCCGCAGAAAGAGAGCAAGGCGACGGGCAACATGAACGTTTTGCCCAGGCTCTGGAAGAACTCCCAGAGGGTGATTTTTGGTTTGTTAGCTGCTGACATAACCGACTTCTCCTGGCGAAAAGACGAGCAAAAAGGGGACTTCTGATTAGGTAAAAAGAAGATAAAACGTTTTACCTAGCAAAAATGCGCCGCCAATCACAAATCTGCCGCCCGGTTTTTGGCGACAATGCGGCAGGCAGTAAAACGTTTTACTGAGCTAACGGATTCGGTATACCCTTGATCATTACGGCGCGGGTTGCCCAGGAACGGGTTCGCAGAGACTATGAGCATCAAAAAAATCACCATCACCGATGTGGCGCAGCAGGCTGGCGTGTCGGTCACCACGGTTTCCCTGGTGTTGAGCGGCAAGGGGCGCATTTCGCCGACCACCGTCGAGAAGGTCAATCAGGCGATAGAGCAGCTGGGTTACGTGCGTAATCGCCAGGCGGCGACGCTGCGCGGCGGGGAGTCCGGGGTGATTGGCCTTATTCTGCGCGACATCTGCGAACCCTTCTATGCCGAAATGACCGCCGGGCTGAGCGAAGCGCTGGAGGCGCACGACAAGCTGCTGTTTTTGACGCAGAGCGGGCGCGATGGCCAGGGCTTGCAGCGGGCGTTTGACGCGCTGCTGGCGCAGGGCGTCGACGGCATCGTGCTGGCGGGCGGCATTCGCGCGGCGGTGGGCCTGAAGGAGAAGGCGGCCGAACAGGGCGTACCGCTGGTCTGCGTGGCGCGCTCCAGCGGTCTCGATGGCGTGGACGTGGTACGGCCGGACAACATGCAGGCCGCCAAGCTGGCCACCGAATTTTTGATCAAGCGGGGCCACAGCCAAATCGCCTACCTCGGCGGCCAGAGCGATTCATTGACGCGCGCCGAGCGGCTGGGCGGCTTTTGCGCCACGCTGGTGCAGTACGGCCTGCCGTTTCGCAGCGAATGGATCGTCGAGTGCGATTGCCGGCAGCGCGAGGCGGCGGAAGCGGCGGAGCAACTGCTGCGCCATTACCCGAACATTACCGCCATCGTCTGCCACAAGGCGTCGGTGGCGCTCGGCGCCTATTTTGGCCTAGCGCGCAGCGGCCGCAGCATCGGTTCGGACGGGGTAGACGCCTACTACGGGCGGCAGGTGGCGCTGATCGGCTTCGGCGACGTGCCGGAGGCCGAACTGACCGAGCCACCGCTGACCTTCGTCTCCAGTTCGGCGCGGGAAGTGGGGCGCAGCGCCGCCGCGCGCCTGCTGCAGCGCATCGGTGACGCTGACCTGCCGGCGCAGAACGTCATTCTGCCCCCGACGCTGATCCGGCGCGGCTCCGCCTAACCCTGCTGCTGTTCCTCTTCCGCCTCCCGGCGGATCCAACCGATAAAGGTCTTCATCGCCGGCGTCAGATCCCGCGATTTCAAATGGGTCAGCCAATAGGCGCCGAGCGCGGCCTCGGCGGCGAACGGCCGCTGCAGCGCGCCGGCGGCCAGTTCGCGGCGGAACATGCTGACCGGCGCCAGCGCTACGCCGTCGCACTGGATCGCGCCTTCCACCATCAGCCTCGACGAGTCGAACACCGGGCCGTTGATCCGCCACGGCGTCACCTGCGCCGCGGTGAACCAGCGCTCCCATTCATCCTTGCGGTAGGTGCGCATCAGCTGCTCGTGCTGCAGATCCTGCGGCGTGCGCAGACGCGCGGCGACCGACGGCGGGCAGAGCACCGTCAGCGGCGCGTCGAACAGCTTGATATTGCAGGTGGCGGGCCAGAGCCCCTCGCCGAAGCGGATGGCGAAATCCATGCCGTCGGCCGACAGATTAACCAGGTTGTTGTGGGTCAGCACCCGCAGATCGATAAACGGGTGCGCCGTGCGGAACGCCGCCAGCCGCGGCATCAGCCAGCCGACGGCGAAGGTGCCGACCACCGCCACCGTCAGCACCTCGTGGAAATGCCCGCCTTCGAACTGTTGCAGCACTGCCTCAATGCGGTCGAAGGCGTCGCTCAACACCGGCAGCAGCGCCTGGCCCTCTTCGGTTAGATCCAGCCCGCGCGGCAGGCGGCGGAACAGCTGAATGCCCAGCTGTTCTTCCAGCATGCGCACCTGTTGGCTGACGGCGGCCTGGGTGACGCGCAGCTCCAGACCGGCGCGGGTGAAGTTCAGGTGGCGGGCGGAGGATTCGAACGCCCGCAGGGCGTTGAGGGGAAGTCGATTGCGCATTGTCGATAGCCATTAGTTTTTCTTTATGCTGGCTGAAATTATTATCGCTTGTCAACCCGGCGGCAAAATCCGATATTTGGCGCGGCTGCTGAGAGAGTCGTGGCAGCCGTAAAGGAATGACATCATCAATCAGGGAAAGCGCCGTGTATAACGCCAACAAAAACTTTTGGCCGCGGCCGATGCCCTGCAACCTAAGAGCTTCTATCATGACAAAAATGAACCGCCTGGCGGCCGCGCTGATCGCCGCACTGATCCTGCCGACCGCACAGGCCGCGCAGCAGCAGGATATCGACGCCGTTATTCAGCCGCTGATGAAAAAATACGGCGTGCCGGGCATGGCGATCGCCGTGTCGGTCGACGGCAAACAGCAGATTTACCCGTACGGCGTCGCCTCGAAGCAGACCGGCAAACCGATCACCGAGCAGACGCTGTTCGAAGTGGGCTCGCTGAGCAAAACCTTCACCGCGACGCTGGCGGTCTATGCGCAGCAGCAGGGCAAGCTGTCGTTTAAAGACCCGGCCAGCCGCTACCTGCCCGAGCTGCGCGGCAGCGCCTTCGACGGCGTCAGCCTGCTGAATCTGGCGACGCATACCTCCGGCCTGCCGCTGTTCGTGCCGGACGACGTGACCGACAACGCCCAGCTGATGGCCTACTACCGGGCCTGGCAGCCGAAACACCCGGCGGGCAGCTACCGCGTCTATTCCAACCTCGGCATCGGCATGCTGGGCATGATCGCCGCCAAGAGCCTCGACCAGCCGTTTATCCAGGCGATGGAACAGGGGATGCTGCCGGCGTTGGGCATGAGCCACACCTACGTTCAGGTGCCGGCGGCGCAGATGGCCAACTATGCGCAGGGTTACAGCAAGGACGATAAACCGGTGCGGGTCAATCCCGGCCCGCTGGACGCCGAGTCTTATGGCATCAAGTCCAACGCCCGCGATCTGATTCGCTACCTGGACGCCAACCTGCAGCAGGTGAAGGTGGCGCAGCCGTGGCGCGACGCGCTGGCCGCCACCCATGTCGGCTATTACAAGGCGGGTGCGTTCACGCAGGATCTGATGTGGGAGAACTACCCCTATCCGGTGAAACTGTCGCGTTTGATTGCAGGCAACAATGCCGGGATGATCATGAACGGTACGCCGGCCACCGCCATCACGCCGCCGCAGCCGGAATTGCGCGCCGGTTGGTATAACAAAACCGGCTCCACCGGCGGTTTCTCCACCTATGCGGTATTTATCCCGGCGAAAAATATCGCTGTGGTGATGCTGGCCAATAAGTGGTTCCCGAACGACGATCGCGTCGAGGCGGCTTACCACATCATCCAGGCGCTGGAGAAGCGCTGACGGTCAGGGGCGCCCGGCGAGGCGCCCCTACCACCGATGCTGTCGTTCACGTTGCTCGCGCATGAAATCGATAAAGGCGCGCAGCTTGAGCGGCAGGTGCCTGCCGGCGGGAAAGTAGATGAAAAACCCCGACGCTTCGCTGGCGAAACCCGGCAGCACTTCCACCAGTTGCCCCTGTGCCAGCGCCTGCAACACCGTGCCCTGAAAACGCTGTGCGATACCCAGGCCCGCCAACGCTGCATCCTTGATCAGCCGATCTTCGTTAAAAATCAAACTGCCGCTAACGTCCAGCGCGCGTTCATCGTCGCCCAGGCTAAAATACCAGGGTTCCAGTTTGCCGCTGCCGGGGAAACGGTAGCGCAGGCAGTGGTGAGCAGGCAGATCGTCCGGCGTGGCCGGTACGCCGCAGCGCGCCAGATAGTCGGGCGAGGCGACCAGCACCCGGCGCTGGCCGTTGTCGATCGGCACGGCGATCATGTCCTTTTGCAGCATGGCGTGCATGCGAATGCCGGCATCGAAACTGCCCAGCACCAGATCGGAAAAGCGGTCTTCGGTAAACAGCTCCAGCTGCACTTCGGGATAGCGCCGTTGAAATTCCGCCAGGTGCGGCATCACCAGCAGCGAGGCGGCCAGCTGCGGCAGCGTGATGCGCAGCAGGCCCGCCGGCTGTGCGCCCAGGGCGCGCACGTCGTCCGCCGCCACGTCGATCTGGCTCATCGCCGGCGATACCTTCTGATAGAACAACCGGCCCTCGTCGCTGAGACGCACCGAGCGGCTGGTGCGGTGAAATAACCGCACTCCCAGCTGATTCTCCAGCGCCTGAATGTTTTGCGATACCGCCGGTGGCGTGACGCCCAGCTGGCTGGCCGCGCGAGTAAAGTTGCCCAGGCGTGCGACGGCTTCGAAATAGGGCAGCAGCTGCAGGAGTGAACTCATCTATCAATAACCTGTGCTTAATGATTCATTAAATTATGCCTTATTTTAATTTATGACGAACGTTTTAGACTGATTTTACTTTCCATCAGAGAGATAAAAATCATGTCGGCAGAACAACGGGCGTTAACAGAACGGATCGCGGCGATCGATCAACAGGCGATGGCCGAAGGGCGCATCGTGGGCAGCGTAGTGCTGGTGGCGCGGCAGGGCGAGATTTGCTACGCCGGGGCGGCCGGCTATGCCGATCGCGAAGCGCGGCGGCCGATGCGGCGAGAAACGCAGTTCCGGCTGTCGTCGGTCTCCAAACCCTATACCACGCTGGCGGCGCTGCGCCTGATAGAACAGGGCAAGCTGAGCCTGGACGACGCGGTCAGCGACTGGCTGCCGTGGTTTACCCCGGCGCTCGCCGACGGCCGGCGCCCGGCGATCAAGATTCGTCATTTGCTGAGCCATACCGCGGGGCTGGACTATCGGCTGAACCAGC
Source organism: Serratia sp. Nf2 (assembly GCF_003028435.1). Lineage (NCBI taxonomy): Bacteria > Pseudomonadati > Pseudomonadota > Gammaproteobacteria > Enterobacterales > Yersiniaceae > Serratia > Serratia sp. Nf2. The sequence continues at coordinate 86,675 of NZ_PYTW01000003.1, read as the reverse complement.
CGCCGGCAGGCGTTTATCATCAGTTGGGGATCCAGGACGGCGTGGAGCTGTCGACGCTGACGCTGGAGCAAAACCTGCGGCTGTTGGCGCAGGCGCCGTTGCTGTCGGCACCGGGGGAGCGCTTCAACTATTCGCTGGCGATCGACGTGCTTGGCGCGGTGCTGGAACGGGTGACGGGCATGCCGCTGCCGCAGCTGTTTGTCGAATGGGTGGCGCAGCCGCTGGGGCTCGGCAATACCGCGTTCCATGCGACGGACGCCGCGAACCTGGCGACGCCGTATTACAACACCCCGCAGGGGCCGCAGCGCATGCATGAAGGCCTGCGGGTGGCGCTACCGGAGGAGATGGCGGGGGGCGAAGTGCTGTTTTCACCGATGCGGGCGCTCAACGCCGGGGCCTATCCTTCTGGCGGCGCGGGCATGGTCGGCGATGCCGACGACGTGCTGAAGCTGGTGGAGGCATTACGCAGCGGCGGGCAGGGCATTTTGCAGCCGGACACGGTGGCGTTGCTGCGCAGCCCGCACGTGGGCGCGCAGGCGCAAACGCAAGGGCCGGGCTGGGGATTCGGTTTTGGCGGGGCGCTGCTGGTGGACGCAGAAGCGGCGCAGACGCCGCAGCAGGCCGGCACGCTGACCTGGGGTGGGGTTTACGGCCACAGCTGGTTCTTTGATCCACAGGCGCAGCTGAGCGTGGTGATACTGACCAACACCGCGTTTGAAGGCATGTGCGGCCGCTATCCGCAGCAGATCCGCGATGCGGTTTACGCCGCGGAAATGGGTAAATAAAAAGGGCCCCGCAGGGGCCCTTGATCAGACTTTCAGGCGATTACTGCGCCGGTGCCGGAGCGGGTTCCGCTTCCTGCGCCGGTTCAGCGTCTTCCGCCGGGGCGCCCAGCATGGCGAACTGACCGATGAACTCCTGCAGCGACATTTTGTTGCCGTTGAAATCAACCTGATTGTCGGCATAGTGGAACGTGCTCGCGATCACGCCGTCTTTCTGGGTGGTCAGCTTGAACATCTGGCCCATGGCCGCCAGGCCCTGTACTTGCTGCTGCGCCAGTTTCTGCGCGTCTTCCTCATTGTAACCCTGCAACAGCGCGGTTTTCGCGGTCACTTCGGTGGCCATCGCTTCCGGAATGGTCAGATTGATATCCAGCTTTTTAACCGCCTGGGCGATCAGCTGATCCGGCGATTGTGCCGGGGAAGCGGCCTTGCTCGGATCGGTCAGCGCCAGATCCAGCGTGAAGGTGCTCTCGCCCTTGCTGTTTTTCCAGCTCAGCGGTGCGATGCTGAGGCTCGGGTTGCCTTTCAGCAGCAGCGGCAGGTTCTTTTGCAGCAGTTCGGCGTTTTGCTGCTCATACACGGCCGGATCCAGGTTCTCGCCCTGTTGCAGCAGCGCCATGGTCTGGCGGTTGTAGCTGTCGGCGAAGTCTTTCAGCGCTTTGCCGTCGACGTTGTCGATTTTCAGCGCCAGCTTGCCGGCGCCGAAGTCGTTGCCCTGCACCTTGAGCGCGTCCATGGTGTAGTCGATCTGGCCGCCGATGTTGCTGCTGCCTTGCTCGCCGAACTTGCTCACCAGGTTGAAACCGTCCAACGCCACGGTATCTTTACCGTCGATCGTCAGTTTGAACTGCTTCAGCATCATCGTCTGATCGCCGAGCTTCACGCCGAACTTGCTCTCGTTGCTGTTGCCTTTCAGGTTGAAGCCCTGGAAGGTGATCTGCTCGTTTTGACCGAATTCGTTCGGGCTGGCGAACACGATATTGTCGCTATTGGCGTCCAGCACGAATTTTTTCAGATCGCTGGACACGTCGGCGTTAATGGTGGCGCCGCTGAATTTCAGCGAAGACTTATCTTTTTGGTAGTCCAGCGGGATGATGTCGATGGCGGACGAAGTGTCCCCGCTGTAAGAGATGCGCGAATCGGCGGTAAACAGCGATTTGCCTTTGGTGGTGTCAAACAGGCCCTTCACCGCCGGGGTATTTTCCAGCTCGGTATGCACCGACGCCATGCTCGGCAGCAGATTGAATTTTTTCAGCTGGGCGAAGGGGAACGGGCCGTGATCGATGGTTTCCAGGAACGCCACTTCTTCACCGGCTTTCAGCGCCGCGTTTTCACTGGTATCCGTGCCGTCGGAACGCAGCACATAACGCACTTTACTGCTGAACAGGCCGCGCTGGTAATTTTCATAGCTCAGCTTGACGCCGGCTTTCGGCAGGTAGGCTTTCAGCTGGCCGTTGGCGTTGTCGACGACTTCGCCCATGTGCTGCTCGATCAGTTTCCCGGTGTACCAGGATGCCCCGGTCCATGCTGCGCCAAGAACCACAATGACGCTGACAGCGACTAACGATTTTTTCATAGCTCTGTTTCATCCTTTTTTCTTATCACCCTCCGTTGCGCGGGAGGGGCAAATAGGGGCCGACAAAAAACGCCCGCAGGCGTTTAATTGTGGGGGTAGCTCTCGCTTTCAGCAAGCAATTTGCTGAAATTTATCAACGGTTAGGCCAGCTGGTTATAAACCCTGGCGATGCGGCCGCTGCCGCTGACGTTGACCGGGGATTCGAAAGCCCCGATAAAGCAGGATTCGCCCGGTTTGAGCGTCAGGCGTTGCCCGGATTTTTCCAGCGTCGCTTCGCCGGTGACGCAGAACACGATGGCGGCGCTCCGCTGTGCCAGCGCCTGTGGTGCGGCGGTCAAATCGTGCAGCGAGAAGGCGAAATCCTCCACCGGGATCGGGAAGAACAGCGCGTTGCCGCGTTGCTCCGGCTGGGTCAGCAGGCCGGAAGCCGGCTGCGGGCGGAACTGCAGATTAGCCAGCAGTTCAGGCACGTCGATGAATTTCGGCGTCAGGCCCGCGCGCAGCACGTTATCCGAGTTGGCCATCACCTCCAGCGCCACCCCTTTCAGGTAGGCGTGCGGCGTTTCGGCATACAGGAACATCGCTTCGCCCGGCGCGAGCTGCACCACGTTCAGCAGCAGCGGTGAGAACAGGCCGCTGTCGTCCGGATAAAAGCCGGCGATAAAGCGCACGGTATCCCAGGGTTCCCCCTGCTGGTTGTTGAGCGCGGCTTTCAGCACGCCGAGCGCCAGCGACTTTTGTTCGCCGCTCATCGTCAACAGGCTGGCGAACAGGGTAGCGAGATGCGCGGTGTCCGGCTGTTGCAGGAAGGCGGCGATGTCGTGGTGTGCGCCGGCAATCGGCTGCAGCAGGGAAACGATATCGGCCAGTTCGCGAAAGCCGTTCATCGCCAGGAACGGCGTCAGGGCGAACACCAGCTCGGGCTTGTGGTTGGGATCTTTATAGTTGCGTTCGGCGGCGCTCAGCGGAATGCCGGCGGCATTCTCTTTTGCGAAGCCGATCTCGGCCGCCGCTTTGCTCGGGTGGACCTGGATCGACAATGGCTGATCGGCGCAGAGTACTTTAAACAGGAACGGCAACTCGCCAAAGCGGCTTGCGACGTTGGCACCCAGCTGTTTTGGCTGGTCTTCATCGATCAGATCGCGCAGCGAACGCAGTTCGCCGTCGGCGCCCGGCACGCGGGAAGGGCTCTTGGGATGGGCGCCCATCCACAGTTCGGCCATCGGCTGATTATCCGGGTTGGCGATGCCGTAAAGGCGGGTCAGCGCATCGTGGCTGCCCCAGGCGTAATTTTGTACCGCGTTGGTCATTTTTTGCATGTCGATAAACATCCTTAGCGTCATTGTCGTACCGGGTGACAATAATTTACTGATTTTATACGGTTAATTGAATCTGTGCCGACAACCATCATACCCCCGCGTCGGCAGGAAAAATCATGGGCGCGATCAACATAACGCCGGATAACGCCGCGCCCGGCAACGGGGCCAAAGTATAGCGTGATAACGATCGGCGCCTCAATTGGCGCGCGGGCCTCAAGGTGGCCCGGAAAACCCGCCGATCGATTATTCTTTGGAACCGCGGGATTATTGCCGATAGCCCGTTTATCCTGCATCATTATTTATTTTCCAGCATGTCAAAATATGTCGGCTGAATTTATTTTTTACCGTCTGAGCCATTCCCTTATTATTATTTTTGCACTGCGCCGGGCGATCACACGCCGAGCTTAAACCTGCGCGCCAGACCCCTTTACCGTAACGGCTAACGAGTCGATTTAACGAAACAAGAGGTCTGTTGCATGAAAAAACTGTTGTTGCTGTTGGGGCTTTGCACCGGCGCAGCCCAGGCGGCGGTGATTGTCACCTATCCCTACGCCGCGCCGCGCACCGTGGTGATCGCGCCGGTGCCGATCGTCGTTGCACCCGCGCCGGTCGCGGCTCCCGCTGCGATCGCGCCTGTGGCGCATCCGTTGGCACTCACCGCCGGCGCGGTGGCGACCGGGGCCTATCGGCATAATGAACGGCAGGACGCCTACGACGAGATCAATCATCTGCAGCAACAACGTATCGATGAACTCAATCATTTACAGGCACAGCGCATCAATAATTTTAATTTGCGTCATCCGCGTTAATGCTACCCACGTTTTTATTCTCCAGGCTCATTCCCGGCCGTTTATTTCGCCACGGATTAACCGGCGGAAAATAACCGCGTCGTTAATGGGTAAAAGAGATGAAACGTGCTGTGAGATAACTCTCTTAATGCGAATAGTTATTATGTCACTATACTGGGAGTGCATGCCGACGAGGGGTAGCGCGTCGGCCTAACCCTACAATTTTAGGAATTATGCTAAGGAGATAATGATGGCAGGCGTTCGTATCGAAAAAGACTCTATGGGCCCCATCGAAGTACCGGCCGACAAGCTGTGGGGCGCGCAAACCCAGCGTTCGTTGGCGCATTTCCGCATTTCCTCCGAAAAGATGCCGACCGCGCTGATCCACGCGCTGGCGTTGACCAAGCGCGCCGCCGCGCAGGTGAACGTGGATCTGGGGCTGCTGCCGGCCGAACGGGGCGCCGCCATCATCAACGCCGCCGATGAAGTGCTGGCGGACAGCCATGCCGACCAGTTTCCGCTGTCGATCTGGCAAACCGGTTCCGGCACCCAGACCAACATGAACATGAACGAAGTGTTGGCCAACCGCGCCAGCGAGTTGCTGGGTGGCGTGCGCGGTGAAGAGCGCAAGGTGCACCCGAACGACGACGTCAATAAAAGCCAGAGCTCCAACGATGTGTTTCCCACCGCGATGCACGTGGCGGCGGTGATTGCGCTGCGCGAACACCTGATCCCCGTGCTGAAAGTGCTGCACAAGACGCTGAGCGACAAGGCCGAAGCTTACCGTGACATCGTCAAAATCGGCCGCACCCATCTGCAGGACGCCACGCCGCTGACCCTGGGGCAGGAGATCTCCGGTTGGGCGGCGATGTTGGCGCACAATCTGAAACACATCGAGGACAGTATCCCGCACATCGCCGAGCTGGCGCTGGGCGGCACGGCGGTCGGCACCGGGCTGAACACCCATCCGGAGTACGCGGTGCGCGTCGCTAAAGCGCTGGCGGAGTTGACCCATCAGCCGTTCGTCACGGCTCCGAACAAGTTCGAAGCGCTGGCGACCTGCGACGCGCTGGTGCAGGGGCATGGCGCGCTGAAAGGGCTGGCGGCTTCGCTGATGAAGATCGCCAACGACGTGCGCTGGCTGGCGTCCGGCCCACGCTGCGGCATCGGCGAGATTTCGATCCCGGAGAACGAACCGGGCAGCTCCATCATGCCGGGCAAGGTCAACCCGACCCAGTGCGAGGCGATGACCATGCTGTGCGCCCAGGTGCTGGGCAACGACGTGGCGGTGAACATCGGCGGTGCTTCCGGCAACTTTGAGCTGAACGTATTCCGCCCGATGGTGATCCACAACTACCTGCAGTCGATTCGCCTGCTGGCCGACGGCATGCAGGGCTTCAACGAGCACTGCGCGGTGGGCATCGAACCGAACCGCGATCGCATCACCCAGCTGCTGAACGAATCGCTGATGCTGGTGACGGCGCTCAACACCCATATCGGCTACGACAAGGCGGCGGAAATCGCCAAGAAAGCGCACAAGGAAGGGTTGACGCTGAAAGCTGCGGCGCTGAAGCTCGGCTACCTGACCGACGCGCAGTTCGACGAGTGGGTGCGGCCGGAAGCGATGGTCGGCAGCATGCAGAAATGATTGATCTGTGAGGCAACCGGGGGCTTACTGAGGTAAGCCCCTTTTTTATGGAGAAATCAAGATGTCGCGCGCGCAACGTTTACTCGATCTGATGCAGCTGCTGCGCAGCCACCGTTATCCGGTGGCGGGTCATGCGCTGGCGCAAACGCTGGGCATCAGCATGCGCACGCTGTACCGCGATATCGCTACGCTGCAGCAGCAGGGGGCGGAGATCGTCGGCGAGGCGGGTGTCGGCTATGTGCTACGGCCCGGCTTTATGCTGCCGCCGCTGATGTTCTCGCAGGCGGAAACAGAAGCGCTGGTGCTGGGGATGCGTTGGGTCAGCCGCCGCGGCGACAGCCAGCTGGCGAGCGCGGCGGGCCAGGCGCTCGCCAAGATCGCCGACGTGCTGCCGCCGGCGCTGCGGGAGGCGCTGGAGGCCAACACGCTATTGATAGCGCCGGTTCAGGCGCCGCCGGTGGCGGATGCGATGCGGGTGCTGATCCGTGACACCATCCGCCGCGAGCGCAAGCTGCATATCGACTATCTCGATCTGGCGGGGCAGCGCAGCGAACGCCTGCTGTGGCCCTTTGCGCTGGGTTTTTTCGAGCAGTTCCAGATGCTGGTCGCCTGGTGTGAGCTGCGCCAGGCGTTTCGCCATTTTCGCCTCGATCGCATTCAGGCTGCTACGCCTTTGGAACAGCGCTATCCGCGCGGCCGGCGGCGGTTGCTGAAAGAGTGGCGCCTCAGTGAGGGCATTGCGGAGCAATAGCGGCACGTTGCTGCCATAAACTGTCAGTCGCACCCCTTAGTCTGTGCCTATCGGGAACCGGCCGGTTCCCATCACCCAGAGGACAGACCGATGACCCTTCCCAGCATGACCCTGCTTTACGTCGACAACCCGCTGAACAGCGCCGCCTTTTATCAACGTTTACTGGGACAGGCGCCGGTAGAGCTTTCCCCTGGCTTCGCCCTGTTCGTGCTCAACAACGGCTTCAAGCTGGGAATGTGGGCCAAACAGGGGGTAAAACCCGCTGCCACGTTGACCGGTGGCGGCGGTGAACTGGGCTTTTTGTGCCAGGATCCGCAAGAGGTCGAAGCGCGCTATAACCAGTGGCGCGAACTCGGGCTGCCGATTGAGCAAACGCCGACCGAGATGGAGTTCGGTTACACCTTCGTGGCGCGAGATCCGGACGGCCATCGCCTGCGGGTGTATGCCCTCAGCGAGTAGCGTCGTCGGTATACAGATGCAGACGCGGCACCAGCAGCCGCAGCGGCCGGGCGTCGGGTTTGTAGCGGTGTTTCACCGCGTCGACGTCGTAGTTGAGCAGTTCGCCGATCTTCGGCACCGCTGCGCCGTTTTCAACCTGACACAGGGCGATCAGCGGCAGCGGGCAGGGGTGTTGCACCTGTTTTTGCTGCTGCTGATACCACACCCGGGCGATCGGCTGCACTTTGACCGGCCGCTTGATTTTCAGCGTCGCGTGCTGCGGCAGGCGGCTGACGTCGTCTATCTCGCGGCTGACCAGGGCAGCCCACTGTTCACGGCTGTGCGGCGGTACCGCGCGGCCGGCTTTCAGGCTTTTCTCCAGCTGCGCCAGGATGTCGTCCCGCTTGACGTTTTTGATGATGTGCTTGTTGGCCCAGCCGAAGCGCACGGAGTCGGGATTGGTCAGGGCGGTGAGGGTGCGATAGGCGCTGAGGGTAATCAGCCCGTGCAGATGGGTGTGCACGAACTCGAAACGCTGCTCCGGCGCCAGGCCGGAATCGACGGTGATAATCTGTTCCAGTTCGCCCTTCAGGCGGTTGATCAGCGCCAACTGCGTTTGCAGCGCCTGATACTCCGGCTGCTCCACCGCCAGACAGAGGACGCCGGGCAGGCGCACGGCGGCCTTGCTGCTGACATTCTCCCGGTTATGGTGGATGAACAGCCGCTGATAATGCTCCAGCGCCAGATCGCGCGCCGCTTGCCCCACATGCTGTTCGACCGCGATATGCGAGATAGCCTGATGTTCCTGGCCTTTTTCAACCTCCGGCAGGCTGAACACCCGCGCCGCCAGCAACCGCAGCGGGGCGATCTGCTGCTGCAGCGCGCCGAGCGCCTGCTCCAGCTCGGTAAAGCAGGCGTTCATCCGGCCAATCACATCGTATCTGCTCATTGCACGCTCCTATTTTAGTTACAACATACTATAGAGGAGTAGCGGACAGGGGGCAACATCGGCCCCTGCGCCGTAGGCAGCTTCACTGGCCACCCGGCTTACCAGCGGAAAATGCGCCATAGCGGCCTCTACGCCAGGGCACGTAATACACCCGGTATGCGTAGTGTTTTGATTCATTGATGGATTTTCTCCTGTTTGTTTGTGTTTTGTTTAATCCATTTTCCGATCGCCGTTGTCCAAACGCTGGAACAAACAGAATGGCAGGACGCTATGAGCCCTTGGGGTTATCTTTTCTTCTGTCATTAACGGGTGCTTTAAACGGAGGTTCACTGTGGATATTAAACAGAAAGTCAAAAACATGACGCTGGAAGAGAAGATCGGGCAAAAAATCATGCTGGATTTTCGCTACTGGGATCGGAACGGTAGCAGCAATCAGGATATGACCGTCCCCGATGAAGCCATTGGCAAGCTGATCGCCGATAACCACGTGGGTGGGGTGATCCTGTTCGCCAATAATCTTAAAGACAAGCAGCAGATCAACACGTTGACGGCCTGGTATGCCGCGATGAAAACCCACGCCGGCATTCGTTTGTTTATTGGCACGGACAACGAGGGCGGTAACGTTTTCCGGCTGCCGCGCGGCGACTATGCCTCATTCCCCGGCAATATGGCGCTGGCGGCGGCGATTGAAGGGGGCGCGGATGAACAGCTCGCCGTTGAACAGGGCAAGCTGATGGCTCAGGATATGCGCGCGTTGCATATCAATACCAACTTTGCCCCGGTCGTTGATGTCAACACCAACCCGTTCAACCCGGTGATTAACGTTCGCGCCTTCAGCGATGATAAGAACACCGTTTCCCGTCTGGCAGAGAAAATGGTGACGGGCATGAAACACCAGGGGCTGATCACCGCGTATAAACACTTCCCCGGCCACGGCAGCACCTCCACCGACTCGCATACCGGTTTGCCGCGCGTCGATCGCACGCGGGAAGAGGCCTTTGCCATCGACATCGCCCCTTACAAGCAGGCCATCGATCGCTGCGCGGCGCCGGACATGGTGATGACCGCGCATATTCAGTATCCGGCACTGGATAACCGCCAGATCGATACCCGCAGCGGTGAAAAAATCACGGTGCCGGCCACCATGTCGCATGAAATTCAGACCCAGATCCTGCGCAATGAGTTGGGGTATGCCGGCGTAACGATTTCAGATGCGCTGGATATGGGCGCGATTGCCGAGCATTTCAGCCAGCAAGCGGCGGCTGAAAACGTCTTTGCTGCCGGGGTGGATATTGCCCTGATGCCTGTCAGCATCGCCTCGCCGGCCCAGGCGAGCCTGCTGCCGGATCTGATCCGCTACCTTGCAGACAGGGTGAAAACGGGGCATCTCAGCGAGGCTGATATCGATGCCTCGGTCGAGCGAATTTTGTGCCTGAAATTACGCCATAGCCTGATGGGCCATAGCGAGAAACCCTGTTCCAGCGACGTTGCGTCGTTAGCGCATAAGCTGGAAAAACGTATCGCCGATCGTTCCATTACCGTGGTGATCAATCGCCACAGCCTGTTGCCGTTAAAGGACAAGGCGCTGCGCTACTTTATTCTGACCCCATGGGGCGAGCAGGCCAACGGCATTGCGCGCGTGATGGCGCAGGAGGGGTATCAGAACGTCGTTGCCGCGAAGGAAACGGAGCTGAGCGACGCCCAGGTCAGGGAACATATTGCCGGCTGCGACGTGTTCCTGCTCGGAACCCTCTCAACCCGCTTTACGCCGGCTGAACAGGATGGGGTCGTTACCTCCGCTACCGGGGCGGGTGATGACAGCAGCCCTTATCCGGGCTGGTTGAAATACGCCGCCGAGCAGGGGAAAAAACGGATTCACCTCTCACTGCGCGCACCTTACGATATCGTGAACTATGCCGCAGACGTGGAGGCGGCCGTCGCCACCTATTCCTACTACGGGTATGACAGCGGCGTGTGGCGTGGCCCTTCGATGGTCTCTTTGGCGCAGGTGCTGACGGGTAAAATCACACCGCAGGGCAAATTGCCGGTCAACACCTGGCATGACTACGATGTAGAAACCAATACGGGCAAGGTGGCGTTCCCGCGCGGAACTGGGCTGAGCTGGTAATGGGGTAAGGACACCGGCGTCGTCTGAACAGGGCGACGCCGATAGCTTGATAGCGTTGAGAAAGCGGGCAGTTTCTTGCTCTGCACGAAACGACATGGGATAACCGTCACTCACGGAAGGAGAACCAGAATGCCGACAGGCGTAACAAAATTAGGCGGATGGCTGTTGATGGCCGCAATGTTGGGCGTGAGCGGATGCGCCAAGCCACCCGAACCGGAGAAGCCCCCGCAACCGACACCGCCGATAACACCGATGCGGGGCATCTGGCTGGCCACGGTCATTGGCCTGGACTGGCCGCCGGCGGCCTCCCTGAAAGCGGAAACCGCGCAAGAGCGGGTTCGCCTGCAGAAACAGGGGCTGACGGACGCGCTGGACGAGATGGTGAAAACCGGGATTAACGCGGTGTATTTTCAGGTTAAACCGGACGGCACGGCCCTGTGGCGCTCAAGCATCTTGCCCTGGTCAGAAGTCTTGACCGGCACCGTGGGCCAGGATCCGGGGTACGATCCGCTGGCCTTTATGCTGCAAGAAGCGCACCGGCGCGGCATCAAAGTGCATGCCTGGCTGAACCCTTATCGGGTTTCCATGAATACCCGACAGCAAACGATTGACGCACTCAATCATACGCTGCAGTCGCCGCCGGCCAGCGTCTATGCGCTGCATCCCGACTGGATACGCACCGCCAACGAGCGCTTCGTGCTCGACCCCGGTCTGCCCGACGTGCGCAACTGGATCACCAGCGTGGTGGCTGAAATTGTCAAAAACTATGAGGTCGACGGCATTCAGTTTGACGATTATTTCTATTATGAAACGCCGCAATCGCCGCTGGATGATGAACGAACGTTTCGCGCATACGGAAAAGGATTTGCCGACAAAGCCGCCTGGCGCAGGGACAACACGCTGCAATTGATAAAACAGGTTTCAGCCACCGTCCGAGCGTTGAAGCCCGCGGTTGCGTTTGGCGTCAGCCCGGCGGGCGTCTGGCGAAACAAAGCGGACGATCCTGCCGGCTCGGCGACGCGGGCAGGGGGCCCATCGTACGATACGGCCTATGCCGATACGCGCCAGTGGGTCAAACTGGGGCTGCTCGATTATATCGCGCCGCAGCTGTATTGGCCTTTTGATCGTGAAATTGTCCGCTACGACGTGCTGGCCAACTGGTGGGCCGAGGTGGTGAAGGGCACATCAGTCCGGCTCTATGCCGGGGTGGCGCTGTATAAAGTGGGCACGCCTGCGGCCAGCGAGCCGGCCTGGACCGTCGATGGCGGCGTCCCCGAGCTGAAGAGGCAGCTGGATCTTAACGAGAGCCTGCCGGGGATGGGGGGAACCATCCTGTTCAGGCAGCGTTATCTGACTGAGCCGCAAACGGACAAGGCGGTGGAGTACCTGCGCACCCGCTGGAAAACCGGCCAATAATCACAGGCACTGGCAGGACGAGCCGCGGCAAACCACCGCGGCTTTTTCTTTTCAGAGGCGGGCCGCTTCCGGCAGGCGTTTCAGGTAATGCACCACCAGCAGCGCCAGCAGCAGCATCAGACTGATGAACGCCGCCACGCCATTCCAGCCGAAGCTGTGCCAGAACACGCCGCCGAGGGTGCCGGCCACGCTGGATCCGACGTAATAACAAAACAGATACAGCGACGACGCCTGGCCTTTGGCGCGGCGCGCACGGCGGCCAATCCAGCTGCTGGCCACCGAGTGGGCGGCGAAGAAACCGGCGGTGAACAGCATCATGCCGATAAAGATCGCCGGCACCTGCGGCAGCGCGGTAATCAGAATCCCGATCAGCATAATCACGATCGAGGCCAGTAGCACCGGGCCGCGCCCGAAGCGCGAGGTGAGCGCGCCGGCCTTGGGCGAGCTGTAGGAGCCGGTGAGGTATACCACCGACAGCAGGCCGACAATCGCCTGGCTCAGGTGGTAAGGATCCGCCAGCAGGCGATAGCCGATGTAGTTGAACAGGGTGACGAAGCTGCCCATCAGCAGGAAACCTTCCGCGAACAGCAGCGGCAGGCCCTTATCGTGCCAATGCAGCTTGAAGTTGATCAGCAGGGTGCGCGGGCGCAGCGAACTGGCGCGAAAATGCTGCGAAGCGGGCAGGATGCGCCAGAACATGCAGGCGGCGGCAAGGGCGAACAGGCCGATGACTCCGAGCGATACGCGCCAGGAGAAGAAGTCGGTCAACACCCCGGTCACCAGGCGGCCGCTCATGCCGCCGATCGAGTTGCCGCTGATGTACAGCCCCATCGAGAAGGCGACGAAGCTGGGGTGAATCTCTTCGCTGAGGTAGGTCATGCCGACCGCCGCCACGCCGCTCAGCGACAGGCCGATCAGCGCGCGCATCAGCAAAATGCCGTGCCAACTGGTCATAAAGGCGCAGATCAGCGTGCAGACCGCCGCCAGCAGCAGCGCCACTACCATCACCGACTTGCGGCCAATGGCGTCGGACAGCGGCCCGGTGAACATCAGGCCGATCGCCAGCAGGCCGGTGGAGACCGAAAGCGACAGGCTGCTTTCCGCCGGCGAGACGCCAAAATCTTGCGATAGCACCGGCAGGATCGGCTGCACGCAGTAGAGCAGCGCGAAGGTCGCCAGCCCGGCGGAAAACAGCGCCAGCGTCACGCGCATAAACTGCGGCGTGCCGCGTTCGATATAGGGGAGTTTGTTGTTGAGGGTGGAGCGTTTTACTTTTGGCGCAGCGGCCGCGTCATCGTTGGCGGCCAGCGTCGACGGCATCGCGGCCGCAGAACGCACAGGGGTTGTCACAGCGTTTCCTTACCGAACTTCGGGGAGATAAACAGACATTTTACAGATAACAAAATGATAGGGAGTGGCGAATTTTTTGTCTAATATATTAATAATTCAAATTAAGACTTTTTAAATATGAATATCGAATTGAGACACCTGCGTTACTTTATCGCCGTGGCGGAAGAGCTGCATTTTGGCCGCGCCGCCGAACGGTTGCGGATCTCCCAGCCGCCGCTCAGCCAGCAAATCCAGGCGCTGGAAGAGATGGTTGGCGCGCGGCTGCTGGCGCGTAACAACCGCAACGTCAGTTTGACCCAGGCCGGGGAGATGTTCCTCAAAGAAGCCTACCAGGTGCTCGATCAGGTTGGGCGCGCGGCGGAAAAGGCAGCGCGTCTGGATCGCGGTGAGCTGGGGGAAATGACCATCGGCTTTACCTCTTCCGCGCCCTTTATCGGCGTGGTGTCGCGCAGCCTGCGCGCCTTTCGTCAGCACTCCCCGCAGGTGCATATCAAAATGCGCGAAATCAACACCAAACAGCAGATCGAGCCGTTGCTGAACGGTGAGTTGGATCTGGGGGTGATGCGCAACACGCGGCTGCCGGAGGCGCTCCACTTTCAGCTTCTGCTGCGTGAACCGCTGGTGGCGGTGGTGCCGGAAGGGCATCTGCTGGCGGAAACGCCCGGCGGCGCGCTGCGGTTTCAACACCTGGCACAGGAGCCGTTCGTGTTCTTCTCGCGTGAAGTGGGCACCGCGCTGTACGACGAAATTCTGCTGCTGCTCGGCAAGGCCGGCATTACCCCGTATATCACCCAGGAAGTGGGGGAAGCGATGACCATCATCGGGCTGGTTTCCGCCGGGTTGGGGGTGTCGATTTTGCCGGCTTCTTTCGCCCGGGTGCGGGTGGACGGCGTGCGCTATTTGCCGCTGGCGGAGCCGGACGCCACCACCGAAGTGTGGCTGGTGCATCACCGCCGCCGGCCGCTGACCGCCGCCGCGCAGGCGCTGATGGCGTTGATGCTGAAATGACGTTGAGCTTGGGCAAATAAAAATCAATTCACGCTGAAATTGCGAGGAATTTGTGCAGCAAATCACATAACGAATCAAATAGTTGACGCTGTATGACAAAAGCCCCACCATAACCCCTAGTCTTTATTTAGAAGCGCGAAAAATAGTAGGAGCAGGTTTGTGATTGCGGTTGGGCAGCCTGGGCATATCGATCAAATCAAGCAGACCAATGCGGGGGCGGTTTATCGGCTAATCGATCAACTGGGCCCGATTTCGCGCATCGAACTGTCAAAACGCGCGCAGCTGGCGCCCGCCAGCATCACCAAGATCGTGCGCGAACTGCTGGAAGCCCATCTGGTCAAGGAAACCGAGTACCAGGAAATCGGCAGCCGGGGCCGCCCGGCGGTGGGGCTGGTGCTGGACACCGAGGCCTGGCACTACCTGTCCGCCCGCATCAGCCGCGGCAGCATCACGCTGGCGCTGCGCGATCTCAGCAGCAAACTGGTAGTGGAGGAGCTGCTGCCGCTGGCGGCCGAACACCCTGAACCGCTGCTGAAACGCATCCTGACCGAAGTTGATCAGTTCTTTATCCGCCACCAAAGCAAGCTGGAGCGGCTGACGGCGATCGCCATCACGCTGCCGGGCATGATCGACGTGCAGTCCGGCGTGGTGCACCGCATGCCGTTTTACGACGTGCTGGAGATGCCGCTTGGCCCGGCATTGGAAACCCGCACCGGCCTGCCGGTTTACCTGCAGCACGACATCAGCGCCTGGACCATGGCTGAAGCGCTGTACGGCGCCTCGCGCGGCAGCCAGAACGTCATTCAGGTGGTGATCGACCACAACGTCGGCGCCGGGGTGATCACCGGCGGCCATGTGCTGCACGCCGGGAGCCACAGCGTGGTGGAAATCGGCCACACCCAGGTCGATCCTTACGGTAAACGCTGCTATTGCGGCAACCACGGCTGTCTCGAAACCGTGGCCAGCATCGAAAACATGCTGGAGATCGCCCAGCAGCGACTGAGCGGCTCGATGAGCTCCAGCCTGCACGGCGCGCCGCTGACCGTTGAATCGCTGTGCGATGCCGCGCTGGCAGGCGATCAGCTGGCGCGGGACATCATTCTCGGCGTCGGCCACAGCGTGGGGCGCATTCTGGCTATCATGGTCAACCTGTTCAATCCGGAGAAGATCCTGGTGGGCTCGCCGCTCAACCGCGCGGCGGAGATCCTGCACCCGGCCATCGCCTCCTGCATTCGCCAGCAGGCGCTGCCGGCCTACAGCGAGCAGGTCAAGGTCGAATCCACGCAGTTCTTCAATCAGGGCACCATGCCCGGCGCGGCGCTGGTGAAAGAGGCGCTGTACAACGGTTCATTGCTGGTGCAGCTGCTGCAGGGCTAACATCAGAACTTCTTATTAATCCCGCAAAAGATTGAGCTACCTCAAGCCCCTACGTGGCAGCATCCCCTAGAATTTTTCCGAAAGACTTCTTCGCCGCCGGTGCGGCGACACATTGTTAACGGGGCATTCTGGGGCATTTTATTCATGTTGAAGCGTTTATTTGTGACAGGCACGGATACCGACGTCGGTAAAACCGTGGTTTCCCGCGGGTTGATGCAGGCGCTGGCCGCCGAAGGCCGTTCGGTGGCCGGCTACAAGCCGATCGCCGCACGCTGCCAGGAAACCAGCGAGGGCATCCGCAATAAAGACGCTTTGGTATTGCAGGCATCGTCAACCCTGCCGCTGTCCTACGAGGAGATCAATCCCATCACCTGCCTGGATGAGGTGTTTCACGCGCATGCGACCGAGGACATCAACTATGGCGTGATGAGCAGCGGTCTGCGGGATCTGTCCGCCAAAGCCGACACGGTGGTGGTGGAAGGCAGCGGTGGTTGGCGGGTGCTGATGAACGATCTGCGGCCTTACGCCGAGTGGGTGGTGCAGGAACAGCTGCCGGTTGTGCTGGTGGTGGGCATCAAGCTGGGCTGCGTCAGCCACGCGCTGCTGACCGCGCAGTCGATCATCAACGACGGCCTGCCGCTATTGGGCTGGGTGGCCAACCGCATCAACCCGGGGTTGGCGCACTATGCCGAAACCATCGCGGCGCTGCAGCAGCGCATTCCCGCGCCGCTGCTGGGTGAAATTCCATACCTGCCGCGCGCGGAGCAGCGCGAACTGGCGCACTACCTCGATATTTCCACGCTGCTGTAAGCCCGCTCAGGCGCACAGCGTCGCCAACAGCCGGGCGGCGATCAGCAGGCCCAATCCATACACCGTGTGGGTGAGCAGGCTGAGGAGCCGCGCTTTTCGCGGGTGGGCGGTTTTCGCCGCCGCCACGCCAAAGCCCAGCGCGGGCTGCATTACCAGAAACGGCGCCGCCAGGCTCAGCCAGCCGCTCAACAGCGCGATGAACGGCTCCGGCGCCGCATACCACCCGATGCCCGCCAAACCGATCGGGATAAAGGCAAACGCGATGCCGATGGCGTAATGCAATATCCAGCCGATTTCTCTCTCTCCCCGGCGCGGCGGTGCCGTAACGATAGTGGCGTGAAACCAGCGGCCGTCGAACATGCCGAGAAACCAACGGCCCACCAGCGCATAATCGAGAGAAGGGATGCCGAAGCGCCGCTTCAGCAGCAGCGCCCACAGATCCATGCAGAGGGTGGCGCCGGCGCCGGTTAACAGGATGTGCACTAACAGATCGGGGGTCATAGGGGTGTCCTTGGCTCAGTGACGTGATAATGTGCGCACAGTGTGCAACTTAAAGTCGGCTTCAAGTCAATGGCAAAAGAACTGGATATTGGCACGGTGGCGCGCCTGAGCGGGATCGCGCCTTCCGCGCTGCGGCATTACGAGAACAAAGGGCTGATCGCGTCGATAGGCCGCCACGGTTTGCGCCGCCAATACGCCGCCGGCGTGCTTGACCAACTGCGGCTGATCGCGCTGGCGCGCCTGGCCGGTTTTACGCTGGACGAGATGAGCGCCTTGTTTGACGAACGGGGCAAGATAGCGCTCGATCGCGGGCTGCTGGCGGCGCGGGCGGATGAGCTGGATCGCCATATCCAGCGCCTGATGCAGGTACGCGACGGGCTGCGCCACATGGTCGATTGCCCTGACCCCGAGCACCTGCAGTGCCCGCAGTTCAGGAAAATCCTGCAGCAGGGCGAGTTCTAAGCCTCGCGTTTGGGCGGCGGCGCCGAGTGATACACCGACACTGGCCGCAGGCCGCGCGACACGGTGGTGGCGATCACGCACGAGAGCAGAATGCCGGGCAGCAGCGCGTATTCGCCGGTCATTTCAAACACCATCAGCGCCGCCATGATCGGCGCATGGGTGGTGGCGGCCAGCAGGGTCGCCATGCCGGTCAGCGCCAGCAGCAGCGGCACCGCCGTATCCATGCCCGGCCACAGGCCAAACAGCTGACCGATGATCGAACCGAGCGCGGCGCCGACGAACAGCGTCGGGGTGAAGACCCCGCCCGGCGCGCCCGACCCGCTGCTGGCGAGGATCGCCAACAGTTTGCACACCAGGATCGCCCCCAGCAACAGCACCCCCGGCGGCGCGATCAGCAGCGCCTGCACCACGCTGTAACCATTGCCCCATACCTGCGGGAACAGCAGCGAAAGCAGCCCGACGATCAGGCCGCCCAGCGCCAGCTGCAACGGCGGTTTCAACCGCAGCGAGCGGAAGGCGTGGCCGGTGGCGGTCATCAGCCATAAAAACAGCGGCCCGCCGGCGCCGGCCACCACGCCGACCAGCGCCATCAGCAGGTATTGCGTCGGCAAGGGGGCCGCGAGCGGCGTCACCAGATAGAGCGGCGCCTGGCCGCCGTTGAGCAGGTTGGTCATCAGCAGGGCGCTGACCGCGGCGATCACCACCGGGCCGAGCGAGGCCAGCATCAGGGTGCCGAACAGGATCTCGGCGATAAACAGGCTGCCCGCCAGCGGCGCATGATAGGCGCTGGCCATCCCGGCGGCGGCGGCGCAGGCCACCCACAGTTTCCATTCTTTCTCGTGCGTAAAGCGCTGGGCAAACAGCGAGCCTACCAGCGCCGCCAGCAGGATCATCGCGCCTTCGCGGCCGATGGCGCTGCCGCTCGACACCACCAGCAGCGACGCCAGGCACTTCACCAGGCTGGCACCGGTGTCCAGCTTGCCGTTGCCGGTCTCGATCGCTTCCATATAGTCGGTAGGCGCCGCCGGGCGCTGGTGGCGGTAGCGCTGGTGAATATACAGCAGCAGGCCCGCCGCCAGGCCGCCCAGTGCCGGAGTGAGGGCGCGCCGCCAGCCGGGCAGCGCGGCGGCGGCGGCCACCAGGCTGCCGTCGGCATTGCCGAGCAGCAGCCACTCGAGGCCAATCATCGAACGGTGGAACAGCCACACCGCCAGAGCGGCGGCGACGCCGATGAACACGGCGATAAACAGGCTGCGCAACAGGGCGCGATAGTGGTGCAGGTGGACCAATCTTTTCATGCGTGGGCGGCGTCGTGAGAAAAATCAAAGGGTCATCAGCGCATTGTGCTTGGCGCTCCGGCCGATGACCAGTGAATCTTTAGCAAACTGCGGCGTGGGCGGGGCGGTGAGCGCCCCGGGGTGAGTTATTGCGGCGTCAGCACCCGGCGCGTGCGGCCGGAGCTGAGGTAGTCGGCGATGTAATCCTGCGAGATTTCGCCGCTGTAGCGGCCGTCTTCATCGACGATCGGCATCCAGGAGGTGTTGTGCTCGTACAGCTTCGACAGCACCACGCGCAGGTTCTCCTCTGCCCGCGCGGTGACGCGGAAACGGTGCAGGCTGTCGGCGCAGACGCCCGGCGCGCCGCGCGCCTCGCGGCGTTTGACATACCCCAGCGGCTTGCCGTCGGCGTCCACCACCGTCACCGAGCGGGCGTCGATATCGTCCATCAGCCCGAACGCCTCCACTAGCGGCGTCTCTCGCCGCACCGTCACCGTTTCCTGCTGATCGGCCACGTCGCCGGCCTGCACCAGCAGCAGGCGCTTTAGCGTACGGTCCTGGCCGACAAAGGAGGCAACGAAGTCGTTCGCCGGCCGCGCCAGCAGCTCATCGGCGCTGGCGTTCTGAACGATTTTGCCCTGACGGAACACTGCGATGCGATCGCCGAGCTTCAGCGCTTCATCGATGTCGTGGCTCACCAGCATCACGGTCTTTTTCAACTGGCGCTGCATGTCGAGAAACTCGTTCTGGATGGTTTCGCGGTTGATCGGATCCACCGCGCCGAAGGGTTCATCCATCAGCAGCACCGGCGGATCGGCCGCCAGCGCACGGATCACGCCGATGCGCTGCTGCTGCCCGCCGGACATCTCTTTCGGGTAGCGGTGCAAAAAGCGCTTGGGATCCAGCGCCACCATGCTCATCAGCTCCTCGGCGCGATCGTGGCAGCGTTTTTTGTCCCAGCCCAGCATGCGCGGCACCACGGTGATGTTTTCCTCAATGGTCATGTTGGGGAACAGACCGATCTGCTGGATGACGTAGCCGATTTTGCGGCGCAGGCTGACGGTATCCAGCGCGCTGGTGTCTTCACCGTTGATCAGAATGGTGCCGCCGGTGGGTTCGATCAGGCGGTTGATCATCTTGAGCGTGGTGGTTTTGCCGCAGCCGGAAGGGCCGAGCAGCACGCAGATTTCGCCTTCCGGCACGTCCAGATTGATGTTGTCGACGGCGTTGAACGGCGTGCCATTTTTCTGCATGAACTGTTTGGTCAGATTTTCCAATTTAATCATGAGCGGATCCCCTTGGGCGTAAGCGCAATTTGCAAGCGGTGCAATAACCAATCGAGGACGATCGCCAGCAGGCTGATCATCACGGCGCCGGTAATCAACTGGCGGATGTCGCTGCTGCTGATGCCGTTGAGCAGCAGCAGGCCGAGGCCGCCGGCGCCGATCACTGCGGCGATCGCCATCACGCCGATATTCATCACCACGGCGGTGCGAATGCCGCCGAAAATGACCGGCAGCGCCACCGGGATCTCAACCCAGCGCAGGCGTTGCCAGAACGTCATACCGATGCCGCGGCCGGCTTCGCGCAGCCCGCCGGGCAGGTTGTCGAGCGCGGTGTGGGTGTTGCGCACGATCGGCAGCAGCGAGTAGAGGAACACCGCGGTGATCGCCGGCACGTAGCCGATGCCGTGGCCGATTAAGGAAAACAGCGGGATCATCAGCCCGAACAGGGCGATGGAGGGCACGGTCAGCACCAGCGTGGCCAGGCTCAACACCGGCGTCGCCAGCCATTTGTGGCGGACGATCAGCACGCCGAGCGGTACGCCGATCAGGATCGCCAGGCCGACGGCGACGCCGACCAGCAGCAGGTGTTCCAGCGTCAATCCGGCGATGTAGGCCCAGTTTTGCCAGGCGTAAAGCACAGTATTCATCACATGTCTCCCTTAATCAGGCCGCGCTGCTTGAGGAACGCGTCGGCGACCTGCTGCGGCGTCTGGTAGTCGATATCCACCTTGGCGTTAAGCTCGGTGATCACCTGATTGTTGAACTGTTTCGACAGCGTGTTCAGCGCCTCTTCCAGCCCCGGCGTGTTTTGCAACACGTCGGCGCGCACTACCGGCGTGACCGCATAGCTCGGGAAATAGCCCTTGTCGTCTTCGAGCACCTGCAGATCGAAGCCTTTCACCCGGCCGTCGGTGGTGTACACCAGTCCGGCATCGACGAAGCCGTCGCGGATGGCGTTGTAAACCAGGCCGGGGTCCATTTGGCGGATTTGCGGGCGATCGAGCGGCATGTCGTACAGCGCCTGCATCGGCTTCAGGCCGTCCGAGCGGCCGGCAAACTCCAGATCCAGCCCCAGCAGCCAGTTGTGTTTCGGGTCGGTTTTACGCACCTGTTCCACTTTTGCCACCAGCTGCGACATCGTGCGAATGTGTTCTTTTTCCGCGCGCTGGCGCTGCATGGCGAAGGCATAGGTGTTGTTCATGTCCGCCGGCTGTAGCCACACCAGGCCGAGCTTGGCGTCGAGCTTTTTCACCGTGTCGTAAGTTTCCTGCGGCGTCATGCGCTTATTGATGTGGTTAAAGATGATCAGCGAGGTGCCGGTGTATTCCCAGGTCATGTCGATCTGTTTGTTGATCATGGCGTTGCGGGTGATCACCGTGGCCAGATTGGTCTTGGGTTCGACCTGAAACCCCTTGGCCCGCAGGTATTGCACGGTGATCGCCGACAGAATTCGCTGTTCGGTAAAGTTCTTGCTCGCCAGCGTCAGCGGAGCGGCCCAGGCGGCCGCGCCGGTCATCAGCAAGGAGAACAGCAGCGCGTGGCGGAGGTGTTGTAACCATCGAGTCATCGCGTTTCTCCCATCAGGATGCGGTGTGCGGGCTGAGCCGGCGGCCGAGACCGGCCAGCGCCAGATCGAGCAGCAGGGCGATCAGCGCGGTGGCGGCGGCGCCGAGGATCAGCGTCGGGAAGTCGTTCAGGTAGATGCCGGGGAAAATCAGTTCGCCGTAGCTGCTGGCGCCGATCAAAAACGCCAGCGGCGCGGTGCCGACGTTGATCGCCATCGCGATGCGCACCCCGGCGAAGATCACCGGCAGCGCGTTGGGCAGCTCAACCTGGCGCAGCCGCTGCCCGGCGGTCATGCCAATACCGTTGGCGGCCTCGACCAGCGCCGGCGGCACCGAACGCAGGCCGGCATAGGTATTGCGCACGATGGGCAGCAGCGAGGCGAGGAACAGCGCCACCACCGCCGGCCGATCGCCGATGCCGATGATCACCATCGCCAGCGCCAGCACCGCCAGCGGCGGCAGGGTGTTGCCGACGTTAAAGATCTGCATCACGTGCTCCGCCCAGCGGCGGGCGAAGGGGCGGCTCAGCAGGATGCCGCTGGGAATGCCAACCAGCAGCGACAGCAGCATGGAGCACACCACCAGGAACATGTGCTGCTGGCCGAGGTAAATCAAATCTTCCCGGCGCGACTTGAGGGTTTCCCAACCGATGCCGTAAACCAGCAGCGCGATGACGGCGATAAACAGCAGGCTCCCGAGGAGCAGGCGCCGGTATGGCGCTGACTTGTGCATGATGTTGCGTCCTCCGTTGCGCGGAGCGGCCGATAGGCGGCGCATTCCGCTCTGATTGTTACCCACTGCCCGGCGGGCGTGGCGGTACAAAACGGGCGTTTCGCATGAGGTTAGCGACATTGAGCGAAGGGTGCGTTCGGCACAGCATGCTGAACGTAGGCTCAATACGTGAGTTAATCAGCATAAGATACTGATATTTAAACTAGAGAAAGCACGAAGCCCAATGACCCCGGCTAGGGAAGGTATAGCACCCCGTCGTTGGCCATGCCAAGTTTTATGAACAAAATCAGCTGATTGAGTTTGCCCGTATTCGCGCCTCAACCCGCGTCAGCGCTGGGATGCGCGGAAAGTGAAAAAAATCCGCAGCAAAACGTTACGCCGTAACAATCAGTCCAAATGGTGCGATTCGCCGCCGGCAAAAGCAGGATGTGAGGGCGGATAGACTTGGCGCAGGCGCTTGCTGATATACTCAGGGAAAATAAAAACGCCAGGAAGCCTGCATAACGCCATGACAAATAACGTTTCACCCGCACCCATTGCCCACCGCCCGCTGATCCTGATCGCCTGCATGCTGGCGATGTTCATGTCGGCGATCGAAGCCACCATCGTCGCTACCGCCATGCCGACCATCATCGGCGATCTCGGCGGCTTCTCGCTGCTGGGGTGGGTGTTCGCGGTCTATTTGCTGGCGCAGGCGATCACCATCCCCATCTACGGCCGGTTGGCGGATCTCTACGGCCGCAAGCGGGTGTTCTTCTTCGGTGCCACGCTGTTCCTGCTGGGATCGGTGCTGTGCGGCTTTGCTCCCGACATGTATTGGCTGATCGGCTTCCGTTTATTGCAGGGGCTGGGCGCCGGCGCCATCATGCCGATCGCTTCCACCATCATCGGCGATATCTACAGCGCCACCGAGCGGCCGAAGGTGATGGGGTATCTGTCGAGCGTATGGGGCGTGTCGGCGATCATCGGCCCGCTGCTGGGCGCGTTTATCGTGCAGCATCTGCCTTGGGCGCTGGTGTTCTGGGTCAACCTGCCGATCGGCCTGCTGGCGATGTTCTTCCTCTGGCGCTATCTGCCGGCCCATCAGCAGCTGCAGCGGCACGCGCTGGATCTGGCGGGCACCGCCTGGCTGACGCTATTCGTTTCGGCGCTGCTGCTGGCGCTGTTGCAGATGGAAAGCCTGGGATGGTGGGTGGCGCCGTTGCTCGCGCTGGCGGCGGCGTCGCTGGCGCTGCTGATACGTCAGGAGCGGCGCGCGGTCGAACCGCTGTTCCCGCTGGCGCTGTGGCAGAGCCGGGTGATCGTCGCCGGTAACATCGGCGGGTTGGTGATCGGCGCGGCGATGATGGGCATCAGTGCCTTCCTGCCGACCTTCATTCAGGGCGTAATGGGCGGCTCGCCGCTGGAGGCGGGCACCACGCTGGCGCTGATGTCGATCGGTTGGCCGCTGGCCAGCACGCTGAGCGGCCGTTTGATGCTGATGACCTCGTATCGCGCGACGGCGCTGCTGGGGGCGCTGCTGTTGGTGGCCGGCGGCCTGATCCTGCTGATGCTGCAGCCGAACGGCGGCCTGCTGTGGGGCCGGGTGGCGGCGTTTATGGTCGGCGCCGGCATGGGGCTGTGCAACACCACGTTTTTAGTGTCGGTGCAGAACGCGGCGCATTACAGCATTCGTGGCATCGCCACCGCCTGTACGGTATTTACCCGCATGGTGGGGTCGGCCATCGGTACCGCCATTCTGGGCGCCACGCTGAACCTCAACCTGCAGTGGCGTTTGCCGGAGATTGACGATCCGGTGCAGCGGCTGATGGAGCCGGCGGTGCGGCAGAGCATGGGGAGCGAAGCGTTGTCGCAGCTGACCCAGCACGTAGCGGCCTCGCTGCATTGGGTGTTCCTGGTGTCGGCGTTGGTGTCGTTGCTGGCGCTGGCGGCGGCGATGCTGATCCCGGCGCGTTGCCGGCCGCAGGGCGAAGAGGAAGAGGCGGAACAGGCATAAAAGAAAAGGGCGCGGCTGTTGCGCGCCCTGGGTAGCCGATGTGGCTTACTGCGAGTTGGAGGTATCCTGGCTGGTGCCGGTCTGCGCCGCGTCACCGCGATCGTCGCCGTTGTTCAGGCGGGTATAGACGATCTTCTGGGTGTCGTTTTCGCAGTGGCCGACCACTTGGCCGCCCGCTTGATCGGCCTGATCGTTAGGCACGATCTCCAGTTTGAAGCCGGACTCCGGAACGCCGTTATTGACGATTTTTTGCGAAATGTCCGCTTTCACGCTTTCGCAGGAGGCCAGGGCCGCCAACGGCGCGCCGGCCAGCAATACAGCGGTTAATATCAGCGTTTTTTTCATCACGTCATCCTTTTAGACAATGGACTTCCTGTAACAGGATAGCAGCAACGGCGGCCGGGTTTCACGCTTGCCCGCCCGCCGCAGGCGGATTAAGGATTAATCCGACGCCCGGTCTGGCGATCCAGGCATTTACGGGTGTCCGGCTCCCAGTACGCGTTGACGTTGTTGCTGTCGTTGCAGCGGTCTTCGTCATCCGCCGCGCGATCGGCCTTGTCGAACTCTTTCTCGACGCGAGTGTTAACCTTGTGGCGCAGGGATTTGGTATCATTCCACTGCTCTTTGCTCTGGCGCGCTTCTTCGGTGCTCATCGCACCGCTGCCTTTACCATCGACGGTGACGCAGGTGCTGCCCTGAGTGCAGGTGGCTGCCAGCGCCGGCGCCTGCCAGGCGCCCATGACGGCCAGCATGGCGACCGGCAGCATCCCGCGCAGCAGTCGTTGGGTCGAAAATGTTTTCATCGTTTCATCCTTATGAGTGAGTGCGCCTGATGATGGCGGCACTGGCGTTACCTCGCCCGCAGGCGTGGTAATAAATATACCACCGCGCTCCTGGAATTCACCAGCCAAGCGCCGATTCGTTTACTTTATCGAGAGAAAACTGCGACCGATGTTAAAAACCACGCTGTTGTTTTTCGCCACCGCGCTCGCCGAAATTATCGGCTGTTTCCTGCCTTACCTGTGGCTCAAGAAGCAGGGCAGCACCTGGCTGCTGCTGCCGGCGGCATTAAGCCTGATGCTGTTTGTCTGGCTGTTGACGCTGCATCCGGCGGCCAGCGGGCGGGTCTACGCGGCCTATGGCGGCGTGTATGTGGCGACGGCGCTGCTATGGCTGCGGGTGGTGGATGGGGTGAAGCTGTCTGCGCTGGACTGGGTGGGCGCCGGGGTGGCGCTGGTGGGCATGCTGATCATCGTTTCCGGCTGGCGCGCGGCCTGAGGAAACAGGGCGGGAGTCGCCTCCCGCCGTCGGAGATCAGGCGCCTCGGTGGATATTCAGCCCGGCGAAGGACTGGCTGACCGGCATCATTTCCAGCGTGTTGATGTTGACGCGCGCCGGCAACGTTGCGACCCAGAACACCGACTCGGCGATGTCTTCCGGCGTCAGCGCGTCGGCGCCTTCGTAGGTTTTGTTGACCTTGCCGTCATCGCCCTTGAAACGCACGTTGGAGAATTCGGTGCCGCCTACCAGGCCCGGCTCGATATCGGTCACGCGGATGCGCGTGCCGTGCAGATCGGCGCGCAGGCCCAGGCTGAACTGTTTAACGAACGCCTTAGTGGCGCCGTACACGTTGCCGCCGGCGTAAGGCCAGTTGGCGGCGGTGGAACCGATGTTGATCACATGGCCGACGTTGCGTTCGACCATGGCCGGCAGCAGCGCGCGCGTCATGTTCACCAGCCCCTTGGCGTTGGTGTCGATCATGGTTTCCCAGTCATCGGCGTTGGCCTTGTGTGCCGGCTCCAGCCCCAGCGCCAGCCCGGCGTTGTTCACCAGCACGTCGATTTGGCGCAGCTCGGCCGGCAGTGCTTCGATCGCCTGCTGAATGGCGGCGCGGTTGCGCACGTCGAGCCGCACGATATGCAGCGCTTGCCCGAGTTCTTCCTGCAGCTCTTCGAGGCGCTCAAGGCGGCGCCCGGCGGCGATCACCTGGTGGCCTTCACGGATAAAACGGCGTGCGATCGCCTCGCCGAAACCGGAGGTGGCGCCGGTAACAAAAATAATCATGTTGCTGTTCCTCAACTGTTTTTACCCTACATACCTCTATCATTAGCACAAACCCGCAGGCAGTGGCAGCGGTTATCACGGCGGAAAGCAAAAAAGGTCACACCGGGCCGGCGGCCCGATGCTGATTAGCGCTGAGGCGGCAGGTGGTACACCACGGCGTCATACTTGACGCGTTCGCAACGCCCGGCCAGCACGCCGCCCAACGACTCGATGAGGCGACGGCTGGCGGCATTCTGCTCGGCCACCGGGTAGATAAGGTGCTGAGGCTGAAAGCGCTCGCTGACCCAGCGCGCGATGCCCTGCACGATTTCGCGCCCGTAACCCTGGCCATGCAGGCTCTCTTTGACCCAGATACCCAGCTCCGGAGTGTGGCTGCGCAGGTTGTGTGCGCCGCCGACGCCGACGAACAGGCGGTCTTCGCGCCGGCGGGCGACGAAGATCACTTCTTCGCCTTCGCGCATCAGCGGCAGCCAGCCTTGCCAGACGTTGGCGAAATCTTCCGGCGACGCCTCCGGCTCAAAGGCCATAAAACGCGTCAGGGTTGGGGTGATCGCCTGGTAAACATCGTCGGCGTCTGCTGCGGTAAAGGGGGCAATCAACAAACGGTCGGTGTCAACGCGGCACTGAGAAAGGTCATTGTGATTCATTTTAATTCCTCGCTTTTCAGGCCATAACGGCAAAAAATCCGCGCCCATAAATTGGGGCGGATCGTCGATATTACGCGTATTGACGGCAGAAGCGACTTATTTCTCGCCGCTGCGGCGGCGTGGTGGGAGAGGCTTATGTGACATCGTCACGTTGATGGGAAAGGCGGCGGGCACGATGAGCCGCGCCCGCCGCCGAGGGTCAGAACTTCACCGAACCTTGCAGATAGATCGTGCGCGGCTGGCCGATGTACAGACCTTTGTTATTGTCGTCATAGGCGCGGGTGAAATACTCGTGGTTGAACAGGTTTTTCACCCCGACGCCCAGATTCAGGCCGGCCATTTCCGGGCCGAAATCATAGGCGGCGCGCACGCCCCACAGCATATAGCCGGGGATGCGGCCGGTGCTGCCGTCGGCGCTTTCCGCCACGGTGTTGGCGTTGTCGGCGAACTGGCTGGATTGGAACTCGCCGTTAAGATTAAACGCCCAGTTGCCTGGCGTATAGTCCAGCCCCAGCGTGCCTTTATGCTTCGGTGAGAACGGCACCTGATTGCCCTTGTAGCCGCCGTCTTCGCGGATGGTGGCGTTGACGTAAGCGTAGCTGGCGTAGGCGGTCAGGTCGTCCAGTTTTGGCGTCAGCTGCGACAGATCGTAACGCAGGCTGCCTTCCAGCCCGGCGTGGCGGGTTTTGCCGCGCGCGGTCACGCTGTCGGTCACCTGGTTGGAATCGTACTGGTTGTTGAAGTTGATCAGGAACAGCCCGATCTCGCCGGTCAGCGCATCGCCGGCGTAGCGGGTGCCCAGCTCCCAGGTGCGCGCCTTCTCGGGTTCAATCTTGCCGCTGTCGACCGCTTTGCCCATCTGGCTATACTGCACGGTGCCGAAGGAGCCTTCGGTGTTGGCGTACAGGTTCCAGTATTCGTTCAGGTGATACATCACGTTCAATGCCGGCAGCGGCGCGTTATAGCTGACGTCGAGGCGGTTGTTCTTGATGTAGTTGTTCTGATACGACTTGATGTACTCGTAGCGCATGCCCGGCGTGATGGTCCAGTCGCCGATGTCGATGCGATCGTCGATATAGAAGGCGTGCGCCTCGGTGCCGGACTGGGTATCGCGATCGTACGGGCTGGCGGTGGACGGCAGCCGACCGGTGCTGGCTTTGCTGGTGTAGCGCAGCTCGTGGGTGGATTCGCTGACGTAGCGGTAACCGACGCCGACCTCATGCGCCGACTCGCCCCAGCGGAAGCTCTGGCTGTAGCGCGGTTCCACGCCGCGCACCCAGTATTCGCGCGGCGACAGCGTCAGATTTTTGCCCTGATCCAGATAGCCGCTGCGCAGGGTGTAGGTGTAGAAGCTCTGCACGTCGAACTTGTGCTGCTGATCCGGCTGATATTGGTAGCCGAAGTTCGCCAGCTGGCGCCGGCCCCAGAACTTGTCGTACGGGCGCGTCGACTGGAACGGGTTGGCGTTGTAGTCCGCCCGGCTCAGGCCGCCCGGCATGTCCGCTTCGCCTTCGTAGTATTGCAGCAGGCTGTTGAAGGTGTGCACCTCGTTCGGGGCGTAGCGGCTTTTTAGCATCACGTCGTCGATCTTGGTCGTGCTGTGTTCGCGCCAGTCGCTGCCGCGGGTGCCGGAGTAGAGCAGCGCCGCGCCGAAGCCGTTGTCGGCGGTGCCGCCGATCATCAGGTTGCCGGTGCCTTTCGGGTGATCCTGGCGCGAGGTCGGGCTGAGCTGCCCTTGCATGCCGGCTTCCATGCCGAAGGTTTTCGGGATGGCGCGAGTGACGAAGTTGACGACGCCGCCGACGCTCTGCGGCCCGTAGCGCACCGCGCCGCCGCCGCGCACCACGTCAATCGCATCCATATTGCCGAGCGAGACCGGCGCCAGCGACAGCTGCGGCTGGCCGTAAGGGGCGAAGGGCACAGGGATGCCGTCCATCAGCACGGTGGAGCGGCTGGCGAGGCGCGGGTTGAGGCCGCGAATGCCGAAGTTAAGCGCCATGTCATGGCTGCCGGTGCCGTTGTTCTCCGGCGCCACCACGCCCGGCACGCGGTTCAACGCTTCGCGCACGGTGGTGGTGCCGGTTTTGGCGAATTCTTCGCGGCGTACCACGTCACGCGCGCCGGGATGTTCGAACACGTCTACCTGACGGCCTTCCGCCAGCCAGTCACCGACCACGGTGATGTCTTCTTCCTTCTGCGGCTGCGGCAGTTTGGCCAGCGTGTAACCGTTGTTACCGAGCGCTTTAGCCTGCAGGCCGCTGCCGGCCAGCAGGGCGTTCAGGCCGTCATCGACGCCGTAGCTGCCGTTCAGGCCCGGCGAACGTTTGCCGGCGGTCAGCGTGCCGTCCACCGAGAGCGCGATGCCGGCGCGCGCGGCGAATGCGTTCAGCGCGCCGTCCAGCTCACCGGCCGGAATGTGATAGGTTGCAGCGGCGCTGGCGGCGCTCGCCGCCAGCGGTGCGGCGAAGGCCAGGCCAATGGCCACGGCCAGCGGCGTGGCCCGTTTTCCCCAAAGCGAAGCCGGCGCTCCCTTTCCCCAAGCGTTGTTCATACCTTCTCCTGAATCATTTTTTATTTATTGCTGCAGTGTTTTCCTGGGAGTCGGATGAGCAAAGCAAAAGGGATAATCAAGAATGCGATTTTTTATCATTTTCATTTAAAAAGATTCAGGCGGGAACGATTTGCAGCCAATAGCGGGTAAAGCTCTGCAGGCGCACCGGCAGCGTTTGGCTGAGCAGGGCGAGGGCGCGATCGGTATCGTTGAGCGGGAAACTGCCGCTGACGCGCAGGGCGGCGACGGCCGGATCGCAGCTCAGATGGCCGCGCCGGTAGCGCGCCAGTTCGGCGATCACCCGGTCCAGCCGCCACTGGCTGACGCTCAGCACGCCGCGCAGCCAGCCGTCCTCCGCCGCAGCCGGTTGTTTGTCGCTGAAGGCCGTGGCGCTGAAGCTTATCTGTTCTCCGGCCTCCACCCGGCGCGTTTGCCGCGCGTCCTGCGCCAGCTGCGCTTCGACCGCATGCTCCAGCACCGTCAGGCGCGTCTCGCCGCCGCTCTCACGCACCAAAAAACGGGTGCCGAGCGCGTGCATCGCCCCCTGTGGGCTTTGCACCCACAGCGGCCGGGGGTCGCGTCCGGTAACCAGGCTGATTTCCCCGGCGTGCAAGCGGATCAGCCGTTGGCGATCGTCGTAATGCACGTCCACCGCGCTGGCGGTGTTCAGCACTAGCTGGGTACCGTCGCTTAACACTATGGGTTTGATCTCGCCGGTGGCGGTGCGGTAGTCGGCGCGCAGCTCCCGACTGAGTGGCGACTGGTAAAGGAAGCTGCCGCCGCCCACGCCGAGCAACAGCAGCAGGCTTTTCAGCAGGGTGCGGCGATCGATCGCCGATTGGCGGCCGGCGCGATCGAGCGCGCGGTAGCTGAACTTGCCCGGCACGCCCTGCAGCTGGCTCTGCAACGCTTCGACGCGCTGCCAGGCCCAGCGGTGATCGTCATGCTGCTGATGCCAGGCTTGCCACTGTTGGCGCTGGCGGTCGGTGACGTGCTCATCGCACAGCAGGGCATACCAGTGTGCGGCCATCTTCAGCGCTTGGCGCTGCTCGGGGGTGATGGCGTTGCTCATGAGAAAACGTCGTTTTCCAGGCTGAACAGCAGGCAATGCTCGGTGGCCTTGGCCATGTATTTTTTAACCGAGCTGACCGACACGCCGAGGCGCACGGCGATGTCCGCATAGCCCAGGCCTTCGAGCTGCGACAGCAGGAAGGCCTGTTTCACCTTTGGCCCCAGGCCGTCGAGCATGGCGTCGATCTGCTGCAGGCTTTCCAGCAGGCTCTGGCGCTGCTCCGGCGACGGCGCATAGCCTTCCGGGATCAGCGCCAGCATCTCCAGATAGGCGCGCTCCAGCGTTCTGCGGCGGAACAGGTCGACCATCACCCGCTTGGCGACGGTGACCAGAAAATCTTTCGGCTCGCGCAGGGTCGCCGCAGCGTCGCTTTTCAGCAGGCGCATGAAGGTGTCCTGCGCCACATCGTCCGCGTCGAAAGCGCAGCCCAGCCGCCTGCGCAGCCATCCCTGCAACCAGGCATGATGAGTGGCGTAAAGGCGCGACAGCGCGGCGTGCGGGGCGGAAGCGGTGGCGGACATGGTTTTCGCATTGCTGGTCAAAAAGATGCGCGGATGATAATTGAGAATGGTTATCGTTTCAAGTTTCGCCGTTGCCCTCAGGCCGGAATGCGGCACCCAGGTGTGGCGCTGAAATAAACCGGGTGGCCGTGAAGATATTCGTTTGCCCCGTAAAGGTGCAGCGGCACGGTGTTATTCCGGCAAGCAAACGGTTGCTATTAGCCTGCCGTTGAAGGCCGCCGCACGGTTTATTCTTTTTCATCGGCTGGTTTTCTTTGTTTAATTAATATCACTCTGTTTTTACATGAAAATATATTTTATCACCGGCTGTTGGCACACGGCTTGCTATGCTTAACCCGGTCTTTAATTTGGGGTAACAAAAGGCATTGCTTCATCGGCGCAGATGATTACGCGGGTGAGCTTGGCCGGTCGTCACAAGGAAGAAAATAATGGCACTGCAATTCACCACGGCTATTCGTGGCAATTTTTTTGACATCACCGCCTGCGTGGAGGAACCGCAACAGCTCGACGAACGCCTGCGGCACATTCCCGACGGTTTATTGCTGCTCAACGAGGGCACCATCGTCTGGTTCGGTAGCTGGCAGCAGGGTGAGGCGCTATTGCCGCCGGGTTTCGCGGTCACGGAGTATCGCGACAAACCGATCGTGCCGGGGTTTATCGATACCCATATCCACTACCCGCAAACCGAAATGATTGGCGCCTATGGCGACCAACTGTTGGGCTGGTTAAACAATTACACCTTCCCGACCGAAAGCCGTTATGGCTGCGAGCAGCACGCCGACGAGATGTCGGCCTTCTTTCTGCGGGAGTTGCTGAGCAACGGCACCACCACCGCGCTGGTGTTCGGCAGCGTGCATCCGCAGTCGGTCGATGCGCTGTTCAGCCAGGCGCAAGCGCTGAACATGCGCCTGATCGCCGGTAAGGTGATGATGGATCGCCATGCGCCGCAGGCGCTGCTGGAAACGCCGGAGCAGAGTTACCGCCAGACACGTGCGCTGATCGAACGCTGGCACGGCAAAGGCCGCCTCGGTTACGCCATTACGCCGCGCTTTGCGCCCACCAGTACGCCGGCGTTGCTGGCGCAGGTGCAGCGGCTGCGCGAAGAATTCCCCGATGTTTGGCTGCAAACGCACCTGAGCGAGAATCCGCAGGAAGTGGCCTGGGTAAAATCACTGTTCCCGCAGAGCCAAAGCTATCTGGACGTTTACCACCGTTACGGCATGACCGGCGGAAAAAGCGTGTTCGCTCACTGCCTGCATCTGGAGGATCAGGAGTGGGACTGCCTGTGCGAGACCCGCTCGGCGATCGCGTTTTGCCCCACCTCCAACCTGTTCCTCGGCAGCGGGCTGTTCGACCTGCAGCAGGCCTGGCGCAAGCGGGTGAAGCTTGGCATCGGCACCGACGTGGGGGCCGGCACCACCTTCAATATGCTGCGCACGCTGGGCGAGGCGTACAAAGTCGGCCAGCTGCAGCATTACCGGCTCTCCGCCGTAGAAGCGTTCTACCACGCCACCCTGGGCGGCGCCCGCGCGCTGTCGCTGGACGACAAAATCGGCAACTTCAACGTCGGCAAAGAGGCGGATTTCGTGGTGCTCGATCCGGCGGTCACGCCGCTGCAGCAGTTACGCTACGCCAACAGCGCCACGCCGGCGGAGCAAGGGTTCGTGCTGATGACGCTGGGGGACGATCGCAATATTTACCGCACCTATGTGGACGGCAAGGTGGTTTATCAGGCGGCGGAGTCAGACTGATTTCATTCGCGGTGTTGGCGCAAAGGCATATTGGAATAC
This sequence comes from Serratia sp. Nf2, assembly GCF_003028435.1. Lineage (NCBI taxonomy): Bacteria > Pseudomonadati > Pseudomonadota > Gammaproteobacteria > Enterobacterales > Yersiniaceae > Serratia > Serratia sp. Nf2. The sequence continues at coordinate 53,871 of NZ_PYTW01000003.1, read as the reverse complement.
GCCGACACCGCGTGGCGACAATTTTAACGATAAGGAAGTGGAAGCCTTGATAGCGTTATTGCTGCACACGCTGTGGATGAAAAGCAGACAATGGAAGGGCGGGGCATGATTATTTATTGAACATGACGCGATGTAGTATGAATACGGCTATTTGGTTAGGAGGCTCTTTATTGGTTTTTTTATGAATATACCTAGTGATATACAGCCATGTTGCTGGATAAGTGCGTAAAAAACATTGCATTTCTTTGGGGTGCTCTATATCATAATGAGAATAATTATCTTTACGATATCACTGCTTAAAAAGCAACGGGCTTGTTTTAGTCACTGTTGCTGTTTTTTCAGTGTACTTCCGCATTTTACGAGCCAGGATTGGCTTGAGCTTTATTTCTGGAAAGGGATTTCATGCGTGATTTGTTTCGACAGGAAGCCACGGATCATCAGCGGGCGAAATGGGCGGGTAAGGCCTTATTAATAAACGGCTTGCCCGCCTGGTGCTTTGGTCTTTTGTCGTTTTTATTTATTCTTGTTTTCCTCTCTTTTCTTATATTCAGTCATTATACGCGCCGCATTAATGTTTATGGTGAAATCACCACCTTCCCCCGCTCAGTCAATGTGTTTGCACCCCAGCAGGGTTTTATCTCGGAACGCTTCGTCGAAGTGGGCGACGTGGTTAAAAAAGGTCAGCGTCTTTATCAGATTGATGTCAGCCGGGTGACGGATAACGGGAAAGTGAGCGCCAATACGCGCCTGGCGCTGGAAAACCAGTTAAAACACGTCGACAGCATCATCCTTAAGTTGCAAGACAACAAGCGCATGACGCTGGAAAATCTACGCGCGCAAAAAAAACAGTATGAATTGGCGCACATGCAGTCCAAACAGCTGTTGGATAACGCACGAGAAGGGGTGGCATTTGCTCAGGACAACATGCGTTCCTATAAGGAATATCAGCAGCGCGGTCTGATTACCAAAGATCAGCTTAGCGGACAAACCTATTCGTTTTATCAACAACAAAGTCTGTTCCAAAACCTGCATAGCCAACACATTCAGGAATCGTTGCAAATTACGAATTTGGAAAGCGACATCGTTACGCGCGCGGCAGATTTCGATAATCAAATTTCACAGTACCAGTTTCAGCGTAATGATTTGCAACGGCAGTTAGCGGAAGCCGATGCCAGCGGCGCATTGATCGTGAACGCCCCGAGCGATGGCCGCATTGAATCTCTCAGCGTTACCCCGGGTCAGATGGTCAATAGCGGTGACAGTCTGGTACAGATTATTCCACGTAATGGCGCGATTTATCAGCTAGTTTTATGGTTGCCGAACGCCAGTGTGCCGTATGTGTCAGCGGGGGACGCCATTAACATTCGTTATGACGCTTTCCCCTATGAGAAGTTTGGCCAGTTTCCCGGCAGGATAGAAAGCATCGCTTATGTGCCGGCCTCCATGCAAGAAATGTCAACTTACAGCAGTTCTCCCGTGCATCAGCCCAACGCGCAAACGGCATCTTATTACAAGGTCACCGTTTCCCTGGATGAAACGCATATCAGTTATCAGGGCAAGGCGTTGCAGCTCACTAACGGCATGCGGGCTCAATCCACGCTGTTTCTGGAAAAAAGGCCTTTATATCAATGGATGTTCTCGCCTTTCTACGATATGAAAAACAGCCTGATGGGGCCAATCAATGACTGAATCTTATTTCGACGCGCTAAAGGGCAAACTCAATTTGTCGCTGCGCCGCAAAGTGCCGCAGATCCTGCAAACGGAAGCCTCGGAATGTGGGCTCGCCAGTCTGGCGATGGTATGCCATTACCATGGCTTGCAAATCGATCTGTTTAATTTGCGCAGCCGCTACGGCTTTTCTTCGCGCGGGGCGACGCTGTCCGCGCTGATTGACATCGCGAGCGCACTGAAACTGCAATCCAGAGCGTTATCGCTGAATATCGATGAGCTTAAGGCATTGAAAATGCCCTGTATTCTGCATTGGGACATGAAGCATTTCGTGGTGCTTGTCAGTGTCAGCCGAGGGCGGGCGGTGATCCATGATCCTGCCTTTGGCCGTAAAGTGCTGGGGTTGCATGAACTGTCGCGGCATTTTACCGGCGTAGCGCTTGAGCTATGGCCAGACAGTGAATTTCAGCCGATCAAACAGCAAAGCAGATTGCGTTTTCGCAAGCTGATGAGCAATGTGCGCGGCCTCAAAGGGGCCTTGCTAAAGATCTTCTGTCTGTCGATCGTGATTGAAGCGGTTAATCTGCTGTTGCCCGTCGGTACGCAGTTGGTCATGGACCATGTGATTCTGGCCGGCGATCATGATCTTTTAGCGCTGATATGCATAGGGTTGCTGTTCTTTATTTTATTCCGTACCGGCGTATCCATGTTGCGCTCGTGGATCTCTATCGTCATGGGCGCGTTGATAGACGTGCAATGGAAGGCGGGAGTATTCGATCATCTGATGAAATTGCCGCTTTCCTTCTTTGAGAAGCGCAAGTTGGGTGATATTCAATCCCGCTTCGGCTCATTGGATACGATAAGAGCGACTTTCACTACCAGCATCGTCAGCAGTATTATTGATGGCATCATGTCCGTAGGCGTATTTATCATGATGCTGCTCTATGGCGGCTGGTTGGTTTGGGTGGTGCTCGGCTTTACGGCGATATACGTTATTCTCAGGCTGTCGACCTATCAATATTATCGGCAGCTGTCGGAAGAGCAGTTGGTGAAAGGGGCGCGAGCCGGGTCTCATTTCATGGAAACGTTGTATAGCGTCAGTACGTTAAAGGCGTTGGGGTTATCTGAAACCCGTTCGCAGTATTGGCTGAATCTAAACGTAGAAACGATCAATGCCGGTATCAAGCTGACCAAATTAAACATGATGTTTGGCGGCCTGGGGGCGTTTATCGCCACCTGCGATCAGGTGATCATCCTTTGGCTCGGCGCAGCATTGGTCATAGACAATCAAATGACGATCGGCATGTTTATCGCGTTTAACGCCTACCGCGGGCAGTTTTCGGAGCGTGCCAGCAGCCTGATCGACATGATGCTTCAGCTGCGAATGTTGAGTTTGCATAATGAAAGGGTGGCGGACATTGTGCTTTCGTCACCGGAATCGCAAATGCCCGCGCGCCAGCTCTTCACAAAAGGCAACGCCGCGGAGCTTCAGGTGCGGAATCTGCGCTACCAGTATGATCGCTTGGCGAAACCCATTATCGCGGATTTGAATCTCAGCATTGCCGCGGGAGAAAGCGTGGCGATTGTCGGTCCCTCCGGCGCGGGTAAAACCACGTTGATGAAGTTAATGTGTGGGCTGCTATCGCCGGATGAAGGGGCCGTGCTGGTCGACGGTATGGATATCAGCAACATTGGCGTTAATAATTATCGCCAATGCATCGCTTGCGTGTTGCAGGATGACAAGCTGCTGGCGGGGTCTATCGCTGAAAATATTTCAGGATTTGATGCCGAAATGGATCTGAAGCGTATTGAGGCGTGCGCACGGCGTTGCAATATGCATGATGATATTCAAAACATGCCGATGGGCTATGAAACATTGATCGGCGAACTGGGGGGAAGCCTTTCTGGCGGGCAGAAACAGCGCTTATTGATAGCCCGTGCGCTCTATCGTCGCCCCAGCATTCTGTTTATGGACGAAGCGACCAGCCACCTGGATCTAGATAATGAAACCCATATTAACCGCGCTATTTCACAACTGAACATTACCCGCGTGATTATTGCGCACCGTCCGTCGACGATTGCCTCTGCGGATAGAGTCATTCGACTCGGGTAACGTCAGCTTCGCTTTACCTGGCCACTTCACCCCGATATTTTCGCTACGTCAACCGCACAGCTCACCCGGTGGTGAGCCCATGAAAAAAGGGTTATCACAATGATAACCCTGGCATGAAGTGACGCTTTAGGCGCTGAAGCCAATGTTAACCGCTGAGGTCAACCGCGAGGCTTGCAGGGCCCCGATCAGTTCGAATCGGTATTGTTGTTGTTCCCCCACATGGTACCGCCGCCGTTGCTCCCGCCCCAGGGAATGCCTGATGGGCCAACTGAGCCGGGGGCACGATCGCCGGTGACATAGTTACCGACAGCACCGCCGACAATGGTGCCGACAACGCCGCCCGCCACGCCGCCGATAGAGCCGATTCCGCCGCCGATCGCTGCGCCGACAGTTTCTGCGGAAACCGTCAATGTACCGCTGCGATCTCCTGCACCGGAAATGATTGAACACTCTTCAGAGGTAAGATTGCGCATACTTGCTCCTTAGTAATTAAATTTTAAAATAAGCCACGTTGATCATGCTGAGCGTTGCCCGCGATCGCTATTGAGCAATTTATGCGTGGCGATAACGGCAAAGGCGATAAGGGCGTATTTCAAGAAACGATTGAGGCTGAAATAATCCGCAGTCGTGCCAACAACAAGCCCGATTAAAATGGCGAACAATACAATGAATGATTTTTTCATATGATGGATACGAATCTTCCTACATTAGTTACTGTCGGCAGGATTGTTCGTCGATGTTTGTTTATTGCCACCCAACATGGATTCCACCATTTTGCCAGCGGTATAGGCGGCACCACCGATAACGGCACCGGCAACAGCGCCTGGGCCGGCACCGACGCCGCCAGCCATGGCGCCGGTCATCGCGCCACCAACCGCGCCGGCAGCGACGGCCCCGCCCAATTCCGCATAGCTGAAATCCCCAGCTGCCGCAATAAAGTTCACTTCATTAAGTGTAAGCTCTCTCATAATGACTTCCTTATATTATTGGTTTTTGGTTTTTGCAGTTTTCCGATACCAGAAAAATGCCACTAGCAAGGTTGAAAAGATAAAGGATTGAATGATTGTGCTGGTAAACCTCCTGTCTTCGGAAAAAAATAACGAATAAAAAATATCCATAAATGTGTAGTAAAAGCAGAACAAAAAAATCCAACTGCTTGGTAATTTCATCATTGCCTCGATAGGTTTGATTGATAGGAGGTATCTTCTCGCGTTATTCCAATGATGTTGATAACGCGCGCAGCAATTGCGTCAGCGCTCGAAGAAGTTGAGCGTTGTTTAAAATGCTGTAATGCGTTTCTGCACAATAACTGAGTTGAACGCCATGCGAGGATTGCATCTCCCAGCGTTGTGCAAGCTGGGGGTGTTTACGCTGACGTTGCTGGCTAAGCCAAAGCGTCAGCGGTATCGCTATCTGCGGCAGGGGGCCGGCGTTATTCGTCAGTTCGAACGATTTTTTCAGCGCCCAACAGAAGGTTTCGGCATGTTCCAGCGTGATCTTCTCCGCAAGCACGCTCTGATTCAGCGCATAGTGCATTTTTATCTCGTCGGCGAAGCTGTCTATCGCATTCGTTTCTTGATGCCGACACAAATGGCGCGCAATACCGAGAGAGTCGAACAGACTGAGGTAACTTTGCGCCACGCTGAAACGTCGCTTCACGGCGGTCCGCTGGGCGGGCAAACCGCTGTCGACAACCAACGCATGCGCAAAGGGCGCGCCTTGTTCCGTGGCCTGCGCCGCCATATGGACAGCTAATTGGCCGCCCAATGACCAGCCGGCGATAACGGCCGTGCCGCGTTTGGCACGCGGTATGGCCGCCAAATGGGAGGCGGCCAATCGCTGCAGGGTGAGTGTGTCGTCGGCACCGGGTGCGGCCAACCCCGGGCTGGCGATGGTGATGATGTTGGCGCAGGCGCAAAGCTGTTTTGTCCACTTTGCATATTGATGAACCTGGCCGCCGGCGCCATGCACCAAATACAAGGTGGGCAGAGAGGGGCGATCGGCTGAGCCGGACAGCATCGATAACGGCAGGGGCGCATTCTCGCGCAGACGCTCGGCAAGTTTATCGAGCTGTGAGTAGCCGAGGATTTCCGCCAGGGTTAATTCCACATTAAGGGCGCGCTTGATGTTGCCCAAGAACGTGATGCCGGAAAGCGAGCTGCCGCCATTGCTGAAGAAGCTGGCATGTGGGTCGATCTTGTCTGGAGTACAGCCTAACGTATCCGCCAACAGCTCTCGTAGTAGCATGAGTTCCGCGGACGCAGCGGGTGTAACCTCGCTGGCCTGACTCCGTTCGGTGACTGGCGAGAGCAAGGTGCGATCCAATTTGCCGTTGCGTGAAAGCGGGAAACGTTCAATGAGGTGATAGCGGGATGGCGCCATATACGCGGGCAATGCGGCCGTAACCTGCTCGCGTATTCTTTGCTCTGCCTGGACGCTGGCTTTCCCCGCCTCGGTCAATGTGATGTAGGCTTCCAGATGCGGTGTGCCGTTCCCGGTTTCATCGCGACAGACGACACACGCTTCAGCGACCAGTTCGCTGCTTTTGAGCGCGAATTCGACGTCACCCAATTCGACGCGAAAACCCTGCAGTTTCACCTGTTGGTCTTCGCGGCCGAGAAACTCGATGTAACCGCTGCGATGCCAACGGCCGCGATCGCCGGTGCGGTATATGCGTTCTCCGGTGGTTGGGAAAAGCACAAAGCTGCCGGCGGTGGTTTGGCTATCGCGCCAATACTCGCGGGCAACGCCAACGCCACCGATATAAATGTCGCCGGTAACGCCGAAACCGCACGGCTCGAGTTTTTCATTCAACACCCATATGCTCTGATTTGGCAATGCGGTTCCATAGGGGATGGCGTTTCTGTAGTGCGTATCTCGTGTGACCGGATGATAAATTGACCATATTGCCCCTTCAGTGGCACCGCCAAGGCTGGTGATGGTGGCGTTGGGGCAAAGCCGATGTGCCTCGGCGATCAGCTGTGGAGAGATGCGATCGCCGCTCAGCCAAATATGCCGCAGTTGAGGCAGCGACAGGATGTTTTCTTGTGCGCAATATTGCACCAGCATTTGCAAGATGGCGGGAACCGAGTTCCAGATGCTGATTTGCCGCTGGCGTATCGCATTTAGCCATGCTGACGGCTCTTTCGCTTCGTGCGGCGATAGCACCGTTACTGATGCACCGGCTAGCCAACTGCCTAACAGGTCATAGACCGATAAATCGAAGGCCAGATCGGCGAGTGCCAATACGTTGTCACGATGAGAAACGTTAAACAGTCGGTTCATAGTCAGCAAGGTATTGGTGACGGCCCCCTGTTCCATAGCCACACCTTTTGGCGTACCGGTCGTCCCCGACGTATAAATGACATAGGCGAGCGCTTCCGCTTCGCCTGGCGGAAAGGGCGCTGTGTCTAGGACATGAGGGGAAAACAGCGCCTCCAGATCCTGAACGCGGATAGTCTGCGGATAGCGGGCGTGATGGTGAGCCTGGTTGCTCAAAACCCAGGCGCAACCTGATATCCGCATAATGGCCGCTGCGCGGGCATCCGGCAATCCTGCGGCCAACGGCAAGTAGGCCCGTCCGGCGAGGATCACGCCGAGCGCCGCAATAGCCTGATGAGCGCCACGTGGAAGATCGATGGCGATGAGCGCGCCTGGGGCGGTATGGGCGATCAGCCAATGCGCCACGAGGCCGGCGTGCCGCAACAGCCGATCGTAATGCCACACGCTATCGCCCTCGTACAACGCCGGGCGATCCGCCTGCTGGAGAGCAGTGTGTAACAGCCGATCGGAAAGAGGTTGCCGCAAGGATGCGGGCATCGCCTGTCCGACGGAGAGCTGACGCAATTGCCGGTTATCGGCCATTGACGCCAGCGAATAGTGGCCGACGGCCCGCGAGGGATCGCAGGCAATTTGCTGCAGCAGTAATGCGTAAGCTTGCGCCAATCCGTTAATGCGCTCCGGCGTAAATAGCTTGGCGTTGTATTGCCATTCCAACTGAATGCCCTCCACGCTGGAAATCACTTCCAGAACCAGATCAAACTTGGGCGGCGCATAGCGTCTCGGCAGGGTGTTAACCTGCGCACCGCCAATATTCAGCTCATTGCTTTTGCGATGTTGGCAGACGAACATGATTTGAAAAATGGGGTGAAACTTGCCGCGCGTGGGCTTGAGTTGTTCAACCAGGTAAGAGAATGGCAACCCTTGATGTTTGAAAGCGCGCGCAAATTTATTTGCGTTCTTTTGCAGCAGCGTGGTGAAACTGTCGTCGCCAGTGATGATGAATTGGTGGGCGATCGTGTTGACGAAGCTGCCCACGGCGTCGTTTAACGTCGGCTCGTTCCTGTTGGCGATCGGGCTACCGATGACTACACGCTCCGTCGCAGATTCTCTGGCAATCAGTAACGCGAAGGCGGAGTGCAACAGCGTAAACAGCGTCGTACCGTTATGTTTGGCTAACTGGGCCAGGGCCGACTGCAGTTCGTTCGTCAGCGATGTTCTGACGATATTCTGTGTTTTGCCTGCCGCGGTGATGGCGATATCGTATTCAAGCGCGTGTTTTTCCGGCGCACCATCCAGTTCATCGCGCCAAAACGCCATGCTGTCATCGACATTGGCGACGGCGAGGAAAGGGTCTTCAAGATAGCGGAAAAACGCCTGGCCGTTGTCATAATGACCATGCTCTTTGTGCGCGTGATAGCCACGGCTCAGTTCATCCACCAGCAAATTGGCCGTCCAGCCGTCGACCACGCAATGGTGAAAGGTCAAGAACAGATAGTGGTGCTGCGCGCTCTTTCTCAAGATCCGGCAGCGCAGGGGATACTCGGCACCGAGATCAAACGGAATCGTGCACTGGGCGTTAAGCGCCGCCAGCATACTTTTTTGCTGCTCCTCACTATTCAGCCCGCTGATGTCCTCGAGGCTGTGTTCGAAAATGGTTTCATCAGGATGCACGATGTCAACGGTGATGGTTTCCCCGTCTAGCCGATAGCGGCCGCAAAGCGCACCGTGCCGCTTGAGCAGTTTTTTCAGCGCGGTGAGTAAACGCGCGGGTTCAAAGGGCCCCAGGATCTCTTTGGCGATCGGAATGTTATACAGCGGGCTGTTCTTGGTGAAGTTTTCATACAGCCACAGGTATTGCCCCGCGTAGTGATTGACGGTGTAACAAGGCTTCTCCCCGGTGTCTCGCTCTGCATTATCTGGCGTACAAACAGATAAAAATGCGGTGATGTCTTCCTGCACCGCACTGAGTGCGGCGGCGTCGACATGCTCGATGGCTTGGCGTCGAGGCGACAGCTCGCCGAATGTGGCTCCCTGTTTCGCCATTTCCATCAGATTGATCAGGCCGATGACGCTCATCAGTGCACTCCTTCCATGTTGACGTCGATAGCGTTCCCTGTTCGACCGCTTTTATTCGGGCGTTTGTCGCTGTGGGCGGAAATCAAATTCAGCCAATGCGACAAGCTACACAACTGCACTCCCGGGTTTCTCCGCTGTGCCATTGTGAAGGCGGCGCGATGATCGAAATTCTCGCCATCATCGAAACCGAAGATCCTCAGTACGCAGCCGTTCAATCGCCCATTGGCCGTATCGAACCGGATGTGCGGGAAATAGCCAAGCCGCGCGGAAAAGGCTATCAACTCAGTAACGCCGGCGTCGACAGCTTGGCGGCGCGAATCGGCTTTATGCAGCAACAGCAGTCGCTCATGCCGAAAATCGCGCAGCAGGCCTTGCGTGAGTCTGGCGCCGCCGACCGTATCATGCATAAAGATCATGTAGTTAACTCGGCCGGGCAGGGCGTGCAGCAGGGCCGAAAGCGCATCAAGCCAACTGGCATATTGCGTGGCTTCGTTCGGTACGTTGAATATGGCCGCGTTCAGCGGCCATTCAGCATGCAATGGCAACGCCTGCGGTGACAGAATGTCCACACCGTGTTTGTCGGCGAGGGCGGCCAACAAAAGCCGTTCATCTGCGCCTTCGGGTGATTGAATAAACAGCCGGCTGCTGGCCGGCGCCTCGGTTGACAGGCGGCGGCCGATAGCGCATCGGATGTTCAGATGCTGCGGATCCAGGCCATAGCGTGCATGGGCCAGCTGCGTTAGGTGTCGGCAGAAATCGGTGAGTCTCGGATGTTCAAAAATGTCGCTCAGGTTCAGATCCAACCGACAGTGGGCGTTAAGCGCGTTAATGATTTTTATGGCCTGCAGCGACTCACCGCCGAGCGTGAAGAAGTCGCCATCGTCACTCCCCAGCGTCGCCAGCCAAACCTCATGCACCAGGGTGTTGAATGTCGTCGAACGCAATTCCCGTGTGGGTTCAGGCATCCGGGATTGTCTTTCCAGGGTGCGATAATCAATCTTGCCGTTAGCCAGTTTGACCAGCGGCGTTGGATGATGCACGAAGCGCTGAGGAATATGTGCACTGGGCAGTTCGCCGTACAGCGTTCGGCGCATTGCCTCGCTGAGCGGCTGCCGGCTGTGATAATGCGCATACAGTTCCGTTCCCGCGTCGCCGCTTTTGGCCAGTACGGCAATTTCGACAATTGCGGGCAACCGGGCCAGACAGCTTTCTATCTCACCCATATTGACGCGTTGCCCGGCGATTTTCGCTTCACGAATTTTGCGGCCAAGGAACAGCAACTGCCCATCCTGGCGCTGGCAGGCGATATCGCCGGTACGAAAGGCGGGCATGGGATGGCCGTTAACCTCAAGGGTGACGAACTTTTCCGCGCTCAGCGTTGGCTGATGCAAATACCCCAGGCCGACGGTCGCTCCGGCTATCAGTAATTCGCCGCTGCAGCCGAGCGGCAACAGCCTGAGATCCTCGCCGACGATCGCCGTGTATATACCGTCCAGCGGTGCGCCTATCGTCACGGCGGTGCCATCGTTTTTGATTTCCGCGGCCGTCGCCACCACGGTTGTCTCGGTTGGGCCGTAGGAGTTGAATAACTTTCTGCCTTTGGGATAGTGCGCGAACCAGCGTTCTTTGGATCGCGGTGAAAGGCTTTCGCCGCCGATGATAACGGTAGTGACGGCCGGCGGCAGCGTCTGTTCACCACCGGAGGCGAACAGCATCTCATTAAAGTAGGCGGTCGGCAGATCCAACAGGCTGATTTGATGATCGGCGCAGAATGTGAAGAACGCGGCAAAGCTGTGCTTGACGGCCTCGGGGGCGATACACAGGTGGGCGCCGGCACCCAGCGTCATGAAAATTTCTTCAATGCACGCATCGAAATGCAAGGGCGCAAATTGCAACACGCGTTCGTGCGGTTGAATGCCATAGCATGTTATCGCCGCATCGACAAAAACGCTGAGAGCATGTCGGGCGCCTATCACGCCTTTAGGCATTCCCGTCGAGCCAGAGGTAAACATGATATAGCCGGTTCCGTCCGGGAACGCCGGCGCCTCAGTCGCTGTTTGCCGGCGAAACACGGTGAAGTGCGCGAAATCCGCCGGCATATCGAGTGTCGATGCGCGCCAATGCGCCAATGCGTCAGGTTCGGAATGAAAGGAGGGAAGTGTGCGATCGGTAATCAGGATAGCGTCGCTAAATTGTTCAAGTCGCTGACGATGAGCCACGCCATCCCCTTTGGCATTCAGGTTGACGAACGGCATTTTCAACTGCAGCGCAGCAAGCATGCAGATGATGGCTTCCGGCCCTTGCGGCAAGTCGAGCAACAGCACGGTGTTCGCGGCACGGGCGGGGGCCAGGGCATCGGCCAGCGCACGCCACTGTTGCTGCAAAACGGCATAAGACAGCGCTCTTAGCGACAACGAAGCGTGTGCGGGCGTGAGGATCGCCGTGCGTTGCGGCGCTTGAACGACGGCACGATCGATACGTTGCATTATATCGACCACGTTGTCGTTGGCTGCTTTACCCTGCAGCGAGAGCGGGAAACGTTGTCGCAATGCCGCGACGGAAAGATTTTCCGGGTTGTCGTACAGCAAGGCGCACAAGGTCTGTATCCCCTGGCTGTGCCGCACCAGGCTGGCCGCATCGTAAAGCCCTGAGTCGGCATCGATCTCCAGCCGAAGCGTTTGGTTATCGAGATCGGGACGCATGTTGAAGACCAGATCCTGCGCGCCTCCTGAGCGTAAATTACGGATTTCGCTGCGCTGCGCGGAAGAAAATGAGGCTGCCGCTTCAAAGGGAATGATATTGACCACGATGTTGAACAGCGGCGAGCGGCTGGTGACGCTCCGCAGACTTTTTATCTCTTCGTAACGGAATGCTTGATGTTTTTTGAGTTGCCTGAGTATGTGTTCAATGGTTTGCGCCAACTGTCGGCATGAGGCCGTGTCCTCAATATCGAGAGTCAAGGGAACAACGTTGGTCTTGCAAGTCAGCGCCTGCCTCGTCAGGAAGTCTGTTCGCGCCATCATTGGGACGCCGATCGTTTGCTGTTTCTCGCCGGTACACAAGTACAAATATGCCATCACTGCCACGAAAGTGCGCGCCAGCCAAGAAGGGTGCCCGGTTTGCAGCGCAAGGCGCTCGGCAGGATAGGGCAACGACGTCACATGGCGGATCGTCTGTCCCGAAGGAATATTAGCGCAGGCTAATGTCATCGGGTCTGGCAGTGAGGTGCTGGCCGTTTGCCAAAAATGTCGGTCCGCTTGATAGGCGGCTGACTGTTTGTACTCAGATTCAGCCCTGAGCAAGGCATCGATCGCAGGTACGTCTTGCGGTTGCTGCGTTTGGCCTCGGTAGGCCTGCGCCACTTGATGGATCAGCAAATAAGTGCCGTAACCATCAAGCAGCAGATGGTGGCTGCAGAAATACCACAGAAAGCGTTGCTCACCCAGTCTGATGATTTTTTGTCTGAATAACGGCGCAGCGTTCAACGAGAAGGGGCGCTTAGCATCCGCTTCCATTAATTCGATAGCGGTGGCCATATCGTTGGCGTGCTGTGAAAGATCTACCCATTCCACTGAGATGTTGGCGGTGACGGGATATTGATAAGGCGTGCCGTTATCTTCATCAAACAAAACGTGCAACGTCGGCGTTTGGCTGATGACGCGATGAATGGCACGTTTCATTCTTGCGATATCGAGAGTGTGATTTATTTCGACATATTCCGCGATATTATAGCTCGATTTGTCATCGCCGATTTTGGTGCCATAGTAAAATCCCGTCTGTGAATCCAATAGTTGATGCTTGCTCATCGGCTCATCCCTGATGTTTATTTTTCTTTATTTTTTTACCGTCATCAGTTTGCCCGTTCGGCGGGAACGCCATACAACCGTGCGACGTTCTGCGATTGGGTAAACTGTTTTAAGGTGTTCCAAACATAAATGCGCGCTGCCTGGCTTGCAGCAAAAGTCTAAAATACACAGCGTGCCGCCCTCATCCCATTCTGAGTTATGCAGAAGAAACTGCGGATCGTTAATAAATCGACCCAGCGTCTCATCTCTCAGGTAGGCCCAGGTTATATATCCTAACGGATTATCCAAATGATCGAATAATATTTTGAATTGATTTTGATTAATCGCTTCCTGAGTCCATAGCTGCAACGTTTTTATATGGTACAAACTGTAATTTTTATTCATCAACATACAGCTAACGGCGAAGCCCAGGCTCTCGTATTGACTGAACTTACTTTTACCCTGCTGGTTTTCTTTGATAAAACTCACGAAATATCCTCAGCATTATTATTGTAATACGTTGATCGCCTGACGCTCGAAACGATCCAGATAGATTTGCAACTGTTCGCTGATCTCGCTGAATTCACCGCGCCAGCCGGCAATTTCTTGAAAAATCACTTCACGGCGCATGAACGCGCGGGAGCCCAACCTTCTGGTGACGGTCTGCTTCATCGCCTGTTGTAATCCGGCGGCGGTTTGATCCGCTGATGTTTCCTGAAGGTACTTCGCGTATAACCGCTGGAATGCCAGAGAAAATCTCTCTTCCGCTGTCGTACCCTGTTGTTCGGCGGAAACCCTGACGGGCGAGTCGATGAGCCGATGTAACAGGGCAATCGCCGGATGAGCATTCCCCTGGCCCAGACCTTGTCGACGGCTAAAGATGCCGGGAGCCAAATCGAACATTTTTTGCAAGCGTTCGCCTAAGGCGAACCAGTCGGCGGTGAGAGGCAGGCGTTGTAAAAATGCAGAGTCAAAACCCGCCATACCGAGATTATCCAGCAGGCAGGCTCGCGTGTAGGCCATATTAAAGGCCGCGCCGATGCCTTGGTGCGCTGCCGCGAGAAATGCCGGGCCAAATTGATGCTTGGCTAAATAAAAAGCGAGATCTTGCACGCCTCTCAGCAACAAAGGGGCGTCTTCGTTGAGTTTGTTGTGCTGAATGTAGCTGCGGCCGGGATCGCGACGTTCTGCGGGAAAAACACTGCGAACACCATGAAAGTCCAGCAGCCTGCCGGCCATATCGCAATTGGAGGGTGAGGTCATCATCACCAAATGGCGGGTACGGCAGTAAGCTATCTGCGTCGCAAGGCGCCGTGCAAGCTCGCAGAGCCCGTAGAAGGCTCGTTCTTCCTGCGGCAACGCCAACCAGCGCGCAGCGTCAAACTCAGAGGGACGAGGCAGAAAGGTTGGTGCGGCGACAATGAGCTTTTTGGTCCGCTCAATATCCGAAGGCTGCCTTTGCATCGCATCATGAGGATGATAGTAGGGCGCGCGGCAAAAATGTGCAGGGCGCACGACGGGTTCGCGCACCAGCAACGCCTTGCGGTTATGGACGCCTCCCGCCGATGCAGGAGAGAGGGTGGCGATGGGGTTGTCGGTCAGCAAGATCGCCTTATTGGGCACGGCACCGTAAGGCAGCAGTTTGGCCATGACGTTTCCCCATAATGCCTCCAATACTGCGCCGGTCATTGTCAACTCGCCATCGACATGCTTCGCCCCTTGACCGACTAACGCATTGGCTCCGATGCCTTTAACCTGCCATCGCCCATCAAAGCCACAGCGTGCGCCGCCGCCGTTGCGCGAAATAGCCCCGCCGCCATAACGTTCGGCGAAAAAGACTTTTTCATCGTTTAAGAGCGGCGTGCCGTCATCAAAAATAGCATGACGATTATTTTCTTCGATGAGATAGCTGGTCTCATTTTTCAGTTCGCTCTGCTCTGCAGGGTTTAATCCGTTGTGCCAGAGTAATTGAGCACCTGTCTTTTTTGCGACGAAAGGAATCAAGCTTTCGTGAAGCATGGCGAGGTTTTTCATTTTTTAAATCGTTATTTTTATGGGTGCAGGGCAAGTTAAATACCGGCCTTATTATACAAGGGGTAATAAGGCCGCGTTTTTTAATTTGAAGAATCCGGTGTTGAAAGTGACGACGACGGTGAAGGGCGACCACCGCCACTGCCATTCCATGTTGGGCCCATGGGAACCTGTGGAATAGCAACGTTAACCGGCATGTGCGGTGCGGCCTGAATAGCGATTTCCGTGCCCACGCCCACGGCTAATGATACGGGGGTGGGCAATTTCGCTATTGTGCTCAGGCTGCCGACAATAAGCGAAGTCGGATTATAAGAATCATTGCCGTCAGATCCGTTAATACATGACAACTCAACTTCCGTTAAGGCTCTCATTTAAGCTCCTTCTTGCGAGAGGTAATGGATAACACAAGCGAAAAAATAACCGCCATCGGCAAACCATACATTGCCGTGATTTTAAGGGCCGCCGTATCCAAAAGGATCGCCTGGCGCTGCAGGCAATAGTCTAAAAATACGGCAAGGGGGAATATCAAGAACAGCATGACGATATGGTACGTGCGCAAGCCTTTTTTCTTCGCGTTTTTATAAATCGCACTGATAATGAGGATGAAAATGACAATAAGAACTATTTCCGTTATAAGCTGCAATTTGATTAGCTCCATTAATCAAAATTTACATCAAGTTACATTGGGTAACCGGATAAGTCAACAGGGTATTTTATGATTCTTCTTTATTTATCATGGTATTGAATTAATTAATCATAAAATGATTACATTTAGTGACTATGTGCTGGAAATAAAAAAATAAAGATGTCACCGACGTTTCTGGCTGCGGCCGGCGAGGCGGCTAACTTCTAATCACTTGTTTTTGCTCAAACTGCCAACTGCACCTAAGCTAGGAGGTGATTCAGAGGGAGTGATTCCCCGAGACCTTATTCCGTGAACATGGAGGAGTTTCGATTTGATGCGTTTATCCACATTGGTGCTGGCGATCGGCATGGCGCTGGGCTCGCAGGCACAGGCAGCAGAAACCCAACCTCACGCCGACCATAGCGCGCTGCCCAGCGGCCAGGCGAAGGAGGCTACCGTGACCGGTGAAGCCAATCAGCACGACAAGCAAAAGACTCAGAATCCGTTCTTCTATCAAAGCCGTCTGCCGTTCCAGGCGCCACCGTTCAACCTGATCAAGGAAAGCGACTACGCGCCGGCGATCGAAGCGGGCATCAAGCAAAAGCGGGAAGAGGTGGAGAAGATCGCCAACAACCCGGCCAAGCCCAACTTCAAAAATACCTTGGTGGCGCTGGAGCAGGCCGGTTCGCTGCTGACGCGGGTGATGAACGTGTTCGGCGCCATGACCTCGGCCAACACCAGCGATGCGCTGCAGAAGCTGGATGAAGAAACCTCGCCGACGCTGGCGGCATTGAACGACGACATCATGCTCAACGGCAAGCTGTTCGCGCGCATCAAGGCCATTTATCAGGATCGCGATGCGCTGAAGCTGGATCCGGAATCGCGCCGGCTGGTGGAAGTGACCTACAAGAACTTCGAGCTGGCGGGTGCCAATCTGTCGGACGCCGACAAGGCCAAGCTGAAGGCGCTGAACCAGGAAGCGGCGACGCTGAGCACCCAGTTCACCAACAAACTGCTGGCGGCGAGCAAAAACGGCGCGCTGGCGATAACCGACCCGGCGAAGCTGGACGGCCTGTCGGAAGGTGAGCTGGCTGCGGCGGCCCAGGCGGCCGCCGAACGCAAGCTGGAGAAACAGTGGCTGCTGGTGCTGCAAAACACCACGCAACAGCCGTTGCTGCAGAGCCTGAAAGATCGCGACACCCGCCAAGCGCTGTTCGACGCCTCCTGGACGCGTGCGGAGAAGGGCGACGGCAACGATACCCGCCAAACCATCTCCCGTCTGGCCAAGGTGCGCGCCGAGCAGGCCAAGCTGCTGGGCTACCCGAACTACGCCGCCTGGAAACTGCAAAACCAGATGGCCAAGACGCCGGAT
The DNA here is from genome assembly GCF_003028435.1 of Serratia sp. Nf2. NCBI lineage: Bacteria > Pseudomonadati > Pseudomonadota > Gammaproteobacteria > Enterobacterales > Yersiniaceae > Serratia > Serratia sp. Nf2. Next base: position 36,919 of record NZ_PYTW01000003.1, on the reverse strand, counting down.
GCCGCGCTGAGCTTTATGCGCAATATCGTGCCGGCGGCCACCGCGCGCGCCGAGCGTGAAGCCAAAGACATTCAGGCGGTGATCGACCAGCAGAAAGGCGACTTCAAGGTGCAGGCCTGGGACTGGCAGTTCTACGCCGAACAGGTGCGCAAGGCCAAGTACGATCTGGACGAGTCGCAGATCAAGCCTTACTTCGAGCTGAACAACGTGCTGAACAACGGCGTGTTCTACGCCGCTAACCTGCTGTACGGCATCAGCTTCAAAGAGCGCAAGGACATCCCGGTCTACCAGGCGGACGTCAAGGTGTATGAAGTGTTCGACAAGGACGGCAAATCGCTGGCGCTGTTCTACACCGACTACTTCAAGCGCGACAACAAGGGCGGCGGCGCCTGGATGAGCAACTTCGTCGATCAGTCGAAGCTCAACGGCACCAAGCCGGTGATTTACAACGTCGCCAACTTCACCAAACCGGCGCCGGGCCAGCCGGCGCTGCTGTCGTATGACGACGTAATCACCCTGTTCCACGAGTTCGGCCATGCGCTGCACGGCATGTTCGCCGATCAGGAATACCCGAGCCTGTCGGGCACCAACACCGCGCGCGACTTCGTCGAGTTCCCGTCGCAGTTCAACGAGCACTGGGTCAGCGATCCGAAAGTGTTCAGCCACTTCGCCAAGCACTACCAGACCGGTGAGGCGATGCCGCAGGAACTGGTCGACAAGATCAAGAAGGCCGACAAGTTCAACAAGGGCTACAGCATGACCGAGCTGTTGTCCGCCGCGCTGCTGGACATGCACTGGCACATGCTGACCGCCGATCAGCCGCAGCAGGACGTGGACAAGTTCGAGGCTGAGTCGCTGCAAAAAGACAAGGTCGATCTCAGCTACGTGCCGCCGCGCTACCGTTCCAGCTATTTCCAGCACATCTGGGGTAACGGCTACGCCGCGGGCTACTACGCCTATCTGTGGACGGAAATGCTGGCGGACGACGCCTTCCAGTGGTTCACCGAACACGGTGGCCTGACCGCCGAAAACGGCCAGCGCTTCCGCGACATGATCCTGTCGCGCGGCAACAGTCAGGATCTGGAGAAGCTGTACATCGACTGGCGCGGCAAAGAGCCGAGCATCGAGCCGATGCTGATCAACCGCGGGCTGAAGGACGAGTAAGTTCGGCCATTCCCGGTAAGTAAACAAAAGGGCGCGTTATGCGCCCTTGGTCTTTTTCGGCTTGGCCGACATTCAGCGGTTCACCACCTTGGCCGGCAGGGCCACCACCAGCAACGAGCTGAGCAGCAGGCAGCCGGCGAAGGCCCAGAGCGCGCCGCCGCTCTTGCCGGTCAGATCCAGCGCCAGCCCCATCAGCGAATTGCTCACCAGCCCGGCGATGTTGGCCAGCGAACAGGCCAGCGCGAAGCCGGTCGCCGCCGCCGTGCCGCGCAGGAAGGTAGCCGGCAGGCTGAAGAACACCGGCACCGCGCCGATGATCGCCGCCTGGGCGATGGAGAACAGCAGCACCGTGGCCAGCGCATTGTGGGTGAAGAAGGTGCTGCCGGCCATCGCCAGCGCACCGACGATAAACGGCACGATGATATGCCAGCGCCGTTCGCGCAGCCGGTCGGAACTGCTGCCTATCAGCAGCATGCCGAGCAGGGCGGCGACGCTGGGGATCGCCGTGAGGTAGCCGATGGTGGTGATATCGGTGACGCCGGCGGTTTTGATGAAGGTCGGCATCCAAAAGCCCATGGCGTAGGCGCTGAGCAGAATGGCGAAGTCAATGCCGCCGAGCATCCACACTTTCAGATTGAAGAAGCCGTCGCGGAAGCTGTGCTTGCCGTGATCGGCCTCGGCGTCGTCGCGCGCCAAATCGTCGGCGATGCGCTGTTTCTCCTCGGGCGTCAGCCACTTGGCCTGCTGGTAGGTATTAGGCAACAGCCAGAAGGTCAGCACGCCCAACAGCACGCTGGGAATGCCCTCCAGCAAAAACAGCCACTGCCAGCCGTGCAGCCCGTGGCGCATGTCGAAATGGCCCATGATCCAGCCGGAGAGCGGCCCGCCGATCACGCTGGACAGCGGCAGGCCGATCATGAACAGCGCGATGATGCGGCCGCGGCGATAGGTCGGGAACCACAGCGTCAGGTAAAAGAGCACGCCGGGCAGGAAACCGGCCTCCGCCACGCCGAGCAGAAAGCGGATGACGTAGAACTGGGTCGGCGTGGTGACGAACATGGTGGCGGTGGACAGCAGCCCCCAGGTGATCATGATGCGGGCGATCCACATCTTGGCGCCGACGCGCTGCAGGATCAGGTTGCTCGGCACCTCGAACAGAATATAGCCGACGAAGAACAGCCCGGCGCCCAGGCCGAAGGCCGCTTCGCTCAGCTGCAGCGCGTCGGCCATTTGCAGCTTGGCCAGCCCGACGTTGATGCGATCGAGGTAGGCCGCCAGGTAACACAGGCAAAGAAACGGGATCAGTTTCCAGGTGATTTTGCGGTACAGCAGCAGCGATTCTGCGTCCGCCTTCCCCGCCAGCGGGGTGTCGACAATGGCCATGATGTTGTCTCCAGGTGGTGCGTGTTGGCCTCCGCAGGAGGCGCCTGTTGTGTTTGCGTTGCATGGGCGCCGCCCTGTTTCGGGCGGTCGCGTGAGGCGCTGTCTGCGCCTTCGTTATTGTCGTTGCAGGTGAATCGTTGACTCATAACCGGTTCAGGTAGTCGAGCGCCTCCCGTTTGTGCACCACGTCGCCGTATTTGCTGTCGATGTCGAACAGGTTGGCTTCGTGCGGGCCGGGGTGACGATCGCCGACGCACTCGCGCACCACCATGGCGCGAAAGCCGTGTTGCACCGCGTCCACCGCGCTGGCACGGATACAGCCGCTGGTGGAGCAGCCGATCATCAGCAGCGTGTCGATCCCTTGCGCCACCAGCAGCGGCGCCAGCGCGGTGCCGAAGAAGGCGCTGGCGTATTGCTTGCTCAGCACCACCTCATCGGCCAGCGGCGCCACCGGCGGGCAGAACGCCGCCAGCGGGTTGCCCGCCACCATGTCCTTCATTACCGGCGCTTTCTTGACCCACAGGCCGCCATCGGCAAAATGCCCTGCATGATAGCGGATGTGGGTATGGATCACCGGAATTCCCGTGCGGCGCGCACAGGCCAGCAGTTCGCGGCTTTCCTCGACCGCGCTCACCACGCCCGGCGCGAACAGCGGTGCGCCTTCGGTGGTGTAGGCCTGCATAAAGTCGATCGCCAGCAGCGCCGGGCGCCGGCCGAAGCCGAGGCGCTGGCCCCAGACGCCGCGATAGTTGTCGCTGAGGGTGTCGTTCATTCTGCCTCCTCAATAGGCGCCGGACAGCAGGGCGCCGGCGCCGGGGACGATCGGCTCCAGCTCCAGCGCGGTCAGCATCGCGTAAGTGGTGGCGATAGCGGCGGTGATCACCGGTTTGCCGGTTTGGGCCTCCACCGTCGGAACGGCCGGCAGCGAAGGCATCTGCACGCAGGCGGACAGCACGATAGCGTCGACCTCGCGTAAATCCATCTCGGCGACGATCCCCGGCAGCCTGGCCGGATCGTGCCGGCCGACGTCGAGGTTGTCTGGGATCTCCAGCGCGCGCCATACCTTGACCTCAATGCCTTCGTGCTGGATGTAGTCCACCACCAGCTGGGTCAGCGGTTTCATATAGGGCGCCACCAGCGCGATGCGTTTGGCGCCGATCACTTTCAGGCCGTTGACCAGCGCGCCGGCGCTGCTGATAACCGGCGCGGCGGCCTGATTGTCTTTCGTCACCTGCGCCAGCCGGGCCTGCGATTCGCGGTGGTAGCCCAGCCCCATCGCCATGATGGCCACCAGGCAGGCGTAGCCGAGCACGTCGACCCGCGCGTCGGAGAGCTCCAGTGCGCAGCGATCGGACTCGGCGTCCATCGCCGCCAGCTCTTCTTTATTGACGTGTTTCATGCGCATGCGGCTGGAGTGAAAGGTGAAACGCTCCGGGCGTATCAGCTGGCGCGCGCCCAGCATCGCCGGGATCTCGGTTTCCATTGTGGTGTTGGAGCTGGGCACGATCTGGCCGATGCGGTAGTGGTTGCTCATGTCGGTGTTCCTCAGTTAATCCAGAAAATCGCCCAGGGCGCGGAAGAAGCCGTCGAAATCGTCCCACGGGATCATGTGTCCGGCGTTCTCGACCTCGACGATGGCGATCTCCGGCTGCAGCGCGCGGATCTCCGCCCGGTCTTCGGGTTGAATGACGCCGCCTTTGCCCGCGGCGATCAGCAGCGTCGGCAGGGTCAGCAGCGGGTAGTCGCGGTGGCTGTCCACCTGATGAAAATCGTCGTAGGCGCGTTGGATCGCCGGCTCATAGCAGGTGTGCAACCACTCGGCGCGCAGCCGGCGCTGCTCTTCGCTCCAGGTCGGGCAGAAGGCGCGCATCTGCTCGGCGCTCATGCCCGGCAGCGACTGCCGGATCGAGTCGGCGTACCATGGCCATTGGCCGGGATAGGCGCGGCGGCCGGGTCCGGAAACCGGCGGATCGACCAGCACCAGCCGCCGCACGCCGGCGGGCCGCAAAACGGCGGCGCGCAGGGCGAAGCGGGCACCCATCGAATGGCCGAGCAGGGCGTAACTGTCCAGATTCAGCGCGGCGGCGAAGGCGTTGACGTCCTGTGCGCAGGTCTCTGCGTCATAAGCCAGTTCCGGGCCGCTGGACGACAAACCACGGCCGCGTACGTCGAGCACGTAGACGTCGTATTTTTCCCCCAGCCGCTCGGCGACGAAGCCCCAGGTGATCGCCGGGCTGGTGATGCCGGGGATCAGGAGCAGCGCCGGGCCGCGGCCGCCGTAGCGCAGATAGTGTTGGCGAATGCCGTTGGCGTGAACGTGTGCGCCGTAGAGGAAGGTGCTCATGCGGCGTTCTCCGATTTCAGCGCTTGCGCGTACAGGTCATAGCCGTAGACCCAGGCCGGATCTTCCTGGGTGCGCAGGAAGGTGTTGGCGTTGGACACCGCCTGCACCCTGGATGCGCGCTCCTTGCGGTTGGCTTCATACAGCTGGAAGGCGGTACGGTAGTCACCGAGGCCGGTTTCCTGCAGGCAGCGGGTCAGCATGGCGGCGTCTTCGATCGCCATCGCCGCGCCCTGCGCCATGTGCGGTTTCATCGGGTGGCAGGCGTCGCCGAGCAGCACCAGGCGGCCTTCGCTCCACAGCGGCAGCGGTTTGCGGTTCAGCAATGGCCATTTGGTGACCTGCTCGCTGGATTCGATCAGCGCCTGCACGATCGGGTGGTAGCCGGCAAAGGTCTCGAACATCTCTTCGCGGCTGCTGTCGATGAAGCTGCCCTGGAAATCCCAGGCCGGGTGCGGCACGCCGCTGACGTAGTAATACTCGTCGCGCCGCTGGGTGGTGTAATAGACCATCAGATGGCGATCCGCCGACCACCACTTCACGCAGTCTTCGAACGTCAGATTGTATTTTGCCAGCTTCTCGCCGCGGATCAGCGCGCGATGGGCCACCCAGCCGCTGTAGGTCGGCGCTTCCGCCCCCAGCAGATGTTCGCGGATGCGCGAGTTGATACCGTCGGCGCCGATCACGATGTCGGCGTGGGCCGAGGTGCCGTCGACGAAGTTCAGCACCACCTCGTCACCGCGATCTTCAATCCTACTCAGGCATTTGCCGAAGTGCAGGGTGCCGGGCTGCAGCGCGGAGAGCTGCAACGCCTGCAAATCACCGCGGTGCACCGTCACATAGGCGGCGCCGTACTCCCGGCGGGCGAAGGCGCCCAGTTCGATGCGCGACAGATAGTCGCCGCTCTCGGCATCGCGGCTGAACCAGAAATCGGGATGAGACGCCATCTGCTCCAGCCGCTGCTCAATGCCGAGCCGGCGGAAAATCTTCAGGACGTTCGGCCCCATGTGAATGCCGGCGCCGAGGCGCGAGAACGCCGGGCTCTGTTCATACAGATCGACGGTAAAGCCGGCTTTTTGCAGCAGCCCGGCGGCGGCGGCGCCCCCCAGCCCGGCGCCGACGACGGCGATGCGTGGTTGTTTGCTCATCATATTTCCCCTGTCTGTTGGCTTTTTTCAGCGTAGGCCCAACGCGTGGCTGGACGATCGATTTATAGTGTATGCACTAGATAACGCAAAGTTGCAAAAGTGTTAAATCAGATCTTGCTCACGCTAATTGACGGCGCATTACTGTTAAACTCATGTTAATCACAGGATTGCAGAGGGATGAAATAGGACTTTCTTATGATGGATAGTCGCGACTTGCTTTCCTTTGCTTTTTTGACTTAGATAAAAAACGAGTGTGTTCGCTTTAAATTGTTTGAAAAATCACCGCCGCCTTGCGGGCGTCGGACCCCCTTGACGAGACAGGAGACAGGCCATGGCGGTCAATGAAACCCAGTTGGTACAGCTGTTCGAGCAGGTGCTTACGCTGTCGAAGGTCGATGCTTCGCAGAGCGTGGCGATTTTGAAAAGCCATTATTCCGATGCGCGCACGGTGCGTGCCGCGACCGACGCGGCGCTGCGGCTGGGCGCCAGGGTGTATGCCGTTGAGCTGCCGGCGTTCAACCATCCGCGGGCGATGGGCAACGACATGACCGCCTATTGCGGCGACACCGCGCTGACCGGCAACCTGGCGGCGCAGCGTGCGCTGGAGGCCGCCGACCTGATCGTCGATACCATGATGCTGCTGCATTCACCGGAGCAGGAGCAGATCCTGAAAACCGGCACCCGCATCCTGCTGGCGGTGGAGCCGCCGGAGGTACTGGCACGCATGTTGCCCAACGCGGAGGACAAGGCGCGGGTGCTGGCCGCCGCCGCCGTGCTGGAGCAGGCGAAGCTGATGCAGGTGACCTCCAGCGCCGGCAGTGATTTCCGCGCGCCGCTCGGGCAATACCCGACGGTGACCGAGTACGGCTATGCCGATGAACCGGGGCGCTGGGATCACTGGCCGAGCGGCTTCCTGTTCACCTGGCCGAATGAGGAGCAGGCGGAAGGGGTGCTGGTGCTGGAGGTCGGCGATATCTTGCTGCCGTTCAAAAGCTATGCGCGCGAACGCATCACGCTGGAGATCGAACAAGGGTTCGTCACCCGCATTCACGGCGGCTTCGAGGCGGAATACCTGCGCGAATACATGAAATACTTTGACGATCCGGAGGTGTACGGCATCTCGCACATCGGCTGGGGCCTGCAGCCGCGCGCCCAGTGGACGGCGATGGGCCTGCACGACAAGAACGACGGCATGTGCATGGACGCGCGCGCGTTCTACGGCAACTTCCTGTTCTCCACCGGGCCGAACACCGAAGTGGGCGGCACGCGCAAAACGCCTTGCCATATGGACATCGCGCTGCGCCGCTGCGATATCCGCCTCGACGGGCAAACGGTGGTGGCGGACGGGGAAGTGGTGGCGCCGGAGGCCTCGCGCGTGCGCCGGGCGTAATCGTTGCTGCCAACGGCGGGGGTTTGTACTATTCTCGTGGATTCCATAGATGGTGAGAGTAACGCAATGACGCCCCCCGAATACCCGTCAGCCGTGAGCGGCCAACCCGAAAATTATCATTTTACCGAGCAAGTCGGGCACCTGCTGCGCAAGGTTTATCAGCGCCACCTGGCGATTTTCCAGCAAAACGTCGGCGATTCGCAGCTGACGGCGGTGCAGTTCATCACCCTGTGCGCGGTGCGCGATATGGGGCCGAGCTCGCTGACCGAGCTGGTGCAGGTGACGGCGGTGGATCAGGCCACCATACGCGGCATCGTCGAGCGGCTGAAGGCGCGCGATCTGATCACCGTGACGCCGGATCCGGTCGATCGGCGCAAGGTGGTGGTCGGCCTGACCGACGCCGGCGCCGTGCTGCTGACGGAAACGGTGCCGCAGGCGGCGAAAATCACGGAGCTGACGTTCGGCACGCTCAACCCGGCCGAACGGATAGCGCTGATATTCCTGCTGAATAAAATGCTGGAAGATCCGCCCACCGGCTGATTCGCCCGCGCAACGTCGGTTGCCTGGTGGTCGGTGGCGAGAGGCCAGCCCATAAGACCATCACGTGCAGGCGGAGACGCGAACAATGGCGATATCTGAAGTGCAGTCGCCCAGGGAAGGCGCGAACACCACGCTGACGGAGCATCCGCTGATGCTGTCGGTGAACGGCGAACAGCTTCATGTGCAGGTGATGGCGGATACGCCGCTCTTGCTGGTACTGCGCAACGATCTGGCGCTCAACGGCCCGAAATACGGCTGCGGCCTGGGCGAATGCGGCGCCTGTACCGTGTTGATCGACGGCGTGGCGGCGCGCTCCTGCGTGATCCCGGCGCTCGGCGTGTCCGGCCGGGCGATCGTGACCCTGGAAGGCCTTGGCGATCGCCAGCGCCTGCATCCGGTGCAGCGTGCCTTTATCGAAGAGCAGGCGGCGCAATGCGGCTACTGCCTCAATGGCATGATCATGACCACCAAAGCCCTGTTGGATCGCAATCCCGCCCCGAGCGAGGCGGAGATCCGTCAGGCGCTGTCCGGCAACCTGTGCCGCTGCGGTACCCATCTCGAAATCCTGCGTGCGGTTCAGCGCGCCATCATTCTCTGCCGCGATGAGGACGCCCACGCTCATGACTGATTCCCGTGCCCCATCGCCGAGCCAGGCCGAATTGCTGCAGCGCGACGGCGTGCTGCTGATCGTCGACAGCGTGCAACCGCCGTCGGGGCCGGTGCCCAAAGGGCAAACGCCGGTGCTTAAGCCCAAAGAGCAGGGGCTGTTTATCGCCCTGTGCGGCAGCGGCGAAATCTATGCCTTTAACGGCCATGTCGATCTCGGCACCGGCGTGCGCACCGCGCTCGGCCAGATTGTCGCCGAAGAGCTGTACCTGCGCATGGATCAGGTGCAAATGGTGTTGGGCGATACCGAGCGCGCGCCGAATCAGGGCGCGACCATCGCCAGCGCCACGCTGCAGATCTCCGCCGTGCCGCTGCGCAACGCCGCCGCCGAAGCACGCCGTTGGCTGTTGCGCCAGGCGGCGCAGCGCTTCGATGCACCGGTGGAACAGCTGACGCTGGAGGAGGGCGTGATCCGCAGCCCGCAGGGGCCGGCGCTCAGCTACGCCGAGCTGGTGGCCGGCGGTCATGTCGAGCTGTCGATTTCCGGCGACGCACCGCTGAAACCGCAGGCAGAATATCGCCTGGTGGGCACCAGCGCCGCGCGCGTCGATATTCCGGCCAAGGCGACCGGCGAAACCACCTACGTACACGATATGCGCCTGCCAAACATGCTGCACGGTCGGGTGGTGCGACCGCCCTATGCCGGTTACGACAGCGGCGAATTTGTCGGCACCAGCCTGCTGGCAGTGGACGAAACCTCGATCGCGCATATTCCCGGCATCGTCAAACTGGTGGTGATTGGCGATTTCATCGGCATTGTCGCCGAGCGCGAAGAGCAGGCGATCAAGGCGGCGCAGGCGCTGCAGGTCAGTTGGAAAGACTGGCGGCGTAATTTGCCGCAGATGACAGACGTGGCGCAGGCGCTGCGCGACAACCCGCATTCGACCCGGGTGGTGCACGATACCGGCGATGTGGACGCTGCGCTGGCGGCGGCCGACCGGCGTTTCACCCGTAGCTACCTGTGGCCGTATCAGCTGCATGCCTCGATTGGCCCTTCCTGCGCGCTGGCGGACTACCGGCCGGAGCGCCTGCAGGTCTGGTCAGGCAGCCAGAACCCGCACCTGCTGCGCGCCGATCTGGCCTGGCTGCTGGAATACCCGGAAGCGCAGATCGAGATCGTTCGCATGGAGGCGGCCGGTTGCTATGGCCGCAATTGCGCCGATGACGTCTGCGCCGACGCGGCGCTGCTGTCGCGCGCCGTGGGCAGGCCGGTGCGGGTGCAGCTGACCCGCGAACAAGAACATGTGTGGGAACCGAAGGGCACGGCACAGCTGATGGAGGTGGACGGCGGGCTGGACGCCGCCGGGCACCCGGTCGCCTACGATTTTCGCACCTATTATCCTTCCAACGGCGCGCCGACGCTGGCGCTGCTGCTGACCGGCCGGGTCGAGCCGCTGCCGGTGGCCTATGAAATGGGCGACCGCACCTCGGTGCCGCCTTATGAGTATCCGGCGCTGCGTGTCAGCATCGAAGACATGGCGCCGATCGTGCGCGCCTCCTGGATGCGCGGCGTTTCCGCCTTGCCGAACACCTTCGCCCACGAATCTTATATCGATGAGCTGGCCCACGCCGCCGGCGTCGATCCGCTGGAATACCGGTTGCGCTATATCCATGACGAACGCGCCAGTGAGCTGATGCGCAGCACCGCAGAGCGCGCCGGCTGGACGCCGCATACCGAACCGATGCAGACCCCGGCGGAAGACGGCGTGCTGCGCGGGCGCGGCTTTGCCTACGCCCGTTACATCCACAGCAAGTTTCCCGGCTTTGGCGCGGCCTGGGCCGCCTGGGTGGCCGACGTGGCGATCGACAAAGCCAGCGGCGAAGTGGCGGTGACGCGCATCGTGGTCGGACACGACGCAGGCATGATGGTCAACCCGGACGGCGTGCGCCACCAAATTCACGGCAACGTGTTGCAATCGACCAGCCGGGTGTTGAAAGAGCGCGTGACCTTTGAGGAATCGACGGTCTCCGCCAAAGAATGGGGGGCTTACCCGATCCTGACCTTCCCGGAGGTGCCGGAAGTGGACGTGGTGATGATGCCGCGCCCTTACGATCCGCCGCTGGGCGCCGGGGAGTCGGCGTCGGTACCCAGCGCGGCGGCCATCGCCAACGCGGTGTTCGACGCCACCGGCATTCGTTTTCGCGAGCTGCCGATCACCTCAGATAAGCTGCGAGAGGCGCTGAACGGACCGGACGCCGAGCGGCAGGCCGCGCCGCCCAAGAAAAAGAAGCGCGGCAAATGGTGGTTCGGCGGTGCGGCGGGGCTGTTCGGCGCGGTGCTGGGCATCGCGGGCAGCGCCTTGCCGTGGCGGGCGGAGATCGCGCCGGTGGCGACGCCCGGCGCCGGCACCTGGTCGGCTGCCACGCTAGAGCGCGGCCGCCAGTTGGCCGCCGCCGGAGACTGCGCGGTTTGCCATACTGCGTCGGAAGGGGCGACCAACGCCGGCGGGCTGGCGATGGCGACGCCGTTCGGCACGCTCTACAGCACCAACATTACCCCGGACGTGGCAACCGGCATCGGCAACTGGTCGTTTACCGCGTTCGATCGGGCGATGCGCCAGGGCATCGCCCGCGACGGCCGTCATCTGTATCCGGCATTTCCTTACACCGCATTCAGCAAGATGACCGACGGTGACATGCAGGCGCTGTACGCTTATCTGATGTCGCAACCGGCGGTGCGCCAGAGCAATCCGGCCAATCAGATGCGCTTCCCGTTTAACCTGCGGCCGCTGATGGCCGGCTGGAACGCGCTGTTTCTGCGCCAGGGAGAATATCAACCCGATCCGCAACAAAGCGCGCAATGGAACCGCGGCGCTTATCTGGTCAACGGGCTCGGCCACTGCGCCGCCTGCCATTCGCCGCGCAATCTGCTGGGGGCGGAAAAGGGCGGCGCGGCTTTCCTGGCGGGGGGGATGGTGGACGGATGGGAAGCACCGGCGCTGAATCAATTGGCCAATGCGGACAAACCCTGGACCGAGGAACAGCTGTTTCAGTACTTCCGCAGCGGGCATTCCGCCGAGCACGGCGTGGCGGCCGGGCCGATGGGGCCGGTGGTCAGTGAACTGGCGACGTTGCCGGAGAGTGATTTGCGGGCGATGGCCAACTATGTGATGTCGCTGAGCACCAAGGCAACGCTGAATGTGGAACCGCAGGCGCAGTTGGCGGCCCGCGCCTTGCCGGCGACGGGGCAACTGGCCGGCGAGCGGCTGTTTCAGGGCGCTTGCCAGGCCTGCCACAGCGCCGCCGCCGGGGGGCCGCAGCTGTTCGGCGTCAGCCCGGATCTGGCCAATAACACCAATATCTTCAGCGATCGCCCCGATAACCTGATCAAGGTGATCCTGCAAGGGATCCCCCAACCGGCCACCGCTGAATTGGGGTTTATGCCGGGCTTTAAGGACAGTTTTTCCGATCGGCAGGTGACGGCGCTGGTGAATTATCTGCGCCAACGCTATGCCGGCGACAAACCGGCCTGGCGCGACGTGGAGGCACAGGTGGCGCGGCTGCGCGCGGAGCCGGGGAATCATTAACATTGTAAATTGTTACATTGGGTTATTGACTGGCGACGTTCATTCGGGGATTAATGTGAGCCTGATTTTTACCTTACCTATAAAAAACAGGATGTTAACATGGAATTAACCACGCATAAAATGGAAAGCGGCCTGGCCGTAACAGTTCGTTTACCTGAGAACCCGGCCAAGGTTCCGGCGATTATTCTGTGTCACGGCTTCTGCGGCATTCAGGAGCTGTTGCTGCCGGCCTTTGCCGAGGCCTTCGTCAACGCCGGTTTTGCGGCGGTGACGTTTGACTATCGCGGCTTCGGCGCCAGCGAGGGTGAACGCGGGCGGCTGGTACCGGCGCTGCAGATTGAGGATATCCTGGCGGTGAGCCGGTGGGTGCAAACGCAGCCGCAGATCGACAGCGAGCGCATCGGCCTGTGGGGCACGTCGTTTGGCGGCTGCCACGTGTTCGGCGCTGCCGCGGCCGATCCGGCCATCAAGTGCGTCGTTAGCCAGTTGGCTTTCGCCGACGGGGAAACCATCGTGACGGGGAAAATGGCCGCCGACGAAAAACAGGCGTTCATCGCCACGCTGGACAAAATGGCGGAGAAGAAGCAGGCCACCGGCAAAGAGATGTTTGTCGCCGTCACCCGGGTGTTGAGCGATGACGAGTCGAAGGCGTTCTTCGAGGAGAACAAGGCGCGTTACCCGGCGATGGACATCAAGATCCCGTTCCTGACCGTGCGCGAAACGCTGCGCTATCAGCCGCGTGACAATGCGGCGCGAGTCACATGCCCGGCGCTGGTGGTGGTGGCGGGCGGCGATACCGTCAATCCGCCGGAGCAGGGCATCGCGCTGTATGAGGCAGTAGGCAGCGCGAAGAAGGCGCTGCATGTCGAGCAGAATGCGAAGCACTATGACATGTACGCCGGCCCGCATTTCGCCGGCATCATCGGGCGTCAGATCGCCTGGTTCAACGATCACCTGTAAGACCGTCTCCCCCCTGGCGCAGGAATGCCACCAGCCGCTGCGCCGGCAGCGGCAGCTGCGCCCGTTCACGTACCACAATCGACAGGTTCCGGGTCGCCCAGTCGTCCGTGAGCGGCAGAGCGCCATGCCGGATCTCCGGATGGCGTTGGGCGCTCTCTTCCGGCACCACCGCCAGCCCGGCGCCGCGCAGCACCATGCGGCAGATGGCGTCGAAATTAGCGGCGCGCGCCCGTAGCCGCATCGGGCCGCCGCTGCGTATCGCCAGCTGCTCCAGATGCTGTTGCAGCGCGCTCTGTTCCGGCAGGCCGATGAAATCAAAAGGCAGGGCATCCGCAAAGCTGAGTGGGCGGCGGCCGCTGAGCGCATGCCCCGGCGGCAGCGCCAGCACCAGACGATCCTGCCGGAAGGGGTAGCTTGCCAGCCCGCGCAGATCGGCGTGATCCGCCACGATGCCGATATCCGCCGCCCGTTCGGCGATCGCCTGCGCGATGGCCGGGCTGGGCAGCTCCTCCAGTGCGATGTCAGTGTGCGGGTGCAGCACCAGAAAATCCGCCAACAGCTCCGGCAAAAAGGCGTCGGCGGCGACGGTATTGGCGACGATGCGCAGCTGGCTGCGCTGGCCCGGCGCAAACTCGGCCATGTCACCGCGCAGCAGGTCGCGCTGCAGCAGCAGCACGCGCGCGTGTTGCAACAGGCGCTCACCGGCGGGCGTCGCCTGGACGCCGCGTGGATTGCGCGTCAGCAGCGCCACGCCGGCCTGTTGCTCCAGCCCGCGCATGCGTGCGCTGGCGGCGGCCAGCGACAGCCCGACGCGCTCGGCGCCGGCGGTGATGCTGCCGGTCTCAAGCACCGCCGCCAACAGTCGCAGATCGATAAAGTCAAAATGCATGCGTTCTTCCTCTGTTTTTGCCGCAGGCAGGCTCTGCCATTGCCGCATTGTGCCGCGCCGTGCCGCCGGCCACAATCGGGCCGTTGATTGCCATAAGGATAGACGTATGCCGCTGACGTTACTCGAGATTATCGCCCTGACGGGCATTTTTACGCTGGCCGGCACGGTCAAGGGAGCGATCGGCCTGGGCTTGCCGACGGTGTCGATGGGGCTGCTCAGCCTGATGATGCCGCCGGGACAGGCCGCCGCGCTGCTGCTGTTGCCTTCGCTGGTCACCAATCTGTGGCAGTTGCTGTGCGGGCCGCGACTGGGGCCGCTGTGCCGCCGGCTCTGGCCGATGATGCTGTGCGTCACGCTGGGCACGTTGCTGAGCGCCGGCGCGCTCACCGCTACCGACGGCCGCCTGGCGCCGCTGGCGCTGGGCGTTTGCCTGATCGGCTATGCGCTGTTGGGATTCACCCGTTTCGATTGGCGCGTTTCCGCCACGGCGGAGCCTTGGCTGGGGCCGCTGTGCGGCCTGGTGACCGGTGCGCTGACCGGCGCCACCGGCGTATTCGTCATACCGGCGGTGCCCTATCTGAACGCATTGGGCCTGGCGCGTGACGATCTGGTGCAGGCGCTGGGGCTGTCGTTCACCGTCTCGACGCTGGCGCTGGCCGCCGGATTAGCCTGGCATCAAGCGCTGCCCGGCGCGCTGCTCGGTGGTTCGCTGTTGGCGCTGTTGCCGGCGTTGGCCGGCATGTGGCTGGGCGGTATCGTACGTCGTCACAGCAGTCCGCTGATTTTTCGTCGCCTTTTCTTTATTGGGTTATTAATCTTGGGCGTTGAGATTGTTTGGCGTTCAATTAATTAAATCGATAGCACTTATGTGTAATTAGGTCAGGTATATTATTCTGTATTTTATTCTAATATGATTATTTCCAGCATTGAGAATACACTTTCAGTCATTCTTGTCAAAAAACAGCCCTTGTGGCAGCGGTTACGGAGCCAGTGGTTTCTGGGGGAATGGCAGCTCTACAGGAAATGGGTATGGCGGCAATGGCACTGGACCGAGAGAGGCCAGAGAATCCGGAACCAAACGCTAATTAACCGCTGCAATCCTAGCGCAGAAGTAAAATTCTGTGCTTTTATGGGGGATATGATGAGTAAATATGTTGTTTTTATAAAGAGTGATGAATCAAGGGTGCTGAGAAAGGAAGTGGTTACACGAGAAATAATTAAAGATATGAAGCAAAAGGGGTTCAGAAAGCATCATGTTGAAGTAGACGCTGAGAACGAGAATGATGCCATTAACAAACTAAATAAGAACAGCAATGACTATTTGGACTCATTGAGAAACTTTTCCGGTGATTTATTGCTCTGTTCTATTTTTATCATTACTATGGTCATGGTTTATTTATTCAGATGAGCCATAATCCAGTTTTGAATCATTCAATTTTTTATACTATACGATTGCCCGCTAACCCCCCAATAAGGCTCAGGCCTGCGGTCCACCTCAAATGGTCTCCTGCATGCCGGAGAGGATGCCTTTGCCGATTTTGCTCTCCCGTTCTTTATACCCGCCGTGGGCGATGACCCTGCCTTTGCCGTGCGTGAGGTAGCAGCGCTTGCACGCTTTCAACACCCGTTGTTTCACTCGATAGCGGCGTCGCCCTGGCCGTAGAGGCGGCAAAAAAGTGGTGCAGGCAATGAACGGTGCTGGGGCCAGGCTATTTTTTCTGCCCGCTCCGGTTTTCAATTTACGGCGCGGCGTATTGCGCGATATTCTGGTTTTCTGATGGGCTAACGGCGGATGAGGGAACCATGACAGACAGCCAGGCGTTTGAACAACAAAGCCTCGACAATCTGCTGAGCTATTGGCGGCGCCATCGCCGCCTGCCGGGCGCGCGCTATCCGGCCGGGCCGACCGACAGCCTGTGCGACGTGCCGGGCGTCAGCGTCGGGCATCACACCCTGACCGATGGCGAATGCCAGACCGGCGTCACCGCTATCGTGCCGCCGGGCGATCTGTTCAACCAGCCGCTGCCGTGCGGCAGCGCGGTGCTCAACGGCTTCGCCAAGCCGCTGGGATTGGTGCAATTGAATGAGCTGGGGGAGTTGCAGACGCCTATTCTGCTGAGCAACACCTTCGCCGTCGGCACGCTGTTCAACGCCATGGTGCGGCGCAGCTGCCTGCGCTACCCGCAGATCGGCCGCGGCAGCGCCACCATCAATCCGCTGGTGCTGGAGTGTAACGACGGCTACCTCAACGATATTCAGGCGATGGCGGTGCGCGAGGAGCACGTCTTCAGCGCGCTGGATAACCATTCCACCCGCTTTGCGCGCGGCAGCGTCGGCGCCGGGCGCGGCATGAGTAGCTTCGGCCTGAAGGGCGGCATCGGCACCGCCTCGCGCTATTGCCCGGGATTAGGCACCATGCTCGGCGTGCTGGTGCTGGCCAACTTCGGCACCCTCGACTCGCTGACGCTGAGCGGCGTGCGCGTTGGCCCGGCGCTGGGTAAGCTGTTGGCGGATCCGCCGCCGCAGGTGGACGCCGGCTCGGTCATTATCATCATCGCCTGCGATCGGGCGCTGGACAGTCGCCAGCTGAACCGCATCGCCCGCCGAGCGGGTGCGGGCCTGGGGCGGGTGGGTAGCCATTGGGGGCACGGCTCCGGCGATATCGCGCTGGCGTTTTCCACCCGGTTGCTGGGGGCCACGCTGCCGGACGAACGGCTGGAGCCGCTGTTTGCAGCGGCGGCGGACGCCACCGAATACGCGGTGCTGGATGCGTTGCTGAGCGCCGAGGGCGTCAGCGGTTTCCAGCAGCATGCGCGCGCAGCGCTGGGCCCGCTGCTCGATCGGCTGGCGGCGGCAACGTAAATAACGGGAGTGTGATGTGAAAGTCTTTATCTCTGCGGATATCGAAGGCATTGCCGGCGTGATGCGGCCGGAGCAGTGCAACCCGGCCCACGCCGACTATGCGGCGGCGCGCGAGCTGATGGAGCAGGAGGTTAACGCCGCCATCGATGGCGCTTTCGCTGGCGGGGCCACCGAGGTGACGGTGGCCGACAGCCACGCCATGATGCAGAACCTGCGCGCCGATCGCATCGATGGGCGCGCGCGGCTGGTGCAAGGCAAGCCGCGCGGGCTGTCGATGGTGGAAGGGCTGCAGCATCAACGCTACGACGGCCTGATGTTTATCGGCTACCACAGCGCCGCCGGCGAACATGGCGTGCTGGCGCACACCATCAACGGCCGGGCCTTTTACCGCGTCAGCCTGAACGGCGAAGCGGTGGGCGAAAGCGATCTGTATGCAGCGGCGGCGGCCGAATTGAACGTGCCGCTGTGGCTGGTGAGCGGTGACGACGAGCTGCAACGCTGGATTGCTGAACGTTATCCGCAGTCTGGCTATGTTTGCGTGAAGCGCGCTATCTCGCAAACCGCCGCCGAATCGCTCAGCCCGCAGCGGGCGCGCGCCGAGATCCGCGAGCGGGCGATGCAGCAGGTGCGCCAGGGCGCGAAACTGCCGGTGGAACGCCGCTTCATGCCGCCTTACCGGCTGACGCTGATGGCGGCCAAACCGGTGCTGGCGGATCTGTTCAGCCTGGTGCCCGGCGTGGAGCGCCAGGACGCACTCACCGTGGCCTTCGACAGCGACAACATGGCGGCGCAAATCCGCCTGCTCAGCGTTTTCTCCTATCTGGCGACGACGCAGAGCTGACCCCGGTGCGGGTTCCCGCCCGCACCGCACGATTCTCCAATAGAAAATCCCTCTTCAACATTAAGCCTACTGAATAATAGGCTACGCTAATTATTGCTCTGTTGCGCTATATCACCTGACGGGCGCGACAAGCCATTCCATAACAAGATTTGTTTCGCCGAAGGCAGTGACGCCTTCGGCTTTTTTGGAGTCATGAGCAATGAGCATATCCCAAGTTCCGCTTTCGCGGCGGCGGTTTATCGTCGGCGCCGGGGCGTTGGTGATCGGCGCCTATCTGCCGTCCACCGGCGCGCTGGCGCGTTCGGCTGCCCCGGCCGCCTCCGGCGCGGCGGCGTTTGACGCCAACGCCTTCGTTCAGATCGGCGCCGACGGCGTCGTCACCGTGATCAGTAAACACACCGAAGTGGGCCAGGGGGTCTATACCGGCATGGCGACGCTGGTCGCCGAAGAGCTCGATGCCGACTGGGCGCAGGTACGGGTCGTCGCCGCGCCGGTGGACACCAATATCTACAAAAACCTGACCTTCGGATTCCAGGGCACCGGCGGTTCCAGCTCGGTGGCCAATGCCTATGAGCAGATGCGGCGCATGGGCGCCATGGCGCGCGCGCTGCTGGTGCAGGCCGCTGCACAGAGTTGGAAAACCTCGGCGCAGGAAATTACCGTGCAGGCGGGCAAGATCCGCCATGCCGCCAGCGGGCGCGAAGCGGGCTTCGGCGAATTTGCCGCGCTGGCCGCCACGCTGCCGCCGCCCGATCCCGCCAGCCTGACGTTGAAGGATCCGGCCAATTTCACCCTGATCGGCAAAACGCGCGGCCTGCACCGCGTCGATTCATTGGCGAAAACCAACGGCAGCGCGCAGTTCTCGCAGGATATCCACGAGCCGGGCATGTTGACCGTCACCATCAAGAAGCCGCCGCGCTTCGGCGGCAAGGTGGCGACCTTCGACGCCGAGCGGGCGCTGGCAGTACCGGGCGTGGTGGCGGTGAAGCAGGTCGCCACCGGCGTGGCGGTTTACGCCAAAAACACCTGGGCGGCGATCCAGGGGCGGGAACGGTTGAAGGTGACGTGGGACGACGCGCAGGCCGAACGGCGCAACACCGAGGAGATCTACGCCGAATTCCGCCAGGTGGCGCAGAAAACCGGCGTGGTGGCGAAGAGTCTCGGTAAGCCGGACGAGGTGTTCGACAAGGCCGACAAGGTGATCGAGGCCGAATACACCTTCCCGTACGTCGCGCACGCGCCGATGGAGCCACTGGACGGCTATTTGTTCTGGGACGGCGAGAGCGTCAAGGCGCGCTACGGCTGCCAAATCCAAACGCTCGATCACAAGCAGCTGTGCGATCTGTTCGAGTTGCCGCCGGACAAGGTGCAGATTGAAACCATTCTGGCGGGCGGCAGCTTCGGCCGGCGCATCGATTTAGGTAACCCGACGCTGGGGCCGGATCTGGCGGCCGACAT
Organism: Serratia sp. Nf2; assembly: GCF_003028435.1. Lineage (NCBI taxonomy): Bacteria > Pseudomonadati > Pseudomonadota > Gammaproteobacteria > Enterobacterales > Yersiniaceae > Serratia > Serratia sp. Nf2. The sequence goes on along the minus strand of NZ_PYTW01000003.1, from coordinate 17,750 downwards.
GGCGGCGGCGGCCAAGGGCATCGGCCCTGGCCACGGCGTGAAGGTGGTATGGACACGCGAGGACGACATCCGCAACGGCTGGTATCGCCCGATGATCCTGCACCGCCTGCGCGGCGCCATTCGCGGCGGCAAGGTGGTGGGCTGGACCGATACCGTGGTCGGCCACTCCTGGACGCGCCACAGCGCGATGGATGCGCTGGTGGTCAACGGCCTCGATCAGATGATGGTCGAGGGCGCCAGCGAGGTGTCATACACCTTCGAAGCCTTCCGCTGCGATGCGCATATCGTGCCCGGCAAGGTGCCGACCACCTCGCTGCGGTCGGTCGCCAGTACCCACACCGGCCACGCGGTGGAGAGCTTTATCGATCAGCTGTTGCAGGAAACCGACCAGGATCCGGTCGAAGGGCGGCTGGCGCTGATGGGCGATGCGCCGCGCGCGGCGGGCGTGCTGCGCGCGGTAGCGAAAGCCGCTGACTGGCAGGGTGCGAAAGTGGTGGACGGGCGCGCGCGCGGCGTGGGCGTCGCCAAGGCCTTCGATACCTATGTGGCGCAGGTGGCCGAGGTGTCGATCGGCGAAGGCGGCATCCCGAAAGTGCACAAGGTGTGGTGCGCGGTGGACTGCGGCGTGGCGGTGAACCCCGACGTGATCCGCGCGCAGATCGAGGGCGGTATCGGCTACGGCCTGAGCCTGGCGCTGTACGGCAATATCACGCTGAAAGACGGCGTGGTCGAACAGTCCAACTTCAATAACTTCCGCCCGCTGCGCATCGATGAGATGCCGGAGATCGAGGTGATCATCGTGCCCTCGAGCGAGAAACCGACCGGCGTGGGCGAGCTGGGGGTGCCGACCATCGCCCCAGCGGTCGGCAACGCACTGGCGCTGCTCGGGCGGCCGCGCACCTCGCTGAGCCTGCCGCTGCATAATCCCACTGCGAACCCGGCGTCTGACAAGGAGAGAACCTGATGATTCAATTAACCGTAAACGAGCAGCCGCTGACCTTCGAGGGCGATCCGCACATGCCGCTGCTGTGGTTCTTGCGTGACGAAGCCGGCCTGACCGGCACCAAGTTCGGCTGCGGCATCGCCATGTGCGGTGCCTGTACCGTGCATCTGGACGGTGTGCCGGTGCGATCGTGCATGACGCCGGTTTCGGCCGCCGTCGGCAAAAAAATCACCACCATCGAAGCCGTGGGCGCCACGCCGGAAGGCAAGGCGGTGCAGGAAGCCTGGCTTGATCTGGACGTGGTGCAGTGTGGCTACTGCCAGTCCGGCCAGATCATGAGCGCCAGCGCGCTGCTGGTGCAAAGCAAGAACCCGAGCGATGCGGACATCGACGCGGCGATGGGCGGCAACGTCTGCCGCTGCGCCACCTATGTGCGCATTCGCGCCGCCATCCACCAGGCCGCCAAGGCGTTGGGTTAGGGAGAGATGCGATGAGCAACGCCTTGAAAGGGCTGTTATGGCTGATTATCGCCGTGGTGGTGTTGGCGGGAGGATACGCGCTGTACACGCTGCTACGGCCCACCGGCGCGGAGCCTGCGGCGCCGATCGCCGGGGCGCCGGCCGGCATCACCGATAAACTGGCGCGCGGCGAGTACCTGGCGCGCGCTGCCGACTGCGTGGCGTGCCACACCGCGCCGGGCGGCACGCCGTATGCGGGCGGCTTCGCCTTCAAGCTGCCGTTCGGCACCATTTACGGCACCAACATCACCGCCGACAAGGAGACCGGCATCGGCAACTGGAGCGACGATCAGTTCGTGCGCGCGGTGCGTGAGGGCATCGGCCCGCAGGGCAACCTGTATCCGGCGATGCCGTACACCTCGTACACCGAACTGAGCCGCGACGACGTGCTGGCGATCAAGGATTATCTGTTCAGCCTGCCGCCGGTGAAACAGACCAACCCGCAAAACGACCTGTCGTTCCCGTTCAACCAGCGCTGGGGCATGAAATTCTGGAACCTGGCGTTCTTCCATGAGCAGCGCTTTGCGCCGGACCTCAACAAGGATGAGCAGTGGAACCGCGGCGCCTATCTGGCGACGGCGCTGGGCCACTGCGGCGAGTGCCATACGCCGCGCAATCTGGGATTCGGCCTCAACCAGAGCAAGCACCTGAGCGGTGAAGTGGTGCAGGGCTGGTTCGCCGCCAACATCACGCCGGACAAACAGACCGGCATCGGCGGCTGGAGCGACCAGCAGCTGTCGCAGTATCTGGCCACTGGCCATGCGCCGGGGCGCAGCAGCGCCGCCGGCCCGATGGCGGAAGCGGTGGAAAACAGCCTGCAGTTCCTGACGCCGGAAGACAATCTGGCGCTGGTGAAATACCTGCGCGATATCGAACCGATCGCCGGCGACGGCGCGGCGGCGGTGAACCTGCAGCCGAAGGGCGCGGGGGCTTCCACGCCGATCCTGCCGGGCGGGCAAGACAGTTCGCTCGGGCGCCGGGTGTTCGCCAACGACTGCAGCGGATGCCACCAGTGGAACGGGCCGGGCCGCCAGAGCGAGTACGCGTCGCTGGTGGGCAGTACGGCGGTGAACGATCCGCAGGGGCGCAGCGTGGTGCAGGCCATTCTGAAGGGGACGAGCATCAGCATCGGCGATCGGCATGAAATGATGCCGGCGTTCGGCAGCGCCTATTCCGACGAGGAAGTGGCGGCGGTCGCCAACTTCGTGGTCGGCCACTTCGGCGATAAGCAGGGCAACGTCACCGCCAAACAGGTGGCGGAGCAACGCAAGCAGTAAAGCGAAAAGGCGCGCGGGCCGGCTTAGCCTGCGCGCTTCTCGACCAGAAAGTCCAGCAGCGCCCTGACCTTGGAAGACATGTGCTCACGGGAGGGGATATACAGGTAGAAGCCGGGAAACGGCTGCGACCAGGGCTGCAGGATCCGCACCAGTTCACCGCGTTCCACCAGCGCCTTCACGGCGAAATCAAAGTGCTGAATAATGCCGACATGTTGCAACGCGGCGCGGATCATGCCGTCGTCGTCGTTGGTGATCATGCTGCCTTGCGGCTCGACGGAAAAGGTATGGCGCGCGTGCCGCTCGATAGTGGAAAACTCCCATTGATAAATGGCGCCGCTGGTTGCGTGGCGAAAAGCGATGCAGTTGTGGTTGACCAGATCCGCCGGCGTGGCGGGCGTGCTGTAACGGCTGAGGTATTGCGGCGTGGCCACCGCCACCAGTTCCACCTGCGGGGTGATGGGGATCGCCACCATATGCTCGGCGAGGCTTTCACCCAGCCGCACGCCGGCGTCGTAGCCTTCGGAAATGATGCTGGCCATGCCGTCGTCCATCACCAGTTCAAGCTTCAATCTGGGATAGCGCGCCAGAAATTCGCCGACATGCGGTTCGATAAAGTGCTTGGCGGCCGTGCGCGAGGCGTTTATCCGCAGCAGCCCCGCCGGCTCGTGGCGGCTCTCTTCCAGCGTGCCGACGGCGTGTTCGATCGCGCTGAGGGCGGGGGCCAGGGCCTCGAGCAGGCGTTGTCCTTCCTCCGTGAGCGACATATCGCGGGTAGTGCGGTGGAGCAACTTGACGTTCAGCTGTTTTTCCAGCGCCTTCAGGTTTTGCGACAGCGCGGCGCGGGAAACGCCCATTTGGGCCGCCGCTTTGGTAAAGCTGCGGTGCTGCGCGATATGCGCGAACCACGCCAGTGAGGGAAGCAGGGAAGGATCCATCGATATGCTCCGCATTGTAAACCACAGCTTAACACTGTAGTCCATTCCCTGTGCTTCTCAAAGAACAATACGGTGTCTAAAGTAAGCGTTATCCCAGCGGAAGCGATGCCGAGCGCGTTTCCCGAGCCAGCAACCCTGTGAGGAACTCATGATGAAAACGGTCAAAATCAAGCGTCAGTATTGGGACATCGCGGCGGATATCCATTTCCCGCCGGATTTCGACGAGCGGAAAAAGTACCCGGCGATCATCAGCGCCCACCCGATCGGCAGCTGCAAAGAGCAGACCTCGGGCAACGTCTATGGCGCGGCGCTGGCGAAAGCCGGCTTTGTGGTCATCGCGTTCGACGCCAGCTTCCAGGGCGAGAGCGGCGGCGAACCGCGCTTTATTGAAGATCCCGCTCAGCGCGTGGAAGATTTTCGCGTCGTGACCGATTATCTGGTGACGCTGGATTACGTTGATGATCAGCGTATCGGCGTGCTCGGCATCTGCGGCGGCGGCGGTTACGCCATCAACGCTTCGATGACGGAGCGGCGCATCAAAGCGGTGGCGACCATCACCGGCGCCAACTATGGCCGGGTAATGCGCGAAGGCGTGTTGGCCAATGGCGATCCTGTGGCTTTTCTGGAGGATATTGCCCGGCAGCGCACCGCAGAGGCGCGCGGCGCGGCGTTGCGCGTGGACGTAGGCCTGTACCCAAGCGTTGAGGCGGCGCAAAAAGACGGCGCCGATATCGATCTGCGCGAGGCGACGGAATACTACCGGACGGCGCGCGGCGAGAAGCCGAACGGCGTAAACAAGACGCTGTATTCCCATAACGCAGTGGCCGTGGGGTGGGATGCGTTCCACCTGGCGGAAGTGCTGCTGACCCAGCCGCTGTTGGTGATCGTCGGCAGCAAACCCGGCCTGTTCGGCGCGTTGCGCGACGGCTATGAGATCGTGCGCCGCGCCAAATCGCAGCACAAAGAGCTGGTGGTGGTGGAAGGCTGGTCGCATTACGATCTCTACGACAAACCGGAGCCGGTAGCCCAGGCGCTGGAGAAGCTGGTGCCGTTCTTTAACGCCACGCTGTAAGCGCAGGCCGGAGGGCGAGGGAGTCTCTCCCTCGCCGTGGCGTCAGCGGCTGCGCCGTGACATGACTCGCTTGTCTTTCGGCCGATCCTGCCAGTCCTCAACCTGATTGTTGAAGTTATCCGCCAGCAGGTAGGCCGGGGTTTTCGCCAGCCAGTCGGACAATGAAATATCCTGATAAATGCCGTTGTCCATCACGATCAGCACCTTCAAATCTTCATCGCCGATGTTCTCGATGTAATGGCCGAAGCCCTGCGGCACGTAGCCGACGTCTGAAGGGGCGTACTCTTCCGTCTGCGCGTGGCCGTGCGAGCTGAACACCGTCATGCGGCCCTTGCCGGCAATATAGTATTGCCATTCGTTGGCATTGGGGTGCCAGTGCAATTCCCGGATCGCGCCGGGTTTCACGATCTCGATGATGCCGGTCATGGTGGTGGAAATGGGAAATTCTTTCGATGACACCAAATGCACGCTCCCGGCGTCATTTTCAAAGAACGGCTTTTGCTTCATTAATTCATAGCGATGGGTCAGCGGAGCGTTATTTAATCCGCCGTCGTTTTTCGGTAATGGCAAGGTGGGCGGGACGGCGCCGCCGACAATATAGGCCTCACCCTGTTTGGCCTTGGAAAATACCGCCGCCGGCATGTCGACGCTTTTTTCCAATACCTCTTTCGGCATATGCGCCACCCAATCGGTGATGCTGAAGGTGCCGAATTCGGAGAAGTGCCCGTTATCGAATGCCAGAATAAAATGCGCGCCGTCCGCCAGCGCCTGAATGGAATGGCCGTAGCCTTTCGGGAAATACCACACGTCGCCGGGGCCGAAATCCGCCACTTCGCATTTGCCCTCGGGATCGAGGATGGTGATGCGCGCATGGCCTTCCAGCATAAATGCCCATTCGGCGGCGATGGCGTGCCAGTGCAGTTCGCGCACGCCGCCCGGCTCCAGCGTCATGTCGACGCCCGCCACGCCTTCGGAGATCGGAAATTGCTCGACGGTAGCCTCGCGCGCCCAGCCGCTGGGCAGGCTGCGTTTTTTGCTGTCGGTGAATTTGTATTTGTAGAGATGCTGCGCATCGGCAGGCGGCTGGTAGCTGCTGGGAGGCACGATATTGCGGTGGTCGTCGGCAGCGGCATTTTTAGCGATGCCGCCGATCATGCCGGCGGCGGCCGCGCTGACGGCGGAGACTTTCAATATATCACGACGCGATAGCATAGCATTTTCTCCAATATAAAACCGTGCGCCTGCAGTGGCAGGCGACAGGGAAGGTGTAATTACCCTTGAGAGGTATTTTTGTCATCGGCGGGAATAGGCTGTGACCCTTAAATCCTAGCGGCTGGAATTTATTGGGTAGGCGCTTATTTGTTTGCGTTTGTTACTAAGTGAGAGCGGGTTTGATTATTCATTGTTAATCTATATAGTCATGGCACTGAATTAATCTTTCTCTGCGATTAAATAAATGAAGCGTCAATGAAATACATTATTTTTGGGCGTATTCCTCCGATTGCGCTATAGGCGGGCGCAAAAAGCGCGCAGTGGCGATATTGCAGTGCATTTACGCTAAATCGTGACGCCTTTCACAACACTGACGCGTGGCTATTGCCGAGTATTCGTAAGTATGGCGATACTTTTAGCGCGGTCGAAAAGATCGCACACCCATTTTTATTGCGGCGTGTTACTGCTAAAGCAGGCAAGACCAAAATAGGAATGCACTTCTCCTTGTGACGAGGCGCATTTCCATTTTGGTCTTTTTTTTTGCATTTTATCGGGGAAAACGATGGACTATCAAAAACTTGGCTTAGAAATACTGGCGCGGGTCGGCGGTAAAGGCAACGTCAGCAAGCTGACGCACTGCGCGACCCGTTTGCGCATGGAATTCAACGACGACAGCAAAGTGGATTCGAAGGCGATTGAAGCCCTGCCGGGCGTCATCAGCGTAGTGGTGCGCGGCGGTCAGTTTCAGATCGTGGTCGGCAATAACGTGCAGCAAACGTTCCGCGTGCTGCAAAAAGAGATTGGCCAGCCGCAAACGGGCGCTCAAAAGCAGCAGCCGAAAGGCGGCGTGGTGTCGCGGATTATCAGCGTGATTTCCACGACCTTTACCCCGGTGATCCCGGCCATTACCGGCGCGGGGATGATCAAGGCGCTGCTGGCGATCCTCAAGCTGGCCGGGGCGATAGATCCCGCCGGCACGACCTATCGATTACTGGATACCGTCGCCGATGCGGCCTTTTTCTTCCTGCCGGTGCTGTTGGCTTACGGCGCCGCGATAAAATTCGAGTGCAACCCCATTCTGGCGATGACTCTTGCCGGCGCCTTGCTGCACCCTAATCTGGCTCAGATGCTGGCGGCGGGCACCGCGATTGATTTTCTCGGCATTCCGGTGCGGCTGGCGGATTATGCCGGCTCGGTGTTGCCGATCATTTTTACCGTGTGGCTGATGTCCTATATCGAGCGGTTTGCCGAGAAGGTTTCGCCGACGATGATCAAGTTCTTCACCAAACCGATGATTGTGCTGCTGGTCACCGCGCCGCTGGCGTTGGTGGTGGTCGGGCCGTTCGGCATTTTCCTCAATGACATGGTGGCCGCCGGGGCGGCGATCGTCGATGGCAAGGCCGGCTGGCTGATTCCGATGTTGATGGGCGGGCTGCAGCCGTTTTTGGTGATCACCGGCACCGCCTGGGCGATGACACCGATCGCCACCGGCCAATTGACCAGGAACGGTTTTGAGATGATTAACGGGCCGGGCATGTTGGCATCCAATATTGCGCAAGGCGCGGCGACGCTGTGTGTGGCATTCCGCACCAAGAACACGAATTTGCGCCAGTTGGCGTCCTCCGCCGGTTTTACCGCGCTGTTGGGGATCACTGAACCCTCGCTGTACGGGGTAACGCTGAAACTGCGCAAGCCGTTGATCGCGGCGATGATCGGCGGCGGCTGCGCCGGCATTTACGCCGGGTTGAGCGGGTTGGTGCGCTATGCCTTCGTTTCTCCTGGCCTGGCCGCTTTGCCGGCGTTTATCGGTGAGAACCCGATGAATATCGTGCATGCGCTGATCACATGCGCCATTGCCATCGTCGTGACCTTTGCCCTGACCTGGATCCTTGGCTTCGACGATCCGATCGAGGAGGCGAACGAAGAGACTCAGGTGGCGGCGGCCGACGAAGTATCGCCGGTTTTCAGCCCGCTGACCGGCAAAGCCGTGACGTTGGATCAGGTCAACGATGACGTCTTCTCCCAAGGCTTGTTGGGCCAGGGCATGGCGATCATACCCTCGGAAGGTGTGCTGCGCGCGCCGCTGGACGGCGAGATCGTGACTTTCCTGCCGTCAAAACATGCGGTAGGCATCAAGGGCGACAACGGTGCGGAGCTGTTGTTGCATATCGGCATCGACACGGTAAACCTGGGGGGCCAACACTTTGACTCCGAACTGCAGGTCGGCGATCGCGTCAAGGTCGGCGACGAGCTGGTGCGTTTTGACATCGACGAGATCGCCGCATTAGGCTTCGATTTGACGACGCCGGTCTTGGTAGTCAACAGCGAAGCGTTTCAGGTTCAGGCGTTACCTAAGCCGCATGGCGTTCATGCCGGTGAGACGATTATGGCGCTGAAGGCCAATAAGGAGCCGGCATGATTTATCAACGCTTGCACGATTTTCCCGCCGAGTTTCTCTGGGGCGCGTCGACTTCCGCTTATCAGGTGGAGGGCGCATGGAATGAAGACGGCAAAAGCCCGTCGATCGTCGATATGCTGGAACATCCCGCAGGCACGGCGGATTTTACGGTGGCCAGCGATCACTATCATCGCTTTCGCGAGGATGTGAAGCTGTTCGCTGAACTGGGGTTAAAGGCCTACCGGTTTTCGGTTGCCTGGACGCGCGTATTGCCCGATGGCGTCGGCGCAGTCAATGCGCCGGGGCTGGCGTTTTACCGGCAATTGATCGACGAATTGCTGGCGCACGGCATCGAGCCGGTGGTGACGCTGTACCATTTCGATCTGCCTTATGTGCTGGAGCAGCAGGGCGGCTGGTCCAATCGCGCCACCATCGATGCTTTTGTCGCCTACGCCGGCGTGCTGTTCGACGCCTTCGGCGATCGGGTGAAGTATTGGCTCACCATCAATGAACAGAACACCATGATCCTGCACCCCGGCGCCATCGGCATGCCCAAAGGCGGCGCGTTGCCTGACAAGCGGACGCTGTATCAGCAGAGTCATCATATGTTGGTCGCTCAGGCCAAAGTCATGGCATTATGCCATCAGCGCTGTCCCGGCGGGAAAATTGGCCCGGCGATCAATACCACGTCGATGTATCAGGAGACCTGCCATCCGCTGGATGCCATTGCCGCCCACAACTGGGAGACATTGCGCTGTTGGAGCTTTCTCGATGTGGCGGTGCATGGCCGCTACAACGCCCTGGCCTGGCGTTACCTCGAGGATCGGGGCTGGGCGCCGGACCGCGAGCCGGAGGACGCGGCGCTGCTGTTGGCGGCGCGGCCGGATTACGTGGCGATCAATTACTATTCCACCGCCACGATCGCCGCCAGCCGCGGCGACGGTTCAGACGTGAGCGCACGCGCCGGCGATCAGCAAATCATGCTCGGCGAACCGGGTGTTTATCGTGCGGCGGAAAACCCGTTTGTCGGCAAGACGCGCTACGGATGGGTGATCGATCCGGTTGGCTTGCGCTTAACGCTGCGCAAAACCTTCGAACGTTATCACCTGCCGATACTCATCACGGAGAACGGTATTGGCGCGCCGGATGAATTACGGGCGGATGAGACCATCGACGACGACTATCGCATTGAATTTATGCGGCAGCATGTCGAACAGATGCGACTGGCGATCAACGACGGCGTCGAGCTGCTCGGTTACTGCCCGTGGGCGGCGATTGACGTCGTCAGTACGCATCAGGGCTACGCCAAGCGCTATGGATTTATCTACGTGAACCGCGGAGAAGGGGATCTTAAGGATCTGCGGCGCATCAAAAAACGCAGTTTTGACTGGTATCGGCGGCTTATCGCCGCCAATGGCCGGTTAGGCAAATAAGCAGGGTGACGGCCGAGACGATGAAAGTCATTAAGGTTCTCAACAACAGTCTGGTGTTAACCGCGGACGACGATAACCGTGAGGTTATCGCTATGGGTAAGGGAATTGGTTTTAACAGCAAAACCGGAGACGAGATCAACCCGGCCGCCATTGAGAAAGTGTATGTGGTGCAGGAGGGGCAAAAGGGGCGCGATTACCTGCGGCTGATTGAAACTGCCCCGACGGAACACATCGAAATTGTGCAGATGATCCTCTGTGAGGCCAACCGCCAACTGAACGGCAACATTAATGAACAGATTTTCTTTACGCTGGCTGATCACATCAGTTTCGCTATTGAGCGTCATCACAAGGGCATTGCCATCCAAAACCGCCTGCTGTTCGAGGTGAAGCGCTTCTACCCGCGAGAGTTTGCGGTGGGGCTGCAGGCCTTGGCATACATTAACCAGCGGCTGAATATCCATCTGCCCGAAGAGGAAGCGGGCAATATCGCCTTTCATCTGGTCAATGGCCAGACCGAAGTGCAAAACATGGAGCACACGTTGCTGGCGGTGAAGATGCTGAAAGATGTTTTCAATATCATCAAGTATCACTTTCGCATCAATATCGACACCGATTCGCTGAACTATGCGCGCTTTTTGGTGCATATGCAGTTCTTTATCCAGCGCATGATTGACGGCAAGCAGATGGCCTCGAAGGCCGATTTTCTGTTTGCCCAGATGACCGCCGAGTACCCGCACGCCTATCGCGGCGCGCTACTGATCCGCGATTACGTGAAGAATCTGCTGCAAATGGAGATGTCGAACGATGAGCTGCTGTATTTGATGATCCACCTGACGCGCATCACCGATCAGCCGGAGGCCTGAACCGCTTCGGCGACCAGTTCGCGAAAGCGCTCGACGATCGGCGAAGCCGGGCTGCGGCGCAGCGCCAGGTAAAGCGGGGCGCTGAGCTGCGCTTCTTCGGCGAGGGTGCGGTAGACGATGCCGTCGCCGCCCAGCCGCCGCATCGAGCCGGGTACCACTGACAGCCCCAACCCGGCGCCGACCAGGCTGAGGGTGGCCGGCAGGCGCGGCGCTTCCTGCACGATGCGCGGGCTGAAGCCGGCGCGGTGGCAAGCGGCCAGGATGGCGTCGTACAGCCCCTGGCCGGCTGGGCGGCGATAGAGAATAAACGCCTCGTGGGCCAGTTCGGCCAGCGGCAGCGGCTGCTGCGTTTCTTGTGCCAGCCGGTGGCCCAGCGGCAGGGCGACGATCATCGGTTCGCTGAGCACCGGCTCCACGCTCAGGCCGGGAATGCCGCTGGCCGGCGAGCGTACGAAGGCGGCGTCGAGGCGCTGTTCCAGCAACGCTTCCATCAGTTCGCCGCTGCCGGCTTCTTCCAACTGGGTGGTGATGCCCGGCAGGATGTCGCGGTAGCGGCGCAGCAGGTTGGGCACGAACGGGTGCAGCGCGGCGGAGCTGGTGAAGCCGATGGCGATGTGCCCTTGCTCGCCGCGAGCGGCGCGCTGCACCGCTTCGCGCAGGCGTTCGGCGCGCGCCAGCAGGGCGCGGGCCTCTTCGAACAGCACGCCGCCCGCTTCGGTGACGCGCACGCCGCGCGGCAGGCGCTGCAACAAGGTTACGCCCAGTTCATCTTCCAGCCCCTGCAGCAGGCGGGTGAGCGGCGGCTGCTGGATAAACAGCCGCTCGGCGGCGCGGGTGATGTTGCCTTCTTCCACCACGGTGACGAACGCCCGCAGGCGACGCAGTTCGATCATGGCCATACCTCAAAGGTATCTTTAGTTGTTCCGGAATGCATTAGACATCATGGCACGGCGACGCGCATGATACCAGACATCAAAACAAGCGATGTGGAACGGCAATGACATGTCAGATATCAATACGTTAAAACCGCACCCGGCGGCAGCGCCGGGCAATGCGGAGCTGTTTGTGGGCTTTCTGTGGCTGGGGCTGATTGGCTTCGGCGGCGTGCTGCCGCTGGCGCGCAGCATGCTGGTAGAGCGCCGGCGCTGGTTGAGCGGCGAACAGTTCACCGAGCTGCTCGGGCTGTGCCAGTTCCTGCCCGGCGGCAATGTGATCAACCTGTCGGTGGCGGTGGGGATGGAGTTTCGCGGGCTGCGCGGCGCGCTGTGCGCCTTGCTGGGCCTCATCAGCGCGCCGACGGCGATCGTGGTGGGACTGGGCGTGGTCTACGCCCGCTTCCAAAACGATCCGCATGTGCAGCATGTGTTCGCCGGGCTGGCCGCCGCCGCCGCCGGGCTGCTGCTGTCGACCGGGATCAAGATGCTGCTGCCGCTGCGCGGTAAATGGCCGGCGTTGGCGATCGTCGCGCTGGCCTTGATCGCCATCGCCTGGCTGCGCCTGCCGCTGTTGCCGACCATGTTGGTACTGGCGCCGCTGAGCATTCTGCTGATGTGGCGGTGGCCGTCATGAGCGGGGTTTTGATAGCGCTGGCGCTGATCTTCACCGAGCTCTCTTTGCTGGCGTTTGGCGGCGGCATGACCATTCTGCCGGAAATGCAGCGGCAGGTGGTGGAGGTGCATCAATGGATGAGCGCCCAGGAGTTCAGCGCGCTGTTCGCCATGGCGCAGGCCGCGCCGGGGCCGAACATGATGATCGTGCCGCTGGTCGGCTGGCATGTGGCCGGCTGGGCGGGGCTGCTGGTTTCTTCAGTCGCCAAGTTCGGGCCGTCTTCCATCGTCACGCTGCTGGTGATGGGCGCCTGGCGGCGCTTTAAGGATCGCCCGTGGCGCCGCATCGTGCAGGCCGGGCTGGTGCCGCTGACCGTGGGGCTGGTGGCGGCCAGCGGCATCTTGATCGCCGAGGCCTCCGCACCCAGCTGGCGGCTGGCGGCGATCGTGGCGCTGGCGACGGGGCTGAGCATGAGCAAGCGCCTCCATCCGCTGTGGGTGCTGGCGGGCGGCGCGCTGCTCGGCTTGCTGTTCGCCTGAGGGATTAGCGCGGGATCAGCATAAAGCGCGAAGGGCCGCCGCGATCGATCAGCTCATAGCGCTTCGGCGCGGTCAGGGCCAGAAACGCCACCATGCTGCCTTCGGCGTCGGTCAGCGTCATGCCGTCCGGCGTCGGCCGCCAGGCGACCGGCAATGTTTGCAGCGCCAGCGGTTGCAGGCACTGGGCGGAGGCGCTGAAGCGGAAGGCGTTGGTGTTGGCCACCACCTCGTCGCTCAGCTGCACCTCGCAGACGGTTTTACCGTCTCCGATGGCGGCGAGCTGCCAGTCGCCCTTCAGCGCGGCGGGTTCCAGCAACGGCAGTGAACTGCCCAGGGCACTGCTGCACAATACGCTCATAACGACTCCTGTCAGGCTGGCGCGGCGCAAGGCGCGCATAAGGAAATGGGTTGGCATCGGGTCACTCCTTTCGGCTGTCCATTCACACCTTAGCATGTTCCCTGCGGGATGATGAGGCAAGGATTAGGTTTTTTAATCCTCGATTATTCTGATCTAACCGGCGATAACATGTTCAAAAAGACGAGTCATTAGCCCGCCGATACGCTTATCTTTCTCATTAATACTGCGCTAATACAACTCGTTATGATTATTTCCGTCTTAACGCCCGGCGCGATGATGCACGGCGGCGTCGGGTCGCGCCGTCGGGGTTAATTACTATACTGGTCAATCCTAAGCCTTGGCTTAGATTAGAACGACTGATGAATAGTCTTACAAAGCGAGTGGATTCCTACTGTGTAAAAGGAGAATGCAATGAGCAGTCGCCACAACGACATTTTGCAAGATGATGATGAGTTCACCAGCCTGTCCGCCACATCCCCCAACGATCATAACTATCAGTTTTACTATCACCAGCCCGGCAGCCGCTATGACGGATTGGGCTACGGCGCGCTGTTTACGCTGGACAACGCCAACCTGTACAGCAACCAGCGCGGCGGGGCAGCCATCAACAACCTGGGTAAAATCCGCGATAACTTCAGCTTCGATCGCGCCGCCGATCAGCTGACGCGGCCGGGCCTGACGCACAACGGCGATCAGGTGTATCACCAGCCGGTGGCGCTGACCTATTCCTTCCTGACGCAGAGCGCACTGAACCGCATCGGCCAGACCGGTGACGGTGACAAAGGGCTGCAACCGCTGACTCAGGCGGCGCAGGCACAGGCGCTGAAATCGATGCAGGCGTGGGCCGACGTGGCGAACGTGACCTTTACCGAAACGGCATCCACCGATATTAACCACCGCGCGGACATCACCTTCGCGTATTTCACCCAGCGCGCCGACGGCAGCGCCGCTGAGGGCAGCGGCCCGAATGCCATCAACGCGTACGCCTATTACCCGCCGAGTTCCAAACCGGGTAGCGATAACGCCTTTGCCGGCACGGTGTGGTTCAACAAAAACTTCGCCACCCATCAGGCGCCGGTTAGCGGCGACTTCAGCAGCCAGACCTTCACCCACGAGCTGGGGCATGCCCTGGGGCTGGCGCACCCGGGATCTTATGATGCCTCGTTGGGCAATCCGAGCTACCAGAACGACGCGGCTTACTATCAGGATTCGTTGCAATACTCGATCATGAGCTATTTCAACGCCGGTTACACCGGCGCCGACACCAAAGGGATGTATGGCTATGGCCCGATGGTGGATGATATCGCCGCGATCCAAAAATTGTACGGCGCCAATATGAGCACCCGCACCGGCGACACGGTGTACGGCTTCAACTCCAACACCGGGCGCGATTTCCTGACCGCCACGGCGGACAACGGCAAACCGGTCAACTTCGCGGTGTGGGACGCCGGCGGCAACGACACGCTGGACTTCTCCGGCTACAGCCAGCAGCAGATGATCAACCTGAACGACGGGGCGTTCTCCAGCGTCGGCGGCGGCACGCAGAACGTCGCCATCGCGCGCGGGGCGATCATCGAGAACGCCATCGGCGGCAGCGGGCGTGATGTGATCATCGGCAACGATCAGGACAACCTGCTGGCGGGCAACGCCGGTTCCGACATCCTGTACGGCGGCCTGGGGGCGGATCATCTGTGGGGCGGCAAAGATGCCAACAACTTCACCGACTATTTCGTCTATCTCAATGCCAAAGAGTCCACGGTGGCGGCGTTCGACGTGATTGAAGACTTCGAGCACGGCATCGACAAGATCGATCTCTCCGGCCTGCGTTTCAACAACAGCCTGAGCGAGCTGCGCTTTATCGACAGCGGCAGCGCCTTCAGCGGCCAGAAGGGCGAGATCCAGCTCAACTTCGACGCCTTCAACGGCACCACCGATCTGCTGATGAACACCCAGAGCAACAGCTATGCCGCCGACTTCAAGATCCACGTGGTCGGGCAGGTGGAGCAGAGCGATATCTTGTTTGCCTGAGGGCAATGAAGGGGAAAGAGAAAAGGGCCGAACGGCCCTTTTTTTACGGCTGGGCCGCCGCCGCGTTTTCCGCCACGAAGGAGCCGGTCGTCACCGCGCCGGCGCGGCGGTAGTGGGCCACGATCACGCCGCCGGGCGAGACCACCGAGTGGGCTAGCGTGAAGGCCGCCGGCGCCGCGTTGTCATCGAACAGCCGCTTGCCGCCGCCAAGCAGCACCGGGTAGGTGAGCAGGCGCAGTTCGTCCACCAGATCGTTAGCCAGCAGCTGTTGCATCAGCGTGCTGCTGCCCTGCACCAGCAGCACCGGCCCTTGGGTGCGCTTCAGCTCGCGCAGCCGGGCGAGGATGTCCCGCCCCAGCCACTGGCTGTTTTCCCACGCCAGCGTCTCGCCGTGGTGGGTGGCGACGTACTTGGTGGCCTGATTGAACACGCGGGCGATGTCGGCGGAAAACGGATCGGCCTCGTCGGTGATCTGCGGCCAGTAGCCGGCGAAAATGTCGTAGGTGCGCCGCCCCAGCAGCAGATCGAACGGCGTCGAGAAAAGATCGCCCATCGTTTCCGCAATGGCGTCATCCCAGTAAGGCGCGGTCCAGCCGCCGAAGCGAAAGCCGCCGCTGCGGTCTTCGTCCTGCCCGCCCGGCGCCTGCATCACGCCGTCGAGGCTGACGAAGGCGCTGGCAATAATCTGTCGCATGGCTGTCTCCTGCCGTTGAGTGCCAGCTGAAAGTTTAGCCGCCGCGCGGCGGCTGCGCCAACCGGCCGCTCAGGGCTGCAGCGCCTTGAGCAGTGCCTGATGGAAACGCGCCGGCTCCTCTATTTGCGGCGCATGGCCCAGCCCGGCGAACTCGATCAGCGTGGCGTGCGGGATCAGTTTCGCCGCCTGTTTGCCCAGCTCCGCGTAATGCCCGATTTTGGCCTTGACCGCCGGCGGGGCGATATCGCTGCCGATGGCGGTGGTGTCGGCGGTGCCGATCATCAGCGTGGTGGGGGTTTGCAGATCCTTGAACTCGTAATACACCGGCTGGGTGAAGATCATGTCGTAGATCAGCGCCGAGTTCCACGCCACCAGGCGATGGCCCGGCCCGTTGTTCAGCCCGGCCAGCATATCCACCCAGCGATCGTACTCCGGCTTCCAGCGGCCGCCGTAGTAGGTGCGCTGCTCATAGTTGCGGATGCCCTCGGCGGTGGTGTTCAGCTCGCGCTTGAACCATTGATCGACGCTGCGCCACGGCACGCCTTTGGCCTTCCAGTCCTCGAGGCCGATCGGGTTGACCATGACCAGTTGCTCCACTGCCTGCGGATACATCAGGCTGTAGCGCGTGGCCAGCATGCCGCCGGTGGAGTGCCCGATGACGATGGCCTTGCTGATGTTCAGATTCTGCAGCAGGCCGTGGGTATTTTGCGCCAGCTGCTGGAAGCTGTACTGGTAATGCGCCGGTTTGGTGGAGGAGCAAAAGCCGATTTGATCCGGTGCGATGACGCGGTAGCCGGCCTTGCTCAGTGCCTTGATGGTGTCCTGCCAGGTGGCGGCGCAGAAGTTTTTACCGTGCAGCAACAGCGCGGTGCGGCCATTGGCGGTGCCTTCCGGCGGCACGTCCATATAGGCCATTTTTAACGGCTGCCCCTGCGAGGTGAAGCTGAACTGCTGTAACGGGTAAGGGTAGTGAAAACCCTGCAGCTCCGGGCCGAACTTCGGCGTTTCGGCGGCGGCGGGGAACGCGGCCAGCGTGGTGCACAGCAGCGCGCTACGGGTGAATCTCAGCATCCTGATCTCCTGAAAAGGGCGATAGCCGAGTATAGCCATAATCAGGGCGTCGGCGCGCCGATGGTTTCAGATAATTCTGTAATGTTACGGCCCGATCCCGGGCAAGGTTCCGGCCACGGCCTTGTACACAGTGAACGCGGTCACGCCGCGCAACATTGGCGGTGCCTGATGGTTTTATTTCAAGGCTAAGTTATGCGATGCTTAAGCATTATTTATGCAAAAGGATCCTCGCATGTCCGCTTTATCCCGCTGCGCTTTCAGCGAAGGCAGCGTCGCTTTGCCGGAAGGCTATGCCGATCGCACCGTCAACGTGCTGTTGGCCGGCGATGATGTTTCCCCCTCAATCAATATTTCCCGCGATGCGCTGCAGCCGGCGGAGAACCTGGAAGGCTACGTCACCCGCCAGCTCGATGCGCTGGCGCAGGGGCTGAAAGGCTGGGCGTTCAAAAGCCGCGAGCCGGCGACGCTGGGCGATGGATTAACCGCCGGTGAATGGGTGCGCGCCAGCTACCTGCGCGACGGCAAGCGCATCTGGCAAAACCAGGCGGTGTTCGCGCTGGCGGAAGGCCGGGTGCTTGTGTTCACCCTGGCGATGGCGCGCAAGCTGACGCCGCAAGACGACGCCCTGCTGTTGCAGGTGCTGAACAGCTACCGGGCGGCATAACGATGAACTCTTCACGTAAAAGGACCTTACGATGACCGAAGCGGCCCGCGTCGGCGATACCATCGGGCACTCCCATGCCCTGGCCGGCATGATTGCCGGCACCCTTGTCGGCGGCCTGATCGCCGCCGCAGGCGCGGTGGCGGCGGGTGCGCTGTTCGTCGCCGGCCTGGCGGCTTCCTGTATCGGCGTCGGTGTGC